>CANIWM010000015.1 GCA_947471505.1 Chthoniobacteraceae bacterium | reverse complement strand
CCCTCCCCACCCAAACAAAACGCGCTGATTTTCTAAAACAGCGACCGCGCAACCACCGCGCGCAGCATCATCGACCTGCCGCCACCGTGAAATCCAACCCGCGCCGCTCCCCCTCGCCCTCAACCCTCAACTGCCGTTTTTAGGATCACAAAAGGAATCGTAACTCGACGGGAATTTGCGTGTATCGCGGTAGTCAAAATCGCATACAACCAATCGCTCCACCTGCGCCGAACAAGAGGCGTGAACAACATCCTGCTCGTCGTCCTCATTCTTCTACTCATCGGCGCACTGCCAACATGGCCTCACAGCAGCAAATGGGGCTATCGTCCCAGCGGCGGTCTCGGCACGATTCTCATAGTCGTGATCATCTTGATGCTACTCGGGAAAATTTGACCGACCCGCGAAAACGCCGGAGCGGATTGCCCTGCACGCTCTGGCCCCTGCTCTCCAGTGAGCTATTTCGTGACGCTGGCTTCTTTCACACAGAAGGCACCACTGATGAGCGAATTGTTTTCCGTTTCGCGGATAAACAAAACCGGCGCGGCCCTTTTGGAGCCGCGCCGGTTTGGAAATGTCGTATCGCCTGCGATTACGCCTTCGAGTAGAGTTCGACGATGAGCTGCTCGTTGACGATTGGCGCGATTTCTTCGCGCGTCGGAATGCGAGCGACCGTGCCGGTAAACTGGTCTTTGTTGACCGTTAGCCAATCAGGCACGGGAACGATCGTGGTGAGTTCCATATTCTTGGTGGCGAGGCGGCGGCTGCCCTCTTTTTCCTGCACGGTGATTGTGTCACCGGGCAAACACGAGCGACTGGAAACCGAGCAACGGCGTCCATTCACTTTAACGTGTCCGTGGCCGACCATCTGGCGTGCAGCGTTGCGGCTGTTCGCGAAACCGAGGCGATAGACAACGCTGTCGAGACGCGTCTCGAGAAGCTGAAGAAGGATTTCGCCCGTGACGCCACGACGGCGGCTGGCGATTTCGAAGAATCGGCGGAACTGCTTCTCGAGGATGCCGTATTGGTAACGGAGCTTCTGCTTCTCTGCGAGCGCGATCGAGTATTCGCTCGTCTTGCGGCGGCTACCCTTCGGTCCATGCTGGCCCGGTGGGTAGTTCTTGCGTTCGAGATACTTCGTTGGGCCGAACAACGGTGTGTTGTAGCGGCGGGAGACTTTGCTTTTAGGTCCAGTGTAACGTGCCATTTCTGTATGATTCTATGTATTAAACGCGACGGGCTTTTGGCGGACGGCAACCATTGTGCGGCACCGGCGTCACGTCTTTAATGGTGGTGATTTCGAGGCCTACTGCCTGAATGGCGCGAATCGCCGATTCACGACCAGCTCCCGGGCCTTTTACGCGGACTTCGACTTCGCGAAGACCGTGCCCCATCGCCTGACGGCAGGCATCTTGAGCCACCATCTGAGCGGCGTATGCCGTGCTCTTGCGGGAGCCCTTAAAGCCAACCTTACCAGCGCTCGACCAGCCCAACACGTTGCCACGTTGGTCGGTAATGGTTACTTTGGTATTATTGAACGTCGCGAGGATGTTCGCAACGCCGATAGAAATGTTCTTTGAGCCCTTAGCCTTGATGACCTTGATGGGCTCAATGCCTGCATTGAGGTCCAGCGAGACATCAATGGCAGGCGCTGCGTCCACCGCAGCGACTGCCTCTTTGGATTTCTTTGTAGCCGGTGCTTTTTTAGGAGCCTTGGGCTTTGCTTCCACCGCCGCTGGTGCGGGCGATGTTCCGGGTGTTGGTTCTGTATCAGCCATAAATCAGTTTTTCGATTAAGTTTACTTCGCGCCTTCTTTTGCACGTTGGACCCCGACGGTTTTCCGTGGGCCTTTCCGTGTGCGGGCATTTGTCTGCGTCCGCTGACCGCGAACGGGTAGTCCGCGACGGTGGCGAATGCCACGGTAGCAGTTGATGGCCTGAAGGCGCTTTAGGTTCTGCTGGAGTTCACGACGAAGGTCGCCCTCGATAAGAATCTTCTGCGCGCTGATCGCATGAATGATCGCATTCAATTGCTCAGGCGAGAGGTCCTTGGCCCGTATACTCGGGTCGATGTTAGAAGCTTCGAGAACCTTTTTGGTGTTGCTCGGGCCGATGCCGTAGATGTATGGGAGCGAAGCTTCGATGCGCTTGTCGCCGGGAATGTCAATGCCTAGAATTCGTGGCATAAAATATTGATTTTTGGTTGTGTTGGTTTAGCCCTGACGCTGTTTGTGGCGTGGGTTGGTGCAGATGACGCGGAGAACATTCTTCCGCTTTACGATTCGGCAGCTTTCGCATTGCCGTTTTACTGATGCTCGGACTTTCATTGGATTTCGGTGTTAAAAACGTTGATATTTGAGGACAAAAAATCGCTCGGAAAGCCTCTGTTTATGAGCTTCGGCTGTCCGTGCGCTACAGTATTTTAAGTTACTTGTGACGGAATGTGATCCGCCCCTTTGTCAGGTCGTAGGGCGACATTTCTAGCGAAACTCTGTCGCCTGGCAAGATGCGAATGAAGTTTTTACGCATTTTTCCGCTGATGTGCGCCAAGATGCGATGCCCATTTCCTAGATCCACGCGAAACATGGTGCCGGGAAGACATTCAGTGACTTTACCTTCTATTTCGATTGCAACTTCTCTCGCCATGTTAGGATTTCTGGTTGTTCTTTTGTAATGAGTATTGTGTGTTCAAAGTGAGCGCTGGGCTGGCCATCGGCCGTAACGACGGTCCAATCATCCCCTAAAGTGCGGACGTTTGCCGTCCCCAAGTTCACCATAGGCTCAATTGCTATCGTCATACCAGCTTTCAATTTCGGTCCCGTACCCGGACGACCGAAGTTCGGAACTTGCGGCTCCTCGTGCAGATTGCGACCAACGCCGTGCCCCACGAACTCTCGCACAACATTATAGCCGTTCGCAACGATTTCGTCTTCAATAAAAGAACATAAATCCCCAAGTCGACGTCCAGCCGTTGCCATTGGGATCACTCGGTCGAGCACATCCTCGGTAACGGCGAGCAGTCGCATCCAATCGTTTCGCACTGCCCCGATGGGAACGGTTTTCGCGGTATCCCCGACCCATCCGTTTTTGACAACCCCGACATCAAGAGAGACCACATCTCCATATTGGATACGCCGAGAACCACCAATACCATGAACAACTTCCTCATTCACAGAGATGCAAATTTGACCCGGAAAATTTCGATATCCAAAAAAAGCACTTTTGCAACCTTCTTCCGCTATCATCTCTTTTGCAGCTTTGTCCACTTCGGCCGTAGAGATTCCAGGACGGAGCATCCTCCCGAGTTTGTCGAGCACCCGCGAAGCCGAGGCGCAAGCACTGCGCATCTTTTCGATTTCGTGTTCATTTTTAATGTGAATCATCGGGTCCGTGAAGTCGTTCGGACCGCTAGGAGCGTCCGCCCCCGTGATAGCATGGCACCGAAGAACCGAAGAAATCTTGCGTTTGAGAAAGGCCGTTTTCGTTGCCACGGCAAAAACGCACACCCAAAACGTTTAATATGATTCGCCCTTTCTCGCGACTGTGAATACCTTCGGATTCTCGCGATGCTCCATTACCAGACGCTGGAACTTCCAGCAACGTAAGTCGCTGTTTCACTTATTAATGAGAAACGCGACAATTCCGACCAAGATGAAACAAGCGGATCCAACAGCGAGCCAAATAATCGTGGTGTTAGTTGAGGCTTCGGCAATTGCTTCCGGCGAACGATCAAATCGCCCGCGCAGTTTGCCCTTACGTAAAAACCCGTCATAATTCCGTTGAAGAAGATGAGTTTCTATCTGCTTCATTGTATCAAGCACTACTCCGACTACGATAAGAATACTCGTTCCGCCAAAAAATTGCGCGGCGATATATGGAATCCGCGCCTGCTCCGCGAGCATCTGAGGGAGAAGCGCTATAATCGTCAGAAATACCGCGCCCGCAAATGTCAGCCGAGTCATAGAATTATCTAGGAAATCTGCAGTTGGCTTTCCCGGACGCACACCTGGAATATAGCCCCCAGCTTTTTTGAGGTCGTCCGCTATTTGTTGTGGCTGGAACTGCGTAGCTACCCAAAAATAGCTAAAAAAGAAAATCATTCCCGCAGTAACAATATAATGAACGCTTCCGCTTGCCAGACTTGCAGCAATTCGGCCTGCGGTCTGGCTATGAGGCCAAATCGTGTTAATCAAAAAACCTGGAAAAACAAGAATCGCTTGAGCAAAAATGATCGGCATGACGCCCGCATAGTTCACCTTGAGAGGCATATACTGAGCGACACCACCCATGACTTTCCGACCCACTACACGTTTCGCATATTGCACTGTGATTCTTCTCTGGGCTTGAGTAATGCAGATAACTCCCGCGATCACTAGCACCAAGAACCCAATCATCATCACCAACTTCATCGGACTTGCTTGCGCCATCGCCGATACACCGCTGGGCACAAAGGTTTTCCACGCTTGAACTAACGCTGCCGGAAGCCTCGCAACAATCCCCACCGAGATAATCAACGACATTCCATTTCCAATTCCTCTGTCTGTGATTTGATCGCCAAGCCACATCAAAAGCATTGCTCCGGCGGTAAGAGAGAGAACGGCAAGCGACAGGAACCCCCACCCACCAATGGGAACCAAAGGACCGTAAATCGCCATTGTCCTATCAATATTCGGGAGAAGATTTCCGGGGCTTTGAAAGGACTTCGCCAACAACAATCCCTGAAAGATACAGAGGATAATGGTTACGTAACGGGTGTATTGAGAAATCTTCTGCCTCCCCCCTTCCTCTTTCGCAAGTTTTCCAAGTTGAGGCACCACTGCCGTCAATAATTGGAGCATGATACTCGCGCTAATGTAAGGCATGACGCCGAGCGAAAAAATCGCACACTGCTCCAGAGCGCCGCCCGAAAATATGTTAAAAAGCTGTGCAACTCCACCGCTTGATGAGTTGTTCACCTGTTGGCTAAAATACTCGCGCAGCACCATGGCATTCACACCAGGAACAGTCAGCGAGCACCCGATGCGATAAAGCACCACCATCAGAAGCGAGAAAAGTACTCGGTTCCTCAGTTCGGGAATTTTACGGATGTTAAAAAACGCTGATATCATTAAGCTGTTGAGCAGTGAATGCGGAAGAGCCGACTGGTTAGAGACGTCAAACGACAGTCTCAAACACACGTCGGCTCATCTCGGCTACCATTACTTCAGAGTCAAAGATCCGCCAGCCTTCTCAATTGCTGCCTTGGCTGACGCACTCGCCTTATTTACGGAAACGTTCAATTTTTTGGATAATTCCCCTGTCGCGAGTATCTTAACGCCATCATACGGTTTACGAATGAGGCTGGCTTCAAGTAGAGAAGTTTCATCCACATTTCCGCCATCCTCGAAGGCCTCGTTTAACGATCCGATGTTGACGACTGCGTAGGTCGTGCGAAATTCGAAGTTGTTAAATCCGCGTTTGGGCATCCGCCGGAAAAGTGGCATTTGACCGCCCTCGAATCCAAGTCGAATACTACCACCCGACCGTGCTTTTTGTCCCTTGTGGCCCTTACCGCAAGTTTTTCCTTTTCCGCTGCTTTCACCGCTTCCGAGGCGCTTGACTCGATGCTTTGAACCGGGGCGCGGTTTGAGATTTGTAAGATTCATGTTCAGTTAAATATCTACTAATTCGTTGGAGCGACCGACTTAAACGTGATTCCACGCCCCTTAAACACATCCGCACGTTGGCGAAGTTGCCCGAGCGCGTGGAGTGTCGCCTTCAACACGTTTGCGTGATTCGACGACCCGAGACTCTTTCCAATAATGTCCTTAATCCCCACGGCGTCGCAGACGGCGCGCACAGCACCGCCAGCCTTAATACCCGTTCCAGGACTCGCTGGTTTCAAAATCACGTAACCGCCGCCGTGTTCCCCAGTAACTGCGTGCGGGATAGTTCCGGTCTGCAACGCAACAGCGATAAGAGCCTTCCGTCCCCGTTCCGATGCCTTACGAATTGCTTCGCTAACTTCGTTCGCTTTTCCAAATCCAAAGCCAACGCGACCTTTCTTGTCTCCGATGACTATAAGAGCACTGAACGAAAAGCGCCGACCACCCTTTACGACTTTAGCACAACGGTTGATGAAAACGGTCTTTTCGACCAACTCATTACCAGTCGTAGGCACGAATACACCGTCCACCATCGCGCCTTCCATTGCGGGCGCCGCCTCTGCGCGAGGGCCACGAGGACCGCGTCCTTTGCCACCGCCGCCTGGGCCACCGCGCCCAGGTCCACGCCCCCCCGGACCACCAGGTCCACGATTTTGCCGCTGTTGCGGCTGTGTGTCAGTTGTTGCTGCTGGGGGCGTTGTTGGAGTCTCGTCAGCCATATAAATTAGAATTGCAATCCTGCCTCGCGAGCCGCATCGGCCAACGCTTTTACTTTTCCGTGGTAAATGAAGCCTCCGCGATCAAAAACAACTTTGGAGACATTTGCAGCCTTCGCGCGTTCGGCTACTAGCTTCCCGATCACCGTCGCAGTTGCGGAGTTTGCGCGCGGTTTCTGGCTTTTAAGACCGGGCTCCGTCGTGTTCGCGCTTGCGACCGTCTTGCCGACAGTGTCGTCGATGACTTGTGCGTAAACATTTTTCCCACTGAAGTGGACAGCCAAACGAGGACGTTCGGCTGTGCCAGCGACCTTCTTGCGAAGGCGCGTGTGGCGCATTTTGATTTTTTCTTTGCGGTATGCTGTAGCCATGGCTTATTGAACGGTCTTGCCTTCTTTGCGAATGATTTTTTCGCCCGCGTAGCGGACGCCCTTACCCTTGTAAGGCTCTGGTGGATAGAACGAACGGACTTCCGCTGCAAACTGACCTACCATTTGTTTGTCGATGCCTTCAACCTTCACTTTGGTGTTTTCAGCGACGGTGATTTTAAGCCCTTCAGGGATCGGATGATTGATGTCATGGCTATAGCCAAGATTCAAGTTCAACACTTTTCCCTTAACTGCGGCCTTGAATCCAACTCCTTGGATCTCTAGGTCTTTAACGTAACCAGTGGTAACGCCAACGATCATGTTGTTTATAAGCGCTCGGCTCAAGCCAAAAAGTGCGCCCAGTCCTGCTCCAGCGGAGACGGTCAAGGTTGTGCCTTCCACTTTGCCGGATATTCCTGCTGGGAGGCTCCACGAAAGCTTGCCTTTCGGGCCCTCGACATTCACTGCTCCATCGTTACCGAATTTAACGGTTACTTTTGCAGGCAGTTCAATTGGTTTTTTGCCGATTCGAGACATAGTATTTTTACCAGACGTACGCTAGCAGTTCACCGCCAACGTTTTCTTTTTTGGCCTCACGGCCGCTGAGAACTCCCTTAGGAGTCGATAGGATTGTGATCCCGAGACCACCGAGAACGCGAGGCACCTCTTTGGCACCAACGTATTTCCGGAGACCGGGTTTTGATACGCGCTTTAGGCCGGTGATAGCCGGTGCGCGATTCACGAATTTCGTGACTATTTTGATGTTTTGAAACTCGCCAGCTTTCTCAATGTCCACTGAAGACACATAGCCTTCCTGTTTGAGTATTTTTGCAATTTCAAATTTAATCTTGGAATACGGTGCCAAGACTTCGCTTAGTCCTGCCTGACTTGCATTGCGCAAGCGGGTCAGAAAATCAGCTATTGGATCAGTAAGTGCGCTCATTGTATTGAATTACGCTGCGGGTGCAACAGTTGCCTCTGCCTTGGGCTTGCGCCCCTTGTCGCTGAAAGGCATCCCCATTTCCATCAGAAGACTTTTTGCTTCTGCGTTTGTTTTTGCGGTTGTAACGATACATACGTCAAAACCGATGGTTCTTTTGATTTTGTCTAGTTCGATTTCGGGAAAAATTGACTGATCTGCCACTCCGAGAGTGTAGTTACCGTTGCCGTCAAATGCACGCGTCGAAACACCGCGAAAGTCGCGGATTCGGGGCAGCGCGGTCTTAATGAGGCGTTCAAGAAACTCATACATCTGCTTACCGCGCAGCGTCACTTTCGCGCCAATCGCTTGATTTTCACGAAGTTTGAAGTTTGCGATGCTCTTCTTCGACCGAGTCTCGGCCGGCTTTTGTCCAGTGATCGTCGAAAGCTCATTCTTGGCGTCCTCGAGGGCCTGCTTGTAATCTGAAAGCCCAGCGTTGATACACGTGTTCACAACCACTTTCGTGACCTTCGGAACCTGGTGAACGTTTTTGTAACCATGCGACGCCTTTAGCGCCGGGATGATTTTCGATTTGTATTCTTCTAAAAGTGCTGATGCCATATACTACTTTTTGGCTTTGTCTGCTCCTGTTTCAATGAGCTTGACGTTGGAAATGTGAAGCGGCCCCTCGACTTCGAGGATGGCTCCGTTTGGATTATCCTGACTCTTTTTCGTGTGCTTTTTAATAATTCGCACACCTTCGACTAGGACTTGGGATTTTTTCGGCAGAACGGCAAGTATCTTACCTGTTGCGCCCTTGTGATTTCCACTAATCACTTGAACGGAATCTCCCTTTTTGACGTGAAATGTTGGACGATTTGCCATGACTTAAAGAACCTCCGGTGCGAGCGAGATAATCTTCATAAAGCCGTTCTCACGAAGTTCGCGAGCAACTGGCCCGAAAATACGAGTGCCTTTCGGATTATTATCCTTGTCGATGATGACGATTGCGTTGCTGTCGAAACGTAGGTAACCCCCGTCCTCGCGGCGGAGGGGTTTTTTTGTGCGAACCACAACAGCGCGAACAACCTCACCCTTTTTAACGGTTCCGCCCGATTGGGCTTCCCGAATATGCGCGGTGATGATATCTCCGACATGAGCAATCAGCGTCGGCTTTCCGATCACTCCAATCATTTTTGCCATCCGTGCACCGGTATTATCGGCGACATCAAGTCTTGTGCGAATTTGAAGCATTATTAAATCAGTGTTTAAGGATTTCGACGAGTCGCCAGCACTTCATTTTACTTAGTGGGCGTGTCTCCATGATGCGAACGAGGTCACCCGGTTGGGCTTTCCCTTCTTCATCATGGGCATAAAATTTCTTGATGTGCTGGACGATTTTCCCGAACTTCGGATGAGGCACGCGGGTCGTTGTTTTCACAACGATCGTCTTAGACATCTTGTTGGATACTACCGTTCCGACGCGGGTTTTTCTCAGGTTACGGTCAACTGCAGGCGCAGCTTCAATAGTAGCGGGTTCGCTCATTATATTAAATTAATTGACTACGGCCGGTTGATTCTTTTGTGTAAGAACTGTCTCAATGCGTGCGATTTCACGTCGCAGCGAACGAAGTTCACTCGGTTTCTCTAATTGCCCACTCGCCTGTTGCAGGCGGAGATGGAAAATCTGCTCTCGAAGTTCGCGCTTTCTGGAGCGCAAT
Organism: Chthoniobacteraceae bacterium; assembly: GCA_947471505.1. Taxonomy (GTDB): domain Bacteria; phylum Verrucomicrobiota; class Verrucomicrobiia; order Chthoniobacterales; family Chthoniobacteraceae; genus SXWH01. The sequence goes on along the minus strand of CANIWM010000015.1, from coordinate 79,332 downwards.
TCATCTGGCGTAAGTTCTCGGATTTCTTTGATCTTCATGAGCTTATTCTAGCTGTTCCGTGTTAGGAATTTTGTCCGCACTGGTAGTTTATCAGCCGCGAGTCGAAACGACTCACGCGCAAGGCTCTCAGGAATACCATCGACCTCGAACAAAATATTTCCTGGGCGAATCGTCGCGACCCAATACTCGGGTTGGCCTTTGCCTTTTCCCATTCGAGTTTCAGGCGGACGGGCAGTAACCGATTTATCGGGAAATATTCGAATCCAGAGCTTTCCTTTTCGTTTCATGTTACGCGTCATTGCAACCCGTGCGGCTTCAATTTGCGTATTAGTAATCCAAGCGCGCTCAAGTGTCTGAAGTCCGAAGACTCCGTAATCGAGATTAACGGTGCGAGTTGCTACTCCGGCCCGGCTACCGCGCTGGGTTTTCCGGTACTTCACTCGTTTTGGCATCAAAGGCATAAATTGTTTCCTCCTAAATTAAAGTTAAGCCTGAACGGGCTCCGCCGGGGCACTTTCGGCAGAAGTCACTGCAGCTGCGTCTCGGCGTGGACCACCCCGCCGATCATTACCACGGTCGTTTCGGTCATTACGCCGCTCGCGACGCTGATCCCCTCCAGCCGGGGCTTCTTTGTTTTCGTTCGCTTTATCACCCTTACAAATCCAGCATTTAATTCCGATCTTTCCGTATGTTGTGTTTGCTTCCGCAAATCCGTAGTCAATCGGGACCCGTAGTGTGTGCAAAGGGATCTTCCCTTCGCGATACCACTCAGCTCGGCTAATCTCTGCACCACCGAGACGCCCAGCGCAACGAATACGGATTCCGTCAGCGCCCTGCTCCATTGTGATTTGCAGGGTCTTTTTCATCGCACGACGAAAACTAATTCGACGCTCAATCTGCGCTGCGATGTTTTCAGCAACCAACTGCGCGTCAAGGTCTGCGTTCTTAATCTCAACAATGTCGATCTTAACCTGCTTACCGCCAGCCAACTTTGAAATATCAGCAGTCATCGTTTCGATCTCCGCACCTTTCCGTCCGATGACGATTCCGGGCCGCGCGGTATGAATTGTAACGCGTATGCTGGCCCAGGCGCGCTCAATCACGACTTTTGAAACTGCCGCCAAGCGCAGCTTTTCTTTAACATATGCCCGGATCTTGATATCGCCCGCTAGGAAAATTGGAAAGTCCTTGCGCGTTGCGAACCATTTGGAACGCCAGTCTTTATTGACTGCAAGTCGGAAGCCGATTGGATTGGTTTTCTGGCCCATGAGTTATTCGTTTGATGTTGCTGCCTGTTTTGCGGCCTTCTTTTTCGCGCCGGATTTCTCTTTTGACTTAGGCAGGCGTTTTTTGATTTCGATTTCGTCGGTCAGGGTGATGTATATGTGGCAGGTGCGCTTTCGGATCGGTCCTGCGCTTCCGCGTGCCTTTGGAATAAAACGCTTGATCGTAGCACCTTCGCCAGCCACAGCCTCTTTAACTACTAGCTTCTCAGCACGCAGGTTGTGATTGTTTTCTGCGTTAGCAACAGCGCTCTTGAGAGTCTTTTGAACGAAAAACGCGGCCTTCTTCGGGCTAAACGCGACTATGTCGAGGGCAGCAGCAACTGCTTTCCCTTGGATCTCGCGGGTCACGTCTCGCATTTTGAATGCGCTCATTCGCACGTAGCGGTATATGGCTTTAACTTCCATTTGTAAAATTTTGGATGGTTTGAAATGTTATAATTTGGCGTCGATGGTAATCGTGTCGCCGAGCTTGATTGGCTCTTTGTCTGATAGTTGCTTTTGAATCACTGTTCCTGAAAAGGACTGCCGAGCGTCCACAACCCGGAGAATCGCAATCTCCTTGTCGCCCCGCTTCACTGAAAATGGCATTCCAACTTTGACGCCCTGTTTGGCTCCAAGGTTGATTACCACACAATCTAACTCCGGCTTAACCGCACTCACTCTGCCTTGCAGAAGGGTTTGCGGTTGGCCAGCACTCGGGTCAACTTCCTGCGAAGCATCTCCAATTGCTGCCTTTAAAAGAGCTTCGTCTGCTTTTTTGAGCTCCGCTTCAAGAACAATCTTCATTTCCGGGTCAGCTTTTTTTGCCAATTCGCTCGCGACTCTCGCGATACGAACTAACGCAGCGCTCATTTTGCTCTGCGCGTCTCTCGCGTGTCCAAGTGAATTTGCTGCCTGAAGCACTCTTTGCTCAAGTGTTGATGGGGACGATGTACTCGCCCCCAACGCTTCCATTCGGAGAGACAGGTCGGCTACCTGTCTTTTAAAAACCTCGGCCTCAGAAACCGCATTGGCCAAAACTTTTTTAAGGTCATTGTTTTCTTCCCGTAGTTTCCGATTGTCGGTTACGAGTTTTTCAAGCGCGATAATCGCCTCACCCTCCGGTGATTCTAATTTCCTATCATTCAAAGAACTGTCGTCACTTAACGCGACGGGTCCGCCAAAGGCAAAACCTAAAATGAATACTGCAACTGCATGTTTGGCGTGCATTTTTTTGCGTCCAAACTGCCACTAAAAACACTATTTGGCTACTTTAGCCGTGTGAGCTCCATGCTTCTTAAAGATCCGCGTTGGCGAGAACTCTCCAAGCTTGTGCCCCACCATGTTTTCGGTAACAAACACCGAGTTGAAAACCTTCCCGTTATGAACGAGGAATGTATGCCCGACAAAATCGGGAATAATTGTGGAGCGGCGCGACCAAGTTTTGATCGGCTTTTTACTCCCACTTGCGGTGATTTTATCGATCTTCTCGAGCAGATGCTGGTCGATGAAGGGTCCTTTCTTGAGGCTGCGTCCCATAAATTACAGTGATGCTTTCTTCGTGGAGTTTTTGCGTTGGACGATGAATTTGTCGCTCGGCTTGTGCTTGCGGCGGGTTTTAAAGCCCTTCGCCAGTTGGCCCCAAGGCGACATCGGATGGTGACGTCCGCCACCACCTTTAGATTTTCCCTGTCCACCACCCATCGGATGGTCGACTGGATTCATTACCATTCCGCGAACAGTGGGGCGAACACCCTGCCAGCGGGTACGCCCGGCTTTGCCAGAACTCACGTTCATGTGCTCGACATTCCCAACTTGCCCAATCGTCGCCTTGCACGTGACGTGGACTTTCCGGATTTCGCCCGACGGCATTTTGAGTAATGCGTAATCGCCTTCACGGTTGTTCAAAATAACTTGCGCACCCGCGCTTCGCGCCATCTGGCCACCTCGTCCAGGTTGCAGTTCTACATTGTGTAGAGCGACACCCAGAGGAATCTCGGAAAGGGGAAGCGCATTGCCGACTTTCGGCTCGCTACCCGAGCCCGCTGAGACCTTCATCCCAACCGTGAGTCCGACAGGCGCTAAAATGTAGGCCCGAACTTTATCCACGTATTCAATGAGTGCAATCCGGCAAGTACGGTTTGGATCATACTCAATCGCGATTACGTTGGCAACACCAACGGTTTTACGCTTGAAGTCAATAATGCGGTATTTCTGTTTATGACCTCCACCTACGTGGCGGGTTGTAATACGGCCCCGGTTGTTACGGCCTCCAGTTTTTGGTTTAGCTTCTACAAGCGACTTCTCGGGCTTTTTCTTCGTGATTTCAGCGAAATCAGGAAGCAGTTTAAAGCGATTAGTGGGTGTAAGCGGTCGGAATGTTTTGAGTCCCATATTGCTCCTAAGTTATACGAGTTCGATTTTGTCGCCTTTGGCGAGCGTCACGATTGCTTTTTTCCAGTTGCTTGTGCGACCGGGATGCTGTGTGCGGCCTTTTTTGGCTTTCCCGCCAACTCGGCAGGTGTTCACTCGAACTACCTTCTTTTTAAAAAGCTTCTCAATCGCTTGGCGAATCTGGACTTTATTGGCAGTCAATTTCACCTTAAACACGTACTGGTTGTCCGTCTCAGAGAGAATGGACGCCTTTTCGGTCAGGTGAACTGTCTTGATGATGTCGTAAGGCTCGTTCATTTATTGATACGCTCCGCAAGTTGTGTGAGTGCGTCGTTCGTCACGATAATCTTCTTATAGAGGAGAAGATGCTCAGTGTTGACGTCCGCGCTTGTGATGAGTTGGGTCTTCTGGATGTTTCGAGCAGCCAATTTTGTATTGTCGTCAAAACCAGTTCCAATGACTAAGGTTTTTGGCTCTGTGGAGATCGCGCCGATTGTGGCAATAAAGTCCTTGGTTCGCGGCGAGGGTGTCGAAAAAGTGGGGACGACGAAGACATCTCCCGAAATGATCCGGGCGCTCAGGGCTTTTCGAAGAGCAACACGCTTAGTCTTTTTCGAGACTTTCTTTGAGTAATCACGGGGATGTGGGCCAAAAACGACACCACCTCCACGCCAGATTGGGCTCTGGCGGGAACCGGCGCGTGCGCGACCTGTCCCCTTTTGCTTCCAAGGCTTTGCTCCACTTCCGTTTACGGTAGCCGTCGTTTTCACGCTGGCGGTTCCGCTGCGGCGGTTGGCGCGGAGTGCGACGACCGTTTCGTGGACTGCTTGGGTGTATTTTCCGTTGAGAATGATCTCAATGTTCGCAGCTTTCGCGGCTTCGACAGTTAAAATTGTTGCGCTCATTATTTAGCGATCTCCTTTTTGACTTTCTTGGCAGGGCGGACCACGACGTAACTGCCTGGTTTTCCGGGGATTGCACCGCTAATGAGGATAACACCTTCTTCTTCGCGGACTGCAACTACGCGCAGATTCTGCACAGTGATACGATCATCGCCCATGTGACCAGGCATTCCCATATTCTTCCAGACACGACCAGGAGTAGAACGATTTCCGATTGCGCCGTTACGGCGGTGCATCATCGAACCGTGCGAAGCAGGCTGTCCCGCCATTCGGAATCGCGCGACAACACCCTGAAAACCGTGTCCCTTGCTTTGTCCGATCACATCGACAATATCGCCGGCTGCGAACTGCTTCACTGTGAGGTCCACAGAATCTTCAAGGACCGCGTCGTCCGGGAGGCGAAATTCCTTGACACGCTTTTTCGGCTCGCTGCCTGCCTTTTTGAAGACTCCGAGTTCCGCCTTATTGACGCGGCTTTCCTTCTGCGAATCAAAGCCTACCTTCGCGGCGACGTAGCCGTCTTTTTCGATAGTCTTCTTTTGGAGAAGAGTAATGCCACCTGCTTCGATGACAGTTACGGGCGTAATCACGCCTTTACTATCATAGATTCGGGTCATGCCCAGTTTTTTACCTAAAAGTCCGATTTTCATTGGTTCCTCAAATCTTAATCGTGATATCGACGCCCGCTGGCAAATTTAGCTTACGGAGTTCATCAACGGTCTTCGCCGTTGGCTCGATGATGTCGAGCAGGCGTTTGTGTGTGCGGATTTCAAATTGATCCATGCTCTTCTTATCAACATGGGGCGAGCGGTTCACGGTGAACTTCTCGACGCGAGTTGGTAGTGGAATGGGCCCGGCGACGCGAGCGCCGGTGCGTTTTGCTGTTTCGACGATGTCGGCGCTTGAAGCATCAAGCACGCGACTGTCGAAAGCCTTTAGACGAATACGAATACGTTGTCCTGTCATGGCGATTAGTTAGTGTTTGCCTTTCGTGTCGAGCACTGCGGCTTTGACGTTCTCCGGCACTTGCTCGAAGTGCGAGGGCTCCATTGTGTAGGAGCTGCGACCTTTGGAGAGCGAACGAATTGCGGTAGAGTAACCAAACATTTCCGCGAGTGGCACATCTGCATTGATGTTGCACAAGCCGAGCTTGGTTTCCATTCCCTTGATGATTCCACGGCGGCGGTTGAGGTCGCCCATGATGTCACCTTGATAGTCTTCGGGGGTGACGTTCTCGACCTTCATGATTGGCTCAAGAAGGATGGAGTTGCCGTTTTTGAAAGCGTCTTTCATGGCGAAGATGGCGGCCATCTTGAATGCCATTTCGTTGGAATCAACGTCGTGGTAGCTTCCGAAAACGATGTCCACTTCGAGGTCAATGACGGGGTATCCGCCAAGAATGCCGTTGAGCAGAGCTTCCTCGATGCCTTTTTTGCAGGCCGGGATGTAGTCTTTCGGGATCGTTCCGCCGACTACTTTGCTCTCAACTGTGTGTCCCTTGCCGCGCTCGGCTGGGCGAATATCCACTTCCACGTGGCCGTATTGACCGCGTCCACCCGATTGCTTGATGAGCTTGCCGACTCCGTGCGCCGCTTTGGTGCAAGTTTCGCGGTAGGCAATCTGTGGTTTGCCCGAGTTGGCTTCTACTTTAAACTCGCGCATCAGACGGTCACGAATGATTTCGAGGTGAAGCTCGCCCATTCCGGCGATAATGGTTTGACCGGTCTCTTCGTTGGTGAACACCCGGAATGTCGGGTCTTCTTCAGAGAGGCGGCCCAGCGCCATCGACATCTTTTCTTGGTCAACCTTGGTCTTAGGCTCGACCGACATGCTGATAACCGGGTCCGGGAAGGACGGTGGTTCGAGCATGATTTCGACATCTTCATCACAAAGTGTGTCGCCCGTAGTGATATTACGCAGACCAACGATGGCCGCGATATCTCCCGAGTAGCAAGTATCAATGTCTTCCCGCTTATCGGCCTGAATCTGGATGATTCGGCTGACGCGGTCACGCTTACGAGTGCGCGGGTTGTAAATGGTGTCGCCCTTCGAGAGTTTTCCGCGATACACGCGGAAAAAGACGAGCTTTCCAACAAACGGGTCGCTCCAAAGCTTGAATGCCAAGCCGATGAACTTCGCATTGTCATCCGGAGGAGTCTCGATTTTCTCTTCAAGATTGTCAGGGTTATGACCTTCTTGCGCTGGAATTTCGATAGGCGAAGGAAGGAAATCGATCACTGCATCCACCAAGAACTGGACGCCTTTATTCTTGAAGGCCGAGCCCCCGACTACAGGAATGAAGCGATTGGCAATCGTCTGGCGACGAATGGCGAACTTAATCATCTCAATCGAGATCGGCTTCTCTTCGAGGAAAGCTGTTCCCATCTCGTCATCAATGTCGCAAAGTGCGGCGATCAGCTCTTCACGAGCTTCTTCGATGATTGCCATTCCTGCTTCATCAGGTTCCACTACATCAAATTTCGAGCCCATCGAAGCGTCATCGACGTAGATAATCGACTTGCGATTGATGACATCATACTGACCCTTGAGTTGGTCTTCTGCGCCAATCGGGATGAGCACCGGCCAGGCATTCGCCTTGAGCTTGTTGCGCATATCATTGATAGCGTTCGCGAAATTTGCACCCGTGCGGTCCATCTTATTGACGAACGCGACGCGAGGCACACCATACTTCGTAGCCTGGCGCCAGACGGTCTCGGATTGCGGCTGCACACCCGCCACACCACAGAACACTGCGATTGCACCGTCGAGCACGCGGAGCGAACGCTCCACTTCCGCCGTGAAATCAACGTGACCGGGAGTGTCGATGATGTTGATACGCATCTTCTGGTTCTGGAAGAGCTTCACGACACCTTCGTGCTTCTTCTGCTCCCAAAAGCAAGTCGTCGCTGCCGAGGTAATTGTAATACCACGCTCACGCTCTTGCTCCATCCAGTCCGTCACGGTCGTTCCCTCATGCACTTCGCCGATCTTGTGGATCATGCCGGTGTAAAAAAGGATACGCTCGGTCAGCGTGGTCTTGCCTGCATCAATGTGAGCGGCGATACCGATGTTCCGCGTCTTTTCAAGGGGGTATGCGCGGTCTGGACTATTTAGATTGGTGGACATTCTTAACTACGTCGAGAGGAGTAAAATTTAGAATCGGAAGTGAGCAAACGCACGGTTGGCCTGCGCCATCTTGTGTGTGTCGTCGCGTTTCTTGACTGCGTTGCCCTGAGCGAGCGCGGCTTCCTTGAGTTCGTTGGCGAGAGCTTTCTTGAAGCTCCCTTTGCGTTTCTGGGCGAAGGTAACAATCCAGCGGAGAGCCAGTGCTTGACCACGGCCCGGAGCGACTTCCATCGGGACTTGATAAGTAGCACCACCGACACGGCGGCTCTTCGTCTCAAGACGAGGGCGAACATTCTCGACAGCCTTATTTAGTGTCTCAAGCGGGTCGATTGCTTCGCTGTTCTGGCGGCTCTCTTCGATAGCGGCATAGACGACGCGCTCGGCGAGCGAGCGTTGACCGCTCAACATGATGGTGCCGATGAGGCGAGCCACCAATGGGCTGCCATAACGAGCATCCAGCTTCTCTACTTTATGAATTACGCGACGACGACGTGACATGGTTCTTGGAAAATTGGTTTACTTCTTCTTCTTACCAGCGGCAGCGTCAGGCTGGCCGGGCTTCGGACGCTTCGCTCCATACTTAGAGCGTGAACGGCGGCGACCCTCCACCCCGAGGGAGTCGAGCGTGCCACGAACGATATGATAACGGACACCGGGAAGATCTTTTACACGACCACCGCGAATCAGGACGATGCTGTGCTCCTGAAGGTTGTGCCCCTCGCCAGGAATATAGGCAATCACTTCGATCCCGTTTGTGAGACGGACCTTCGCAACTTTACGCAAAGCCGAGTTCGGCTTCTTGGGCGTGCGGGTCATGACCTGAAGACACACGCCGCGTCGGAACGGGCAATTCTTCAGAGCTGGTGACTTGCTCTTATATTCTACCTTTGAGCGTCCTTTGCGGACGAGCTGGTTGATGGTTGGCATCGAAAAAAATCGTTTGTTAATTCACTCCACTTGCGGACGCCGATGCCTTGCGACATCAGCTCCCACGTTTGCTGTCTCCCCTAGCTGAATGCCTGACTGGCACACGATTTGGACCGACTCTCCGCAGCGATATGGAGTGAGCCATCTACTGCGAAGGGGCGCGGAAACTAGCGAGTGCGATTGCGTTGGCAATCACAATTTTCGTTTTCGCGAAATTATTTTTCCTTCCCCTACTCGTTCTGGCCATACCTCACCGCAGTCCACAGCACGGAGTCATCGTAAAAGATGCCCGTTACCAGAACCGCGAATTCGCTATATGCCAGAGCGCGGAGAAAAAGGAGGGGCGGGATATAACTGACTTTCTAAAACCGGCAAGAGGTTTCTGCATTTTGTGCGATCTTTTTTTGTCCGAACCCTCCCGCATCGTAGGAAAATGAGACGCACCACGCACACTCACATCATCCCCGGAGGCCGATGAATGCAGCGTCTCCGAGCATCGCAGTGTACGACGCAGCGATTTCCGCCACTCCGGTGTGGTTCGCAAAATATTCTCCAAAGCCAGCCATTGCCGCAGCCCGCCAATGCCTCGACTCAGCGGTCCGCCCATCCACCTTCCCCCGCATGAACTGGACTCAACACATCTCCGTCGCTTCAAACATCTGCCACGGGCAAGCGTGTATCTCCGGCACGCGCATCATGGGATCAGTCGTTCTCGATCATCTTGCGGCGGGCCTCTCCCCATCGCTTCAATTAGACGACATCTCGGCTTCCATCTCTTACGCAGCTACGGGTTAATCCGCACCGTTCTGCGGCAGATGATGGCGTTTCCTTCGGCGCAGAGGACTCGCGTCGTAGCTCGACATTCCAATGGCGAGTCGCGGCTTTCTCGACATTAGAATGTCGAGCTACGGGTTAATCCGCACCGTTCTACGGCGGATGATGTTCAGCAATCTGCTCTGAAACTGGTTAAAACTCGCCATCTACAGAGACGCGAGGCCCTCGGGAGGGGTGTCTTTTTTTATACGGAAAACTCCGAATGGCCCAAAAATCGGTTTTTCATCGGTTCGGCGTTTTCCGAATGACCTAAAAACCGGTTCTCCAGCCGTTCTGAGTTTTTCGAATAGCCCAAAAACCGGTTTCCCAGCGGTTCGGAGTTTTCCGAAGGGCTAAAAAACGGGTTTTCCAGTGGTTCGAAGGTTTCCGAATGGCCCAAAAACCAGTTTTTCGATGGCTCGCAGTTTTCCGAATGGGCCGCGCGACTTTTCGATTGCAAATCGGCATTTACCGGGAAAAGTCGGCGGGACTCGCGGAACCGCACCGGGCACCCGCCGCGTATCATCCAAACTGTGGCGCCCTTTCTACACAACTAGAAATCCATTCCCATGATTGACCTCGTCCGCTTCTTCATCAACCCATTCGGCGACCCCGAAATATCCAAGGCCGAACTCCAAACATTTGGCATCGCCCATCTCTCGGAAATGATCGCCCAAAATGGCGATGGCACACTGAGCACAAATATCACCGTAACGACGACGATTTTGACGACGCTCAACACAAAAATCGGCAGCGAGACGCTCAAGCTCGGCATCCAAAAAGCACGCGTCCACGCCAAGGAAGACTACCGCCTCCACATCGTCGAAGAACTCGGCAAAGTGCAAGGTGCCGTGCATTCCACCTACGGCAAAAAGCACGCAAAGAACGACGAGATATTCCCCGAAGGCGCAGGGATTTTCAGCTCGTGCGAAGACGCGCTACTCGACCCAAAACTCGACGCCCTCTTCGACGCGCTCAACGCCAACCAAGCCGAACTCAGCAGCACCCCGCGCAATATGGTGGACACTCTGCGCACCCAATGGGAGCTCATCTATGGCAGCAGCAATACCGGAAAAGCCGGACGCCATACCGCCCTCAACGACGCCAAAACCGCCGCAAAAGCCCTCCGCGCCCAGCTCTTCGACAACCTCTTGACTTGCGCGAAAAAATGGCCCGGCCAACTCGACCGCGCCGCCCTGCTCTTCCCGCAACACCTGCTGGAAAACCCCGCCGCGCCCGAAGACGAAGATCCCGCGCCGACACCGCCGACACCGTAGAAGGCATTGCGCGACCTTGTAGTGCGGCGGGAAGCGAGGAACGAGCGCCACGCCGCCTTCGCAAGGCGAACGATGGTGCGAATATCGAACGCCCGCGACCACCGAGAAAGCCACATGCGCCCGCAGAACAGCGCGGCGCTGACAAGGCGGTGTCGCGCTCGTTCCTCGCTTGCCACCGCACTACAAGGTCGCCTATCGCAATCGTGTCGCGGGCTCTTAACGGGTGAACGCTGAACTTTCATGGAGACTCTCTAATTTCCGCATTTGGGAAAGCGGCCTTCAGTGCGGCTATTCTCTCTTTTGGAAGCCCTTTTGGCTCGTAAAGGAAAATTCTGCATCGTGGATTCAATTTCATGAGCCCATCCACGTTTGAAATCTTCCAGCAGTGGATGATCTCCACTTTCTCAAGTGCTTTCAGATCGGTTAGAGCGTCGAGATGTGTGAGTTGGTAGCAGTGCGCGAGACTCAATTCCCTGAGCGCAGAAAGCCCCCTCAGTGAGTCGATACTTTTGATCTCGTTACAACGACTCAAGTCCAATGACTTCAATCGGGAAAAGCCCTTAATCCAATCGACATCTGTAAGTTGAGTGCCTTCAAAAATACGGAGGTCTTCTATCCTCGAAAGTCGATTGAGCGCTGAGAGGTCACGGATTTTCTCAGCATCACGAATAAACAGTGCGCGCGGATTTAATTTAACGACAATCGCGAGATCGGGTGGAACCGGCGGGTTGTCTGGGATGTCCACTACTTCCACAAAACTCATCCAAGTCGCCCTTTTGAACGTTGCCCTCCAGTTCTTCTTAATGGAACCAAGCGGGTCAGACGGAATGTATTCAACCCTCCACCCGAGCGCTTTTGCTTGTCTAAGCGCGGAGCAAAATGAGTATTCTCGCCATCCGCCCCATCCCAGCATTCCTACAACGATGATTAGCAGCCATCTGGAGATGTTCCGTTTGCGGGGCGATGGATGCGAGGTGGGCATGTCAGTGGTCAATCTAGCGTAAGGTTGAAAGGCTGCTTTTAGTCCTCCACTGTCTCAATCCGCGCCATCGCATTGTAATCGGGGACGCCGCCGCCGGCATCGACTACGCCGCGGCGGATGATGATGTTTCCTTCGGGCCATAGGACTTGGAGGTTGCCGGGGGCGAGTTCGGCGAGGAAGACGCGGCCTTCGTAGCGGCCGAGATCGTTGACGAGGGCGATGCGCTGGTTTTGGACGAGGCCGTGGCGCTCGGCGTCGGCGGGGGCCATGAAGATGGCGTCGCGGTCGGCGCCGGTGAGCGGGTCGGTCTCGGCGTAGATGAGTGTGTTGAACTGTTTGCCGCGCCGGGTGCTGACGTGGAAGCCGGGGCCGTGCTCGGGCGGGAGTTCGACGGGGCGGAGATTGGCTTTGCCGTCGGCGGTCTCGAAGTGGCCGTCTGCACAAAGATGCGGGCCGCCGTATTGGAAGGCGTCGCCGGTTTTGCGCAGGTGCTGGACGCCGTCGTAGAAGGGAACGACGCGGGCGATTTCGTCGCGCATTTTCCATCCGGTCTCGCAGCCGAGTTTGTCGGCGCGCTCGGGATAGGCTGCGGCGGCGAGGTCGCGGAGGATTTTCCATTCGGCACGGCATTCGCCGACTTGACGCGGGATTTCGGGGGAGAACATGACGCGTCGTTCGGTGCTGGTTTCGGTGCCGCCGTCGTCCTGCTCGTATCGGGTCTTTGCGGGGAGAAGGAGGACTTCGCCGCGGGCTTCGATGAACATTTGGTCGGTGAGGATGATGTCCTGGTGGACGCGCATGGGGACGTTTTCCATGGCGCGTGCGACGTATGCGGGCTCGGGGAGTGTGCGGAGGAAATTGCCGCCGAGGCAGTAGAAGAAGTCGAGTTCGCCGCGACCGCATGCATCGACCATATCGACGGCGGTCATGCCGGGCCATGAGGGGACTTCGAAGCCGTATTCTTTTGAAAGGGCCTCGGCGTTTGCGGCGTTCACTGCTTTGACTCCGGGGAACGCGGTGCAATACGCGCCCATCTCCGCGCCGCCTTGTACCGAGCTGTGTCCGCGGATGGGCATGACGCCGCATTTGTCCCGCCCGACCCAGCCGCGTGTGAGTGCGAGGTTGAGGATCATTTGCACGCCGTCGGCACCGTGCGGGTGCTGGGTGATGCCCATGCTCCAGATGAAGATGCCGGTCTTCGCGGCGTGCATCATGCGGGCGAATTCTTCCATGCTGTTCTTCGGGAGCCCGGCCTGCTTTTCCAGCGCGGGCCAGTCGAGCGACTCGATCTTTGCGCGCACCGCCGGCCAGCCGTTGCAGCGCTCGGCGAGGAACTTTTCGTCGATCCAGCCCATGCCGATGGCCGATTTCAACACGCCGTAGATGAATGCGATGTCGCCGCCCTGCGCGACGGGGAACCAGTAGTCCGCGATGTCCGTGCCGAAGAGCGCGCTGCTCGGCGTGGAGGGCACCCAGTAGCGCTTCATGCCCGGCTCGAGGAGCGGATTGACGAGGATGACTTTGGTGCCGAGTTTTTTGGCCTCGTGGATGTATTTCGTGGAGAGCGGCTGGTCGTTCGCGGGGTTGCTGCCGAAGAAGACGAGCATGTCGGTGCCATACCAATCCTTGTAGGAGCACGTGCTCGCACCGACGCCGAGCGTGGCCTTCATGGCAGCTCCCGACGGGCTGTGGCAAAGGCGCGCGGCGTTGTCGATGTGGTTCGTGCCGAGGAAGCGCGCGACCTTTTGCGCCATGTAATAGATCTCGTTCGTGACGCCGCGCGAGGTGATGAAAAAGGCGGTGCGCTTCGGCGCAGCGGCGCGGATTCTGCGGGCCATGCGCTCGTTTGCCTCATCCCACGAGATGCGCCGGAAGCCCTTGTCTCCCCGCTCGCGGAGCATCGGATACGCGAGGCGTCCCATTTCGCGGAGCTCGTCGTTGCGGAGCTTCTTCAGCGGCTCCACGTCGGCGAGCAACCGGTGGTCGAGCGCGGGCATGGTGTTGAGGCGAAGGAGGTTCAGCCGCGTGAGGCAGATGTGCGGGCCCTTGATGGTCCAGTCGTAGAGCCCCGCGACGCCCAGCGCGCAGCCGTCGCACACACCTTTCGTGATGACGTCGTACGCATACGGCAGGTTGTCGCGGTTTTTCCAGACGACCTTGAGCGTGTCGCGGATATGCTGCGGCTTGATCTCGCCAAGCCCAAACGGAATGAGGCGGCGAAGGATGTTGGTTTTCTTAACGGCGTAGTCGGACATGGCGGAGTCAGGTTTGTGTCCGCAGATTACGCAGATTGCGCAGATTTCCGATACATTCGATCTGAGCGACTTACCCGACCACGATATTCACCAGCCGTCCGGGGACAACGATGAGCTTCTTGATTTCCTTGCCCGCGATGGCTTCGGCGACTTTCGGCGCGGCTTTCGCGATGGCTTCGATCTCGGGCTGCGTGGCGTCTTTTTTCACCACGATCTTTTCGCGGAGCTTGCCGTTCACTTGCACAGGCATCTCGATTTCGTCCTCGATGAGCAGCGCAGGATCGTAGCTCGGCCACGGCTGGTCGGCGGCGAGGCCGGTTCCGCCGGTGCGTTCCCAAAGTTCTTCGGCCAAGTGCGGCGCGAATGGACCGAGGATGGTCACCAGCAGACGCACGGCTTCGCGCGACCGCGGGTTTGCCGACGTGAGCGCGTTGGTGCAGACCATCATTTGCGAGATGGCGGTGTTAAAGCTGAGCGCTTCGATGTCTTCGCCGACTTTCTTGATCGTCGCGTGGACGACCTTTGCCGTCGCTTTGTCCATCGGGATGTCTTGCAGCGCGGTGGACGGGAGCCATTCGCCTTCCGCGTTTTCCTCCATGACCAGCCGCCATACGCGGGCGAGGAAACGGAACACGCCTTCCACGCCGCTCATGCTCCACGGCTTCGTGGCTTCGAGCGGGCCCATGAACATTTCGTAGAGCCGCAGCGCGTCGGCGCCGTATTCCTTGATGACGTCGTCCGGGTTCACGACGTTGCCGCGCGACTTCGACATCTTCTGCCCGTCCTCGCCGAGGATGAGCCCTTGATTCACCAGCCGCTGGAACGGCTCCGGCGTGGAGGCATGGCCGAGATCAAAGAGCACCTTGTGCCAGAACCGCGCGTAAAGCAGATGCAATACGGCGTGCTCGGTACCGCCCACGTAAAGGTCAACGCCGCCGTGCGGGAGTTGAGAGTTGAGAGCTGAGAGTTGAGAGACGCAGCCCGTCGTCCAGTAACGCTCGGCCTCCGCGCCGACGAAGCGCTCGGTGTTTTTGTTGTCGATGTATCGCAAGTAGTACCAGCACGAGCCTGCCCACTGCGGCATCGTGTTCAGCTCGCGCGTCGCGGTGTCGCTGTAGCGCACCCAATCGGTCGCTTTCGAGAGCGGCGGCTCGGGTGTGCCGGTGGGTTTGAAGTCCAGCAGCTCCGGCGGCAACAGCGGGAGTTCGCTTTCGTCGAGCGCACGATGTTTGCCGTTCTCCCAGACGATGGGAAAAGGCTCGCCCCAATAGCGTTGGCGCGAGAAGAGCCAGTCGCGGAGCTTAAATTGAATGCGGCGTTTCCCAATCCCCTGCTGCTCCAAACGAGAAATGATCTCCGCCTTCGCATCAGCGGTCGAGAGCCCGTCAAGCGGACCGCTATTCACCGCGAAACCTTCGTCGGTGAAAACTTCGAGCGGCTCGGTATCGCACGCCGCCTTATTGCCAAAACCGATGCGCGCTTCCTTTGCCACCACCTCGCGGATGGGCAGGGCAAACTTCTTCGCAAACTCCCAATCCCGCTCATCGTGCGCAGGCACCGCCATGATTGCGCCCGTGCCGTAGCCCGTCAGCACATAGTCCGCAATCCACACGGGGATGCGCTCGCCGCTCACCGGATTGATCGCAAACGCTCCGGTAAAGACGCCCGTCTTTTCCTTCGCCAGCTCCGTGCGCTCAAGGTCGCTCTTCCCGCCCGTCGCCTTGCGATACGCGTCGATCGCCGCCTTTTGATCAGCCGTAGAAATCACATCCACCAGCGAATGCTCCGGCGCGAGCACCATGTAAGTCGCGCCGTAAAGCGTGTCGGGGCGGGTGGTGAAAACGGTGATGACGCGATCATCGTCATTCGTCATTCCGTCATTCGTCATTTTGAAATCCACCAACGCCCCCTCACTCCGCCCGATCCAATTCCGCTGATGCAGCTTGATGCTCTCCGGCCAATCCAGCCCGTCCAGCTCATCAATGAGCCGCTGCGCAAACGCCGTAATCCGCAGCATCCACTGCCGCATCGGGCGGCGCTCCACGGCAAATCCGCCCACCTCACTTTTCCCATCCACCACCTCCTCATTCGCCAGCACCGTCCCCAGCTCCGGGCACCAATTCACCGGCGCGTGCGAGATATACGCCAGCCGCACGCTGTCCACATCGTCGCCCGTGTAAGTGGAGACGTGCTCCGCGCGATTCGTCGCCGGGTTCAGCCACGCATTGTAGAGCTGGAGGAAAATCCACTGCGTCCATTTAAAGTACCCAGGGTCCGTCGTATTCACCTCCCGCTGCCAATCGTAGCCAAAGCCAATCGCCTGCAACTGCCGCTTAAACGTCGCGATATTCGCCTCCGTCGTCGCACGCGGATGCTGCCCGGTTTTGATCGCATACTGCTCCGCAGGCAGCCCGAACGCATCCCACCCCATCGGATGCAGCACGTTGAACCCGCTCATCTTCTTAAAGCGCCCGATGATGTCCGTAGCCGTGTAACCCTCTGGATGCCCGACGTGCAGCCCCGAGCCGCTCGGATACGGGAACATATCGAGCACGTAGTATTTCGGCTTCCGCGCATCGAACCCCGGCTCCCCCGGATTGCCGACGTGGAAAGTCTGGCGCTCCTCCCATACGCGCTGCCAAGCAGGTTCAAATTGATCGAATGGAAATGGTTTGCGGCGCTCGGTGCTCATAGAAAATGTGGGCGCGGGGAGGTAGCGAGCATCTCCGTCCGGAGCAAGCGCGGAGTCATTATCCGCGTCAAGATGCTCCATCGCCTATCGGCCGGAATGAGAAGACCGACCGTATGCACCGTTTTTTGTCATTGAGCCCACACAACCCATGAAAGTAAACTCCCCGAAACAAAAAACCATATTATGCAAACCCGCCGCCGAATAATCGCAACCCTCATCACAACCGCCGCCCTCAGCGTCATCGCATCCACAGCCCAGGCGCAGAACGCGAAACCGGTGCTCAACCTTTTCTGTTGGTCGGAATACGTCCCCGAGGGAGTCATCAAGGGCTTTGAAAAAGAGACTGGGATCAAAGTGAACGTGGAGAACTACGACACGAACGAAAAGATGCTGGCGAAGCTCCTCGCGGGCGGGGCGAAATACGACGTCATCCAGCCGAGTGAATACGTCGTCGAGTCCCTCATTAAACAGGCCCAGTTAGAACCCATCGACTCCGCCGCGCTGGAGAACTTCAAAAACCTCGACCCGAAATCCCTGAACCTCGAACACGATCCGGGCAACAAATTCAGCGTCCCGTGGATGATCGGTACCGTCGGCATCGTGGTGAATACGGCCAAGGTCAAAGAAGAGATCAAGGGCTACGCGGATGTCTTTAATGGGAAATACAAGAAGCGCATTGTCGTCCTCGACGACAACCGCGAAATCGTCTCTTGGGCTCTGGCTACGCTGGGCTTGCCGATTAACGACATCACGGCTGAAAATCTCGCGAAGACGAAGCCGATCATCAAAGGCTGGCTCAAGCAAGTGAAAGCCTACGACTCGGATAGCCCAAAGACGAAGTTCCTCAAAGGCGACGTCGATCTCGGCATCGTCTGGAGCGGGGAAGCAGCGCTGCTTTGGGAGGCAAACAAGGGCGGTGGGAAGTTCCAATACGTCCTACCCGCCGAGGGGGCGCATCAATTTGTGGACAGTCTTTGCATCCCTAAAGGCGCACCGCACAAGGACGCAGCGATGAAGTTCATCAACTACATCCTCAAGCCGGACGTCAGCAAACTCATCTCCAAAGACTTCCCCTACACAAACCCCAACCTCGAAGCCCGCAAGCTCTTGAAAAAGGAGCAATTGGAAAACCCAGCCAGCTATCCAGTCGGCGACCCAAAGTTGGACCGATTCAAAGACATCGGCAAAGCAGCCCGGGACATCGATAAGATGATGACGGACCTGCGAAGCCAGTAGGGCGCCGCAAATTTAGGGAATGGTCGTGCGGAGGACGGCGGTGCCCGATTCTGTCGGCACAAGCGCGCGATCTTCGGCGGCGGCGGGGAGCAAAAAGAAATCGCCCGCGCGGAAGGTGCGCCCGGCGCAGACGACTTCGCCGGTTAGGACGGTAAAGATTACCCCGCGCTTCGAGGGGTCGGCCCGTGGGACGTGCAGATTCCAGCAGTCCACTTGGAAAAGCGGGCACCGTACGATGGTCTCGCCCACTTGCTGCGCGAGCCCTGGTTCATGGTCCGTAAAGTCGATGGAGGCGAGCGACTGCGGCACATGGAGTTCGCGCGGCTTTCCATCGAGGCCCGTGCGATTCCAGTCGAACACACGGTACGTCGTATCACTGTTTTGCTGGATTTCGACCATGAAGCAACCCGCACCGATTGCGTGACAGCGCCCACTGGGGATGAACATCGCGTCGCCCGCATGGACGGGGATTTTGTGCAGCATGCTCTCGACATTTCCAGTGGACAAAGCCGCTTCGAGGCTCTGCTGCGTCACTCCGTTTTTGAACCCCGCGTAGAGCACCGCATCAGGATCGGCATCGAGGAGAAACCACATCTCGGTTTTTGGATCTCCCTTCAGTTCTTCGGCTTTGTGCGCAGGCGGGTGGACTTGGACGGAGAGCGTGTCGCGAGCGTCGAGGAGTTTTGCTAAAAGCGGGAAGCGTGGCGCATCCGGCAGTCCTTCGCCGAAGACCAATTCGCGCATGTTCTCCCACAGTTCGTGGAGCGTCGTGCCGGCGAGATCGCCGTGGTTGACGACGCTCTGCACCTCCTCGCGATCGACGAGTTCCCAGCTCTCGCCGATGGGTCGGTCGGCGGGTAGTTTGCGGTGCAGTTTGGTTTCGAGGCTGCGGCCTCCCCACACGCGGTCCATGTAGTGTGGTTCAAAAGTGAGTGGTTGCTGAAAGCTCATCGGTTTGTGCGCTAATGCGCCAAGCCACTCCTATGCCAGCGAGAAGACAGGGCGAAAGAAAGAAAACGCCGTCCCGCATAGTGCGGGACGGCGTTTCTGTGAGTTATTTCTCGCGGCGAAAGTTACTTCGTCGGGACGGTCTGGATCGTCTGGAGAACCCGGCCAGCGATCTTATACGGATCGCCTTCGGAGTTCGGACGACGGTCCTCAAGGTAGCCCTTGTAGCCGTTGTTCACGAAGCTGTGCGGGACGCGGATGGACGCGCCACGGTTCGCGATGCCGTAGTTGAATTTATCAATGGCTTGCGTCTCGTGCAGGCCGGTGAGTCGGAGGTGATTGTTCGGGCCATAGACGGCAATGTGCTCGTTTTTGTATTTATCGAACGCAGCCATGAGCGCCTCAAAGTAAGCCTGTCCGCCGACTTCGCGCATATGGGTCGTGGAGAAGTTGCAGTGCATTCCCGAGCCGTTCCAGTCCACATCGAGGCCGAGCGGCTTGCAGTGCCACACGACATCCACGCGATAGGATTCGCAGAGGCGGAGAAGGATGTAGCGGGCCATCCACACTTCGTCAGCGGCGCGCTTGGAGCCTTTGCCGAAGATTTGGAATTCCCACTGGCCCTTCGCCACTTCGGCGTTGATGCCTTCGTGGTTGATGCCTGCTTCGAGGCACAGGTCGAGATGCTCTTCCACGATCTCGCGGGCGATGTCGCCCACAGCGTCAAAGCCGACGCCCGTGTAGTATTTGCCCTGCGGGTAAGGATAGCCGCCCTTCGGGAAGCCGAGCGGGATTCCGTCTTGGTAGAGGAAATACTCCTGCTCAAAGCCAAACCATGTCCCTTCGTCGTCGAGGATCGTCGCGCGGCCATTGCTGGCATGCGGTGTCACTCCATCCGGCTGCATGACTTCGCACATCACGAGCACGCCGTTGATGCGGGTCGCATCGGGATACACGGCGACAGGCTTGAGCATACAGTCGGAGCTGCGGCCTTCGGCTTGGCGAGTCGAGCTGCCGTCAAAGCCCCACATCGGGAGTTGTTCGAGTGTCGGGAATTCCGCGAACTCTTTAATCTGAGTCTTACTGCGGAGGTTTGGAGTGGGCTCGTAGCCGTCGAGCCACACGTATTCTAGTTTGTACTTTGCCATTGTTGTTGTTGTTGATGTCTTTTTTTGTGCGGTCTGCGCAAAACGGACCGCGGTTGTTGTTGAATTTCCCCTTAAAAGAGGACGTTTCTAGCGCACCTGATTTTTAAGCAAATGCAATGCCATTTTTGCGAGCGCAAAACGACGAAACTCCTTCCGGAGTATTCCGGCAAGGTTTTTCAGGGAACCAAAATTTCCTGACAAGATGTCCGATACTAAAGCTTTTTCGCGTCCTTTTTCGGATCAGGCTTGGCCTTCATTCCGAAAACCACCGGTATCTGGACGGCTTCCTTCTTCGCATTTTCTGCAAAGTTCGAAGGACCATGCTCAAACAACACGATGAACGCGAAAGTGGCAGCGAGAAAAAAAGCGACCCAGAAGATGTTGCGGATAAGGCCCATAAAAGTCACCTCTTCTACCGCAACTCCGGTGCCACGGCAAAAGGTTATTTCGCCGCCATCCGCGCCAGCCACTTCTGCCCCATCGCCGTCAACCGCCCCCTCGGCGTCGCTCTACCGATGCGAGCTGATTGCCGCGCCGACGGGACGCGGATTGCAGTTCGTCACTGCTGCGGCGTGATGATTCGGTAGAAGCGCGTCGGCAGGGCGGTGGGGTCGGTGTATTGTGATGGTGCGTCGGCGCCGGTTGCGGGGATGTTTGTCAGCGCGGACCACGTTGCGTCGGTAAGCGCGTTTTTATATTGAATGGTGTACGTTTTCCCGGCTTTCGCGGGGAATGTGAGGACGAAGCCGGGGCCGCCCGCTTTGACGACGCTGGTGATGATGAAACGGTCGGCTGCGTTGTTGGGGTTCGTTCCCGCGAGGTATTCAGCGAGGTTGCTTTGGCCGTCGCCGTCGTTGTCGCCGTTCGCGTCGTTTACGAATTTGTTGAGGCCGTTGGCATCTTCGTACGTGTTCGGCATTCCGTCGCCGTCGTTGTCGGCGATCACGGACTCGCCGGTATTCACCGCGCCGGGTGTGGCGGTGGCGGATGCCCAATTTGCCGGGTCGTTGCCGATGACGGCGCGGCTGAGCCGTTGGAGCGATGGGCCTGTGCCATCGGGTGCGAGCGGCCACGGGGCGAAGTCGGTGTATTCGACTTTGTCCACGTTGACGAAGACGGTTCCAGCGGCGATGGGGCGTGCGATTTCGACGTCGCCGCCGTCGTTCGGAAGCTTCGGCGTGAATGGTCCGAAGACGGGGACGCTTGCGGCCATGCCGGTCCCCGAGCGGAATGCGTTGAGCGTGGCGGTGTCGGTGACGGGGTTGAAGCCGACGACGACGATGTAGTCGCCTGCGCGAAGCGTGCTGCTGTTCGGGAAGATGAAGTCGCTCGCGCCTTTGAGTTTCCAGCCGCTGAGATCGACGGCGCTGGTAGTCGGGTTGTGGAGCTCGACGAATTCGTCGCGGGCATTGTCCACCGGGCCGGCGAGGTCGGTCGGGTGATAGTGGATTTCGTTGATGATGACGGGCGTGACGACCGATGCACTATTCGCCGCGCCGGGGGTGCGGGATAATAGCGGCCAGAACTCCGCTTTGTACGAACCCAGCGGTGAGCCGGTAAGCACGCGGCCAAACGGGACATTGTCCGCCGCCGCGCCGAAGCTCACGCGGGCGCGGTATCCGGTCGGGACGCCGCCGGTCGTCGCGGTGAGGACGATTTCTTCGCCAAGCGAGTGGAGCGAAAATGCGTCCACGCCGACGTTGAACTGCGCCTCGTTGACCGTGAGGAACCCGCCGGCGGCGATGGTGCTGCCATTTGGGAATGCATACTTTTGCGGTGCGGATGCGTCATCGCTGAGCCACCAACCGGAAATGTCCACGGCGGTGCCGGTCGGGTTGTAGAGCTCGATTTCATCGGTGAGCGGGAGAACGGAATTCGTGAGCGCTTCGTTGATGACGACGGGCGTTTGCAGCCAGTTGCTCTCGCCGCGCGAATCGGTGAACGGGAAGTTCGCGAGGGTCGCGCTGCCATTTGGAAAACGACCGCGGGAGATGTCGCTGCCGCCGCTGGTGATGGCGAGGGTGTCGATGGCTGCGGTGCCTGCGGTGTTGGAAATGACGAGGTTGTCGCCGCCTGCGCTGAGCTTGAAATTGACGTGGTTGCCGCCGTCGTTTTTGCCGTCGGCCTGGAAGTCGGAGAAGCCCTTTGCTGCGATGTAGCTGAACGGAGGAATCTGGGTGATCTTCGGCGTGCTGGGCGTGTCGCTGAGCCACAGGCCGCTGATGTTCACGGGCAGGGAGTCGCTGTTGTAAATCTCGAACCAATCGTCGCCATGCGCGGGCTGAGCCATCCATTCGTTCATGCGGAGATTGGCGGTGGAGCCGAGCGAAACGACGGCGTTATTCGTCGCGCCAATTGTCGGCGTGCAGAGTGTGAATGCGCCTGTGCCGTCGGCGATTCGCCCGAGCGAAAGGCCGCGCGCCTGCGGTCCGAATGCGACGTAGTCTTTGATCGCGCCAGCGTTTGTGAGGATGATCCGCTGGCCGCCGCTATCGAGGCCGAAGCCTGTGTGCAGGTCCGCCGGGAGCGTAACGAGGCTGTCGCACGCGACCGTGAGGTAGCCGCCCGCGGGGATGCTCGTGCCGGCAGGGAAGACGTAGCGCGTGGGATTGAGCAAGTCATCGCTGATTCCCCAGCCCGCAATGTTGATCGCGGCGCCGGTGACGTTTTTCAGCTCGATGACATCCGTGCCGCCAGTCGCGGGGTTGGCGATGATTTCGTTAATGGTGACTTCGTTGCCGTTCGCGGGAATCGTGCCGGTCATTTCCAAGCCCATCATCATGTCACTGCTCGAAGCGCTCACTTGATGCACCTCCACGGCGATCGTGTTCACGCCTTGCACGAGGAATGGGCGCGGGTCCACCCATGCCCAGTTCGCGGTGTTGGTGATTGCGTCTGCGTTTTGCAGCACGGCTTCTCCGGGCCCACCGCCGCCCGAGGTGAGCTCGGTGGTCGCGTAGTTTGCCTGCTCATTGAAGAAGTAGCGGTGAACTTTGTTTCCGTTGATCCAAATGACGCAGCCATCATCGATGAGATGTCGGATGCGCAGATTCGAGATCGTGAGCGGGTTCGTGGAGATCGTGAACGTCTTGCGGAAATTGTAAGAGCGATACGCAGGCGTCAAAGCGCCCGGCGCGGGAAGGGCGGTGCCCGCAGTGCCCGGCGTCGGAACCGGTTCGCCGTTCTGAATGAACACGCCATTTCCCGTCGTCCAAGTGCTATCGTCGAATGCCGGAAGCGTCCACGAGTTGTTCGTGAACGCGGTGGTGTAGTTGTATTTCCACGATGCATTGAACGCGATGAAGGTCTGATTCGTAGGCTGGGCGCCGAAGGTGAATGAGTTTTCCACCGACGGGAAAGATGGGTGCTCGCTCGCGTCGATATACGTCACGCGCCAGAAGTAAGTTTCGCCAAAGGTGAGCTCGCTAAACGGAATCGCGAGCGATGTGAGGCTCGTCGAACTCGTGGTCGTAAAGACGGGCGCGAAGTAAGTGCCGGTGCTGCTGCGGATCTCCCACTTCGATTTCGCGTGGGCATTTCCGCCGGTAGTGTTGCCGCTCGTATGCGTGTATGCGCTGGAGGCGAATGCGGTCGGCGGTAACGCGGTGACTCCGCCGATGGGCGCGGTGAGCGTCGGCAATGTCGGGCGGAAGAAGTCGCTGCCGTTTGCGGCGTGGCCGGTCTGGATGTTCACGCTTTGGAAGCGCTCTTCGCAGAAGTTCGCTTTCACGCCATTGATGAAGCTGTAGTAGCTCACGTTTGCGCCGGCTTGATCGCGATACGTGAGCGACTGGAGATTCGCGACGGAGAGGTAGGTGTTATTGAGCAGCCAGAGCTTGTTGTTGTATTCGGTGCGGTAGGCTTTGAAGACGGAGTCTTCGAACCAGTTTGGCCCGCGGAAATTGTTGCCGAGCACCGTCCCGAGTGCGTTGCTCGCCGGTGAAGGCGTGCCGTTTTCGCCGAGGTAAATCCACGAGTTGCTGCTGGTCGTGTCGCCGTTCCCGAACATGCCGTCGAAGTCCCAAGCGATATGGCCCCATCGCCCGTTTGCGCGTTTCCACAGGAAGTGGTTTTGCGTCGTGTCGTCCCACGGGCACATCCAGTTCAAAACCGCGAGGCCCGTGAGCGTGGCGTCCACGTCGAGATTCGCATCGAGGTAGGAACGCAGCGCGGCGATATTCGGGTTCGGCGAGAGGTAATTGTCGGCGCGCGCCACCCACATATTTTCGATCAAATCGCGGACGGGCTTCGGACCTTTCCACGCGTTGTTTTGGAGCGTGAATGTCCAGTCGTAGCGCTGTAGCTGCGTCCACGGTCCGCCTGCGGGGATTGGTCGTTCGCCGCCGTGTGCGTAAGGACCTTCTCCGTTGTCCTCGATGGTTCCTACGTCTTTGTAAAACTCGCCGTTTTCCTCCTTCGTAGAGCCGGGCGTGAGGTCTGCGATTCGTTTGTGGTATTTGCTCAGCAGGTCGCCGTTGTATTCGCCTTGTTGAAGGCGCGTGAGGACGGCGTTTCCGTTCAGGTAAAAGTCCACCCAGTTGATTTCCGAAATGGGCAGATTGATATTGTAGTAGAGCCCCTGCGCGACGCTGAAGTAGTCGCTTTTGTCGGTGACGAAAAAGCTGTCTGCGCCCTTCACCTGCTGCGTGTCGGGGAACTTCACTTTGTATGATTGCCGCCCGGCGTTGCGGTTGTAGCGGCTGCCGTGGTAGCGGATGTGCGCGTCGCGGAGGACGCCATCGATGACGAAAATACACGGCACGCTGCCGTTCCAGAGTTTATCGGTCGCGGCCACATACGGAGTGTCGCGAGGCAGGCCGTTGATCGAGCCGTCGGTCACGCGTTTCGGTGCCCCGGTGATGTTGTAGTTCATCGCAGCGAGTCCGTTGTAGCCGTTGAACTGGCCGTCGGTGCTGTCGCTGTTGGAAATGAGCACGTCGTAAATCGCAGTCTTTGTCGTCGTGCGGACGGGCAGTACAAAATACGAAGCCCAGGACTCGCGGGTGCTTACGCCAACGGGCACGATGGCCGCATCGTCGGTGCGCGGGAAGACGGGCTCCGCGCCGTCGCCGCGGTTCGCTTTCACACGCCAGCGAACGACGCTGCGATCGGCCTGACCGGGGATTGTCGCGGAGAACTGGTTGTTGCCGAGCGCGGTCATTGCGACGCTGGTGCGCGGCTCGCTGTAGGCGGTCGCGCCGTCGATAGCGTCGATGAAATATTCGAGCTGCACATTAGTCAGCCCCGCCGTGTTTGAGAACTGCGCCGCGACGCGAACGACCTGCGTCGCGCGAATCGTCGCACTGTCGTCGCTCTGCTGCACCGCGCTGTACGCGACAACCACCGGCTTTGGCACGGACAGCGAAACGGCGTTTGCCGCGCCGGGAGTCGGTGCGCTGCCGATGGGCGAGGCGAGCCAGTTCGCAGGGTCGTTAGCTTCTGCGTTCGAGCTGACGCGCTGGAGCGAGCGGCCTTTGTATTGATAGTTGGCGGAATTGAGCAGCGTGAAGTCGTCGCCTGCGCCGAGCGCGTCGGGGCTGTTCGGCCACGGGAACTCGCGGTCGTATTTCACCGTGTCCACAACGGCGTTCGCCTGGTCTTTCAGCGTGATGGTGTCGCCGCCGTTCGTGAGCGTGCCGGTGAATGGTCCGAGCACGCCGGCGAGGCCAGCGTAAACGGTTTGCAGGCGCGCCGGGTTTTTCGCGATGACCAAATATCCGCCTGCGGGAATCGTCGTCCCGGCGGTGAATGCGTAGTCCACACCAGCCGTGAATTTCCAGCCCGTGAGGGTGATGGGAGACGCGGAGACGTTCTTGATTTCGATGAACTCATGCTGCTCTTCCGTGAGGTCGATGAGCGGATTCCCGTTCACGTCAAATACGGGGAGTTCCACTGGATGATAGTGGATTTCATTGATGACCACGGTGCGCGTCGTCGGGGCGGTCGTGGTGAATGTTTGCGAAGCCGAGGCCCACACGGTGCCCGCCGCATTTGTCGCCTGCGCGCGGTAAAAATATGTGGTGTTCGCCGCGAGTCCGCTGAGTGCTTTTGCAAATGCGGCGGTCTGTGTGCCGGGGAGCGTGATGTTTGAAGTCCACGAACCCGCCGTGTTTCCTCCATCAGTCGTGCCGTAGTAAAACTTCACGACCGGCGGGTCATTGCCGATGCTCGTCACCGTTCCGCGCATCGTTGCCGAAAAGCCGTTCACGTCCGTGGCTGCGTCAGTCGTGAGCGCAGGCGGCGTCGCGTTCGGCGTGGTGAACGTCGCCGAAGACGGAGCCCATGCGCTTCCGCCAGCGTGTGTCGCGAAGGCGCGGAAGAAATACGGGGTGTTAATGGTGAGGCCGGTGAGCGTCGTTGTCGCCGATGTCGCCACCGCGCCGAGATTCACGCTGCTCGCCCACGAGCCCGGCGTGGTCCCGCCATCCGCCGGGCCGTAGTAAAGCGTGAGATTCGGCGTCAGCCCGCCGGTCGCGACAATCTGTCCGCCGATGATTGCTCCGGACGCGACCACGTTTGTCGCCGCGATATTTGCAACCGTCGGCGCTCCATTTGCCGTCGTGAAAGTTCCCGCAGGCAGGCCGTAGCTGTCACCGCTGGCATTTTGCGCCCGTGCGATAAAGTAATACTGCGTCGCCGCTGTGAGCCCCGTGATGTTCGTAGTGAACGCCGAGTTGCGCGTGCCGAGCGCGACGTTATTGGTCCAATTCGCGGGAACGCTGCCGCCATTGGTGAGCCCGTAATACATCGTGACCGTCGGGTCCGGCGAACCGACTTGCGTGAACGCCCCGCCGATTGTCGCGCCGCTCGAAGTGATACCCGTGGCCGCCGAAGTCGTGACGATCGGCGCATTGGGATTGGTCGTAGTCGCCGCCGCATAATGAGCCGAAATCCGCGCCGCACTCAGCGCAGTGCCATAGTAGGCGACCTCGTCGATATTCCCAGTGAACCAAAGGGCGTTGATGTTTGCACCAATGACAATGTCCGTATTTGCCGACATCGACACTGAGTCCGCAGCCGACGTTTTTGCAGCGCCATCGAGGTAAAGGGTGATGGTGTTGGCCTGACGAACGTAAACGACATGATGCCACGCATTCGTCGTCGTATTGAAGTTCGGAAGCGTCCCGTTGTGCCAGCCGCCGATGTCACCCGCGCCCGCGCTGTTCGCAAAAACCCCGAAGTCGATCGAGTTCTTAAAATTGAACATGTCCCCACGGCCTGTGACCGTCGTCTTGTACCAAAGCTCCACCGAGAAATCCCCCGCCCCGAGATTGAACGCCGCATCCGCAGGCATCCGCACGCGCGAGTTGGTGCCGTTGAAGAGCGCACAAGTCCCAAGGTTCGCAAACGCGCTCGTCTGCCCCAGCGTGCAGTTTTCGTAGATGCCATTCTGCGCAACACCCGCCGAGTCGGCTGCTGTCGTCCCGGTGGTTTCATCGAACGACCAGAACGCGATGGGCGCATCTGCGGAGACGGACGAGTTGTAAGTCGCGTTACCCGCCCGTAGAGCGAGGGCGAGAGCAAAGAATGCGAATATCCGGAGTAGGTGTGTTTTCATGGCAAGGAGCGGCGTGGGGGATGGAGCGACAGTTCTGCGGATTCCGGCCTGTCGCAAGCCGATTCTGCGGAGAAGGGACCGCATTTTATGAAGGCAAAAAATCAGCGCGATCCGACAGATGTCGAATCGCCCTGATGGGTGAGTTTTACGATTACGCCTTACTTCGCGGCAGGCGCTCCGCCAGCTTTGCCGTTCGGGTCGCTTTTCGGGTCCGTCGTCCAAAGAATCGTGGACTGATTCGTATCTGCATCGGCGGCCCAGATGATTTTCCCCGTGGAATCGAGCAGGTCCTTCCCCGCGACCTCACGTGCAGATCCATCGAGGAAGGAGATGACTCCTTTGCTCGTGTAGCGGGCGACGAAGGACTTGGCGTTGCCTTTTGGGGCTCCGTCATAATCTTTCTTAGAGATGGTCTCGTGGGCGCGTTCTTCGCCGGGGAGACCTTGCTCAAGGAAGATCACAGTCCGACTTGGGTTCGTGATGGCTTGAAGCCGAACCTCGTTTTTCTTGTCGTCCTTATCCTTCCGTTGGAGTTTGCCATTGATCGCAATCGCGAAGAGCGGCTTTTGCGCCTTTTTCATTTCAGGATAATGGGCACCAGGTAGCCAAAGGATATTCTCCTTGGTGTAGAAGGCCGCAGTGCGCCCCTCTTGCACATAGTCGGCTGGCGATTTTGCTCCCATTTGCTTGGGAAGCGCATTGTACCACGCCTTCTGCTGGTCGGGAGTGGTCATGGTGCCCCAGTCTTCCTTCCCGGAGGCATCTTCATCAGGCAAAAGCCCATCGTGCTGTCCCGCGTAAGTTGCGGCTGCGCTACCGAGGTTCTTCATGATAGCCAAGGCGACTGCTTTGTTTGAATTCGCTTTGAGTTTGGCGAAGACAGGCAACGCGATGGCGGCGATGACGATAATGATCGCGATGACGACCAATATCTCCATCAAGGTGAACGCCGACTGGCGGCGGGGCATTGTGGCGGACGGTGTAATTTTCATGGTTCTAGTCTGTGCCGAGTGTGCGGTTCGGAGCGGTGGAGGTGAGCAGGACGCGGTTGTTACCGTTGACCTGTTGGATGGCTGCGACGAGTTCTCCGGCTTGGTGTTCTGGTTTAAGGCAAATGTTATAGCGAATCTCCGTCATCATTCCGGCCTGAATGGATTCCACCGAGATGATGTCGTGCTTCTCGAGGAACTTGTTGAAGACTGCCTCAAATGCAACATCGTAGTTGATGTCATTTGTGACACGAATGCGTAAAAAGTGGCTGGCGCGGTTTGGCGCGAACCAGTTACCACGGGAAAAGTAGTAGATAATTGCGGCGATCACGGGCGTCGTCGCAACCGCCATGCCGTATTGGCGAGCACCGACTGCGAGGCCGGTCGCCATGGCGAGGAAGATGAAGCCGATGTCGCGAGTCTCACTGACTGTGGCGCGGAATCGAATAATCGAGAATGCGGCAAACATACCGAATGCCGTCGCCTGTGCTTTATCCTTATCGCCGAACCGCACGACCATGATGATCGCCGTCACTACGACTCCGAGAATCATCAGCGTATGGACGTAGTCCTGCGAGAGCTTGGCACCACGGAACGTGGAGCGATAGACCGCTGCGATGAGCGCATTGAGCATGAAGGATAGGAAGATCGCGAAAAGAATCTCCGGCAGTCCTGCGTCCGCCGCTTTGAAATTCAGCGTGTCGTGGAAGAAAGTCACGATGCCGTTTAGGCCCATGTCGTGAAGGACTCTGAGAAGGGGTCCGAGTTTTTCTGGTTCGATGTCTTCCGGCGTGGCGTTGGAAGCCGCAGCGGCGAGTGTTGGTAGTATGGATTGCAGCATTATTATAGAGTAACTAATCGGGTTGAATGGGCGCGGCCTTAGCCGACAGATGGAATTAAAACTCCGTCTGGCGCGGTAATGAGGTTGGGTTCCGCAGGAAGTGGTTTTCTCCAGTTCGGGGCGAGCATCGCGCGGAGCACGGGGTCGCTCCGTTCGAGCGCATTGCAGTACTTGGAGTGGCTCTGTAGTTTGCAGCCAGTCCGTGCGAGCAATACGCTGAGACTGTAGGGAATCGTTCCCGTGATTTTGACCTCCAAAACGGATGTCTCTGCCGGATACATGTAGTTTTCCGGGAGAAAACGCTGGTCGTCCGGCGTCGGGTCTAGGTTATCGAGGCGGTACGCGATTCCTGTGTCGAAAGTGACGCGCAGGTCGCTCGTTGGGTCTTTCGAGGCATAGGCGCGGCGATCGTAGCGCATCGTCATGCAGGGCCGGAAGCCACGCCGAATCACCAAATCATTGATGATCTCTTCGCAAGTCCGCCGGTCCACAGGGCTCAGCGGAATCTCGGGCATCGTTCCTTGCCCCACGAGCAAGGCGGCTTCCAGCGGCATCCGAACGCGGCGCTTTACTCCACGGCCTTCCTGCTTGTGCTTCACTTCGATAAAGACGGTCGGCGGGATTTTGCCGCCGTTGCTGCCATAGACACGGACACGGAACTTCCTACGATTTTTGGACCCCTGCACTTTCTCCCAATAGCAGTCACGTTCCGCGTTGTCGTAGTAGAGCGAGACGATGGGGTAATACGCCGTCTCATCTGCATTGGCGTCAGCGCAGAGTTCAGGTTCGAGGGTTTCCATCAATCGAGCGCGTGTATCAGCGTCGATGACGAACTTCATCTCAAATCGGTCTAGTCGGTGAAAGCTCACGGGTGGAAAATAATGGTGTAACGGGTTTTGATTGCTGCAGGTGAAAACGGGAGCGGGTTTTCGTGATCTCTTCGGGAAAAATCAATCAACTAATTTGCATAAAAGTAACATTTTTCCGGGATTTCTGATTAAAGATTTTTCTGTAATCTGCGGATGAAAACTTGACGCACCGTGTTGCAATCTCAGTTCCCGCCGAAAAACTGGCGAAATGAGCGCAACAATCCCGGCTCTGGTTTTGCCTCCGGTTTGCGCAAACCGCCCTCGTCGGGAGCGCCTTCTTTTTTCGCCTGCACGAAATCTCCGCGTCGCCCCTCGCTCGGCTTAAATCCTTGCGCCGGGTAACGATCGGCATCCGCGCGCTTCATCACATCCACCCACACGGGAAGCGCTAAAGTCGCACCGTATCCTTTTGGGACGATGGTCGCCGGCTTATCTAGGCCGACCCATACCCCGCACGTCAGACTCGGCGTGTATCCCACGAACCACGCATCGTGATAATCATTTGTCGTCCCCGTCTTTCCCGCAGCGGGGAACTTCCACCCCAAATCCTTCGCAGCGGACGCCGTTCCTCGCTCGAAGACCTTTGCCAGCACTCCCGTCGTCATTCGTGCCACGTCTGCGGATAGTGCGGCGATCTTCACGTGCGATGCCCGGTAAAGCACTTCGCCCTCTGCGTTGTCGATGCGCTCAATGATGTAGCTCTGTCGCCGCACTCCGTCATTCGCCAGCACCGAATACGCCGTGGCCAAGTCCTTCAGCGTCGCTCCGAATGTCCCGATATAAGACACAGGGGCCAGCGGCATTTCTTCCAGCCCCACAGCAGTCGCGACCTTTTGCACCGCCTCAAGCCCAGCGCGCGCTCCCACCCGGACTGTCATCGTGTTGCGCGAGCGGATGAGCCCGTCTTCCGCGGGTAGCATACCGCCATACTTGTCGTCCGAATTGTCCGGGGTCCAATTCGGCGCTCCCGCGATTTCGCCCCGCCCGATCGCCTCGTCGGAGATTAAAGTGGAAGGCGTCATCCCTTTCTCAAACGCCGCCGCATACACGAAAGGCTTAAACGTCGAGCCGATCTGCCTTTTCGCATCCAGCGCCCGATTGAATTTACTCTCCCGATAATCTCGCCCACCCACCAGCGCCCGGATCGCCCCGGCTCGATTATCCAGCACCATGACTGCGCCTTGGAGGTATTCTGTCGCTTGCTCTGCGAGCCTCATCTCGTCACTAAACGCCGCTTTTTTAAAGTGCGGATACCCCGGACGAGCCTCGACTTTCGTCAACTGCCTATCGAGCGCCTTCTGCGCTTCCTCCTGGAGCACAGGATCGATCGTTGTGTAAATCTTCAGCCCACCTTGGTCCTGCTGAGCATCATCCAAAAGGATGTCCAAATCCCGATGAATTGCATCCATCGCATAATTCTCCTGCGTCGTGAGTCGCTTCGCCGCCACCACCTTCAGCGTTGATTTCTTCGCAGCCTCGATAGCCTCCGGCGAAAGGGCGTACTTCTCCCGAATCCAGTCGCAATCGCTGTTTTTCAGCCGCTCCAGCACCATATCCCGCTCCGCCACCGCTCGTTTATAGTTGGTAAAAGGCGACGCTTTCGTGGGCGCCCGGATGATCCCCGCAATCATCGCGGCCTCGCTAAGATTGAGCTGCGAGGCGCTCTTTCCAAAGTAAACCTTGCTCGCCATTTCGATCCCGTAAACCCCGCTTCCGAAATAGATTCGGTTCATGTAGTGCTCCAGAATATCCCCTTTTCCGTAAGCCTTTTCGATCCGCAACGATACGAACACCTCCAGTAGCTTCCTATCCATGCTCTTTCTCTGCCCTAGCGAATCAAAGCTGTTGCGTGCCAATTGCTGCGTCAGCGTGCTCCCGCCTTGCTGCTTCCCCTGCGCAGTCCTCACCACCGCCCGCGCCAGCCCCATCGGGTCCACGCCCCAATGACTGAAAAATCGCGTATCCTCCCGCGCCAAAAGCGACGCCACAAACAGCGGCGACACCTCCACGAGCGGCACCGGCACACGATTCTCGCCCTGCATCCGTCCCCACACCTTCCCGTCCAAATCATACACCGTAGAGCGCTCCTTCATCACCGTCACCCCCGTCATGTCGAATCTCGAAGCCCGCCAATAATAGACCCCCAATACCAGCACCGTCACAAGGAAGGGCCATCCCACCAGATGAAGCAACAAGCGCTTCCAACGAAGATGTGTGCGAGGTCGATTACCGCTACTACGGCGGTTGGTTTTCTTGATGCGGCGTGCCACGGGCTAAAGGTCAAATTTCTCGGCAATCATCGGCGCGGAGACTGCGGGAGTCCAGCGCGCATTCGGCTCTCATGCCCGTCATAGTAAGCGGATTTGAAAGGCGGCCAATGCGCTCGATCCATATTTTGAATGGGCTGCGCCGGGCACCGAAACGCGGCCGTTGTGAAAATCCGAAACGAACAAGAAATTCAGTTGTTTCCTTCGCGAGCGCCGATAGTTTCGCCCCAACCACCAAGATATTACCAAATGAAACAGAACATCACAAAAACCTCTGGTCTCCGCCCACAATTCGCCTTCACGCTGGTCGAACTTCTCACCGTCATCGCCATCATTGCGATTTTAATGGGGCTGCTTTTCCCCGCCATCAGCGGAGCGCGCGACAATGCTCGCCGTGCCGACGCCGGTGTGATGGTTCGCAATATCGTGGCCGCATCGAAGGTTTATTACAATGATTACGGGAAGTACCCGCCGATTGAAAAGGCACTCGTGGAGTCCAAGGGGTCTGGTTCAGGAGGGAAGAATGAGGCTACCGAGTCTTACTACGCCTACGGGGACACGGAGATTTCGGAAGGGAAAGTGAAAGTAAATACGAACGAGCTTTTCGATGTGTTGCGGGCAATTTCGCGAGGAGAAAATAAGGACCACGCGTTGAATCGTCGCCAAGTGCATTACTTTGAAGGCAAGAAGGCATCGGATGTTGTGATCCGCAAAACTCGCAACGGGTTCGCCGATGGGCAAGAGTTTGGCGACCGTCAGGGCCGGCTCTACGACCCTTGGGGCACAGAGTTTTTCGTAGTCCTTGATGCGGATGGGAATGAGGAGCTCGACCTCGGCGATTTCTGGACGGACTTGAAAGCCGACGGTGATGCCGGAGCGAAGATTCGCTTTAGCGCTGTCGCATTCTCCATCGCGAAAGACACGAAGTTTGGCGGCAAGGGCTATGTGACCTTCCGCAAGCCCGGCGCGTTGAATGAAGCGCCGGATGATATCCCCTCTTGGCAGTAAGCGGGAAAGGATTTTACAGCCGCAGGTAATCGCGCGCGTTCGCGTGGCAGATGTTGCGGATCATCGAGCCCACGAGAGCTTCGTCGTCGGGTAGCTCGCCCGATTCTACATCGCTGCCGATGAGGTCGCAGAGGACGCGGCGGAAATAGTCGTGGCGCGGGTAGGACATGAAGGAGCGGGAGTCTGTGACCATGCCGATGAAGCGAGAGAGCAGCCCGAGATTGGACAGTGCGTTGAGCTGCTGAGTCATGCCCTCTTTTTGGTCGAGGAACCACCAGCCCGAGCCGATCTGCACTTTGGCCGGGATCGTGCCGTCTTGGAAGTTCCCGGCCATCGTCGTGAAGGCGTAATTGTCCGAAGGGTTGAGGTTGTAGAGGATCGTTTTTGGCAGGGTGTTCTCGTCGTCGAGCTGATCGAGAAAGCCCTTGAGTCCGCCCATATGCGTTCCGTCGCCGATCGAATCGAAGCCGGTGTCCGGCCCGAGCGTGCGGAGGAGGCGGGTGTTGTTATTGCGCAGCGCGCCGACGTGGAGCTGCATCGTCCAATCGCTCTCCGCGTAGAGTTTGCCGAGGAAGAGCATGATGAACGCGGACCATGCGGAGTGCTCGGAGGGGGAAGCCGCGCGGCCAAATTGGACAGCGTTAAAAATTGCGTTGGCCTCTCGCTCGGTGCAAGGCTCGGAGTGAATGCGGTCGGGCCCATGGTCGGACAAACGGCAGCCGATTCCGTGGAAGAAATCGCGCCGACTTTTGATCGCTTCGAGCAGTGACTCCACATTGCGAATCTCAGTTTCGGAGCTCTCAGCGAGCTTCGTCACCCATGCGTTGAAATCGCCGGGGTGGTGTACGGCGAGCGCTTTATCCGGCCGGAAAGTGGGCAAGATTTTCGTGGCCATCCCCGATTTCCCCAGCGCGATATGGTGCGCGAGATCATCGGACGGATCATCGGTCGTGCAGATGTTCGTGACGCGAAACTTCTCCAGAATCTTGTGCGTGGAAAGCGTCGCGAGTTGCTCGTTGGCCTGGTCCCAGATGCGCTGTGCGGAGTCCGCGTTGAGCAGTTCGGTGATGCCGAAGTAGCGGCGGAGTTCCAAGTGAGTCCAATGGTAAAGTGGATTGCGCAGCGTGTGCGGGACGGTGGCCGCCCATGCCTTGAACTTCTCCAGCGGCGTGGCGTCGCCGGTGATGAGGCGCTCGGGCACGCCGTTCCAGCGCATCGCCCGCCATTTATAGTGGTCCCCCTCCAGCCAAATCTCGAAGAGATTCCCAAAGCGCCGATTCTCCGCGAGGTCGCGCGGAGGCAAGTGGCAGTGGTAGTCGAAAATCGGCTCCGGCTCTGCAAACTCGTGGTAAAGACGGCGCGCAGTGCGGGTCTGAAGCAAGAAATCGTCGTGGATGAATGCGGACATGTGCGCGATTTATCCTCAAAAAATCCGGATGGGGTCGATGAAATAGCTGCGGAGGGCGGTGCTTTCTTTGCCTTGAGTCCAAAAAGGAGCGGGGCCTTCCCAAGCCCCGCCCCCCTCGCTCGCCTTACATCGAGATCGACTGCTCCGGCGAAAACACCTCGCCCGTCGCGTTCGTCTCGCGCGTGCGGAACTTCACCTCTGCTTGCTCAAAGATCGTGTCGGTCACCTGCTGCGAAAGAGTCGCCTAAGCCGGGGGAAAAGGGATGCCGTCTGGAGCGGGCGGGAGGCTATCTGGAAAGCACGGGGACCTGTCTGGCGAGCACGGGGACCTGTCTGGCGAGCACGGGAGCCTGTCTGGCGAGCACGGGAGCCTGTCTGGCGAGCACGGGAGCTTGTCTGGCGAGCACGGGAGCCTGTCTGGCGACCACGGGAACCTGTCTGGAGGGGACGGGGACCTGTCTGGAACGTCCGGGGGGCAGGATGGATAGTATTTATCCATCCCCACACGAGCCAAAGCCCCTTGGGAGCCTTCCAGGAGGTCACGGGCTTTACGCAGCCGACAATTCCCATCTGCCGACCGGCCGCACTTACGATGCCTCCAAGGAGGCCACCGCAGCCGTCCGCCCGTCCAGGGTGGTGAACTAGTCGTCCATGTTCTTTAATGATCGTCGTGGATTACTTTCGTAGGATTTAGACCGCCCATGCGTATAAGAGCCAAGGATTTTTTGCTGTCCGATTCCGTCTTTTGCGCTTAAACCGCCCCCATGAACGCCAGAACCTGTGCTCACCCAACAAACCAGTCGCCCATAAAGGCGCTCTGCGTAAAACCAACAGGTTTGTCGGTGATTCAGTCGTTAGGCGATGCTACACGCCTCCTGTAAATGAACGCAGAAGAAGCCGATTCAGACGAGATGCCTTGGCCGATTGCCGGGGACAAGTTATTCGCGCCGGATACTGACTGGTGGCACAACGCGTGTCTCAACTTCGCCAGCAACAAATGGGATGCGTATGCGACGGGCTACAAGGAAGCAGCAGACATCATCGTTGAGCGAGTTGTCGATACGCACCGTGGCATGGACACCCTCATTTATCCCGTCGCGTTTCTGTATCGCCACTACCTCGAACTCCGTCTCAAGGAGCTCATCATTTCCGGCCAGGAGTTAGTAGATGCGCCAGCAGACCTCAAACACGTCCATCGCATCGACATTCTCTGGAGTTCCACTCGGCAACTGCTTGAGCGGATTTGGCCCACCGGTTCCAAGACCGATTTGGGCGTGGTCGGCGAGTGCATCAACGAGTTTTGCCAGCTCGACCTGCAGTCCATGAGCTTCCGCTATCCCGTCACAAAGGACGGCAAGCCGTCACTCCCCGCCGTGAAGCACATCAATCTACGCCACCTCGCCGAAGTCATGGGGCGTATCGCGTCCCTCTTGGATTCTGCGAGCATCGGGATTTCCGCCTACCTCGACGAGAAGCACACTGCGGGGGACAACTACCAATGACCGCAACGCCGAACCATGTACTGCAGCGCTCCGCACGTCACGGCGGCTGCTTCCTGCCACCGCCTTTCCCCCGCCATGCAGCCAGCGCGCCAGCTCCGCGAGTCGCTGAGCTTGGGGTCGTTAGGCGACTTTCGCACGCACTCTTGAAATGAACGCTGTCGAAGAAAGACTTTACGAGATCGCAGGCGCAGAGATTGCCACGAAGAACGTCAATCTTGGCTTGTGGACGAAGGCGTTCAGCACCGCGCTTGGGGATGAAGCGAAGACCAAGGCAATTTATATCCAGTTCCGAGTCGATCAGCTCCTCGAGCAGTTTGCCGCAGAGATGCAGCAGTGCAACGAGACAGCAGAGGAGCGTCGCACGCGAGAGGATGCGGCTATTCGCAGCAGACTTAGTTCTCTGCGCAGTCTTCCATTCGAGGACACCGATCATATCCCCTCCAACCGATTCGACGGTTTTCCCACATCGCTGCAATATCCCATTCCCGTCTCACGAGCTTCCACGCTTACAAACCTGCTCGAGTTTGAGATCATCGACCTTATCAAGCGCGGCTACCTGAAAGGAATCAGACATGATCGAGAGTGGTATTTCGACCTCAACCAAGTCGCCTAAACTTTTCTGATGGCATCTGCGCGAAGCCCCGGTGTCATCACGGTTGTCGCGTAAAAGGGCTTACGGCCCTCACGCGATCCACCGGTCCGGTTCTTCAGTGGGGTTGTGTGAGGCAGGGGGCGCTGGCGTTTTGCGCCGCTCGCTCGGGTTCGGAGGTTGGTTTGGCGGTGCGGTGTGGGGTTTCTCGGCGGGCGGACTCAAGGGAACTCCCGAAAACCAAGCGCGGGATAGTAGCGGGGGCGTCCGCCCCCGAGCGCCAAAGGCGCGCAACGCGCCATGTCCCTGTGGGACATCGGGGCCGAGACGGCCCCGCTACTTTCCCGCGCCTCGACATTCCGCCATCCGTGAGTTTCCGGGAGTCCCCTGAAGACAAAGTTCGATAGCGCAACCCGCTTCCCTCCGCGCCAGGCGCGGACATCGTGGTAAAAAGCGTTCTCTTTCAAAACTCAAGCGCCGCAGCCGACGGGTTGCGGCGCTTGTTTTGTTCCAGCGTCTGTGCTTTTGAAAAAAAACACACTCGCCGCTTGGCAAGCGCGTGCGGCCCGCTATTTTCCCGCCCCTTTCCACTTTTCCGAAATCTATGAACGTTGAATTTGAAGCTCTACCAAACTGCCTCGCCACACTTAAAATCGCCGTAAGCCCTGACACGGTTACGAAGACGATGACGGAGGTCGCGAGCAACTACACTAAACATGCAAAACTGCCGGGATACCGCGCTGGCAAAGCGCCGCGCTCGGTCATTGAGCGGAAATTCTCCAAGGAAATCCGCGAGGAAGTGACGCAGCAGATCGTCTCGAATGGCTGCCGCGATGCGATCAAGGACAAGGGCTTGCGCGTGCTGGAACTGCAAGGGGTGGAGGATGTGGTGTGGGGCGATGACCAATCGGTCAATTTCCGCGCGACGCTGATCGTGCATCCGAACTTCGACTTGCCGGATTACAAAGGAATCCCGGTTTCCGTCCCGAGTGCGGAGGTGACGGATGCGGAGATCGAAGAGGCGCTGAATAATCTGCGCGACCAGCAGGCAGATTTCCCGGATGTGGAGCCAGCGCGCCCGGCGGCGATGGAAGATTTTGTGGTGGTGGATTACGACGGAACCGTTGACGGCGAGCCCGTCGATGTGAGGTTCCCGAAGGCCGGCAAGCCGCTGGCGCACAATACGGACTTCTGGATCAAGATGACGGACGAGGCGTTCTTCCCCGGCTTCTGCGAGAAGCTCGTGGGAATGAATATCGGCGAAACACGGGAGTTTGACGTGACGGTGCCTGCGGATTTCCCCGTCGAAGGAATGCCGGGCAAAGTGCTGCACTATAAAGTCGAGCTGAAGGGGCTGAAGGCGCGCGTTCTGCCGGAGCTGGACGACGCATTTGCCGCGAGCATCGCAGAGGGCAAATCGCTGAACGAACTGCGGATCATGGCGCGCGAAGAACTCCAGCGCCAGAAGCACTCGAACATCGACGCAGCCAAGCGCAACGGCGTGATGAGCGCGCTGCTCGCGAAGGTGGAATGCGAACTCCCGACGGCGATGGTGCGCAACACGACGCAGACCATCCTCCAGGAAATCGTCCGCGAAAACCAGACGCGCGGCGTGGCGGAAGAAGTCATCAAAGAGCACCAGCAAGACCTCGTCGGCAGCGCGGCGCAGTCGGCCCGCGACCGGATCAAAGGGACGTTCGTTTTGCTCCGCATCGCCGAGCAGGAGAAGATTCAAGTGACGGAAAATGAATTGCGCGCCCGCATCAACGGCCTCGCACGGAAGTACCAGATGCCGTTCGAGAAAGTGCTCAAGGAGCTGCAAAAGCGCGGTGGGTTGGATCAAGTGAGCGAAGAGATTCTCACGACGAAGACACTCGAGTTTATCGCGAAAGAAGCGACCGTCTCGACATCCACAGAGGCCCCGAAAGCCGATGAATCTGTGGAAGAAGTGAAAGCGTAATCTATTTTATCCCATGACAATTCAATCGAACAACGACAGCGCAATCGTAAAACCCTCCGCGACGTATGACGTGACGGTGATCGAGAACGACGGGCGTGGCGAAAAGCACTACTCGCTTTTCTCGCGCTTGCTCAAGGACCGCATCATTTTCCTCGGCTCCGAGGTGAATGAGCATGTGTCCAATTACATCGTCGCGCAGATGCTCTTCCTCCAGATGGACGACCCGAAAAAAGACATCCATCTCTACATCAACAGCCCCGGCGGAAGCGTCACGGATGGGCTGGCGATTTACGATACGATGCAGTTCATCAGTTGCGACGTGAACACCTACTGCATCGGCATGTGCGCCTCGATGGGCGCGCTGCTCCTGTGCGCTGGCACGAAGGGAAAACGCTTCGCGCTGCCCAACAGCCATATCATGATTCATCAAGCCAGCGGCGGTGCACGGGGCACCACTGCGGACATCGAGCGCACCGTTCAGTTCCTCTACAAACTGAACAATCGCACGAAGCAAATCATCGCCCACCACACGGGCCAGCCGCAGGATAAAGTGGCGCTCGATTGCGACCGCGACAATTACATGACGGCGGCGGAAGCGAAAGAATATGGGCTCGTCGATGAGGTCGTAGTGAACAAGAAAGACGTTCCAAATTTCGCAGAACTTACGTCGGTCCCTAAATAGAGCTGCCGAGGGAACAAAAGCAGCTTTTCCACTTATACAATGGCCCGCGCTTCAAATTTAACTATGTGCTCCTTCTGCGGCAAATCGCACGCAGAGGTGAGGAAACTCATTGCAGGACCAGGGGTCTATATTTGCGACTCCTGCATCAACGTCTGCAAAGGCATCCTCGACAAAGAACTGAACGACGAGGCCAAGCGCCACAGCACGCAACTCCGCGTGCCGAAGCCGGCGGAGATTCGCCGGAACCTCGACAACTACGTCATCGGCCAGGAGACGGCCAAGAAGACGCTCAGCGTCGCCGTCCACAATCACTACAAGCGCATCCTGCACAACAGCACCGTCGGCCAAGGGATTGGCAGCCCGCTGGACCCGCTCGCAGAGGTGGAGATTGATAAGAGCAACATCCTGCTCATCGGCCCGACTGGCAGCGGCAAGACGCTCATGGCGCGCACCCTCGCTCGCGTTCTGGACGTTCCATTTTGCATCGCAGATGCCACGACGCTCACCGAGGCTGGCTACGTCGGCGAAGACGTGGAGAACATCATCCTGCGCCTGCTCCAAGCGGCGGATTACGACGTGAAGCGCGCGGAAATCGGCATCGTCTATATTGATGAAATCGATAAAATCGGGCGCAAGACGGAGAACGTCTCCATCACCCGCGACGTATCGGGCGAAGGCGTGCAGCAAGCCCTGTTGAAAATCCTCGAAGGCACGACTTGCAACGTCCCACCGCAAGGCGGGCGCAAGCACCCGCAACAGGAATACATCCAAGTCAGCACGGAGAAAATCCTCTTCATCTGCGGCGGCGCATTTGTCGGCCTCAACAAGATCGTCGAGCGCCGGAGCAGCGGGAAAAAGTCGCTCGGCTTTAGCGGTGCCGTGAGCGAGGACGACCAGCCTACTTTGAACGTCCCCGAGAGCGAAATGCTGCGCCACACAGAGCCGGAAGACCTTCTGCGCTTCGGGATGATCCCGGAGTTTGTGGGCCGTCTCCCCGTCATCACCGCGCTCGACCCGCTCACGGAAGACGAACTCGTCTCCATTTTGACCGAGCCGAAAAACGCGCTCGTGAAGCAGTTCCAGAAGCTCCTCTCGATGGAAGGCGTGAGCCTCACCGTCACC
The DNA here is from genome assembly GCA_947471505.1 of Chthoniobacteraceae bacterium. Lineage (GTDB taxonomy): Bacteria > Verrucomicrobiota > Verrucomicrobiia > Chthoniobacterales > Chthoniobacteraceae > SXWH01. The sequence goes on along the minus strand of CANIWM010000015.1, from coordinate 38,572 downwards.
AAAGACGCCCTGCGCGCATTCGCCGAAGCCGCCGTGAAACGCGGCACCGGAGCCCGCGCACTGCGCTCGCTCTTCGAGCGCATCATGCGCGACGTGATGTACGACGTTCCAAGCCGCGAAGACATCGCCGAAGTGACCATCAACCGTGCAGTCGTAGAGGGCAAAAAATTGCCCACGCTCCGCCGGAAGCAGGACAAAGACGCAGCGGCGTAATAGTCACGCCCCTGTTGGCGTAGGTTCTGCTACTTTTGCGAGTAGCGATGGACCTTTTCGACACACATTTCAGTTCTGCTTTCGAGCGACCCAGTGGGCCGGTGGCCCTGCCCGTTCATGCGTTTAATCAGCGGCGAGCGGAGAGATGGCTGACATCGCCTCATCATCGGAACCGCGTATGAAACCGCTTTTCAATCGTCACCACTCCCAAGCTGGCTTTTCGCTCGTGGACGCGCTCGTGGCGTTGGGGGTCACGGTCGCAGCGATCGCGGGGCTTAGTGCCTCGGCGCAGCAAGCCACTGTGCTTGCTCGTTCGGGAAAGGCCTTCGCATCCGCCGGCCAGTTGCTCCAGCAACGGGTCGAGTCCTTCCGGCGCTGCACGACTTGGACCAACGTGACCACTGCGGCGGGGATCGCTGCTCTCACTCCAGCGCCGTACGAGAACGCCACCACTTTCTCGAACTTCACAGAAACCTTCACCATTCAGCCCTATCCAAGTGGAACCGCGCTGGTGGTTACCCGTTCCCCGACTGGGACTTTCTCAAACAACGGCGTCACCCTGCCGACTACCACACTAGTGAAGGTGACCATCGCAGAGACGTGGACGGTCACCGGGACTACGCAGCGCAGCAGACAGGTTTGCACCCTCATCGCGAAAGGAGGCATTTAGTCGATGAAACCCGCGAAATTTACCGTCCGAGGAGAGCGCGGCGCATTGCTGGTGGAACTGATGGTCACCGTTTCCGTCGCCGTCGTGGTGGTGGGTGTGCTCGTCTATGCATCGACGGGCATTAGCAGGAGCGTTACCGCCACCGACCAATACATGGTCGGTGTGGCGAATACGAATCGCATCCTCGATGCGATTGCCCTCGATGTTCGCCGCGCGGTGCGCATTGGAGTTCTGTCGGGAACGACCACCACCCCGATCAAGGACACGGGGACCACGACCTATACGGTGGGCAGCTCGAACATCCTCGTCATCTACGTCCCCGACTATTACGGATCGAACACCCCGAACAACGTAGCGGGATCGACTTTCAAGACCACGCGCTACTCACGGGAGACCCTCAATACCTCCAGCACCTACAACGGCAACGGCAACACGCTGCTCAACGGAACCGTCCCCTGGACTGACGCCCAGACCACGGTGAACGGCAAAGCGGTAACGCGCTTCACTCCCATCGCTACAGGCACCGGGGAACTTCAGATTCGCTATTACATCGGACAGCGTTCTAGCACGGATGCGACGCAGTGCCTGCTCCGCAGCGAGTATCCTTCTGGGGCCACGAGTCCGACTTCCACGCGGGAGATCGCGGAGAGAATCACGGACAGCACATCCACCACCAGCATTGTGATCAGCGGAGCCAACGGCGGCCAAACGATCCGGCTTCAATCCTCATTCACACCCCGCTTTCGCAACAGCGGTGCCTCGCCTACCTCGGCAACAACACTGGTGGATGTGAATCCTCGCAATCCACGTCGCGACTAATATGAAAAAGCAAGCACTCCACCGATGCAACGCAAGCACACTGATCATCTCCCTCGTCGTGATCGCCTGCATCGGCGTCTCCATCGCCGCCTCTTTCCAGAGCTTAGTCCCGAAATATCGTGGCACTCACCAGAGCATCGTATGGCAGGAGACCCTCCATGGTGCCGATGCCGGGGTAGAACTAGCCCTCGATACGCTCAACACTTGGACCAAAAGCAACAAAAACCCTGATACCTTTCCCTGGACGTCAAATTCGTGGACGATCACCGATTCCACAAACTATTCGGCCAATGGCGAACGGACGCTCGCCGCCGCGAGTCTGCCCGTCATCGGTGGCCCCAATAATGTGCGGGTGACGAAGATCGCCGTGGATGTTTACACCCGCGAGGGAACCGGCACTTCGCCTAATTATAATCCCTGGTTTCGCATCCGCTCGACCGCACGGGCGGATCTTCCCGGGAAGTACGTCTCGTCCGATTCGCGCGACGTGGAATTGCGCCGGATGAAGCTCGCAGCAACCACCAGCGCCGGGATCCCGGACCCGTATGTGACCCGGACGGTCGAGGTCGTCGCCCGCCCCCGATACCGTTCCCGTCGCGCCATCACCTCGGTGAATGACGTCATCCTTGGCCACAGCACCGGCTGGGAGGTGGACAGTTTCGATTCGCAGGACACTTTGAAGTCCAGCGCAGGGACGACCGCTGGCGGAATCTATCCCGGTTCGAGCAGCAGCAAGGTCCAGACAAACGGCAACGTCGCCTCTGCCAAGCAGAATCCAGCCTCCTCACCGTATGGCCCCTTGATTGCGGCGAACGGTGCCTTGATTAAAGGCGAAGTGAAGACCAACGGCGGCGATGATCCGGCGACGGCCGCCCATGAGAACGTCTCCGACAGCAGCCGCATCGACCAGAGTCGGATTCTGAGCGACTTCAATGAAGAGATTCAGGCCCCCACGGCGCCGACTTGGACGACGACGACCTACTCGGGTGCCGGTCCTGCATCGTACGTCACCGGGACCAAGGCGAGCCCCACGCGCTATAATCTCACGGGCAATCTAGGAACCTTCGCGGTGACGGCTCCTTCCGCCGGGACGACGGGATACATCGAGATCATCGTCACCGGCAACCTCAGCACCGGCTCCGGCTCTGGCGCTGGCATCACCATCCCGCCCAATGTCTATGCAAACATCTGGGTGCGGGGCAACGTGGACTTCAGCAACGCTTCCGTCAACTCGACCAGCACCAGCAGCAAAGTGGCCTCCCGTCTGTCGGTCTATGGAGTGTCCACCTCCAGCTCGGCGACTTACGTGTCCTCTGGTAATGGCGTTCAGATTCTGACCTTCGACGGCCCCAATTACTCGGCCACGCTGAACGGCACCGTCGAGACCACGGGTTCCTTTGTGGTAAAGAATTTCCTCATCAACGGCGGCGGTGGCGGTGGCGTCCACTACGATGAGGAACTCGGCCGCTCGGCTCCGATCGACGGCTGGGATGTAGCCAGCTATTTCGAGGACTCGCGGGGCGATCTGTAGGCGGCAAATAGAGTCGGCCAGACAGGGCGGTGCAGCGGTTTACCGAGGGTGTGATTAAGTAGCACAGGCGTCCCTCCATTGGGGCCATTGGGCGTCTCGCCCGATGCAACAGGCGGGACGCCTGTTAGCCCCACAGCCGAGACGGCTGTGCTCCGCTCTCGCTTATTCCACTTTTTATCACACCCTCATAAGGAGATGCGGAGTCTTACGTAAGACGTGTAAGATCGGCACGAAGACACCCCGAATCTCCTTCAAAACTCGCCGTATCTTAAAGGCGATCCGCAAGATCGGGTTGGAGACGCCGCGAATCTTACGTACGATCTCAGAGATCGGTTCAAAGATCTCCCGAATCTTCACCAATATTTCGAAAATATAGGGGAAATTTCCTCGGCTATCAGAGAAGAACCCCTCGGCGTGGCTTGGACACCTCGCCCGTGAAGGCCCCCCGAGCGGGACGCCCAAGCCAATCTCTCCTCGAATAGAGCAGCTTGGTAGAGATTAGGATGGAACGTAGCACAGGCGGGACGCCTGTTGGCCCCACTGCCGAGACGTCTGTGCTACGTTCGCTTTGCTCCGCTCTCCCTTATTCCACTTTTAATCACACCTGTTTACCGAGAGAGGTTATTCGACCTTCGAGACAGCAGAAATGTGGATCGTCGCGCGGCGGCGAGTGGAATCCTCGGGGTCCGGCCAAATGGTGAAGTCGCGAACCATGAGGTCGGAACCTCGCGAATCGAGACTACCCATTGCGCGGAGAAGCGACGCGATGGTTTGAGCATTTGGGTCGAGCGGCATGGATACTACCCAAGAACTGCGCTCGTAGCCGGAAACGTCGGGAGAATTCTCCGTAGCCGTGCGGCGGAGAACAGGCACCGCAAGACCAAGCCGGGAGGAGAAGTTCCTCACCACGGCTGGCACCGAAAGGTCGTGTTTGAGCCGGGTCGGTTCGCCCGTAGTGCTTTCAGCGACTTGTCCCTTTGCGCGAATCTCCGCGAGCTCGATTTTCGCGCTTTCGATGCGACCGGACAACTCTGCGACTTCCCGACTGAGTTCCGGTTCTTTTTCCAGGAGGGGAACTATCGAACGCTTGTAAAACTCGCGCCCGGCGACCAACGAAAAGCAGGTCACCGCCACCCCCCAAACAAGTATCGAATTGTGAGCAGCCGACTTCATTTTCAACGACGCTCCTTGGCTGCTGCCACTGTCGAGCCCAACGGGCTCAGGGTTACGACCAAGATGAACTCGTATTGCTCCAGTTCCGTGAACTCGCCATTCTTGTCTCCAAGTGGCTCAAAGCGGGTGCTCACCGCGCGACCGTGCGCCGTTGTCTTCAGATTTCTCCCCACTTTCTGCCGAAACCGATCCGCATCCATCTTCGGGTCAGACCCGCCAGCCAAGCCGTGGACACGCACTTCCCATGTGCCCGAGGTCGCCGTCTCGCCACGGGCCTCGACTTCGAGGATGTCGATCATGGCGTCCGCGTTCGGAATGATGGAATCAAGCACCGGGGTCCACCGCTCCTTCGTGCGAAACACCGACATTTGCGTCTCGGGACGAGTGATATTCGAGAGAAGGGACTTCGCTTCTTCCAGCCTCCGCGACACATCCGTCCATTCCGTAGTGAACGCCACCCGTTGCGCCGACGTGGCCTCAAAGCGGTCCCGCGCATCCGCGTAGCGACTCCATACCCCCGCTACCGAGCCGAAGAAAAGGGCGAGCGCAGCAAGCGCGAGTGCCCGCTGAAATCCCCTCCCAACGGAGTGCGGTGTACCTTTGGGCAAGGCTACCGGTCGGGGTGCCGTGAGTGGCTTCACGGCAACCGGCGCGGGTGGCACCGGTGCATTTTTCGCGGCGACAGATGGTTGCGGAGCGGGGAGGTCGAGTCCAGAGGGAGTGTAATCCAGCAGAGGAATCTTGGAGAAAATCGGATCGAGCGAAGCGCGTCGGACGATGTGGCCGAACTTTCCTCCGTCCTCGGCAGAGAAGAGCGCGTCGAGAAGATCCAGCATATCAAACGGCTTCCGAAGAACAAATCCGTCGGTTTTCCGAATGAAGCGATTCGCGCCCGCATCATCGTCTGTATCGAGCATGAACACGAAGCGTTCAGAGAGCTCAGGTTTGATTCGGATGATGGAGTGGTAAAACTTCCCCGCTGACATTCCGGGCATCCGGGGATCGTAGAGCAGGAATGCGAACTCGCCGGACGCCATTTCGCCGAGGGCCTCCTCCGGATCGCAAACCGCTACGACCATGTAACCATTTTCGGCCAAACAGTCGGCGACGATCGCTCGGCAAAAAGGATCGGATTCAAGCAACAATACCCGCCCTCGTTTTAACGCCGCAGCTTCCTCAGATTTCGGAAAATACTCATTATTCAAGCCCGATTGTTCGAGAGACAGCTCGGGGGCTCTGGCGACAGGCACAGCACACGGAAACACGGGTATCCCGGTCATTCTTTCGGTGAGCGTCATTTCCTCCACGAGGCCTGTAATAGCGGGCATCAGCTCCTCATCTGGCAGAAACTCACTCGCACGAACGCGCCAAGCTGGATCGAGTTGAAAAACACTCTGGGAATTGCGACGCGGTTCTGCCGAGTCGAGCGACGCGATCTGTTTCGATGCGCCACAAGGCTTTTGCGTCACGAGACCGTTGATTCTCGCGCTAAACTCTCCTGTGTTCGCCTCGATGCGGTTGCTGCCCATGAAGATGAAGTATCAGCAAAGCGTGCGCCAAGCCCCGCCTTGGTTGATCCATTACTGAAGGGCGTGGCGGCAAAAGCTGGGGTGAACATTCTTCGCTTCAGTCAATGCCGCCTATCTCGGAGCGGAAACGCACATGTTCTTCATTCTCCTTGCCCCGCCTCGCGGCATCGGGCATTCGGCAGGCGATGATGAATGAAATCGTGCTCGGCTCTCGTGCTTCCGCGCTCGCCGTGGCTCAAGTGGAACTGACCGAAGCGGCGCTGGCCGCTCGCTGCCCCGGCTTGGCGACGCGCCGGGAACTCTTCACCACGCGCGGCGACTTGAAGCTCGACCTGAATCTCCTCCGAGCTGGCGAGGCAGGGGGAAAGGGGCTCTTCACTAAAGAGCTGGAAGACGCCCTGCTGACGGGCGGGATTGATGTGGCGATTCACAGCCTCAAAGATTTGCCCGGCAACAATCCGCCGGGCCTCGACCTCGTCGCCGTGCTGGAGCGTGCGCCCATCGGCGATGTGCTCATTTCCAAACTGCCCGGCGGCCTCGACGCGCTGCCACAAGGCGCTCGTGTGGGCACGAGCAGCATCCGCCGCGCACGGCAGCTCGCGTGGCTGCGGCCCGATTTACAGATCGAAGAATGGCGCGGCAACGTGCCGACCCGTCTCCGCAAGCTCGGGGAAAATGAAGGCGTCTCTGCCATCGTGCTCGCCGAGGCGGGGCTACGCAGGCTCGGCTACGCGCTCGATTTTGCAGCGGGGACGCTGGCGCTGGAGGGCGGCGAGTTTTGCGCCAGCTCGCTGCTGGAGAAGCTGCTGCCCGCCATCGGCCAAGGAGCCGTGGCCCTGCAAGCACGCGCCGACCGCACCGATGTGCGCGAGGTGTTGGCGCAGATTAACCACGAGCCCACGATGCTCGCCATCCGCGCAGAGCGCGAAGTGCAGCGACTGCTCTCGGGCGATTGCTCGCTGCCAGTGGGCGTCCGCACGGTGCTGGAGGGCGACCGGCTCTCCATGAGCGGCGTGCTCTTTCACGCCGAAGGCCAGCCGCCGCGCACGGCCACCGTGGAAGGCCCCATCGGAGAAATGAATCGGCTCGCGGCAGAGCTGATCGCCGCAATCACATGAGCGAAACTGGATGGCAACCCATCGCTGCGCGCTCCGCGATTTGCCTCCTCTGCACGCTGCTCGGCTGGCTCACGCAATCGCCGCTGGCCTACATCGGTGCATACATTTCGGGTGGCTGGGATTTGGCGTTCAAAGTGTGGGCGGATATGCGGGAGCGGGAGTTCGGCACGGACTTCTTGATGTTCCTCGTGGCGCTCGGCGCGGCCATCGTCGGCGAGCCTGCGGAGGGTGCGGTGCTCATGTTTCTTTTCTCCGCGTCGGGGGCGATGGAGCGCTTCGCCCACGGTCGCACGAACCGCGAAATCAGCGCACTGCTCAACCACGCGCCGAAGACCGCCCGCTTGCTGGAGAACGGCACGGAGCGCGAGGTCCCCGTCGGCGAACTCCAGCCCGGCCAGACCGTGCGCGTGACGGCGAACGAGCAAGTGCCCGTGGACATCCTCATCGAACTCGGCGAGAGCGCATGCGACGAGGCGATGCTCACCGGCGAGGCCGAGCCCGTGGCGAAAGGACGCGGCGATACCGCGCTCTCCGGCACGCTGAATCTGCAAGGCGTCTTCGAGGGCCGCGTGCTCCGTGGCACGGAGGACAGCGCGCTCCAACGCATCATCCGGCTCATTGATGATGCGCAACACCTGAAGGCTCCATCGCAGCGATTCACCGACCGCTTCGGCACGCGCTACACCGCGCTCGCCCTCTCGCTTTGCACGATCATGTTTCTCGTCTGGTGGCTCGTTTTTGAGCGCGCACCTTTTCACGGAAACCACAGCGCGTTCTACCGCGCGATGACGCTGCTCGTCGTCATGTCCCCCTGCGCCATCGTGCTCTCCGTGCCGTCCGCGATCCTCTCGGCCATCGCATTCGGCGCTAGACATGGGATCCTGTTTCGCGGCGGAGCAGCCATCGAGACGCTCGCCGGAGTCACCGCCGTGGCGATGGATAAAACGGGCACGCTCACCGAGGGAAACCTGCACGTCATTGGCATCGAACTCATCGAAGGCACCGAAGCCGAACTCCTCGCCGCTGCCGGAAATATCGCGCGCCTTTCCAACCACCCGATGTCCCGTTCGCTCGCACGGGAAGCCACACGCCGCGACATCCCCGTGGAGCCGCCGACCGCCTCGGAAACCATCGCTGGCCAAGGCGTGCGGGCCGTGTGGCGTGGCGAAACCATCGTGCTCGGCAACCGCGACCTCGCCCTTTCCATGCGCCCCGGCAACCCGCTCCTTCCCCAGCCCCGCGACGCCAGCGAAGTGTGGATCGCCTCGCCCAAGCTCCTCGGGCGCATCCTCCTCCGCGACCGCCTCCGCCCCGAGAGCCACGACCTCATCGCGCAGCTTCACGCAGCGGGAATTAAGACCATCATGCTCACCGGCGACAAAAGTGGCGCTGCCCAAGAAATGGGCCGCGAGACCGGCGTCGGCGAAGTCCTCAGCCAGCTCAAGCCCGAGGAAAAAGTCGCCGCTATCCAGCGCTTGAAAGCGAGCGGTTCCATCGTCGCGATGATCGGCGATGGCGTGAACGACGCCCCCGTCATCGCCGCCGCCGATGTCGGCGTCGCGATGGGCGCTCGCGGCTCCGACGCCGCCATCGAGCAAGCCGAAGTCGTCCTCATGAACGACAAACTAGAGAGCTTCCTCACCGCCCGCAGCCTCAGCGTCCGCGCCCGCCGCATCATCCGGCAAAACATGCTCATCGCCCTCGGCGTCATCACCTTCATGTCCCTCGCCACCATCACCGGCTTCGCCGTCCCGCTGTCCCTCGGCGTGATGATGCACGAAGGCAGCACCGTCATCGTCGTGATGAACAGCCTGCGGCTCTTGTTTGAGCGAGGCGGAACCAAACCGGTACAACCAGTCCATAAGGCGCGCACGGCGTCCCAATAGGGCTACCCAAGCTTTCGCCCGCGATAGAGCGCGGCGAAGAACACGAACACTATGGCGACGACGCCTGCGAGGCCGTTCCAGAAAAGCGGCCAGTTTGTCGTGCCGTTCACGGTGGTGTGCTTAAACCAAACCTCTGTCCCGAGGTAGCCGAGCATACTCCCCACGCCACTGATCATGAGCTGGAGCAGCGCCTGCGCGCGGCCTCGAAATGCCGGGTCCACGCGCTGCTCTAGGTAAAGCTGCGCCGTGATGTAAAAGAGCGTGTAGGCGAAGCCGTGCAACGTCACTCCCGCCAACAGCCAGCCCACGCCATCCATCGCGCACAGCACGTAACGCAACACAGCGATGCCGATGCCGGTGAGGAATATCCACTTTAAGCGCCACCGCCGCAGCAGCCACGCCAGCCCGAGCATCGCGATGATTTCCGTCACCTGTCCCAGCGTCATCCACGAGCTTGTCCGGTCCAGCCCGAGCTGAGTGAGATGCACGGGGGTGAACTGGTAGAACGCGCACAGCGGCATGTTAAAAAGCGCCGCCGTGATGAAGACCACGCGGTCATCGCGATTGCGCAAGAGCTGCCACGCATCCAGCCCGAGCCGCTGCGACCACGTCAGTTTTTCCGTCGAGACGGGGGGATTCACCACCGGCAGCGCGAACGTGAAAAGCGTCACCAGCAGCCACACCGTCACCCCGCCATAACCCGCCAGCGAGTTGCGGTCTGCGTGCATGAAGCCGATGATCCAGCAGCCCACCATCCACCCCAGCGTCGCCATCGCGCGGATGGGGCCAAACTGCCGCTTCGCATCGCTCAAGCGCGAGAGCACAATCGTCGTCGAGATGCTCCAAGTCGGAGCCGAGCACAGCGCGTGGAGCTGACAAAATACCAGCACCCAGCCCGTGCCCCACCGCTGCGAAATCGCCGTCGTCGCCAGCGCCATCGCGCCCGCAGTCGCCAGCGAGAGCCACCGTAGCACCCGCACCGGAGCGAGCCGCTGGTCCGCCAGCGCCCCGAAAATCAGCGGCGAAATAAACGCCGCCACCGCACTCGTCGCGAACACGTAGCTCTTGATCTCCCCGTATCCGTAGGCCGGCAGCACCGTCGCGAGCGGCACAAACCACATCCCCATCGCCATTGCATGGATAAAAAAAAGCGCCGCCAATTCGGCGTATTCAGTCCAGCATGTCTCGCGTTGCACCACGGAAGAAAGACGAATTCCCGTGCGGGGTGGAAAGGACATTCTTTGAAAAGCGGCCCGAAAATCTCGCTCGCGACATTTCCCCCCGTCGCCGTGGCGATATTTGGTTTGCCTTGGCCTGCGCGTTTCTGGGACTTACACGACACTATGCGTCTGACTTCGTTTCTGCTCTTCGTTTTGACTACCGGGACCTTCACACTCCGCGCGCAAACACCTGCGGCACCGACAGCCCCGGCTACGCCTGCGGCTCCTGCCCCGATGGTTCCTTTTTCCCCACAGGAGCAAACTTTTGCGCGAACGACTTCGACCTATTTACAAAACCTCATGCAGGCAACGCTGGCGGGGCGGCGGGCTAAGGGGACGGACTTGGACATTTCAGAGTTCAGCACGAAGCTAAATCGGGGGCTGGTGAGCCGGTGGACGCCGTTTGTGAATGTCTGTATGGCGCACAAGTTTCAACAAATCGCGAGTGATGTAAGTAAGAGCCAGAGCGAGGCAATGGCGAAGATGAGCAAGCTGAAGGGCGCAGACTTTCGGAAGGAGTTTTTCAAGCTGACTTTGCCCGAGACGCAGAAGGCTCTCACGTATGTGCAGTCGTTTCTTCCGCAGATTAAAAACGCCGATTTGAAGCAAAATGCGGATGCCATCGCTGCGACTTTAAAGACCACGCTGGACTCGCTCGACGCTAAATCGAAAGAGCCCTTCACGCCGAATGCAGCGGGCAAGCCAGCTAAAAAGGCAGCGGGTAAGTAGCTGCTTCACCACGACGCATGGCTCGCGCGAACCCACGCGGGCAAAGCGTCTAGCGGACAATACTCGCCCAAAGGGAACGTCCCCATCGTCCCCACGCGCCCGTCTTTCCACACCCATGCGCCGGGCGAAAATGGGCCGACTTTCCGTGGGTCGCTCCAGGTGTGGATGGAGAGCAATCGAGGGTTCAGCGCCGCAGCGATGTGCATCGGCCCGCTGTCCACGCTGATGACAAAGCGCGCCCGCCGCAGCAGCTCGCACAGCTCCGGCAGCGTCGTGCGATTGAGCAAATTGACCACGCTTCCGCCTTCCGGTGGCTTCTCGTCCGCGCGGCCTGCGATGACCACGGGCATTGGCGCGAGAGCTTCGCAAAACGCCGCCACTTCTGCTGCGGCGAGCGATTTCCCCGCGCCGCGCGAGTAGGGATGCAGCACGACATACTCCGGCGGCAAACCCGGTGGCAGCTCGGCAGCAGGCAGCTTCCACTCCAGCGAACCCGACGTGTCGCAGCCTAGCGCTTCGACGAGCGAAAGATACCGCTGCACCGCATGGACGGGTGCCGTGCGCGGCGGGACGCTGACGACGTGATCGTGGAAAAAGCGCGCGCCTTCCCGCGAGTCCGACGTGCCCCAGCTCTCGCCGCCCGCCTTCCATGCGACATAGCCGCTACGCAGGAGCCCCTGAAAATCCAGCACAAGGTCCGCGTTCACCCGCTCCCGCAGCGTCCCTGCCCAGCGGTGAAACCGCAGCAGCCCACCCAGCCCGCGAAACTCGCTGCGCGGGAAAAGGATGATCTCATCCACGTCCGCGTTTCCGTGTAGCAGAGGAGCCCACTCGGGGTTCACCAGCCAAGAGAGCCGCGCGCCCGGCCAGCGGCGTTTCACACACGCGACAGCGGGCAGCGTGTGGACGACATCGCCCAGCGAACTGGGTTTGATGATTAAAATGGAGCGCGGATTTTTCCCCATACGTCAGTACAAAAGACAAATCAGCCGCCCTGCTGTGAAGCGGGGCGGCTGAGGGTCGTTTAAAAAGCTAACGAGCGGAACCTTACGCGCCGACCGTCAAGACCTGGCGTCCGGCGTAATAGCCGCAGGCCGGGCAAGCACGATGGCTGCGGATGGTGCTGCTGCACTGGCCACACTTATTCAGTGAAGGCGCGTGCCAGCGGAGTGATGCTTTGTGCGTGCGAAGACGCATCTTGGATTTTTTACGCTTTGGGACTCCCATGGTATTTCAGTAATTAAAGTTTCAAGTTATCGAGGTCCTTCCAGACATCCCGTATGTCGTCGAGAGTTTCGACGGCACTGTGGTCGGTGGTAAAGCTGGCTTTGCAGTCAGTTTCACCATCCCAATCACAATGAGGATGGGCCGGAAGGGCGAGCAAGATGTCTTCCCGGATGTACTCTGTCAAGTCCACCAATTCTTTACCTTCGAGTTCCACATGGCAGGCAAAATCGTCCACCCGGATCGGCAGCACAAAGCGCGACAGACACCGCACGCACTCGCAGTCCAAATCGACCCCGATAGGCCCGTGCGCCCAGAGCCCGTCATCGTTCACGCCCACATCGAGCGAGTACGAGATCGGCGAGACCGGGACCATGCGCGGGTCATCCAGCTCCAAAATTGAGTTCAGTTCCTCGCCCTCGTAGTGCTTCCCATCGGGCGGAATTTGCAAAACATGCACTTTCATGGCGCGTATCGTAGCGGAGCCCGTGGAGAACTCCAGCGAACAAATCGCCGAGCCTACGTCCCAACACGCGAAAGCCATCGACGCGGCTGCGGGCGTGTGGGATAAAATGCCCCAAATGCGAGTCGAGAAACTCATTCCTGCTGACCTACAGCCCATCTACCACAAAGTGCGCGAGGGCCAGCGCATCACTGATGCCGACGCTCTCACGCTCTACCGCAGTCGCGACCTGAACGCACTCGGCGCAATCGCCAACATCATCCGCGAGCGCAAGAACGGGAACGTCGGCACCTACATCCACAACCTCTACATCAACTACTCCAACCACTGCATCCTCCGCTGCCAATTTTGCGCATTTGGTGCCCGCAAAAACGAGGAGCACGCCTTCGAGATGACGGTTGATGAAATCCTCCACCGCGTGAAGCGCGGCCTCGATGTCGGCATCACCGAAGTCCACATGGTCGGCGGCCTCCACCCTTCGCTCAAGCCCGAGTGGTACCTCGAACTCATCACGAAAATGCGCGCGCTGTCCCCTGCCCTCTTCATCAAAGCATTCACCGCCGTAGAAATCCGCCACCTCGCCGAGCGCGTCTTCAAAACGAGCATCGCCGAAACTCTCACCACCCTCAAAGCCGCTGGCCTCCAAGCCATCACCGGCGGCGGCGCAGAGATATTCGACCCCATCGTCCGCGACCAGATTTGCCGGGGAAAAGAAACCGCCGAAGAGTGGGCTGAAGTCCACCAGACATGGCACGAAATGGGGATGCGCAGCACCGCCACCATGCTCTTCGGCCACATTGAGACCCTCGAGCACCGCGTGGACCACCTCCGCCGCCTCCGCGAACTACAGGACATCACGGCAGGCTTCACCGGCTTCATCCCCTTCGCATTTGAAAGCGAGAGCGCCCGCCCCGAGCTACGCCACATCGTCCGCGCCACCGCCTTCGACGAGTTGCGTAATCTCGCCGTCTCCCGCATCTACCTCGATAACTTCGACCACATCACCGCCTACTGGATCAGCCTCACCCTGCCGATGGCATCCGTCGCCCTCAACTACGGCGTGGACGACCTCCACGGCACCATCTTCGAGGAAAAAATCTTCCACATGGCGGGCGCCGCCACGCCCGTCGGCCAATCCATCGCCGCGCTAAAAAAAGCCATCCGCGAGGCAGGCCGCGAGCCCATCGCCCGCGATACGTATTACCGCCGACTGTGAATCGTGACTGGTGATTTGTGATTGGTCGCAAGCGTGTTTTCCGCGCACATTCATCGCTTGCGACCAATCACCAATCACCAATCACCAATCACACTTCGCTCCCTCCGCGTCGGCTGCGTCCAGTATCTGAACTCCCGCCCGCTCATCTGCGACTACGACGGGCCGGTCGTCTTCGAGCATCCCGCTGTGCTCGCGGAGATGCTCTTTGCCGGGCAGCTCGACATCGCCCTCGTCCCCGTCTTCGAGGCACTGCGACACCCCGGCTACCAGCTCGTCGATGGCGCAGTCATCGCCTCCGATGGTCCCGTCTTTAGCGTCTTCCTCGCACATCGCGGCCCACTTTCTACGATACGGAAAATCGCGCTCGACCCCGCCTCGCTCAGCTCTGCGCACCTGTTAAGAGTGATGCTCGCCGAGTTCCACGACCTGCAACCCGACTATGGGGACGATGGCGACGCCCGCTTGCTCATCGGCAATCAAGCTATCGAGTTCCGAACGAACCCCGCCAACGCCGACTGGCAGCTCCTCGACCTCGGCGAAGAATGGAAACGCTGCACCGGCCTCCCCTTCGTCTTTGCCCTCTGGGCTATGCGCAGCGACGTGCCGCCCGCCGTCGCCGATGACCTTCGTGCTTTGAAAAGAAGCGGCATCCAGCGCATCGCGGAGATCGTCGCAGACGATGAATGTGCGACCCCAGAACTCCGCCACCGCTACCTCACTGAGCACATCCGCTTCGACGTCGGCGAACGCGGGAAAACAGCCATCGAGCGCTACCTCCACCTCCTCGTGAAACACCACCTCATCACCGACCCTGGTGCCCTGCTGTTTGTTTAACCGTGATGTAGGACCTGCACCGCCCTCCGCAGAAAACCGATCGTCAGAGCTTCGGTCTCCTCCAGCGCGAGAATACCCCTTACAGCTTGGGTATCTGTGATGACAACTTTCCGCTCCCGGACTTCACAGATTCTTGTCGCGGGAATGCCCAAGTCTCAGATTCCAAACTCAAATGGGATCCATCCTCACCTTCTCACATCTAAAAATGCTCTTCATGAACCTCCCGCTCATTGCAGCAACCGCCGCGGCGTCCGCAGCAGACGAAACCGCACTACGCACCATTCACGCGCAGCCCAGTTTCGTCGTCGCTACAAAAGAAGTCGAAATCGCAGTCACCAAGTTCGGCGGCAACATGGCGCCCGTGACTTTCTTCCGCGACAGCGCGAACCCGGTTCGCCCCTACCACATCAGCCCGTGGCAGGAAGAAAAGCCGTCGAAGATGCCTGCTCCCATCCTCAATACCCTGCGCGGAGATTTCTTCTGCATGCCCTTCGGCGGAAACAGCGATGAGGTCGCGGGGGAGAAACATCCGCCGCACGGCGAAATCGTCGGCGACCCGTGGAAGGTCGTGGGTACAAAGAAGGCGGGCGACGTGACCACGCTGACGATGGGCATCGATACGAAGGTCCGCAAAGGTCACGTGACGAAAGAGCTCTCGCTCGTGGACGGACAAAACGTCGTTTACTCGCGGAACACGATCGAAGGTTTCGCCGGACGCGCGCCGCTCGGTCATCACGCCACGCTCGCGATGCCGGAGAAGGAAGGAGCCGTGCGTATCGCGACGAGCGCGATTCGTTTTGGCATGACGTGCCCGTCGCTCTTCAGCGATCCGAAGAGTCGCGAGTATCAAGCGCTGCTTCCCGGCGCGAAGTGGGACGATTTGACGAAAGTTCCCGTCGCATGGAAAGACGCGCCCGACGCCGATCTCACGAGCCTGCCGGGTCGCTACGGTTACGCGGACCTCGTGCAACTCGCGAATGAGCCGTGGGAGAAAACAAACAGCCCCGCGTGGACCACGGCGACTTTTACCGACGCCGGATATGTGTGGTTTTCGCTGAAAGACCCCGCCGTTTTGAAGACGACCGTTTTCTGGATGGAGAATCACGGACGCCACGGACACCCGTGGAATGGCCGCAACAACTGCCTCGGGCTCGAAGACGTGACCGCATTCTTCGCCGACGGCCTTGCGGCATCCACAAAGGAAAACGTGCTCACGAAAGAAGGCGTGGACACCGCGCTGGAACTCACCGCCGACAAGCCGACGAGCGTAAATTACATCCAAGGCGTCGCGAAGGTGCCGGAGGGATTCGACGTGGTGAAGTCCGTGGAGTTCAAGCCCGGCGAAGTCGTCTTCACATCCGCCAGCGGAAAGACTGCGACGGCTGCGGTGCGGCATGAATTCGTCAAAACTGGGAAGCTGTGAATTCCAACCCCGCGAAAGACACAAGAACGCGCGAAACCCACAGCCGGGCTAAAGCGACGGAAAGACGTTATGGAGCGGCGCGCATCCTGCCGCCGTCTCCGCACGCGAAGCGCAAACTTTTTGTGCGCGAAATTTCCGGGGTTGGTAGTCAAACGTCGATTGGCGCTTCGCGTAAAAAGGCGGCGGCAGGATGCACGCCGCTCCATGACGCGAACTGTGTTTTCCGCATGGGCTTCCGCCACTTCAAATCTCACTCATTATGAAACAAAAACTCATCACACTCATCGCCATCACGCTCGCATTCCTGACGGGGTGCGACAAGAAAGCAGACTCCGCCGCCAACCCGGGCAAAGCGTCGAAAGGCACCATCGGCGTCTCGCTGCTCACGCTGGATAATCCATTCTTCAAAGTCATCGGCGACAACATAGCGGCGGAAGGCAAAAAGCACGGCTACGACACGATCGTCGTGAGCGGAGACAAGGACGTGGCGAAGCAGAGCAATCAGGTAAAGGACTTCATCGTGAAGAAAGTCGCCGCCATCGTGCTCAGCCCGTGCGATTCGAAAGGCATCGTCACAGTGATCAAAGAAGCCAACGCAGCAGGCATCCCGGTTTTCACCGTGGACATCCCGTGCAACGAGCCCGGCGTGAAAATCGCCACGCAAATCTCCACCGACAATCTCGGCGGCGGGCGCGAGGCGGGCAAAGCGATGATCGAAGCGCTCGGTGAAGCAGGCGGGAAAATCGCGGTGCTTGGATTTAACCAAGTCGAGTCGTGCATTCTCCGCGTGAAAGGTTTCCGCGAAGTCATCGACGCGCATAACGCGAGCGGCCGCGCGAAAATCGAAATCGTCGCCGAGCTGGAGAGCGGCGGCGCGAAAGACATCGGATTCAAGGCGGCGGAAGATGCGCTTCAAGCAAGCGCGGACATCCGCGGCATCTTCGCAATCAACGATCCCGCAGCGCTCGGTGCCCGCGCCGCGCTGGAAAAAGCAGGCAAGACAAGCGTGCTGATCATCGGTTTCGACGGACAGCCGGAAGGCAAGCAGGCGATCAAGGAAGGGAAGATTTACGCCGACCCGATTCAGTTCCCCGAGAAGATGGGAATCGAAATGGTGAATGCGCTCATCAAGCATTCCAAGGGTGAGACGCTGCCGCAGCAGATGCTCATTCCGACCAGCCTCTACCGCAAGGCCGACGGCGAGAAAGACGCGTCGCTCAAGTAACATGGCTGACTTTCTTCACGAGCTTGTGGGCTCGATCTCTCAAGGCGCATCGGGTAATCCCACCGTTGCGATGATCGAAGCCGCCTTCGCGCATCACGGACTGCACTGGCGCTACATCAATATGGAGGTGATACCCGAAGACCTCGGCGCCGCCGTGCGCGGCGCAAAGGCGATGGGCTTTCGCGGCTTTAATTGCAGCCTCCCGCACAAAGTCACAGTCATCCCGCATCTCGATGGCCTCGGCGAATCCGCCGCAGTCATGGGCGCGGTGAATTGCGTCGTCCGTCGCGGCAACAAACTCATCGGCGAAAACACGGACGGCAAAGGCTTTCTAAAATCACTGCAAACAGCCATCGACCCGCGCGGGAAGTCCGTCGTGCTCTTCGGCGCAGGCGGTGCTGCAAGGGCAATCGCCGTGGAACTCGGGCTCGCGGGCACTAAGCGAATTACCATCGTCAATCGCTCGGAAGCGCGGGGATCAGAACTCGTCGGACTGCTGCGCGACAAACTGAAACTCGATGCCGAACTCGTCGTCTGGAACGGCGACTTCTCCGTGCCAGCCAGCACCGACGTAGTCATCAACGGAACCTCAATCGGCCTCTACGCGCCGGAAGCACGGCTTGCGCTCGACCTCGATTCACTGAAGCCAGGAATGATCACTGCCGACGTCGTGTTCAGTCCGGTCCGCACCCGCTTCCTGGACGACTCTGCCGCCCGCCGTTGCACCGCCATCGACGGCCTCGGGATGCTCGTGAATCAGGGTATCGTTGGCGTGCAGTTTTGGACGGGCATCAATCCCGATGCAGCGGTGATGCGTGCGGCGCTGGAGAAGGCGATGGGAGTATGAGTGACGGACCGCCGCTCATCGAAATGCGCGGTATCGTGAAATCCTTCCCCGGCGTGAAAGCGCTTCGTGGAGTGAGCCTTTCGCTGCGGGCGGGCGAAGTGCTGGCGCTGCTCGGCGAGAATGGCGCGGGCAAAAGCACGCTGATGAAAGTGCTCGGCGGCGCGCATTTGGCGGACGAAGGCGTTATCGAAATCGACGGGCGAGAGACGGTCTTCCGCTCGCCGCAGGATTCCCGAAATGCGGGCGTGGCGGTGATTTACCAGGAGTTCAATCTCGTGCCGGGGCTGAACGCCGTGGAGAACATTTTCCTAGGGCAGGAAATCACGAGCGGCGGATTCATCGCGCAGCGTAAGGAAAGGAAGCGGGCGGAGGAATTGTTTGCCCGACTCGGTATCGCGATGGACCTCGATACGCCATGCGGACGCCTCACCACGGCGCAACAGCAACTCGTAGAAATCGCGAAGGCGCTCGCGTTTGATGCGCGCATCATCGTCATGGACGAGCCCAGCGCTGCGCTCACGCAGCATGAGGTTGAGAAGCTGTTTGAGATTATCCGAGATCTCAAAAAGCAGGGCATCGGCGTCATCTACATCAGCCACCGACTCGACGAAATTTTCACCATCGCCGACCGCGTCACCATTCTGCGCGACGGTGCAAACGTCGGCGAGCGGCCAATCGAAGAACTGAACCGCCGCACAATGATCGAGATGATGGTCGGTCGGGAACTCACCAACGAATTCCCCGCGCGAACCTCCGCCATTGGCGAAACGCGGCTTTCAGTATCCGGCCTGAGCCGTGGACGCGCGGTGCGGGATGTTTCATTCACCGTGCGGCGCGGCGAAATCCTCGCACTGACCGGCCTTGTCGGTGCAGGACGCACTGAGACGGTGCGACTTATCTTCGGGGCAGACAAACGCGAAGCCGGGGCGATTTCACTGGATGGCAAGCCGCTCGACATCCGCGAGCCGCGTGACGCCATCGCCGCCGGAATCGGCCTGCTCACCGAAGACCGCAAACTCCAGGGGCTCGTCCTCGGGCACAGCGTGCGCGAAAATTTCGGCCTGCCGAATCTCTCGTGGTTGTCGCGGCGCGGCTTCGTCCAGATGGCTCGCGAGCGGGAGGAATTTGCGAAATACAGCGACCTGCTCAAAATCAAAGTCGCCACGCAGGATACCGCTGCAGGCACGCTCTCCGGCGGTAATCAGCAAAAGGTCGTCCTCGCAAAATGGCTCGCTCGAAACTGCGACGTCCTCATTTTCGATGAGCCCACACGCGGCATCGATGTCGGCGCGAAATTTGAAATCTATCTGCTCATGAATGAACTCGCCGCCGCAGGAAAAGCCATCGTGATGATCAGCTCCGAACTGCCCGAAGTGCTCGGCATGGCCGACCGCATTCTCGTCATGCACGAGGGCCGCGTGACCGGCGAGTTCGCCGATGGCCGTACCACGACACAGGAGCAAATCATGCAACTCGCAGTCGCCTGACTTTATGAAGAAATCCCGCTTTCTCGCTGACTACGGAATGGTGCTCGTCCTCCTGCTGCTCTGCGCATTTTTCAGCGTCGTCACCACGAAAGAGCAGTGGCCATCGGGCGAATCCGGCGCAAAACAGGTCGCCGCCGCCATCCAGGAAAAGCACGGAAAGGCTGCCCGCATCATCATCGCCGCCAGCACGCAATCCGGGGACCCGGAGTTTGCCGATGCCCTTGCTCGCGAGTTCGCCGCAGCAGGCGGCAAGGTGCTCGCAGTGGCGAAAGGCGAACCGAAGGACGCACGCGAGTCGCTCGTGAAACTAAGCGCGGCCGGTGAGAAAGTGGACGCCGTTGCCTGCACGCGCGTTGCTTCCACATGGGCGGTTTTCGAGGACCTCAAAACCGACTTTCCCGCACTCGGCACACCCGGCGTGATTGCGCCGCAGAGCTATCGCTCACCGACGTTCCTGAAGTCCGACAACCTGCTCAACATCGCCAACCAAATCGCCGTCATCGCGATTATCGCCATCGGCATGACGATGGTCATCATCACTGGAGGAATCGACCTTTCCGTCGGCAGTGTCATCGCGCTATCTGCGGTGATTTCCGCACTCATCATTCGCGAATTTGGAGGAGGAGTGAACGCTGGGACGGCAGCGATGATCGGGGCGTGCGTCGCCGCGGTCATCGCGTGTGGTCTGGTCGGCACTCTTTCCGGAGTCATCATCACCCGGTTTGCGGTGCCGCCATTCATCGCGACGCTCGCGTTCATGCTCATCGGACGAGGGCGCGCGTTGACCCTTACCGATAATCAGTCGGTGTATCAGTTGCCGGATTCCTTCGTATGGCTCGGGCGGGGTGCGGATTTCTTCGGATTGCCAAACGCGGTGACGCTGATGCTCGTGCTTTATCTCATCGCACACATCGTGATGTCGCGCACGAAGCTTGGTCGCTATATTTATGCAGTCGGCGGTAATCGCGAGGCGGCCCGACTGTCGGGCGTTCCCGTGAATCGGGTGATCCTCTTCGCATACGTGACGTGCTCGATGCTTGCGGCGGTGGGCGGTGTCATTCAGGCATCGCTCTTCAAGAGCGGTTCACCCACTTACGGAAACATGTATGAGCTGTATGTCATCGCGGCGGTGATCGTAGGCGGGACAAGCATCAATGGGGGTGAAGGCAAAATGTTCGGTACGTTCATCGGCGCATTCATCATCGCCGTCATTCAAAACGGCATGAATCTTATGGATGTGGGCTCCAACAAACAGATGGAAGTCCTAGGCGCCGTAATCCTCGGCGCTGTGCTGCTCGATAAATTTCGAAATCGGCGCTGACCACGATCGGAATCAGGCAAGCAAACTCCGGGTGGGCGGTGGCGTTTCGTCATTCCTCGTTTCTCGCAGGCGAGATTCGCCGACATTACACCACGAGCACGCCCTTCCTTTCCGAGAGAGAGATGGTGGCCCGGGTGCCGGAGCTGAACTCTAGGAAGTCTTGCTCGATGCCGTCGCTGAAGATCACACCGCGTTCGCCCATCTGCGATTCCAGCACGAGCGGAGCGGCTTCGGTGATGCGTCCGGCGACGAGCGCGGTGCCTGTCGTGCGGCTGGGAAATGGCTCGCGAACGGTGTAGCGCAGCTCGCCCGAGTCCCACGCGAAATCTGTCGCGGGCGCTGCGGTGCCCGCGATGGCCGCGGCTCCGGTGATGAGGCTGCGATACCATCCGGTGGAGCCGAGGCCGGTGGAGACGATGAGGCCGCTGGAGGAGTGGTTCTCGGATTTCCCCTCCGCCGTGATGCGGTAGCGCGCGGAGCTGTGCCCGGCGACGCCGACAAAAAGATCGTTCACCGCGCAGAGTCGCGTGCCGGTGTTGAGGACGGCCTCGGCCATATCCACGGGGCGCGTGGGGCGGCGGTTGGCGATGACTTCGAGCATCACTTTGCCAAGGTCGCCGACGCTGAACGGGAGGAGCTTCCCGTCCCAGCGCGCGGGGTCCGGGTTCACACCGACGAGCGGGTGTCCGCTCAGGTATTTGAGCGTGTTGGCGACGAGCCCGTCTTGCCCGAGCGCGACGACGATGTCGTCGGGGCCGAAGATGAAATTGGGGAGGAGCTTGCGTTCGACGAGTTGCACTCGGGCCACAGCGGAGAGTTCCTGCTGCACGCCCGCAATGGCGGCTCGATAATCCACATCTTCGCGTTCGTAATCCCCGAAATCTCCGCCGAGTCTGCTGACGTAAAACTTCGCCTGCATCGCCGTGGCAAAGCGCCGCTTCAAGTCAGCAAGCCGTGTCTCGCGAACGACCAGAACGACCTTACGCTCGGAGACGCGGTTCATTTCCGCGACTGCGGCTTGTCGAGGAGTTCGCGAAGGAGGTCGGGCGAGATGTTTAATTGGCCGATCTTCTCAGCTTTGCCTGCGAGTTCTTGGAATGCGAAGGCGATGAGCTGCTCGGGCTTCATGTTCGTGCTGGCGAGGGCTTGGAGGATGCGTGGGTCGGCGCTGGCGAGGGCTTGCATCGTCGTGGAGACGCCGTAAGCGCGGGCGTCGGCTTCGGCTTTGGCGTTCTCGCTGGCGAGGGCGACGAGGGATTTGCGTGTCTCTTCTTGGGCGATGTCGGCGACGAGTTTTTCTTTCGCGATCTGCGTCTGCTTTTCCTGCACTGCGCGCTCGGCGTCCATCTGCGTCTCGCGGATTTGGCGCTTCTTATTCTCCACGGCGATCTCGGTGTTCAGCTCGTTTTCGCGGATGGCGCGCTCTTGCTCCACTGCGGCGTTGCGACGGGCGCAGATGGCTTCGTCGGCTTCCTTCATGAGCCGCTCGCGCGTCTCGGCTTCCAGTGCGCGCGCAGTGTCGGGCGTGGGCTTGATGGCGAGGATCGAGAGCCCGAGCACTTCCAGCCCGAGCGCGGCAAGCTCTGGCGCTGCTGCGAGATTTTTCCGCAGCTCCACGACGAGCTTCTCGGAGGCGCGCAACGCGTCACGCAGGCCAAGTTTTTCCAGCTCCGTGCGGGCGAGGACGTGGATGAGATTCACCACGCGCTGCGGGAGTTTGTCGGGGTCTTCGGATGCGTAGCGGTTGCCATCCGAGGTGAGCGTGAAGTTGAGCAGCGCGGCGAGCTTCTTCGGGTCGCTCACTCGGTAGGTGAGCTGCCCTTGGAGCGTGATGGTCTGGTAGTCCGCCGTCTGTTCTTCAAAAATAAACGGCACATCCGTGCTCGCCATCGGCACCGACACGAGCGACGTGCGCGGCGCGAAATAGAAGAACGACATCCCCGCGCCTTCACGGGTGATTTTGCCGCCTTCGTACTGGAGTAGATATGTCGTGGGTTGGACCTTGATGAATTGGATTCCGAACATGGTGTGTGGACTCAGAGTTAGCAGCCTGTTGAAATCCCCGCAATACGCCGTTCGACGTTCTTTTATCCCGGACGCAGGTTTGACCATCGGCGATGTGCGTTTTCGTCGGTTGTTTGTGTGCTCATTGTATTTCTCATGAGCGGCACCACACGTATGGTGGGCGTATGTTTACACGGCTTTGTTTGCTTTCACGAATCCCAGTATCCTTCCGTGTGTCTTTCGCTGCACTACTCGCGCTCTCACTTTCGTCCAACGCTCGGGCAGCGGTGCGAATCGAGCGCGGCGATCAAATGGTGGCTATGGAGAACGAGCGGACGCGGGTGGTCATACGCTCGCCGGAGAAGGGTCCGGCAACGCAGCAATTCTTCGCAATAGAAGGCGCGGAATGGAAACTGACGGTGGAGAGTTTTGCGCCAGACTATACCCATGTAAGAGCGGATGCCGTGCGACTCTGGGATACGAGAAAGAATGCCCATCGCCATCTGGTCACTGGGCTCGATGCGAAATGCAAGATTTCGAAAAGTGACGGTGGCGACGAAGGAATCATTGAGCTGAAGTCAGAATCGGAAGGCGCGGTGATCACGGAAACCATGACCCTCAGGAGCGGGGAGAACTCGGTACATATCGACGTGACCGCGGAGCTGTCCGGCTCTCCTGCAAAACTCGATTTCCTGCTTTCGGCTTACACATTTGCACGGGATGGCGCGCCTTTGTTCATCCACACTCCCGGCGTAAAATTCGACGATCCCCGCGCGGGCGCAGGGCGGGACCAGATCACCGGGGACCGTTCATTCCATGCGCCGGCGGTGATTCTTCAGGAGGCAGGGCTCTTCGGCGCGCTGGTGCCGGACCTTGCCGCAATCAACGCATACCAAGTGCTTTCTCCAGACGCGCGGCGCACGATGAAGATCCAGCGCGGGGCATTTTCCCTGCCCTGGGATGATACGAAGCTATCAATGCCGACGGGCCTCGATCTGAATGTGAAGAGCGGTCTGACAATGCGACCAGTGATGACTTTTGGCCTGATGGATGCCTCGATAGGGCACCATATCCGGTATGTCCGCCCGGAGCCCGAAGGCGTGATGGTGCGGACCCTCTCGGGGAACCACGCGGGATATGCGTTCGATCTCTTCGTATCCGCAAACGAACCCGTCGGAGCCGGCTACCAAAAGATTGCGCAGCATCAGTGGAAACGATTTGGCCACCCGGTTTTCACCGGCCAGCCGCATCTGGCGATGCCGTTTGAAGAATACGCGAAACTTGTCACCAAGACGATTTTCTCGCCGATTCGAATGGCGGACGGGAAGCCGGTTTCCACGCCTGCCGGTGTCATGGACCCGCCAGTGAAAGGCTACGAAGACACGGGCTCCTGGCTCGAATGGGACATGGACGGGACGCCGGTTGGAGGTTTCCGATGCGCCGCCCCGTTTTGGAATGACGTGATTCACAACTCCCCGTTTTGGAACAGCGCCCGCGATGCTGTGGGCATGGCTTATTGGGGCCGCGAGTTGGGCGACGAAAAGCTCGCGGGCCGCGCGCGACGTATTGTGAATTTTTGCCTCGCGGCCCCCCGCAACGAACACGGCCTTTTCGCGACACTCTTCAACGCGGGTGCAAAAACATGGGGACGTAGCTGGACGGAGCCTACATCGGGCAATAACCGGCTGTTTCTCCGCGACTCCCGGTGCTACGAGATCCCGGCCTTGTGCAAGACGGGGGCTCATCTGCTCGACTACCACCTGCGTGCGGAGCCGGATGCCCGCATCGTCGAGTATCTGCGACCATTTGCAGAATGGCTCGCGAGCTCCGTGGATGAACGCGGAACGGTGCCTTCGTATGTCACCGATAAGATGGAGGCGTCCCCCATTTTGCGCGACAGTGCGCAGTCGGCCGTGGCGATGTGGTTTCTCGCAGAGATGTTCAACGCCACGAAGGACAACCGCTTCCAGGAAGCCGCGATGCAAATCGCGAAGTTCATCGAGCGCGATGTGATCCCCACCGCCCGCTGGATTGATTTCGAGCAATATCTTTCGTGCGGAGCGAAATCATTCGGGATGGTTCGCGATGAATGGCAGGCGCAGTGGTTTCGAGGAAATCTTTGCGTGATCTGGGCTGCGGAGGGGTTCGCCGCGCTTCATCGCGCCGATCAAGATTCGCGCTGGCTGAAGGACGGCGCGCTTTGTCTGGACTACCTTTCCTTCACGCAATGTGTGTGGCAGCCGCACTACATCTACACGGCAAACCCGTTTGGCGGATTTGGTGTGGATAACAGTGATAGCGCCCCGATGCTGGACCAGCGTCAGGCCGAGACCGTGCGGCCTTTTCTGTACTTTGGAAAAGCGATGGGCCGTGCGGATCTCATCGAGCGCGGCGTGGCGGCGGCGCATTCCGGCTGCGTGCTGATCGTGCATCCGCGACACGCGGAAAATGGCATCTTTCCACACGCAATGTTCTATCCGGTCGGACTGTCGCCAGAGAATATCGACCACGAAGCGCATCCCCAGTGCCCGATGCGCACGCATCCATCATGGGGCGAAGGCAGCTCCGTATTCACCGGGCTCGCAGAAGCGCGCAGGGAACTCGGCGGGCTCTATGTGGATGCCGGAAAGCAAATCGCCATCGGCGTCGATGCGGTGCGGGTAAAGTCGGCGGAATTCGGCAATGGGAAGGTGACGCTTTCGCTCTCAAATGGCCTCGCTTCGCCCGAGCTGAAGGTCCCGTGGGACCAGCCGTTTCGCGTGTCCGTTATTTCTGTTGGCTCGCAACAGATTTTGCTCACCGGGCAGGAACAGGAAGGGAAATCGAGTCGCGGTGCCGTGCTGCAAATCGAGGGCAACGGCACGGTTCGACTTGCGAGATAAACCCGAACGGCGCTTTTGAAACCGCAGATACGCGCAAATCAACGCAGATAAGCGAGAGTTGGAAATTTTGGGAAGGGTGAGAAATGTCCGTCGCCTCAGAGCATTCGCGAACAACAATATCTGCGAAGATTCGCGTTTATCTGCGGTTCCATTCGCGGCGTTCGAGATAAAGCCTCCGCTATCCACCGCCTAGGGTTGTTACTTCTCTACTTCGCCTCTCCGCGTCGGAGTACTTCGGGACTGACGCCACCTCCCTCTTTGTCCGGGCCGCCGAGGGGGCCAGCCATGGGCGGGGTCTCGAAGAACTTACCGTCGTCCACCATGCGCGGGTCGCCGGTACGGCGGAGTTCATCGAGCAGGCGTTTTTCTAAAGCGGTGCGCGTCTCGGCATAGGCGGGGTCTTCGGCGAGGTTGTGCATTTGGTGCGGGTCGCGAGTGAGGTCGTAGAGTTCGATGCGCGGGCGTTTTCCGTAGGCGCGCTCGTAGGCGGCTTGCCACTGCGGGTCGGCGCGCTGGGTGATGAGCCACGCCTTCGTCGGGCCCGCATCATCGTCGGGGATCGTGGTGCGGGTTTGCTCCGTGAGTTCTTTGACGGTCGGCGGGTTCGCGGTGTCGAGGCGGTAGGGCTCGCCCAGCGGCCAACGCTCGGGGTGAAAGTTGATGATGAGCGCGTGGTCGCGCGTGCGGATGGCCCGCTGCGGATACGGGAGCCAGCCGTCGCGGGCGTTCTCCACATGACGCTCGCGGCCAATGAATACGGCGTCGCGCGTGGGTTCGATGATGCCGGATTTCTCGGAGCGCAGGATATTGACGAGGCTGTGCGCGGACATGTCAGCGGGAACTTTCACGCCGCCGAGTTCGAGAAAGGTGGGCGCGAGGTCCGGCAGCGATACGAGGTCGTCCACGACGCGCCCTCCTTTCGCTCCGCCCCAGCGAATCGCGAGGCCGACGCCAGCTCCGAAGTCGTAGAGGTTGCACTTTCCGTGGGGAAAACCGGGCGCACCATGGTCGCCGCTGACGACGATGATCGTGTTATCCAGTTCGCCGATAGCTGCGAGCTTTTGAAGAAAGACGCCCAGCGCGGCATCAAGCGCCATCGCTTCGCCGAAGTAATCGGCAAGGTCTTCGCGGACCTCGGGCACGTCGGGGAGAAAGGGCGGGAGTTTGCCTTTCAACTCGTCGGGATTGATCCCCCACAGCGCCTTGCCCGAGCCGCGCTGCCACTTGCGGTGCGAGTTCGTGGGGCCGAACCAAAAGCAGAACGGCGCATCGGCAGGCCGTGCGGCGAGGAAGGCGTCGAAGTTCGCGCCGACTTCGCCGAGCAGTTCAGCTTTCGCGGCATCGAGAGCCGTGCCGCTGGCCACCAGCTTCGTCACATTTTCCGAGAAGCTGTTGAAGCGGCTGCCTGCCTTTTCATAGGCGAACTTTTGCCCACCATACGGCGCGTTGGCCGGTGTGCCTGGGCCCCACACTTTATACATCTTGCCGATGTGGTAGCCGGCCTCTTGGAGCATCAGCGGGTAGGCCGGGAGGGAGCCATCCCACACCGCTCCGCGCAGAATCGCCCCGCGCCCCGTCTGCCAAAAATGCCGCCCCGTGAGCAGCGCACTCCGGCACGGCGTGCAGCTCGGCGCGGAGACAAACGCGCGGCGAAAAAGCACGCCCTCAGCGGCAATACGGTCGAAGTTCGGCGTGCGAAGGACATCGTTCACCGAGCCCGGCCCATCGAGCTTCGCATAAGCGCTGGCGTGCCGCCCCCAATCATCGGCAAAGGCGAACAGGATATTGGGCCGACGAGGCTCCGCAGAAAATGCGGACGCGACCCCGCAAACGAACAGGAAGAGAAAATAACGCATCCCAGCATGAGCGCGCCGAGCGCCGAGCCTTTGAGTATTACGCCGCATCGAGCTTTTCGTGCATATTTGGTTTGTGATGCGGTGAGACTCAACGAAGTCCTCCGACCGGTCACAGCCCCGGTATCTGACCTGGCACATTTGGTATCGGACGCTCCGATAAATCTGGCACATTTGGTTTCGGACGTTCTGAAAAATATCGAGTGCCTGCGGAGTTCGTAAGAACCGGGCTCAACGGACCTGCCTTTGCCCGCATCTCTGGCGTTGATTGGATATTGATTCTTCCAAGGTCGAGCGGGGATTTGGTTTTGCGTTCAACGACAAATTTCACGATTCGGCCTTCGCAATCCACTGCATCGCGAAGGTGCGGCCAGCGTCTGGCCATCGTAGCCCACCTATCGAGTCCTTCCTCATCCATGCAGTCTTTCGTTGAACTGAACCGCAGTTGGTAACTTCCCTCGGGCAGCCCTGAGAACAGACTCGGGCGCACGGCACCAACACTGATTGGGCCGAATTGGGCACTGACATCGATGCCATCCCGATAAAGATGAACATTACCAGCCCCACGTTGGTTTGCCGGGGCGAACACGCGCGCCTCAACATCCACCCCTCGTCGGAGTGTGATTCGGACTGGATCCATCTGCGGCCCGACTTCAAATGGTCCGTGTAGAACGCGTTCGCATCCGCTGATGTCACATAACAGCTCGTATTTACCCGCGCCAATCGCCGGGAGACTAAATGTCGTTTTCGCTGCCGGAAGTACGGGCAACCGAGTGTAGCAAAACGCACCGACCCAGTCTTTGTGTGTCAGGCTCCGAAGTGTAAATCGCCCGATTCTTGGTGCCTTTCCGGAAGCCGGGGGATGCTCGATTTCGAACGATAGACGGAACGCGCTCAGATGCACATCGGTGACTCCATCGAACGACTTCGGGGACGAGACGATCGTTTCAGTCCAAAGGTCATCCTCGGTGGACTCATCGTAGCGATACTCGTTTCTCGGCACTTTAATGAAGCGGATACTTGGCCCACGGGTCGAGGGATCTAGGAATACGTCGCGCCAAATCTTCGCGAGTCCTTTGCCGTCGCTCGGACAGTCACGAACAAAAGCCTGCGCTCCATCGGCATTAACCATCTAAAACTGGAGCGTCTTCGAAGCAAAGGGCTGGCCGTTGAGCGTCACTCGGAACATGACCGGAGGAGCGTCGGCAATCGGTTCGATTTGCTCTCCATATTCCCGAAGCACTTCCGCGCTGCCCTTTTGGATGGTTGTCGACGGATGGCTCAACAATCGCCGCAGAGCCGGCTTGAGTTCTGGGCGTCCCAGCCGACCAGCGATCCGCAGCATACCAGTCAAGTCCGAGAACGCGATATCCTCGCCCATCTTCGCAGCGATTGCGTCGAGAATTGCGACTTGTGTCGGCGCGGGAATCTCCGCTGATTCCACTACTGGCTTCTCTCGCGGGGCTACAAACTGAGACGCACATTCCAAAGCAAATTGTGCCACGTTTCCGCCGGAGAGAGCGTCCGCAAGATACGCTTTTGCCGCGCGCTCGGAGCCGTTTGCCGCGAGCACACGGACGAGGCCGGACTCGAGTAGTTCGCCTTCCCAGTCGAGGCCGCAAAACTTCAATAGGTCGATGCGCCATTGCTCAGTGACCGCGCCGTTTTTCCGGAGCCACAGCGGCACCGAGGGCACATCGAAACTGGCACCCACGGCTTCCGCGATTCGCCGTTCGTGGAGTAGCGCCATAAAGACCGCAGTATTTTTCTTATCATAAAACTCAATGGCCCCAGTGCCGCAGTCTGAAAGCCAAGCAAAGCGCATCAACTCATTGGCAACGTTCTGATTTCGACGCATTACCACGTCGACAACCCGGTCCCAAAAGCGGTCATCGGAAAGACTGCGATCCCCCAACTTCGCAACCGACGCTCTCAGCTTCGCAAACGGCAGCGTCGAGGCTCGTTCGCGGTACATTTCAGCCGACCGATATAACGGTTTCAGAGGCTCTGCGTCCGGTGCCAAGGCTGGCTTCAGACTCGGATCGCTGACGACCTTCGCCACCTCTTCTTGAATCCAGCGGCTAAAGAATACAGGTAGAATTTCCATTCCCGAAAAACTGGGTCGCGTGACCGTAAAGTCGCGCAGCGCATCCATATCCATGTCCCAAACCGCATCTCGTAAAACCTGCTGAATGTGCGCCATCGCAGCGTCGCGAGCCGGGTCTTTGTACTGCAGTCCGTAAAAGACCGATTGCCGGAAACCGATCAATGAATCGAGGTCGAGCTTGGGAGTCGCCCCATTTCGGAACAGTTCCGACGAGAGCACCTTCATCGCGCCAAGCAGTTTCTCATCGCGTGCCGGATCGGGTTTCAGAAAGAACGGCCTCATTTCATCCGCGCGTGCTGAATGAGCAAGCAATAGAACCAACAGCAACGACAATTGAAGGAGGCGGGCGAGCATGATGGTGCTGCAAATATATCATGACGCTCCCGAGGTAAACCAAAGAGATTTCCCGCCCAAAGCAGCGGGTGTGACTCAAAGCCGAGCGCCGAGCCTTTGACTATTACGCCGTATCGAACTTCTGCCTCCGCTTTGTGATGCGGTGACAATCTAGGCCGGCCCCCTGCCAGCGGCAGGAATGCCACGGAAGAAGGTGGCAGGGCGGTGGCATCGGTGACGGTTTTGCTCCGGGGAGGTCATAGTTTGGATTCCGCGCCACTTTCCACTGGCGGCGGGCATGGGCGGGAAATAGGGGAGGTCGAAATCGGTTTCGACGGGGCTTTGGCGGGTTTGGTTTAATTTCCAGCTCGCCTCGGCGCTGCGAGGCTCCACCTTTCTAATGACTCTCTGCCAAATCAACACCGCGCTCGGAAATACCCAGGATAACGCCTGGAGCGGTGGCGGCGTGTATAAAAAGCTGCAAAACCGCGATTTTGACGGCGCGGACGTGTGTAGAAATCCGCAGAAATGCATCCGGCATATACCGGATGCGTCCGGGAACCTTCCCGAGCCCATCTTTCATATATCGGATGCGTCCCGGAACCCTCCCGAGCCCATCTTTCATATATCGGATGCGTCCCGGAACCCTCCCGAGCCAATCTTTCATATACAGGATGCGTCCCGGAACCCTCCCGAGCCCATCTTTCATATACCGGATGCGTCCCGGAATATCCCCGAGTGCATCTTACATATACCGGATGCGTCCCGGAACCTTCTCTGACTCAACCAACATAACACTACCAACACCATGTCAAACGAACCTTGGAAATTTGAAGCCAACACCTTCCTCACCGTCACCGAAGGACGCATCCCCCTCATGGGCGAAATCCTCCGTGACCACGCGCCGAAGCTCGAACGCGCCGCCGATGAAAAAGACACCTTCACCCCATTCTTCATCGCCACACAAACACAGCTCACCCAGTGGGAGTCCATCGAAAGCGCCGTCACCAATGCCGAAGCCGCCATCCCCGCCGCCACCGCCGCGCTAGTGGATAAGCTCGAAAGCCTCACCCGCAAGCCCGACCTCGACACCAACAGCCCGCTGGAGACTTGGGACTCCACCATCCGCAGTATCGTCGCCTACCAGGGCACCACCTATACCTACCTCCTCCCGCATGGCCGCGAGACACTCACAGCGGGCAAACAAGACGAACGCGTCCGCGCACTCAAAGACTTCGCCACCCGCCTCGAAGAACAGACTGGCAAAGCGGGGCTCATCGCACTCAGCGTCACCGTGCTCGCCTTCCACGCCGCCGCCGAGACACTGGCCGACACCCGCGAGGAAAAGCAGAACATCCTCGATGACGCGCGCGACGCCCTCGAAGCCCTACGCGTCGAGGTCGCCTGGCAGCTCTTCGCCAACACCGGCATCGCCATGACGGTGTGGAACAACCCCAACGACACTTTCAAAATCGGCGAACTCTTTGACCTCGCCCTCATCCGCAGCGAAGCCCCTCCGCTGCCCGCCGCGCCCGGACTGCCCACCGTGGATGAAACCGCGCGCACAGCAACCGTGGCCGTCATGCCCGAAAACGCCACCCGCCTGGAGCTATGGCGCGAACACCCCGGCGGGATGCCCGAGCTGCTCGCCATCGGCGAAAAAGACGCCCTCACCGTGACCGTGCCCGCAGGGGTGACATTCGACCCCGGCATCACCTACGAACTCTGGATGCGGGGCCGCAACAGCCGCGGCACCGGCCCAGAAAGCCCGCGCGTGGGCTGGGATACGTAATACCATCCGCCCGAGTTCAAGAGACTGGAGAGAGCGAAGGCGAAGCGCGAAAAGTAGCTCGCGAGTCCCTTCGCGGCATTACGACTCCCGCGAAGCGGCACTTTTTCATTCGTGCGGCTTCGCCGTTTGGTTTGTGCCGCGAAGGGCCTCGCGGGCTACTTTGCACTTTGCGCTCACACCCCGAAAACGGACTGCCAATCACTTTTTGCTTCGCCCTGCGCGGGCGGTCGTCTTTCCTCCGCCCGCTGATGTCTATTCTTCTCTGCCGTTTATCCAGCCCTGCGCAACCTGCGTCTCGCCGCTCGTCGTTATGAGAAAGCGCCGCGTCGTCATCCTTGGCTCGACTGGCAGTATCGGCGAAAGTGCGCTGAAGGTCGCTCGCGACATCCCGGAGCGCATGGAAGTCGTCGGGCTCGCGGCGGGGAAAAATGCGGCGCGGCTCGCGGAGCAGGTGCGGGAATTCCGCCCACGGCTCGCGTCGCTTGCGGAGCCTTCCGAGGTGGAAGTGGGCTGCGAACTTTTGCACGGCGAGGAAGGATTGTGCGAGCTGGCGCGGATGCCGGAGGCGGACCTCGTGCTCATCGCCATCGTCGGCACAGCGGGCTTGCGGCCTGCGCTGGCGGCGATTGAGTGCGGAAAAGACATCGCTGTCGCGAGCAAGGAAATCCTCGTGATGGCGGGCGAGGCGGTGATGACTGCGGCGCGCGAACACGGCGTGCAAGTGCTGCCGGTGGACAGCGAGCACAACGCGATTTTCCAATGCCTCGAAGGACGTTCGAGCGAGCAGGTGCGCCGCATTATTCTCACCGCGAGCGGTGGTCCGTTCCGCACGTTGCCCGCTGCGGAGCTGGAAAATGTGACGCTGGAGCAGGCGCTGAAACATCCCACGTGGACGATGGGGGCGAAGATCACCATCGACTCGGCGACCCTCTTTAACAAAGGGCTGGAGATGATCGAGGCGCGTTGGCTTTTCGATGTGGAGATGAGCCGCGTGGATGTGATCGTTCATCCGCAGAGCATCGTGCATTCGATGGTGGAGTTTGCGGATAACTCCATCCTCGCGCAGCTCTCGGCGACGGACATGTGCTTCCCCATTCAATACGCGGTGACATGGCCCGAGCGGGTGCCGAACCGTCTGCCGCCGCTCAATTTCGCCACGCTCGGTCAGCTTACATTTGAGGAACCGCGCCGTGCGGATTTCCCCGCGCTCGACCTCGCCCGCTGGGCTGGAGAAGCAGGCGGCACGCTGCCCGCCGTGCTCAACGCTGCCAATGAAGTCGCCGTCGCCGCCTTCCTCGAAAGACGCTGCGCTTTCCCCACGATCTGGCGAGCCGTCGAGCGAGTGATGCGCGACCACGCGCACATCCCTCATGCGTCGCTGGAGGAAATCCTCGGCGCTGACGCATGGGCGCGGGTGCGTGCGACGGAAGTGATTGAAAGTGGAAAGTAGCCCGCGAGTCTCTTCGCGGCAAAAACCAAACGGCGAAGCCGCACGAAAGAGAAGTGTCGCTTCGCGAGTCGTGTTCAGCCGCGACGGGACTCGCGGGCTACTTTGCGCTTCGCGCTTAATCACACCCGCGAGCGAGGGAACTGCTGGGGTAACCCAAAGGTTCGCCGACGGCGTAGGTTGTCACCGCGTTCTATGCGATTTTTTGGTGCGATATTCTTTAGCTTGGCGGCCGTGTGCTCGGCGGCTCCGGCGGTGTTTGAAAAAGCTGGCGTCGCCTTTTTGGAGAAGCACTGCGTGTCGTGTCATGGGAAGGAAAAGCACAAGGGCGACCTGACGTTGCACACGTTTCGCGATGCGGCTTCGCTGCTGAAAGAGCGGAAGAAATGGAAGGGCATCGTGGGTGCCGTGGAGCAGCACGAGATGCCGCCGGACGATGAGCCGCAGCCCTCGGACGAGGAACGCCGCACATTTATCGAGAGCGCGCGGGCGGTGTTTGCGGAGTTTGATAAGAACGCGAAACCGGACCCCGGTCGCGTGACGCTGCGGCGCTTGAACCGCGTGGAATACAACAACACGATCCGCGATTTGATGGGCTTGGACGTTGCGCCGGCGGCGGATTTCCCCAGCGATGATGTGGGACATGGCTTCGACAATATCGCCGATGTGCTCTCGGTCTCGCCCGTGCTCATGGAGCGGTATCTCGATGCCGCCATCGCCGTGGCAAACGCGGCTATCCCCGCGAATTTCCCTCCGCCCAACAAGCGGAATATGTCCGCACGTTACACCGAGCCTGCGGCGGCCACGCTGCCGATGAACAAGGAATGGCGGAGCATGACGCCGGGGAAAGACAACCTCGGCACGGGGCCCGTGAATACGCCGTTCAGCCCGTCGCCGGGGAATGACTATGTCTTCCGCACGAAGATCTACGCCGAATCGCCATCGGGGCGTCCGGTGCGCGTGGCGATGATTGTCGCGGGCGGCAGCATCGAGAATCCCGACAAGGATCGTGCGGCTGGGCTGGAGATCGATAAGGTGAACCAGCTCGCGAATTTCCGCGTGCTGCGAGAAGCGGAAGTGACGGCACGCACAGACAAAGACGCGCAGACGCTGGAGGTGAAGCTGCCATTCATCAAAGGCACCGAGCGCGTCGCCATCGCGCTGGTGCGGGACTCGGAGGCGAATCCGCCGCCGACGGTGTGGCTCCGCTACCTCGAAGTGGAAGGGCCGATGGACAATGCCACGCCGTTCATGCGCCGCTGGATGAAGGGCGTCGCGGGCAAGACTCCACAGGAGCAAACTCGCGAGATTCTCTCGGCGTTCATGCCGCGCGCTTGGCGGCGGCCCGTGGAGAAAGAGGAAGTCGAGCGCGCGGCCCGTATCGCCGATGCCGTGGTCGCTCGCGGTGGGATATTGAACGAGGCGATTCGCGAAGCTGTCGTCGCTGTGCTGTCGTCTCCGAAGTTTATCTTTCGCATGGAGCCCGACGATGCGCCGGAGACTCCCGACGCGCATCCCGTGAACGAGTTTCACCTCGCGACGCGGCTGAGCTATTTCATTTGGTCCACGATGCCGGATGAAGAGCTGACGCGCCTCGCGAAGGAGCGTTCGCTTTCCAAGAACCTCGATGCGCAAATCCACCGGATGCTCAAAGACCCGCGCGCCGAGTCGCTCGTGGACAACTTCGGGATGCAATGGCTGCAACTCCGCCGCCTCGCCGCGCATCAGGCCGACACGCAAGTCTTCAAGCGTTGGCGGCCCAGCGTGAACAAATCGATGGTGGAAGAGACGCGCCTTTTCCTCGCCGAGATCGCCCGCGAGGACCGCAGCATCCTCGACATGCTGGACGGCGACTTCACCTACATCGACCGGCGGCTCAGCGAAATGTACAGCATCTTTCCGCCAGGTGGATTTCGCGACGAAGAGTTCCGGCGAGTCTCGTTGGCAGGCACGCCGCGCGGCGGGCTGCTCACGCAAGGGAGCGTGCTCACCGTGACCTCGAACCCGACGCGCACCTCACCCGTGAAGCGCGGCAAATGGATCCTCGAACAAATCCTCGGCGAGCCCCCTCCCCCGCCGCCGCCCAACGTGCCGAGCATTGATGACAATTCGCGCAAGGAACTGACGGGCACTTTCCGCGAAAAGATGATGCAGCACCGCGCCGACCCGAAGTGCGGAAACTGCCACGCGAAGATGGATACAATGGGGTTCGCGCTGGAGAACTTCGACGGCGTCGGGCGCTGGCGCGACAAGGACGAGCAAGGTCGCCCGCTAGAAATCGGCGACAAAGTCCCCGGCCTCGAAGTCCGCAGCCTCGCCGCGCTCAAGACGATGCTGAAGGACCAGCGCGAGAAGTTCGGGCGCTGCGTCTCGGAGAAAATGCTCATCTACGCACTCGGTCGCGGGCTGGAGTATTACGACGAACGCACGGTGGACTCCATCGTCGCATCACTCGCGAAGGAAAACTGGAAGTTCTCCGCTCTCGTCACCGCCATCGCGAAGAGCGAGCCGATGCGGCTCCGGCGCGGGAGGTCGCAGTGAGTTGAAGGAAGCGCGCAAAGCTCCATTCGCGGCAGGAGCGAACCAAGGAGACTGCAGGGTCCTTTTTGACGCGACTGCCGGAAGTGGGTCTATTTTTGCTCATGCGATTCCGCCTTTAAGAGCCCACTCGCGCGCATCCAGTCGGCGACGCGATCGGGCCATGTCGTGACCATTTTATCCGTGCGGCGCAGGCCGTAGCCGTGGCCGCCGACGGGGTAAATGTGTGTCTCGAAAGACACCTTCGCTTTTTTGAGCGCGAGGGAGTAGTGC
Organism: Chthoniobacteraceae bacterium; assembly: GCA_947471505.1. Taxonomy (GTDB): domain Bacteria; phylum Verrucomicrobiota; class Verrucomicrobiia; order Chthoniobacterales; family Chthoniobacteraceae; genus SXWH01. Next base: position 2,415 of record CANIWM010000015.1, on the reverse strand, counting down.
AGCGCGCCTTCCACGCCCACGGGGTCGTCTTGCGACATGGCAATGAAGGTCGGCGGCGTCTTTTCGGTGACGGGAAGCTCCGGCACGAGGGCCAGCTCTTTCGTGACGAGGTAGGCGGGGTAAATGAGCACCGTGAAGTTCGGCGCGAAGCTCCCGGCGTCGGCGGCGTCAATGGCGGGATACGAGAGCGCGGTGGCGTTGCTGGTGACTGCGGCGAGATGCCCGCCTGCCGAAAATCCGAGGACGCCGATGCGCTGCGGGTTGATGCCCCACTCCGCTGCGTGCTGGCGCGTGAGGCAGATAGCGCGCTGCGTGTCTTGCAGCGGGGCCTCAAATCGCGGGCGGTCTTTGCGGGCGGGGACGCGGTATTTTACGAGGACGCCGGTGACGCCGATCGAGTTCAGCCATTCGCAGACTTCGCTGCCTTCGAGGTCGTAGGCGAGGATGCTGTAGCCGCCGCCGGGGCAGACTACGACTGCGGTGCCGGTGTCTTTTTCTTTCGCGGGACGAAAGACGGTGAGCGTCGGGTCGGAGACGTTGCCGGTGCGGATGATGGGCTTGCCCGCGACGAGACCTTCGCCGGGCTTGGACATATCTTTCTCCTCGCCGATGGTCCCGGTCTCGCCGGGTGCGGCTGCGGGCCAGAGGCGGATGGGTTCGGCGGCAGATACGGCGAAAGCAAACAGTGCGAGTGCGGCGATGAGTTTCATGCGCAACGAAGAGCGCGCGCGGCAAGTTTTAGCAAGCCCGGCGCGGAACCGTAACTTGCGCGAGCGGTTTCGCGTGGCATGATTCGCGGCGTGATTCGGCTCTTCGTCATTCTGTTTTTCGCTGCGCAGTTGCACGCGGCGTCTTTGCAGATTCGCGTGGCGACTTTTAACACTTCGCTGAATCGCGATACGCAGGATTTGCTGCCTGCGGACCTCGGCACGACGACGAATGTGCAGGCGAAAAAAGTCGCCGAGATTTTGCAGCGCGTGCGGCCCGATGTGGTGCTGATCAATGAGTTCGACGTGGACCCGACGAGCAACGCTTTCCGCGTGCTGTCGCTGAATCGCTTCCATGCAAACTACCTCGCGGTTTCGCAGAATGGGCTGGCTCCGCTGAACTACCCGTATCGCTACGCAGCCCTCTCAAATACAGGCGTCTCGGCGAATGCGGACTTTGACAACAACGGCTCAGTCGTCACGAGCTACTCGGACACGGCGACGAAGGCGGAGAAAGATCTGTTTGGGAATGATTGCTTCGGTTTCGGCTGGTTCCCCGGCCAATACAGCTTCGCGGTGTACTCGCGCTTTCCGATTCAGACGGCGGCGATTCGCTCGTTTCAGTTTTTCAAATGGAAGGACATGCCGGGAAACGTGATGCCGCCCGGCTACTATTCGACGGCGGAGCAAAACATCTTTCGCCTTTCCTCGAAGAACCATGTGGACCTGCCCATCGAGGTGAAGCCGGGGCAAGTCTTTCACCTTCTCGCCTCGCACCCGACACCACCTGCTTTCGACTCCACGGAGGATCGCAACGGGCGGCGCAATCACGACGAGATTCGACTGTGGAAGGAGTATCTGAGCAACGCGCCGTTTCTCTACGACGACGCGGGCGTCTTCGGCGGTCTGAGCGGCGAGCATCGCTTCGTCATCCTCGGTGATATGAACGCCGACCCTCTCGACGGCGACAGCTACGACAGCGCGATCAATCAGCTCCGCAATCACTCGCTGGTGAACTCCGCGCCCAACCCCGCCAGCGCAGGCGGCGCGGAGCAAGGTGCGATACTCGGCGGTGCGAATACGAACGACCTCGGCGCACACGCAAACGACACGAGTTACTTCTCGCCGGGCACGGGGAACCTCCGCGTGGACCATGTCTTGCCGAGCAAGGCAGGCTTCGCCGTCACGGACAGCGGCGTCTTTTGGCCCGCGAGCACGGACCCGCTTTACGGCCTGCTTTTCCTCACCGCGAGCTACACGCAGGCGAACCAAGTGACCGACCATCGCCTCGTGTGGATGGACCTCACGCTCACTCCCGTGCTCAGCGAATGCGTGCGCAACCTCGCCGCGGCACGGCAAGGCAGCGACATCGTACTCACATGGGGCTCGCAGGCGGGAATCACTTACAAAGTCGAATGGAGCACGGACCTCGTGCAGTGGTTCTCCGCTCCGGCGATCCCGGTGTCCATCAATGCGAACACAGCTACGGCGACGGATGTCGGCGGCGCGGCGACGACGGAGAAATTTTACCGCGTTGTGGCGACGCTGTCTGCCGATTTATCCTAAAAACGGCAGTTGACCCCGTTTTTGAGGCCGAAAAATAGGGTATTTTACTCTGGAAATTGCCAACTGCGGAGCAGTTGAAAATCACTCACCCGTCCAAGGCTCATTTTTCTCTGAAAATCCGTTCAACTGCCGTTTTTAGGAT
>CANIWM010000014.1 GCA_947471505.1 Chthoniobacteraceae bacterium | reverse complement strand
TGTTTGGTCCACCGGAGTTGCTGCTGCGTAGTTGCCTGCGCCTGCTTGCGAAGCGCGCACGGTCACATCGCCTACGCCGGTGATCGTCACCGTGTTGCCCGCGATGGTCGCGGGGCCGCTGAAGATGCTGAATGTCACCGACTGCCCGCGATGGTCGCGGGGCCGCTGAAGATGCTGAATGTCACCGACTGCCCGCTCGCTCCGCCCGTAGCGGATACTGCGAATGGCGCGTCGCCGAATGTCTTCCCACCGAGCGGGCCAAACGCGATCGTCTGCCCGGCCTGCGCCACATTGAACGTCTCCTCCACGTCTGTCGCTGCGAAGTAGTCTGCATTGCCAGCCTGCGAAGCGCGCACTGTCACATCGCCTGCGCCAGTGAGGGTCACGGTGTTGCCTGCGATGGTTGCCGGACCACTCACGATGCTGAAGGTCACGGGCTGCCCGCTCGCTCCGCCCGTCGCGGATACATTGAACGGTGCATCACCGAGAGTCTTCCCGCCGAGCGCTGCGAAGTTGATGATCTGCGGGATGGTTACATCGTTAATCGTCACCGCGAAGTTTTTCTCAAACGTCAGGTTCCCGGCCCCGCTGTCCGTCGCGCGGATGCGGATGCTGTAGCTGCTCTTTGTCTCAAAGTCCGCGCTGCCATTGATGCTCAGCGTGCTTCCTGTGATGGTGAACGCACCGTCGTCCGCTCCGCCTGCAAAGGCAAACGTGTGCGTGTCCGACGAATTCGGGTCCGTCGCCGAAAGCGTGCCGATGGTCGCTCCGGGCGCATTGTTCTCATCAATCGAATTCGCAGAAAGCGCGATGTCCGTCGGTGCGGAATTGGGCGTCACCACTGCGTCGAGCGTCACTTTGCGGATCGTCTGGCTAGCGACATCCGCGACATAGACGTTCCCGTCGCTGTCCACGGCCGTGCCATTGGGGGCGAAAAACCGCGCCGCGCTGGCCGTGCCATCCTCGATGCCTCGGCTCCCTGCGGAGCCCGCGAGGGTGGTCACCACACCGCCGGGCGTCACTTTGCGGATCGTGTAGTTATTTATATCCGCGACATAAACGTTCCCGCTGCTGTCCACTGCCGTGCCATTGGGGAAGCTAAACCGCGCCGCGCTGCCCGCGCCATCCGCACTGCCGCTGCTTCCTGCGGAGCCCGCGAGGGTGGTCACCACACCGCCGGGCGTCACTTTGCGGATCGTGTGGTTATTTCGATCCGCGACATAGACGTTCCCGCTGCTGTCCACGGTCACGCCTCTGGGACTGTTAAACCGCGCCGCACTGCCCGTGCCATCCGCGTTGCCGCTGCTTCCTGCGGAGCCCGCGAGGGTGGTCACCACACCGCCGGGTGTCACTTTGCGGATCGTGTGGTTATTGCGGTCCCCGACATAGACGTTCCCGCTGCTGTCCACTGCCACGCCAATTGGAGTGTTAAAGCGCGCCGCGCTGCCCGTGCCATCCGCATTGCCGCTGCTTCTTGCGAAGCCCGCGATGGTGGTCACCTCGCCGCTGGGCGTCACTTTGCGGATCGTGTGGTTACCGGTATCCGCGACGTAGACGTTCCCACCGCTGTCCACGGCCGTGCTATTAGGGAAGAAAAAGCGCGCCGCGCTGCCCGTGCCATCCGCGGTGCCGCTGCTTCCTGCGGAGCCCGCGATGGTCGTCACTACACCGCCGGGCGTCACTTTGCGGATCGTGTGGTTACTGTTATCCGCAACATAGACGTTCCCGCTGCTGTCCGTGGCCACGCCGCTGGGAGAGAAAAACCGCGCCGCGCTGCCCGTGCCATCCTCGGTGCCGGATTCCCCTGCGGAGCCCGCCAGAGTGGTCACCGTAGCGTCGGCCTGTGCGCTAGGCGTGAGTGCGAAGAGCAGCAGAGTGCATGCTGCGAGTGTGTTGGTGGCGGCCCTACGGACCGACCGTGCGGCAGTGACGCCGCGTTGGATGCCGCGCAGGAGCGCGGCAGTTGTCTTGGTTGTTTTCATGAGTTTCATGCTTGTTCATGCGGGATACACAGGATTTTTTTTCGAAGGTTACTGGGGGACTAAACTTTTTCTGGGAAAAGCATCGGACGAGGGATGAGGAGGCGGCAACACCCCCCATAGACGACGGCGACAACCAGCATGGTTGACGGCAATAGCCAGCTTGGTTCACGGCGACAACCAGCATGGTTCACGGCGACAACCAGCATGGTTCACGGCGACAACCAGCATGGTTCACGGCGACAACCAGCATGGTTGACGGCGATAACCAGCATGGTTGGCGGCTACAACCAGCATGGTTGGCGGCTACAACCAGCATGGTTGGCGGCTACAACCAGCATGGTTCACGGCGACAACCAGCTTGGTTCACGGAGATAACCAGCATGGTTGACGGCGACAACCAGCGTGGTTGAGGGTCGCGTCTAGGCAGGATCTCGGTGTTGTCTATGGGGGTTGTCGGCATTCGAACATGAGCTGCGGACCGACGAAGCGGGAGACGACCTTGTAGTGCGGTGGCAAGCGAGGAACGAGCGCGACACCGCCTTGTAAGCGCCGCGCCCTGCGACTGGCGCATGGGGTTTTGGCGGAGGTCGCGAGCGCCCGGTAGTCTGGAATCGTCGCACGGCTTGTGAAGGCGGCGTGGCGTTCGTTCCTCACTTCCCGCCGCACTACAAGGTCGCGCCCTCTCTAAAACTCCGCCACGGTCTCCGCCGCCTCGCCCACTTTGAACCGGTAGATAACGCCGCGGTCGTTGGCTCCGCCGCTGGGGCAGACGCCGTAGAATCGGTCGCCGACTGCGATGAGTTCGTGCTCGGGTTTTGCACCGGGGAGTTTGCCAGCTTTGCCGGTGAAGGAGGGGCCGTGGCGGAAGATCCCGTCGGGCCGGAACTGGGTGATGCCGCCTTTGCCGTTGAGGTTGGCACTTACGGTGAGGAAGCCGCCTGCGCCATCGGAGACGAGCCCGCCCCAGCCCCAGTTGCCCCAGCCGAAACCGCGGGAGGTGATGGGCTCGACGGCTCTGGTCTGCGGGTGGATGCGAAAGAGTGAGCAGTTTTTCCCGGTGCGGGGGAGGCCGTAGAGCCATCCATCGGGGCCGGGGGCGAGGAGGCCGTGGGTGGCAGGGAAGTCGCCCTCCAATCGCATGGAGCCGAGGCTGGAGATGGTGCCGTCGGGGCCGACTCGGAAGATGGCTCCGTGGGAGCTTTCTCCGCCGGTGCGGGTGACGCCGTAAAAGGCACCGTCGCCGCCGGGGCTGAGCGGGCCTGCTTCGTTGCCGGGCAGGAGGCCGCTGGTGCCGGTGAATTCAGCGAGTTGCTCGTAGCGGGCGCTGCGGCCTTCGCGCTCGGGGTGGATGCGAAAAATGGTGCCGCAGCCGGTGGCGCCGCCGATGGAGATGGTGCCGTAGAGTGCGCCGTCTTTTCCGGTGACCATGCCGGCGGATTGGTAGCTTTGTTCGATGCCGTAGAAGGTGGCGAGAACGGTGTGTTTTCCGCTCGGTAGATGGTGGCGAAAGACGGTGCCGGTGTGCTTTGGGCCTCCGTATTCGGTGAGGCCGTAAAGGGCGTCGTCGCTAGCGAGGGCGAGCTGGCCGACGGGGTGGGAGCCGGGCATCGCGCCGTCGGTCCCGGTGAAGTCGGCGAGGGTCGAGATAGGGCCGCCTTCTTTCCAGCGGAACAATGCGCCGTGGCCGTGCTTCCCGCCATCCGCGCAGACTCCGTAAAAGGTGCCGTCTGCCGCAGCGATGAGCCGGGATGGGACGCCGGGCGCGCCGGGTCCGGGCTTGGGCGCGGGCCTTGGGTAGGAGATGAGAGCCTCCATGGAGTTTTGCCGCGCCGGGTTGCAGCGGTAGAGCATGGAGTTGCGGTCGCCCGTGAGTGTGCCGTAGAGCAAGCCGTCGGGAGCGAGGTACTGCGTGGTGGGCTCCTGGTCGTGCTGGATATTGGCGAGCACGCTGAGGTCGCCCTTTCCGTCCTTCGGTGTGAACGCAAAGACGACGCCCTGGCTGTATTGGCCGCCTTGATTGGTGGCTCCGCAGATGGTGCCGTTGGGAAGAATCACCGGGGGAGCGTTGAAAGACGGCTGGGCACCATCCGGTCCGTGGAATTCGTGCAAAACCTCGGGCTTCGAACCATCGAGTGCGATGCGCTGGAGCGTGCCGCATTTGCTCGCGCCGTCCTCGGAGCAAGTGAAGTAGAGCTTCCCATCGGGACCAACTGCGAAGTTACTGAAAACGCTGCCGGAGTAGCTGTGCTCGCTCTCGGGAAAGGTATAGATGGGCCGGGGCGCGGCGGTCCCCTCCATGCCGAAGAGGACGGCGCGCACGCGCTGGTTTCCGCTGGAGTGAAAGCCGCCGAAGAACACGCGGAAACCGGGCCGGACCTCCACGACTTCCCGCACGGTGCGGCCCGGCGTTTCTGCGCCGATGGAAAAGACGAGTTCGTAACGCCGGGTCGCGGGATGAAACCGGAAGACGCCGCCTTTCCCCGCCGCGCAGCCCTCGCGCAGCCCGCCCCACAGCCAGCCGTCGGAATGCAGCCGCAAGACATTCGGGCCGTATCCCGTCGCCGCGTCGGCGAAGTCGCGGAGTTGCTCGACCGAGCCATCCGGCGCGACGCGGTAAAGTGTGCCCGCGTTTTTCAGACCGCCCGTCGCCGTGGTGCCGTAAAGCGAGCCGTCGCCGCCGGGCGTCAAAGTGGAGTTCGCATTTTGCCCGATGACGCCGCCGGGCTTCGGTGTGTCGCCGCACCAGTGCGCGAGGATTTCCGGGTCGTCGGGATTGTCGAGCCGCAGCCGGAACAGGCAGCCGAGGCCGAACTTCCCGCCCTGCCGCGACGTGCAATACACCCAGCCATCCGGCCCAAAAGTCATCGTCCGCACCAGCCCCGGCTCCTCGCCCGGCAAAGCGCGGCGGAGGTTCACCGGCGCAGGCTGTGGAGCGACGGGTGGCTGCGGGAGCATCGCAAAAACCACCGCCGCCGCCGCAACCATCGCAGCCACGCAAGCCGCAACCGGCCACGGATGCCGCCGCACCCATTTCCAAGCACGCTCGCCCGTGGTGACGGGTCGCGAGCGGATCGGCTCGCCGCGCAGCCAGCGGCCCAGCTCGTCCGCAAGAAAGCCCGCGCTGGCGAGCCTGCGCGCCGGGTCTTTTTCGAGGCAGCGCGCGACGATGGTGGAGAGGTCGGGGGAGATATGGACAGGATGGACGGCATGGACGGCATGGACTCCAATCGGCTGTCCATCACGTCCATCACGTCCATGCCGTCCATAGAGACTGGGAGTCTCGCTCTCCATCACCTGCTTCAGCACCGCCGCCGCGCTCTCCCCGACAAACGGCAGCCTTCCGCTGAGCATCTGGTAAAAGACAACGCCCAGCGCCCACACATCGCTCGCCGCCGAGATGTCGCGAGCACGCCCGGCCGCCTGCTCCGGCGACATGTAGTGGGGCGTGCCCAACTGCGCATTCGTAACGGTGAGCTGGCTGTCGGTGTCCGCGAGTTTCGCGAGGCCGAAGTCCGTCAGCAACGGCTCGCCCGCTGCATCCAGCAGGATATTCCCCGGCTTCAAATCGCGATGCAACACGCCGCGCTCGTGGGCGAATGCAACAGCGCGCGCAATTTTCACCATCATCGCCGCAGCCTCGCGCACCGGCAGCGGGCCTTGCTTCAGGCGGTCCGCCAGACTGCCGCCCTCGATGAGCTTCATCGTGAAGAACGGCACCCCGTTTTCCTCACCCACCTCGTAAATCGGCACGATGTTCGGATGCTCAAGCTGCGCGCACGCCGCCGCCTCCGTGCGGAAACGCGCCGTCTTATCCGCCCCCGCAAACGCCGCCCCGCGCATCACCTTCAGCGCCACCGTGCGCTTCGCCGCAGGCTGCCACGCCTCATACACCACACCCATCCCGCCCGACGCGATCTCCCTGCGCAGCGTGTACGAAGCAAACGCGGCATCCGCAACCGGCGGCGCAGCAGGCCGGGTGAAAGCCAGCTCCATCATGCAAGCCACACACTCCTCGCCCACGGCCAGCGACGCGCCACACGCACTGCAATGGTTTTTGTCTGTCATCATCTGGATAAAACGGATTCCCGTGGAAAGGTTACGAACGAAGCAACCGAATCAAATACCGCAGCTCATCATCCACCGCCGCATCGCTCTCCACCGTCCCCCGGACATGAGCCCGCAACGCCTCACCAAATCGCCCGCGCAAATCGAACACCGCCTTTTTGATCGCCCCCTCGCTCATCCCCAGCCGCGCACCGAGTTCCGCATACGTCTCCCCTCGAGGCTCGCCCGAGAGCGTTCCTTTCAGCGCCGCGAAAAGCGCATCGCGCCCCGCCGCCTCCGCCTCCGCCGCCAGCCCCGCGACGACCAGCTCCACCAAACTCCGCGCCCAGCCGCGGTCGAACGCCTCCTCCGGCGGCACATCCACCGCCACCAACCCCGCACGGAAATGCTCCTCCACTTCATCAATCGGCACATGCCATGCCCCGCCGCCACGCTTCTGGGCATTCGCGGCGGCGCGTTCATTCGACAGCCAGTTCGTGAACGACGTCAGCAGAAACGTGCGAAACTTCCCCTCCCGCACCCGCACCTTCGCCAAAAAGTCTGTCCCCAACAGATGCTCAAAAAAACCCTGCACCGAATCCGCCGCCGAGTCTTCGCCCGCCCCGCGCTGCCGGAGGAAAATATAAAGCGGCTTCCAGTAAGCACACGCCAGCGCCTCCAACGCATCCCGAGCCTCCACGCTCTCCGCTTCGCGAGCATTCAACACGTCGGTCCACTGCGTCGCAGGGAAAAGCCCCGAGCGCATAGAAAGTTGCGGCATAGAATCCATGCGCGCAGAAAATGCACACCCCGCACTCGGAGCGCGACAAAAAAGCCCCGCTCTCCGTACCGGCTGCGGGGAGAAACCCGCTGGACACGGCGGGCTTCTTCGTATGCTCTGTGCGGCCTTTTTATATGAGCAACAGAAATGGCATCCTCGCAGGCGGCAACTGGATCGTTGACGCAGTCAAAATCATCGACGTGTGGCCGCAGCAAGACACGCTGGCGAACATCCTCTCCACGACGAAAGGCACGGGCGGCTCGCCCTTTAATATCCTCGTGGACATCGCGCTGATGGGTGCTTCGTTCCCGCTGGCGGCGGCGGGCTTGGCGGGGAATGACGAGCTGGGCGACTGGATCGTGGACGTGTGCAAAAAGAACGGCATCGATACGGCGGCGCTGCTGCGCTCGGCGGATGCGCCGACGAGCTTTACGGATGTGATGACGGTGCAGTCCACGGGGCGGCGGACGTTCTTCCACGCTCGCGGGGCGAATGCGCAGCTCGGGCCGGAGCACTTCGATTTTTCCAAGACGCAGGCGCGTATTTTCCACCTCGGCTATTTGCTGTTGCTCGACCGTCTGGACGGGCCGAGCGCCACGCACGGGACGGTGGCGGCGGAGGTGTTGGCGGCGGCGAGTGCGGCGGGGCTGAAGACTTCGATCGACTGTGTGAGCGAGGACAGCGACCGCTTTCCGCAGATCGTCCTGCCGACGCTGAAGTATGTGGATTACTGCATCATGAACGAGTTCGAGGCGGGTCGCTGCACGGGGCGGAAGGTGCATACGGCGGAGGGTAAACTGGACCGCACGGAGCTGCGCAGGGCGATGCAGGAGTTGCTGGATGCAGGTGTGCGCGAGCGGGTGGTGGTCCATTTCCCCGATGGCGGCGTGGCGCTTGGGCGCGATGGGAAATGGGACGAGCACGGCTCGGTGGCGCTGCCTGCGAGCGGCTACATCGTGGGCGCGGCGGGCGCGGGCGATGCGTTTGCGGCGGGCGTGTTGCTGGGCTGGCACGAGGGTCGCCCGATGGCGGAGCAGCTCCGCTACGGCGTGTGCGCGGCGGCGGCGAATCTGAGCGATGAGACGTGTACGGGCGGGCTGCGTCCGCTGGCGGAGTGCCTCGCCTTGGGGGCGCAGTTCGGCTTTCGCGGGTAACCGGGTTTTATGAAATACGGGCTCTTTCTCTTCGCGTTCGTGGCGGCTTTCGTGGGTGCGGTCCCGGCTGCGGAGCGCCCGAATATCCTCTTCGCCATCGCGGATGATTGGGGCAAGCACGCGAGCGCGTACGGGACGCGCTGGGTGAAGACTCCGGCGTTTGACCGTGTGGCCCGGGAGGGGATTCTTTTTAACAACGCCTACACGCCGAACGCGAAGTGTGCGCCGTCGCGGGCGTGCATTTTGACGGGGCGCAATTCGTGGCAGCTCAAGGAGGCGGCCAACCACATCTGCTATTTCCCGCCGGAGTTTAAGGGCTGGGGCGAGGCGCTGGCGGAGCACTCGTGGTTCGTCGGGCATACGATGAAGGGCTGGGGACCGGGCGTGGCGAACGATGCGAGCGGGAAGGCGCGGCAGATGACGGGGCGGGCGTTCAATGCGCGCAAGGCCGAGCCGCCGACGGCGGAGATTTCGAGCAATGATTACGCGGGGAATTTCGCGGCCTTTCTTGATGCTGCGCCTGCGGGCCAGCCGTGGGCGTTTTGGTATGGCGCGATCGAGCCCCATCGGGGCTACGAGTTCGGCTCGGGCATCGCGAAGGGCGGGAAGAAGCTCGCGGACATCGACCGAGTGCCGGGCTACTGGCCGGACAATGAGACGACGCGCACGGACATGCTCGACTACGCATTCGAGGTGGAGCACTTCGACGCGCACCTCGGACGGATGCTCGCGGAGCTGGAAAAGCGCGGGCTGCTCGCGAACACGCTCGTCGTCGTCACCAGCGACCACGGGATGCCCTTTCCCCGCGCGAAAGGGAACGCGTATGAGTTCTCCAACCACATCCCTTTCGCCGCGATGTGGCCCAGCGGCATCACCAAACCGGGCCGCGTGGTGGACGACTTCGTGAGCTTCGTGGACCTCGCGCCGACGTTCATCGAAGTGGCCGGGCTCTCGTGGGCGGAGACGGGCATGGCGGCATCGCCGGGGCGCAGCCTCACGGATATTTTCCGCTCGGAAAAGAGCGGCGTCACCAACCCGGCGCGCGACCATGTGCTCGTGGGCAAAGAGCGCACGGATATCGGCAGGCCGGGCGATGTGGGCTACCCCACGCGCGGCATCATCAAGGACGGGCTGCTCTATTTACAGAACTTCGAGCCCTCCCGCTGGCCCGCCGGGAACCCCGAGACGGGCTACCTCGATTGCGACGCAGGAGCGACGAAGACCTTCATCCTCGACGCACACCGCGCCGACCCCGCCGAGCCGCACTGGGCGTCGTGCTTCGGCCTGCGTCCGCGCGAGGAAATCTACGACCTGCGCAAAGACCCGGACTGCCTGAACAATCTCGCGCTTTCCCCCGAACGCTCCGCCGCGTCCTCCGCCGTCCGCGAGCAAATGTTGGCCGAACTGCGCGAGCAGGGCGACCCGCGCATGGGGGCCGACGGCGGGATTTTCGACCGCTACGAGCACGCGAACAAGGGCAACGTCGGCTTTTACGAGCGCTTCATGCGGGGCGAGAAAATGCAGACCGGCTGGGTGAAGCCGACGGACTTCGAGAAAGCCCCCGTAGCGCCGTTGCCGTAATCCTAGGCTGAGAATCGCAGATCCATTTTCTCTCGACCGCCTCCCTTGCTGAGAAGTATGGCAACCGCCATGCAACCGTTGCGCATACTTTCCGCCGCCAGCCAAGTCGCCGCTCACCTACGCTCAGCGATTAAAGCGGGCCGCTGGGCAGAGACGATCCCCGGAATCGAGTTCCTAGCCGCGGAGCTTGATGTCAACCGAAAGACCGTCGATGCCGCGCTCAAGCAACTCGAGCGCGACGGGGTGATCGTCGGGCAGGGACCGGGCCGCGCTCGCCGCATCGTCCGGTCCAATGGACACTCCACCCGGCCGATCCGTATCGCCATGTTGCCTTACGAACACGAAGACCTTTTTTTATCCTACATCGTGGACCTCCAGCACTCGCTGGCGGAGGCGGGGCATACGGTCATCACAGCGAAGAAATCTCTTGTCGCCCTAGAGATGGACCCGAAACGAATCCAACGGCTCGTCGAGCAAACCCCGGCAGACGCATGGATCGTGATGGCGGGCTCGAGCGAAGTCTTGGAATGGTTCGCCGGGCAGCCCATCCCGGCATTTGCACTGTTCGGACGCCGGGGGGGGATCCCCATCGCCGGCACAGGCCCGGAAAAAGGGACCGCTCTCGCAGTCGCGACGCGCACACTCGTCGAACTCGGGCACCGCCGCATCGTATTGCTCTGCCGGAGCGAACGACGCAAGCCAAGCCCAGGAATCACCGAAAGCGCCATGCTCGCAGAACTCGCGGCCCACGGCATCCCGACGAGCGAGTACAATCTGCCAGACTGGGAGGAGACGCGGGAGGGCTTTAGAGAGCTGCTATCGTCATTGTTCCGCGTCACGCCGCCTACCGCGCTCGTCATCGGTATCGGGACTTTTTACACCCCGACCCTCCAATTTCTCGCGATGCGTGGGCTTCAGGTACCGGAACAAGTTTCGCTCGTGTGTACCGATCCAGACCCCGGCTTTGCTTGGTGTGCGCCGACGGTCGCCCATATCCGCTGGGAAGCAAAACCGATCGTGCGCCGCATCGTCCAATGGGCAAAGAACGTAAGCCTTAAGCGTAAGGACGTGAAGCAGACCTTCACGGCCGCGGAATTCGTCCCAGGCGGCAGCATCGGCCCCGCTCTGAACGGCTAAGGTGCCGAAGCTCTCGCGATAATCTGCCGAGCCGATGGCCGGAAAAGGTTGTGCCGACGCAGCCACCCCTGACCACGTCGGCACCCACCTCGGTGCAGGACCCTCGTGCCCACCGTCAAGAGGACACGAGACTTCTGCACTTACCCATAAGATGAGCGCTACCCGTCAAAGCGCAACTCACCCCAAATTCATACATCCCTCTACGACGCGGCGGCGGCGGCGGAATCCGGCCAGCGCGGCAATTCCGCCGAGCAGGAGGACGGCGCTGCCGGGCTCGGGGACGACTTCGAGCGTCACTGCGCTGGTCGCATTGTCCACGCCGTTGTAGCTGATGCGATAGTCGTTCAGCCCGAGCGTGAATTGCGAGTCGTCGGCATAGCCTGCGAAGATGCCGGCGTCCCACATACCGCTGTAGTCGATGAATGTGAAGACCTGCCCAATCGAGAGCGGCGTGCTGGAGACGTTGAAGTCCGAGATGTTGAGCGTTGCTCCGCCCAGCAGGCTGAGGTTGCCGGTCACATTGGCCAAATCGCTGGTGATGGCGGTGGTGTTGATCTCTAGGTCGAACGCTCCATTGCTGAACGCGAGCGCTCCCGTGTTCAGTGTGCCGATGCTGCCGCCGGGGGCGAAGGTCCCGCCGAGTGCGACAGTGACTGCACCGGTCGTGCCGCCGCTTCCGCCCAGCGTGCCGCCGCTGTTGACGCTCGTGCTGCCGGAGATCGAGCCGTTGACCACCAGCGTGCCGTCGCTCACCGTCGTGCCGCCCGTGTAAGTGTTACTCGAACCGCTGATTGTGAGCAGGCCCGCGGTGACGTTGACGCCGCCGCTGTGAGAGAGGGCTCCATTGAGCGTTTGGATGGCACCGGAATTGGTCAGCGTTCCAGAGCCGCTGATCGCGCCTGCATAAGTCTGGGTGCCGCTGGCGAGGCTGAGCGTTTGAGATGCGTCGATGGACACCGCGCCGCCGGTCGCACCTCCGCCACTGAGCGCGCCGATGGTTTCGCTACCGACCACTTGGAAAGTCGCACCTGCCACATCCGCCAAAGTGACCAGACCCGCATTGGCAATCGCACCGCCCCCGTTGACTTGAAGGGTGCCGGCTGAAACTGTGGTGGCTCCGGTGTAGGTGTTGTTGGTATTGGTGAGGGTGAGGGTGCCGTTGCCGACTTTGGTCAAGCCGCTGGCTCCCGTGCCACTGATTGCACCCGAGAGGGCCAGTGTGTCGCCGAGCGTCGCAACACCGATAGTGCTGTCGGAAGCGAGCAACACAGTGCCGGAATCCGCAGCCGTCCCGGTAGCGCTCAGAGCACCTTCGCCCGCGAGTCCGGCGCCGTTCAGGGTCAGGTTTTCAGCGCCTACATCGAAGTTCTCGATTTGAAGGTTCGCACCGCCGGTCACGGAGGTCGCACCCGCGGTGCCGCCGAGGCCGGTCGCGCTCTGCACGCGAACTCTGCCCGCTGTCACATCGGTCAGGCCGGTGTAGGCGTTCGCGCCTGAAAGGAAAAGGGTTCCAGCCGTGCTCTTGGTGAGCGTTCCGCCGCCATTGAGCTGGCCGAGGTTCTGCAGGGTGCCGCCTTGGGCGTTGAGCGATACAATATTCCCTGTAACGCCGATGTTATTGCCGCCCATGTTCAGCGTGCCGCCGTTAAGCGTGACGGCGGCGGTATTGGGCTGGGTGCCGGTGACAGTCCCGCGGATGATGTTGCCGGCGAGGGTCACGGCGCCGCCGGTGATATTCAGCAGGCTGGTGACGTTTGCAGCGTTGGTGGCTCCGCCGGAGTTGGTGGACATGCGGACCGCCGCGCCAAAGGTGGCGCTGTTGGCGATTGTAACCGTCCCGCCGCTGACATTCACCGTTCCGCTCAACGCGGTGACACCCGTGTTGGTATAGCTAGAGTTTCCGATTTCCAGACCGCCGGTGCCGATGGTCACCGTTCCACCTCCGAGGGTGATCGTGCTATTGAGGGTCGCGGTGGTCGTCGCGGTTCCGGTGCGGAAGCCAGCGGTCACGGTGGTGGCGTCGAGCGTGCCGGTATCAAACTTGAAGTCGTAGTTCATATTTCCGACACGGGCCTGGTTGCCGACGTTAAGAGCGGTGAGCAGCAGGTCCGCGCTGTGGCCCGTGAGATCCACGAGATCGTTCAAGGACGCATTCGTCGTCCCGGTGGTTGCTCCGCCGGTTCCGATGTTCAGAATCGAGCGGGTCACGCCGCCAGCTGCGCCTCGAACCATCAGGTTGCCGTTGGCGTTGGCAAAGGTGATCGAGCCGATGTCGCGATTGCCGGTGCCGACATTGATGGTGTTCACGTTCAGCGTGGTCAACCCAGTGCCGAGAACGACCTGGTTGATCTGCGTCGCACTACTGTTGAACGCGGCAGCATCACCGACATTAAGATTGGCAGCGGTAATGGTGGTCACCGGAGTCGAATTAACGACAGCAGGCGTCGGCAGAAGGAGAGCCGCCTGCACTCCGGAGGTATTGCCGGCCTGCGGGTTGTTGACCCGAATCGTGCCGGTGGCGCTGACATTGAGCGTAGCAGTCGCGAGCCCGGCCAGATCGAGCGTGGCGTTCTCACCCAAGTTTCCGGTGGTGCCACCGTTGCTGCCACCAATCTGGATCACACCGGCTGCGGCGGTCGTCACGTTCAAAGAGCCGCCGCCGTTCATGGTCAGCTTCGGCGTGGTGGCGACAGTCGGAACACCCACCTGGCCGATCGTGACGTTGCCGTTCACGGTGAGGGTCTTACCCGGACCGATGATGATCGTGTCGGCGACAGTGTTATTATTCTGCGTCAGCAACGCGCCACCGATGGTTACATTCGCGCCGGTGAGGTCGAGCGTGCTGGTGTTCGTGTTTCCGGCTGCTGCGCCAAAGGTCAGCCCGCCGGTGAAGGCAGCCGTGGTCGCGTGGGTGATCGCTAGTGTGCCCTGGTCGAGGGTGGTGATTCCGGTGTAGTTGCTTGCGGCCGTCGCACTAAGCCCGGAGAGCGTCCAAGTGCTGGTGTTGCTCTTGGTCAGCCGGGTGGTACCGCCAGCGGCGATGCTTCCGCCGACCGCATCCGTGATCGAGCCCCCGATGCTATTGCCCGTGTTGGTACCGCCCAGCGTGAGGGTATCGAAGTTTGACGCACCAAAGCCAGACATCGGGTTGATCACATTGCCGGTGATAATGAGGCTCGCCGTAGTGGGATTCAGGGTGGTGTTTTGGCCGGTGCCAGGATTCAGGGCCAAGCTGGCCAAGGTCAGGCTGTAGCCATTGGCCCCAGTGACATTGAGGGTGCGGATTGCCGCCGTCGCCTGGGTGAGCGCTCCGAGCGCAATCGTGTTCCCGGTGTTCGCCGTGAGATTATCGACATTGACCGTGGAGCTGACAGTAAGCTGGACTTTGTAGCCACTCGGGTTGCTGGTGCTGGCGTAGAGGATGGACCCATTGTTGCCCGCGCCATCGTTGCGCAGGCTGAGCGTGCCGGCATTGAGGTTGATCGCATTCACCGCCGTTGAATTCCCCAATCCGCCGCTTGCCGCATTTACCTGCAGAGTTCCCGCCGTAATGGTGTTAATTCCCGTGTAGGTATTGGCACCGGGGAGCGTCCACGTGCCGGTGCCGGATTTGGTGATGTCCAGAGCAGGTGATCCGCTGATGTTGCCACTCAGCAAGCCATTCCCGGCACCAGTCAGACCCAAGCTGGGCGTGAGGCCGGTGCCGCCGACGGTGATGCCACCGCTGAGGGTGAGCAATTGGCCCACAACAGTGTTTTCGATGACGCCGCCGTTGGTGTTGCCTAAGTTGCTCTGGATGCTGATCTCGCGGTTACTGGAACCGCCACTGGCTCCGGTGAATTGGAAAGTGCCGGTATTGTTGAAGCCCGATTGTCCGAGCGTGATCACGGTTCCCGCGCCGATGGCAGACGCCACGTTTTTGTCGGCGATGGTGTTCGCGCTCACAATTCCAGCCGAGACCAGGAGATTGCCGGTCCATGCGTTGCCGGTGTTGGTAAGAGTCAACGTGCTCGCATCGGTGTGAGTGACATTGCCCGCGTACGTCGCTCCTATGAGCCCGTTCATCGTGATGCTGCCAGCACCGCGGAAGAGAAGGTTCGTTGCGCTGCCGGTGACATCACCGTTGAGCGTTAGTAAACCACTTCCGCTGTTGTTGATGGTGCTTCCGGTTAGCGCGTTGGTAAGATTGACGACACGATCCGTCGAAACCACTGCACCCGTATAGATGAGGGTTCCGTTGAGATCGATGGTGCCATCGGCGGCGGTCGTCGGTGCGCCGAGCGCGCTGGCTCCGCCGCCCACATTGGCGATGGTGTTGAAGCTGAGTGTGCCAGCGGAGACGGTCGTCTTCCCAGTGTAGGTGCTGGCACCCGAGAGAGTCAGGGTTCCCGCGCCTTGTTTGGTCAGGCCGCCGGAGGTGCTGCTGCCGACGGTGGCCGTGGCCGCCGCGGTGATGTCGGTGCCACCGGCGGTCGTGCCGCCGACGAGGGTGACGGTCGGAGCGGTGCTGTAGCCGGAGCCTGGGTTGGTGATGACGATGCTTGTGACGGCCCCCGCGCCATCAATGATGGCGACAGCGGTGGCATCGTTGTTGCCGCCGACGATCTTCACATACGGAGCTGTGAAGAAGCCGGTGGCGCTGGTGGTGATGCCGGTGACTTCTCCGCCGGTCGGGGCGAGTAGGTTGGCGGCGATGGTGATGGCCTGGGCGTTGTCGTCGATCGTGGCCCCGCCGCTGCGGACGAAGGCGCCCGATGCCGCAGTGGCTCCGGCGAGTCCGGTCAAGAAGCTGGCTTGGGCTACTGAACCGCCGTATTTCAGCGTGCCGCCGTTAAAGTTGAATTGATTGATGCCCGCGCCCGTGGCAGTGACTAAAGTATTGACAGCATTCGCTGTCAAAGTTCCTCCCAACAGGTTGATGATGCCTTGGCTTCCCGCCCCGTTTGCAACGGTGGAGATATTTTTGGTGCCAGCATCGAAAGTGCCGCCGGTGTTGCTGCCTCCGAGGTTGGGCCCGAGATTAATCTCGAAGCGCCCGCCGCCGAAGACGCCGGTATTACTTGCAAGGCTCGTCAAGTCGAGTGTGCCGCCGGCGATGGTAGCCGATCCGGTATTACCTGCGCCACGCCCGCCGATGAACCAGTTATTAAACTTGGCCGTGGCTCCATTGAGGACCGAGAAGAGGCCGACACCGTTCGTGCCAACCGTTAGTCCAGACCCGCCGACGTTGATGCGGGGCGCGGTGAAGGCACCGCTGGCGATGGTTAGGCTGCCAAACGCGCCCGAGGCGCTGTCGGCATTGCCGAGGTTCATACCGTCCACGTCGGTCACGGAGAGGGTGATCGTGCCACCGGTCTGAACGAATGCTGCGGACGCGTTCGCCAGGTTACCGACCCGGAAAGTGCTGCCTCCAGCACCCACCCCAGTATTCGTGGTGAGTATGCCGCCGAACCGGACGATGCCACCGTTGACGATAAGGCCGTTATTTCCCATGGCGGTCGTGCCGTTGAGGGTGAGCGTGCCTGCTCCCAGCTTGGTCAAATGTGAAGCCGCCGCCGTGGACGGCGTGAAGCTGCCGCCAAAGGTCAGCGTATTGTTGGAAACTGTGACCGTACGCGCCCCATTCGTCGTCACCGCGCCCGTACCGAGGTTCAGGTTATTGGTGCCGGCAAAGGCGAAGTTGCCGTTAAGAGCAAGTGCGTTGTTGGTGACGAGTGTCACCGAGCTGCCGCTGGTGTTATCGATGGTGCCGCCTGTAATGGTGAACGTCCCGGTGCCGATGGCCGAGTTCGTAGAAGACGTTCCGGAGGCGTTGATGTTCAGAGTCCCTGCGGAGAGCGTCGTCCCGCCGGAGTAAGTGCTGTTGCCCGTCAGGACCAACGTGCCATTCCCCGCCTTGGTGAGTGTGCGGGCAACGCCGCTCTCGCCGATTGCGCCGCCCACGATGAGAGTGCTGCCGGAAGCAGTCAGCTCCACGTTGTCTCCCATAGTAACGGCACCCGTGCCGAGGTTGAGGTCGTTGGAGCCGGTAAAGGTGAAGTTGCCGTCCCATATCTGGACGTTGTTGTTAGCGTTGACGATCGCGCCAGCGGAAGCATTGATGGTCGTGCCTGCCCCGATGGTGAAGGTGCCGGTGCCGAGCGCGGTGGTGCTGTTGATGTCCAGCGTGCCGCCCGCGAGGGTGAGTCCGCCGGCCCCAGAGTTCGTGGGACCGCTTAGGGTGAGTGCTCCGGCCCCGCTCTTGGTCACCGCGCTCGTAAAGGTTACATTACCCGAGATTGCAAGCGATGAGGTTCCCGTGCCGTTGACGGTCCACGTCTGCGGCGCCCCAACGATGACTGGAGCCCCAATGGTGACGGCCCCACCGCCCGAAGCGACCAAAATGCCGTTGGTCGCCGTGACTGGTGCAAGCGTCAGCCTGCTGGCCACGCCGCCGACTCCCGAATCGATGGAAACTGTAGCCAGTCCTGCCGGTTGGTTGCTGAACTGAAGGCTGTCGATGGCAAAAGGTGCATCCAGAGTGGTGGCGATGTTCGTGGCAGCGACCGTGGTCGCACTGAAGACCACCGTATCGGCCGCGACCGGTAACGCAGTGGAATTGGTGAGTCCGCCGCTATCGGTCGAGAAGTTCGACAGCGGCCCGACGCCTAGTGTGCTCCATGAACCAGTGCCCTGAACATCCGTCCAATAGCGGTTGCTGAGTACCGAAGTGGTCAGGCTGACGAGCGTATCCGTCTTGTTGATCACGTAGTTGAAGCCCCCCCCGGGGGTGTTCAGGACGGAGTAATTGAACGAATTCAACGCAGACCCTGCAGGGGCGCTGATCAGATTGTAGGTGGTGGCCATCACCCCGGCGTTTAAGTTGAAAAAATCGAAATCAAACCCGCCAGTGAAGGATAACAAGCCCCCGACTGGGACAATCAATGCGTCGTTCGCGGTTCCATCCAACTCAAATCCCAGACGGGCACCGTTGCGTAGAGTCAGCACGATCCCCGTCGAACCCAAGGTCAGCGTTTGAGTCGCGGAGTTCGTGAAGTTCATGTTCCCCGTGGCTTCGACGGTGAGGGCGCTGATGCCGTTTGTTCCGAAGCCGGCTTGTAAGATGCCGTCGCTGACGGTCACAGAATTCGCCCCGGTGTTCCATGAGGAGGTGCCCGGTATGATGACCGTGCCCTCACCGGTCTTGGTCAGATTCCCAGTGCTGCTTCCTGAAATGCCCCCGGTCAACGTCAACGCTCCCGTGCCCAGAGTCGCTTTCAGCGTGGCACCGCTCGCTCCGAGTGTGACGATCTGCGCGGCACCGAGCGCAGAAGCACCCACGCCTGAATAGCTCAGAGTGCCGCCATTGATGCCAATCGTGTTCGTCGCGGAATTGTCGCCGAGATTGTTGCTGGCCGAGAAGGCCAGCGTGCCGGCATTCACATTCACCGCTCCGGTAAACACGTTTCCGGTCGCACCGTTGCTGAGCGTCACGGTGCCTCCTGTCGTCTTGGTCAGACCGACGCTGCCGGCCAGACCACCGGTGCCGGAAAAGTTCACTGCACCGCTCTGCACGTCGTAGGTTGCCGTGGACGTCAGGACGCCGGTCGAGCCGATGATGGTGCCCGAGCCTTGTAGAGTCACGCTCGCCACGGTGCTATTGAAGGTGACCACATCGAAAGTGCCGGTGCTACTGACGGTGAGGCCGCCAACACTCGTGAGCACGTTGTTCGCACCGAGGGCAAGCGTGCCGCCGCTCACCGTGGTGCCTCCCGTGTACGTATTGGCTCCACTGAGGGTTAGCGTGCCCGCGCCGATCTTCGTGAGACCGCCCGAGACGTTCGCGGTTGCCAGGACCGGAGTCGTGATCGGTGTGATCGATCCACCGCCGCCACTCAAGGTGATGGTTGGCGCTTCGCCAGAGGCATACGTACCCGGATTCGTAATGACAATCCCAGTGACCTTGCCGGTGATGGTGTCGATGGCCGCATAGCCGGAGGCCGGCACACCGGTCGGGGATGCAGGAGCGCTAAAGACGACCGACGGCGCGCCGATGTAACCCGAATTTCCCGCCAACAGGGAAAGATCCCCGATATCCGCTTGCGTCACGCCGAAACCACTGGCACCTCTCAGTGGTTGAGCAATGGTTGTGGCAAATCCATTGGTATCGACCGTCAGGCCGCCGGTGAAATTCGAACTGGTGCCAATTTGGGTGTTGAACGCGGCGTTCGCGTTGTTGTTGTTCGTGGCCGCACCATAGATGGTCGCGGTGATGGTATGCCCTACCGCGCTGGCCGCTGGAAGCCAGGTAATCGCCGCATTGGATTTCAACGTCCCGCCTACGAAGTTGAAATGTTCAAAATATTGACCACCCGCGTTCGTGTTGGATTGAAGGATGGCAGCACCAACACTCAACGTGCCGCCTGCCAGATTCACAAACCCCCGGGTATTGGTAAATGCGGCGGATCCGAAGCCAAAGTTGATTGGCCTCACACCGGTGTCCACGGTACCGCCCGCGATGTTCAGCGCTCCGCGCGCGTTGGAGGCGTCCATCGTGATGCCCAAGTTGGCGGTCACGGCCGCAGTGCGTACGAGACTGCCGCCCGGTCCGACGGTGAGTTGTCCGACACCGGCGTTCCGGGGAAGAATCAACCAATCGCCCGAGTTGTTGTTGAACGTACCGCCACCGCCTACATAGACAACGGCTGTGCCGCCGCCAGTGGCCCCGACTGCGTCGAACCGACCCGTATTGAATGTACCCCCCGTGATATTGAGGTAGCCGTAGCCACCGTTTTGAGCCACCCACTGGGTGTCTTGTCCATTCGTCCCGAGAGTGCTTGTGTTGCCGCCGGTCTGATTCATGACCGCGATGCTGCCGGCGACGTTCGCCCCGGTGAAATTTTTGTAGTTATTAATGCTGCCGCTGCCACTGATGTTGACGATGGTGTTGCCTACGGTTCCGCCGTAGGCCAAGTTGGTCGTAGCGGCGAGGCCGGTAAGCGAGCCGGTGATGTTCAGCATTCCGCCGCTGACCGTCGTATTGCCGTTGTAGGTATTTGCCCCAGAAAGAGTCAGAGCGCCCGGGCCGGTCTTGGTCAGCGCGCCGGTGGTGACGGCGCCCGTTGCGCCGGGGAGGGAGAGGGTCGTTGCCGCATTCGACACGTTGATCGTGCCGGTGGCGGCGGCGTTGATCGCGAAGGCGCGATCGCTGACAACCGATCCGCCTGTGTATGCCAGGGTGCCGCCGCTGAATACGAGATTTGCCGCCGCGTTGGTGGACTGGCCGATGCTGCTGGTGCTGCCGCCGTTGGCGAGTGTGGCCACTTGGAGGGTGCCGGCACTGATGGTGGTGATGCCAGTGTAGCTGTTTACGGCCGAACTGAGCGTCGTGGTACCGGCTCCGGTCTGGGAGAGGTTGCCATCTCCCGATATGTTGCCGACGATGCTCTGCGACACGGTGTTGGCAAGCGCCAGCGTGCCGCCGGCAGTGTTTAGGGCGATGTTGCCCGTGAAGGTGTTGACACCACTCAGGGTGGTCACGGAGGCCCCCGTGAAGCCGAGGTTGCCGCTGCTGTTGAGTGCGGTCGTGAGCGTTCCCAGTGTGGGCACCGTAACCCCGTTGCCACCGCCGACAAACGCGACACTCGGAGCGGTGTAGTTGTTGCCGGGGTTGGTGATGGTGATGCTGCCAATCTTAAACGTGCCGTTGCCGGTGCCGTCGTCCACCATGTTCGCGATGGCCGTGGCACCAAAGCCGGATCCACCGTCCGTGATGGAAACAGCGGGTGCTCCGATGTAACCGGACCCGCCAGCGGTCACGGGAATGGTGGCCACGCCGCTGCCGGTCGGGGCGATCAACGGTGCCGCTATCGTGATCGCGACATTGTTGTTATCGATGGTGCTGTTGCCGGAGAAGGAGCCGAACGCACCGTTGACATACACACCGGTCAGTGCCGGGAGAAATGCCGCCTGCGTGGTGACGGCCTTGAGCGTGCCGCCGTTGAAGTTCAGGTAGCTGCTGGCACCCGTACCGGCGGTGGTAATGGCCGTAGTGGTGAGCGTTCCAGCGTCCAGATTGACGATGCCTGTTCCAGTCCAGAGGGCGCCACCGGCACCGAACCCTAACGTTCTGCCGGTGGCGGAGGTGATGACGCCGCCGGTGAGATTCAACTCAGCGCGGCCAGCGCCCTGCCAGCCCATACCGAAATTCTGGCCGGCTGTCGCAGAGGTATGGTTCAGGGTGCCGCCCGTGGCGACCGTGAGCGTTCCAATCGTTCCGGGAGTCGTCCCGTAGCGGGAGAGAATCACGTAAGAACCGGCGTTCACGGTGCCTCCAGAGATCAACCCCACACCCACGCCATTTTGAGCAGGGACGTTCTGACTGCCGAACTGGAAGCGGTTGGTGTTGACCGTGCCACCGGTCATCCCGAGGTAACCGTAGCCGCCCGTGGTAACGCCTGCACCGAAGGTAAAGCCGAGTTCGATGTCCGCACCGCCCGTATAGGTCCCGGAGTTCATGTAAACTGCGCCGCTGGCACCGGTGACCCCACCGACGCTCAGGTAACGGGCGGTCACAGCTCCCTGAATGTTCAAAACAGCATTCCCCGCAGCAGTGTTGGCGATCAGGACGTCGCTCGCAGCAATTCCCTGATTGGTAGAGCCCGTGACGGTGAGCGTCCCGGCAGTAACAGTCGTCGTGCCCGTATAGCTGCTAGCACCGGAAAGCGTAGTCGTGCCCGTGCCAAGTTGAGTGAACGTTCCCGCGCCGGAGATGGCGTGGCCGAGGTTGTAGGCGTTCGTGCGATTCACCTGCAGGATGCCCGAGTTTGTCACGTCGCCTGTGCCGAAACTCCCGGCGGTGCCGTCAAGCCGGAGCGTGCTTCCAGCGCCGATGGTCGTCGTGCCGAAATAACTGCTCGCTCCCGAGATTACGATCGTGCCGCTACCTGCGGTCGCCAGCGTCGCGGTGCCGCTGATTCCACCGCTGAGCGTCAGCGGATTGGTGGCATTGTTCGTCCAAGTCTGGTTCCCGCCCAGAATGACCGGGGCACTGATCGTATTGGCCCCTGCACCAGCCAGGACGGTGATGCCGTTGCCAAGAGCGTTGCCGTTCAAGGCCGCCGCATTGATCGTCAGCGAATTCGCACCCGTGCCCGAGCCAATAGTCGCGCCCGCGCCGGTGAAGGCTAGGCTGTTGATCGTAAAGTTCTGCTCGAGCGTCGTGCTCAGGTTCGTAGCGGAGTTTGCCGCAAAGATGACATTCGTATTGCTGGTCGGCAGCGCGAAGGTGTCCGGATTGCCATTCAGTGAGGTGGACCAGTTCGTGGTCGAACCGACGGTGAGCGTGTTCCACTTGCCGTCAGCCTGTGTCCCTTGCCAGTAGGCAAGATTGGGTGCCGCAGCCGCACCACCGGTGGCCACGGTCAGCACTTCGTTTGTTCCGACCAAGCCTAGGGAGAGGTTGTAGAGCGTTCCGTCCAAAATGAGGTTGGGCGACGCGATGTAGAAGTTCGAGTTGTTCAGGGTGCCGGCTGCTTTGATCAGGGTATAAGCGCCAGGGGCCAAGCTGAGCACGCCCGCAACGGGGGCAATGGCAATTCCGGTGGCTCCGCTCGATGTGGCCAAGCCGGTGCCGGTGGCGTTGTTCAGACGCACGTCGATCTGATCGTTACTTCCGAGAGCGCTGCCGATGTCGAAGCTGATCGCGCCGCCCGCGAACGTCGCCGCGTTTCCAACGAAGGTGGAGTTTTGGATCAGGACAAAGGGATTAATTACCCCGTCGGCGAGGTTTAGCACGCCGAGTGAATTCAACGTGAGGCGGCCACCGGCGGCAGCCGTCGCCGTGTTGCCGACGAAATAACCGGACGCTCCGCCGATTGGCGAAAGGATGCCGCCATCGTTGATGACGATGCCGGTATTGCCGAGCACGCCGGTTCCGCCGCCTTGGGACAGGATCAGATTGCCGCCGCTCACCGTGGTGGGGCCGGTGTAAGTGTTCACGCCGGAAAGCGTCCACCTGCCCGTGCCGGCCTTAGTGACGCCGGTGGTGTTGGTAGTCGAGTTGTCCACGATGGCCGTAGCAATTTCACCCGTGCCCTCAGTCGAGCCTGTCAACGTCATCGCTTTCACGCCTGCACCGGTCGCGGTGATGGGACCCGTGAATTTCAGCAATCCCGATACCCCAGATTGATCAATGGTCGTGACCGTCGCCGCCGCGCGGAGGTCGAGACCGCGATCCGTGGTCTCCCCGGTGCCGACATACCTCAGGGTGCCGGTTTGCAGCATAATCGTGCTGTTCGGATTGCCGGTGATCGAATTGCCCGCAGCAGGCTGCCCGAGCGAGGAAGGGGCGGCGCCGTCCGCGGTTCCCAGCGAGGTCACGTTCACGGTGGTGCCGACGAACTGCGTCTGGCCCTGATAGGTGTTGGCGTTGCCGAGGATGAGCGTACCGGAGGGGTTAAAATCGAGGTTGCCGGCTGCAACGCCGGCGATGATGGCACCGCTCATGTCCAACGTCGTGTTCGCGGCTGCTCCGATGTCAGCCCCGTTGGCGCTGAGTCCCACGCCGCCCAAGATGATCCTGCCGGTGATGAATACCGTGCTGCCGGCAACGGCACCCGTGGTGGCCACCGTCCCCGCCCCGAGGTTACCCAGCGTCAGACCGTCCACCCCGGTGGCGAGGGTGCCACCGGAGATGACGACCCTCGTGGCCGTGTTGCCGGTGCCCGAGAGCGTCCACGTCCCGGCGCCCGCCTTGGTGATAACGAGAGGCGTCCCGCCGGTGGAAATCGTCCCGGGGATGGTGCCGCTGATTTCGCCGTTGCCCGCGCCCGAGAGGGTGAGCGTCTTGGCCCCGGCGGCAATCGTAAGACCACTCGTGAATTTGACCAGTCCAGCCCCAGAGGCATCAAGCCCGCCACCACCGGTGGTGCCGGCGAGGTTGATGACGCGGTCGGTGGTTTCGCCAGCGCCGGTGTAGCTCAAGGTGCCCGTCGTGCTGCCGAAGCCGAGGGAGATGGTGGCGTTGCCGACCGTGGTGGGGGCACCCATCGGGCCACTCAAGGCTCCGACGTTATTGATCGCCGGGACACTCAGCGTGCCGTTCGCGATCAGGGTCTTCCCGGTATAAGTGTTCGCCGCGTTGACGGTCAGCGCATTGGTCCCCGTCTTCGTGAATCCCAACTGACCAGCCAAGGTATCAGTGATTACCGCCGTCAGGTTTGCAGGACTGGTGGAAGCATTGGTGGTATCAATACCCAGCGACGACCCGGCGGCAAAGATGTTGTAGGTTCCGTCGAGAAAGCCAGTGACGTTGGTGTTCGTGATCGCATTGGTTGCGGCACCAAAAGGAAAGGCGATGGTGGCACCGCTGGAGGCAGACATCCTCGGGCTGGCGAACGTGCCGAAAGCTGTTACCGGAGAGGTCGAGTAACCAGGCATGGCGAGGCTCGTAGTGAAGCTCAGGATGCCGGCTGAGGCGGTAGTGGTGCCGGTGTAGGCGTTCGTCCCAGAGAGGGTCAACTGTGATGTGGCCGAGTTCTGGATCACGTTGGTAACGCTCGCACCGATTATCGCGCTGATCAGCGCGCTCCCGCCACCCGTGCCCGAGCTGGTCACCGTGCCCGTGTTATTCAACGAAGTTCCGGAAATGGTCACCCCATTCGCAGTCGCCCCATTGTTCTGGAGCGTCAGGTTGAAAGCACCGGTGATACCACCAGTAATCGCGAGGACGCCCGTTCCCGCATTCTGGATCGTGGAGGCCGCACCGAGCGTCAGGGCGCCGCTCACCGTGCTATTGGCTGTAGCCGTCGAAAGGGCAAAGATCCCAGACTTGGTTCCAGTGCCGCCGATCGTCACAGCTCCTGCGAGGGTCATCACGATGGGATCTTCAAAAGTAATGCTACTGGCCGCACGCGCGCCAGAGGCGGTGACGGTGCCGGTCGTGTAAAGAGTGCCCGAGGAGAAGACCAGGTCATCAGCAGTCGTAGTGCCCGCCTGTGGGGTGCCACCGGTTCCGCTTGCGATGGTGTTCCAAAAAAGATTGGTCCCATTCCACGCGCCAGTCGCAGCCACTGCGACGTTGGCGGTTGTTCCATTTAAATCCCAGTACAAAGTGGCGGCCTTCGCCGAAGGTGCGGTGAGCAGCGCAAGCGCGACAGCGATTCTGCCGGAGAGGATTGTGGGTTTTTTGGCGGAGTGTTTCATGGTGGTATCGGTTTTCATCTCGATGGAAGTCTGTTAGGTTTGAAAAGTTCTGAGAGTGGGGTGAAGCGCACAAAATAACCCGGCAGTTAGCGCTCTCCCGAAAAAACGTCTATAGGTTATTCTTTGAAATTCCCAGAGAAAAATGGGGGTTTTGTGGATGAGCGCTACCCGTCAAAGCGCAACTCACCCCAAATTGAAAAAACCCACTACGCACGGCGGCGGCGGAATCCGGCCAGCGCTGCAATTCCACCCAACAGGAGGACGACGCTGCCGGGCTCGGGGACCACTTCGAGCGTCACGGCGCTGGTCGCATTGTTCACGCCGTCGTAGCTGATGCGATACTCGTTCAATCCGAGCGTAAATCGCGAGTCGTCGGCATAGCCTGCGAAGATACCGGCGTCCCACGTGCCGCTGTAGTCGATGAATGTGAAGATCTGGCCAATCGTGAGCGGGGTGCCGGAGACATCGAGGTCCGAAATGTTGAGCGTTGCGCCGCTCAGTAGGTTGAGGTTGCCGGTAACATTGGCCAAGTCGCTGGTGATGGCGGTGGTGTTGATCTCCAAGTCGAACGCGCCGCCGGTGAATGCGAGCGTTCCGGTGTTCAGCGTGCCGATGCTGCTGCCGGGGGCGATGGTGCCGCCGATTGCGACGGTGACGTCACCCGTGGTGCCGCCGCTTCCGCCCAGCGTGCCGCCGCTGTTGACGCTCGTGCTGCCTGAGATCGAGCCGTTGACCACCAGCGTGCCGTCGCTGACCGTCGTGCCGCCGGTGTAAGTGTTACCCGAGCCGCCGATCGTGAGCACGCCAGCGGTGACGTTCACGCCGCCGCTGTGGGAAAGGGCTCCATTCAGCGTTTGGATGGCACCGGAATTGGTCAGCACTCCAGAGCCACTGATCGTCCCGGCGTAAGTCTGCGTGCCGCTGGAGAGGCTGAGAGTCTTCGTGGCGTCGATGGACACCGCGCCGCCCGTCGCACCGCCGCCGCTGAGCGCGCCGATGGTTTCGCTGCCGACCACTTGGAAAGTCGCACCTGCCGCATCCGCCAGAGTGACCAGACCCGCATTGGCGATCGCACTGCTTCCGCTGACTTGAAGGGTGCCGGCTGAAACGGTCGTGGCTCCGGTGTAAGTGTTGGCACCGGTGATGGTCAGGGTGTCCGCGCCTGTTTTCGCAAGGGCTAGGTTGCCTTTCAGGATTCCGGTGAAGGTGGACGGAGAAGCCGCCGCTGTGTTGACGGTGAGGGTTGAGAGGGTGCCGGAAGAGTTGTTCACCGAATTGTTGGCCGCGGTCGCGCCGCTCAGGACGGAAAGGCCGGCTATCTCCTGGTTCCTGCCGTTGAGATCGAATTCGACCACGTTGACTCCATTCCCGATGCCAAATTTCGTCGCCACCGGCAAGCGGTTGTCTCCCCCCGCCAGTTGCAGCTTGCCAATCAGAAGCTGGGTGTCACCGAGATAGGTGCTGGCACCGGACAGAACCACGATCCCAGTGGGGCCTGAGGTGCGGATGCTCAGCCCTGTATTGACAGCGCCACTGTCGATGACCCCGCTTATGGTGAGGGAGGCTCCAGCGGAAGCACCAATCCGGGTTCCCGCCAACCCGATGGTCACATTGCCAGCCCATTCATTGCTGCCGGTGAAACTGGTCAATGCCCCGAGAAAGTTGCCGAAACCACTGATGGTGAGGGCTTCGCCGGTGACCGTAACACCGCCATTGAGTTCGAGCCGCGCGGTGGACGCAGCGCCGGTGTTTGTCCCATTCACCGTGGTACCCAGCGCAGAGGTTCCCAGCGCGCCCGCGCTTTGGACCCGCAGGGTGCCCCCGCTGACGGTGGTCAAGCCGCTGTAGTCGTTGCTGCCGGAGAGGATCATGATGCCGGTGCCCGCCTTGGTGAGCCCCTGCGCGCCGCCACTTTCGCCGATGTTGCCTTGAAAGGTCAGGCTCTTCGTCGCGTCGGTGGCACCCAGATTGACGGTAAAGGTCCGCGTCCCGGTCAGGGTCGCGGGGGCGGTGAAGATCAGGCTCTTTTCCGACGCAAGCGTTGACGCGGTGACGTTGCCCGCGAGAGTTAGCACGTTCTTTATCGTGATATCGCCACCCGTCGTGGCTCGGATGGTGCCAGTGCCGAGCGTTGAGGCGGTCGTTCCGGCTCCGAAGGGGCCATCAGTCGGGTTGCCGTCCGCTCCGGTGGAACTCGTCGAGAGAATGACGCTGCTCGATCCACCGAGGGTGAAGCCACCGGTATAGGTGCTGGCACCCGTGATGACGATGCTGCCCACGCCCGCGCCCGCAGTGGCCACGCCGCCAGCTCCAGTGACGACGCCGGTGGCGGTCAAGGTGCCGGTGCTCGTGTTTTGCAGCGTGATGGTTTTGCCGTTGGCCACGCTGGCTCCGCCGCCGAACACGGTGAAGGTATTTGCGTTGCCGCTGGTGATCGTCAGGCTTTCATCGGCTGTAATCAAGCCGCTGAAGGTGGTGGTGTTCGTCGTGGCACCGAGGGTGTTGATGCCGGTGCTGCCAGCCATGACGGTGATCGGATTGGCGAAATTCCTTGCCGATGCTGAGTTACCCGACTGCACAGTGGCGTCCACCGCCCCGCCGGTGTTGAAAATGATTGTTCCCGCTCCGAACACTGAGTCGCTGGTGGCAGTCGAGGTCACCGCGCCCGCCGCAACCGAAAGGTCTCCGCCGAAGGTGTTGGCGCCGGAGAGCGTGAGCGTGCCGAGGCCGAGTTTGGTCAGGCCACCCGCGCCGCTTGCGATGCCGGCGATGCTCACCGCGAAGTTGTTGGTATCAATCAACCCGGTGCTGGTCAGGGTCACCGTGCGAGCGGCGACGGAGGTGATAGCGCCGCCGGCTTTTAGTGTGCCGCCGGTGAAAATCAGGGTGTTCGTGGCGGCGCTGTTGCCGAGTCCTGCGGTCGCATTTACGATCAAGGTGCCGTTGGCGATCGTGGTCGTCCCGCTGTAGGTGTTGGCTCCGCTGAGGGTGAGCCGTCCCGCCCCGGTCTTCACTATCGACCCGGTATTGGCAACAATTGGAGTGACGGTCAGATCGCTGGTGGCGTCCGATCCAAGGGCGACGTTAAAAGTGCCAGTGGTGGTCCCAAGATTAAATCCAAACGTCCCGCTGGTGGTGATGAGCCCGATCGTGTCTCTCGCCCCACCATTGGTCGTAATGGAGAATGGGGTCGAGGCTGCGTTGTAATTGCCGGTGGAAACCAAGATCGAACCGCCACCGGTGGCATCGAAGGTGTAATTCCTGCCGTCGTAAATGGTTTGGTTCCCAGCGGTGCCGGTGATCCTGAGAATCGAGGCTCCATTGATGTTGATCTGAGTGCTCGCGTAAAGAGCCCCGGTGGCGCTCGCAGAAAACTCCAAGGTGCCGCCGTTGATCGTGATCGGGCCGCTGAAGGAGTTGAGAGCGGAGAACGTCAGCTTGCCCGTGCCGTCCTTGGTCAGGCCGCCCGCACCACTCACGGCACCCGCGAAGCTGGCGTCGAAGGTGTTGGTATCAATCACCCCGGTGCTGCTCAGGTTCACCGTGCGTGTGGACGGCGAGGTGATGGTGCCGCTGACCAACAGGGAACCGCCAGCGAAAATCAGGGTGTTGGTAGCGCTGCCGTTGCCGAGAGCCGTGGTCGAATTGACGTTCAAGGTGCCAGCGCCGATTGTGGTCGCGCCCGTGTAGTTGCTGCTACCCGAGAGAGTCAGGGTGCCGAGGCCGCTCTTGGTCACACCGCCCGGACCGCCCATGATACCGGCGATGCTGACGGCATTGCCGTTGGTATCAATCAGTCCAGTACTGACCAAGCTCACCGTGCGCGTAACGGGGGACGTGATGGTGCCGCCAGCCTGGAGCGTGCCGCCTGTAAAAATCAGGGTGTTGGTGGCGCTTCCGTCGCCTAGGGCGTCGGTCGAATTGGCGTTGACGATGCCGCCATCGAGCGTGGTCGTTCCGGTGTAGGTGTTGATGCCAGCGAGGGTGCTCGTCCCGCTGCTGGTGTGGGTCACGCTCGCCCCTCCGCTGATGACGCTCGCCGCGCTTTCCGAAAAAACGCCAGTGCCGCTGATCGTGATGGCCGTGCCGCCGGTCAGGGAGCCCGTGAGATTCAGCGTCCCCGCGCTCACATTGGTCGCGCCGCTGTAGCTGTTGACGCCAGCGAGGGTGCTCGTCCCGCTGCTGCTGTGGCTCAAGCTCGCTGCGCCACTGATGACGCCCGCCGCGCTTTCCGAAAGGACGCCAGTGCCGCTGATCGTGATGGCCGTGCCGCCGGTGAGGGAACCCGTGAGAGCCAGCGTCCCCGCGCTCACTGTCGTCGTCCCGGTGTAGCTGTTGGTGCCGGCCAGAGTGCTCGTCCCGCTGCTGCTGTGGGCTAAGCTCGCCGCGCCACTGATGACACCCGCCGCGCTTTCCGAAAGAACGGCGCTGCCGCTGATCGTGATGGCCGTGCCGCCGGTGAGAGAGCCTGCGAGAACCACCGTCCCGCCGCTCACATTGGTGGCCCCGCTGTAAGCATTGGCAGTGTTGATGGTGAGAGTTCCCGTGCCGGTCTTGCTCAGGCTGCCAGCGGCAATGCCGAAACCGCCGTTGAGCGTGTAATCGAGCGTGGAGTTGTTAAACGTCGCAGCGACTGGGCTGACGTCGGCGGTTGAGATGTTCACCGTGGTCGTGGTCGGTGCGACCGGGCCCGCGCCGAGGTTCACCGTATCGTTGAACTCGACATTATCACCGGCCCAGAAGTCGGTTGTCGAATGCCCCGTCTTCAGCGCCCAATTCGGTGTCCCGCTGGTGGCGCTGTTGGTGATATCCGTGATCCAAATCCCGCCGTTGGCCCCGGACCATACCGGATTGTCGCCTGCGATGGTCAGGGTGATGGCGCTGCCGGTGTCACCCCAAGTGGCACCCTGGCGCGTGGCAAGGTTGTTCACCACCTGCGCAAAGTTGTTCAAGCCAGTGCCGTTTAGCGTGGTGTAGCTGATGAGATTGTAGGTGGAACCGTTGGCCCAGCCGCCGACATTGTTGGCAGTGATGGTCACCGCACTCGCGGCGGAGTTGTTGGTCAGCGTCGTGACGATCAGGTCGGCGGCGGTGGAGCCGCTGAAAAGGTTGAGATTGGCCCCACCGGCGAGCGTCAGAGTGCCGATGGTGAGCGCCGCGCCTGAGACGCCGTTATTATTGGAAACGATGCCACCCGTGGAGGCACCGACGTTCACGGTATTTACCGTACCGCTCCCGGTGAGTGTGCCCTGTGTGAGCGTAACCGTGGGCGTCACCGCCACGCTGCTGGCTTGCAGGAACTGGGCACCGCTGCCGTTGACCGTGATGCCGCTACTCGTGTTCACGTCACCAGTGCCGGTCAGTGAAAGGGTGCCGCCGGAGACAAGGGTCGCGCCGGTGTAGGCGTTGGAGGCGGCGAGGCTCAGGGTGCCGAGGCCGCTCTTGGTCAGACCACCCGCACCGCTCATGATACCGGCGATGGCGACGGCATTGCCGTTGGTATCAATCAGCCCCGTGTTCGTCAGCGCCACCAAGCGCGTGGACGGAGATACGATGGTGCCACCCGCCTGCAGCGTGCCACCGGTGAAGATCAGAGTGTTGCTGGCATTGGTGCCGTCACCCAAGGCGTCGGTCGAATTGGCGCTCAAGGTGCCGGCACCGATCGTGGTCGCGCCGGTGTAGGCGTTGCTACCGGTGAGAGTCAGGGTGCCGAGGCCGCTCTTGGTCACACCGCCCGCACCGCCCATGATACCGGCGATGCTGACGGCATTGTTGTTGGTATCAATCACCCCAGTGCTCGTCAGAACCACCGCACGCGTGGAGGGAGAGGTAATGGTGTTGGCGGCCTGCAGCGTGCCCCCGGTGAAGACCAGGGTATTGCTGGCGCTGCCATCACCTAAGGCAGTGGTCGAATTAGCATTCAAAGTGCCGACACCGATCGTGGTCGCGCCGGTGTAAGTGCTGCTACCGGTGAGGGTCAAGGTGCCGAGCCCGCTCTTCGTCACTCCGCCCGCTCCGCTCATGATACCGGCGATGCTGACGGCATTGCTGTTGGTATCGATCAGTCCCGTACTCGTCAGGGTCACTAGGCGCGTGGAAGGGGAGGTGATGGTGCCGCCGGCCTGGAGCGTTCCACCGGTGAAGACTAAGGTGTTGCTGGCGCTGCCCAAGGCGTCGGTCGAATTGGCGTTAAGGATCGTGCCGCCGATCGTGGTCGCGCCGGCGTAGGTGTTGACACCCGTGAGGGTCAAGGTGCCCGTGCTGAGTGTCGTCGCGCCGGTATAGGTGAGGTTACCGCTGAGGGTCAGAGCACCTGCGCCGCCTTTGGTCAGATTCATGCCGGCGGCTCCCTCGGCAATGTTGCCGGGGTAGCTGAGAGTAGCCGTGGGATTCAGCGTCAGGGCGGTCAAGCCGTCGTAGCCGCCCCGGGTAGTCACGCCGCCTGTTCCGCCTAGGGCGGTGGTGAATACATCGGCGAAGTTCTTGTTCCCGGAGAGGCCACCGAGGGTCAGGGTGGTTACCGTGGTCCGCAAACCGTTGGTCCCATCTCCCAAGATGCTGTTCGCGGTGTCGAAGGTGCTGCTCTGCAACGAAAGGGTTTCACCCAGGTTCAAAATGCCGCCCAAGACTTTGGTGTCGCCGGTAAAGGTATTGCCGCCAGCAGTCGCACCACCAAGCAGGGTGCCGCCCAAGGTGAAGGTTCCCGCTCCGCTCTTGGTCAGGGCGATGTTACCGGTGATTTGAGTTCTGTTTGTGCTGCCCGTGGTCAAATCTGAGCCACCAAAGCTCATGTCGGTAGTGTTGTTGATGGTCAGCGTGGCCAGGGCTCCAGAGTTCGTGAAAAATGACCTCCTCAAACTCGCGACGGTGTTTGTCAAACCGGCGAGCGTTTGGGCGTTGCCGTTCATATCATACGTAAAAACCCGTCCGGTGCCACCGCCAGCGACGCCAGCGAAGCTCAAGACCGTGGTCACCGGCAAGGCGTTGACGATTCCAACCCCAGCTCTGACGGTCACCGGGTTGTTTCCTCCGTTTCCAGTCGTGATGAGCGTGTTACCCGCGTAAGTGCCAGCAGCACCCAGAACGAACGTCGAGACCGCGTTGGCATGGCTCGCCGCATCGGTACTAAACACCAGATTCCCGGTCGTGCCTCCGATCCCTCCGTTGACGTTAAACGTGCTGGCTGTCGCTAGTCCAACGCGCAAAGTGGCGTCGCCGACTCCGCTCAGGGTGATCGGAGCGACGATGGTGGTTCCATTTGGGTTCGCTTGAAGGATTCCAGTCGAAGCAATCGAGATCCCGCTGGTTCCGTTGACGCCTGGACTAGTGCCCAAGGCATTCGTATTTCCAAGGATCAGGGTGCCAGCGGTAATCGTAGTGCCGCGGGTGTAGGTGTTCTGGCCGGAGAGGGTCTGGACTGCTGCGGCATTACTTAACGTGAGGGCTAAAGTTCCACTGATCACGCCGGAAAACGTCTGCGTGCCGGACGATAAAATCAGCGTCGGTGTTCCCGAGGTCGTCGTAATCGATCCGGCACCAGCGATGGCACCGATGGTGTCACTAAATGAATTAAGATCAAAGCCTCCCCCCGCATTCACGGTGAACAGGGAGGAATTGACGTGCTTGTTACTGCCACCGAATTTCAACGTGCCACCGCTGTTGATCGCGACGGCGGTGCCGGTGATCCCATCGCCGACGGAGTGATTCGTGATCAATACGCCTTCATTGACCGTGATACCGCCAATGGAGTGGGCTTGAGCCGTCATGGTCATCGTGCCGGCCCCCGTCTTGGTAATGGTGCCGGTCAATATACCGCCCGCGCCGCTCATGGTGATGTCGCCGTTCGCGGTATTGATGACCAGTTCCGTCGCGGCTGCCCCCGAGGTCACCGCGCCGGTGAAGGTCAACAAACCACCGCCCACGTTCATGATGCCTTTCGTGGTCAATCCACCCGCGATCGTGCCCGCCGCTCCCGTATAGCGGAGCGTATTGACGCTCGCGCCTGCTCCGAGCGTGCCGGCGGCGGCCACATCGTAGTTGAAGGTGCCAAGCGTGCTGGTGACGTTCGCGGCCGTAGCTGCTGCGGTGCCGGTGAGGGCGGTGATGTTATTGCCGGTGAAGGTGGCGTATCGCGTGGTAGCGCCAGTGCCGATGCTGGCCCAAGGCCCGATGATGCCATTAACCATACCGGCCGTTGCCAAGCCGGTCTGGGTGGAAGTGACGGTGCCCAAGCCTTGGACATTGAGAGTGGCACGGGTGCCACGGGTGAAGGTGCCGGTGTTCAGCGTGAGCGTCTCGCCGCTGCCGATATTGAAGGTGTTGTTGCCGTTGATGGTGAGGCCCGAGCTGATGGTGGCTCCAGTCGTAGAGGTCGTGTCCACGGTGATGCCACCGCCACCAGCGAGGGTGATGGTGTTGGCGGTGACTACGACGTTAGTGCCTTCCTGAAAGGTCAGGCTCTTCGCGTTTTGGTTGGCCCCGAGTGTGACGGTGTAAGTTCCCGTGGCATTTGTACCGGCGGAGAAGAAAAGGTCGTCGATCCCCAGCGTGGTGTAGCCGGGAGTCAGAGCGGAACCCGTGGGATCCGTGCTCCAAGTCGTGCCAAGGGTTCCCCAGATGCCGCTGGGAGTGGCCCCGCCCGCATCGGCGGTGACACCGTCAATATCCCAGAAATAGTTAGCAGCCTGCGGTGAATGTGCAGCGAGCAGCGCGGCGATAGAGCCGATGAGGGCGCGGGAGGAGCGTGAAGATTGTTTTCTGGATGGATTGGAAGATTTCATAAACGAGTTTCGGGCTTTTTAAAACCGCTAGAAGCATTCCCTCATCCTGTAAATAATTTTCCCGTTAAGTAACCACCCCCTTTTGGGGGTTGATATTCCCGCTGAGAACGAAGGCTGGCGCACGCTTGATACGGCGCGCCTTTTCCGAAAGATCGAGCGCGTGCTTTTCGGCGGATGCATTCGCGCGCAACCGCTCGGAGCGCAGGAGAGTAGTCTCTTTTAGCCAACCGAGCCAACAATCCAAAAGGCTGTGCCGACGCAGCCACCCCTGACCACGCCGGCACTTACGCGGATGCCGGGAACCCCTACGCCCCCCGTCAAAAGGACGCGTGATTCCTACATTTCCCCATAAGATGAGCGCAACCCGTCAAAGCGCTACCCACCCCAAACTGAAAAACCCCACTACGCGCGGCGGCGGCGTCGTCCGGCGAGCATGGCGAGTCCACCGAGGAGCAATGCTGCGCTGGTAGGCTCCGGCACGACGAATGTCGCCGTGATGTCGTTGCCCGTTCCGCCGACGTAGCTGATTGAGTATTCCTCCAGCCCATTGAAGAAGTGGTCAGCCTCATTAAGTGGCGTTCCTGCATAGCTAAATTTGAAGCCACCCGCGACTGCATCCACGTCGTCGTTATTCACGAGGACAAAGGCATCTCCCGGCATCGCTACGAATCCTAGACTAATCGTAAACGGCACATTCGCGGAGAGACTTACAGCACCGGTCACCGCAAGTTGGTCATAGCCGGTTCCCGCAGTGGTGCCGTTGAGATTGAATACCGCCGATGCTCCACTAAATGTCAGGCCGCCGTTCATCAAGAGCTGGCCCGATGCGGTGCCGGTTGCTGCCCCAGGGTTGACTGTTCCGCCTGAGAGGGTCGCAAGGCCCGAGATGCGACCAGTCGTGCCGCTGGTGCTGTTTCCGGTGAGCGTCCCGTCATTCAGGGCCACTTGGCCGGAGATGGAGCCGGAGATTTCGAGCGTTCCGCTGTCCACATTCGTCGTGCCCGTGAACAGGTTGCTGCCGCTGAGCGTCAGGCGACCGTTGCCGACTTTGGTCAAGCCGCTGACTCCCGTGCCACTGATTGCACCCGAGAGGGTCAGTGTGTCGCCGAGCGTCGCAACACCGACAGTGCTGTCGGAAGCGAGCAACACAGTGCCGGAAACCGCAGCCGTCCCGGTGGCGCTCAGCGCACCTTCACCCGCCAATCCGGTCCCGTTCAGGGTCAGGTTTTCAGCGCCCACATTGACGTTCTCGATCTGCAGGTTCGCACCGCCGGTCACGGAGGTTGCGCCCGCCGTGGTGCCGAGGCCGGTCGCACTCTGCACTCGGACGACGCCGTTCGTCACATCGGTCAGGCCCACATAGCCATTCGTGCCTGTAAGAATCAAAGTTCCAGTCGTGCTCTTGGTGAGCGTTCCTCCGCTGTTGAGCGTGGCCAGGTTTTTCAAGGTTCCCTGTTTGGCGTTGAGCGCGATTGCGTTCGCACCACCGATGCTGTGGTTGGTGAGGTCCAGCGTGCCGCCATCCAAGTTGATGGTGGATGTCGTGCTTCCTCCACCTTGGGTGATGTTCGCATTGGAAGTGAATGTGCCACCCGTGAGGTTTAGCGTTGCTACCGATGCGCCTGCCGTCGCCTGGGAACCGAGGGTGAAGGCGGTATTCACCGTGAAGGCGCCGCCGCCGACATTCAGTGTGGCCGTTGCCGTTCCAGTCGAAGCAGCGGTTTTCGGGGCCATCGTCAGGGTGGCTACCGTGAATGTTCCCGCGTCAAAGCTGATTGTTCCATTCGTGCCCGCCACGCTGGTCGCAGCGTTGGTCTGGCCCACGAGTAGCGTTCCCGCGTTCACCGTCGCCACGTGGCCTCGGAGATCCAAGGTTGCGATAGACCCGCCGGCGGTGCCGACCGCGTTGACGTTGGCAATCGTAATATTCGCTGCGCCGGTTCCCGCTTTATTGCCGATCGTGACGGTTCCCTGACTTCCCGCAGTCTGGGATGCAAATTTCACGATGCTGCCGCTAATAGCGGTGCCTTTTCCTTTTCCAATTTCGATGGTGTCGGCCTGGACCACATTCGTTCCAGTTCCCAGAATCAGAGTGCCGGGGCCTCTCCCATTGTTGCCGCCGGTATCCCCGAGCTTGAGGCCAGTCGTGATGATGGTGTTGGCCGTATTGGAGAGCAGGACGGTGCCAGGGCCTTGCGTGGTGGTGCCCACGCCGATGTTGAAATTGGTGACATTCGTGCTGAACGCCGCGAGGCCGCTCACGTCGAGGGTGGCATCGTTCCAAAATGCCTGATTGGTTCCAGTCGAGTTGACACCGATGGTGATGGTCGTTCCGTTAATTGCGATGGAACCCGCACCGCTGGCGGTCAGTTTCGAAGTCGTCGCAACTGTTCCACCGGTAACTGATGCGTCGTAACCCACGGTCAAGCCGCCATTGAGCGTCAAGGTCTTTGAACCTCCAACCGTGATGGTGTTCGCCGTGGCAGAGTTCTTCTGGACCGTCGCGAGTCCGGTGAAGGTGGCGCTGGCATCGCTCAAATCCAAGCTACCGGTGTTG
The DNA here is from genome assembly GCA_947471505.1 of Chthoniobacteraceae bacterium. Lineage (GTDB taxonomy): Bacteria > Verrucomicrobiota > Verrucomicrobiia > Chthoniobacterales > Chthoniobacteraceae > SXWH01. The sequence goes on along the minus strand of CANIWM010000014.1, from coordinate 54,081 downwards.
GTGCCCCCGGCTGCGGAGCCAAAGGTGAGGGCACCGGTCAGAGCCACGGTTCCTGCGCTGGAGAGCGCCAGCGTGCCTTGGTCAATGGTGGTCGCGCCGCTGTAATTGTTCGCGGCGGTGGAACTGAGGCCGGAGAGCGTCCAACTGCTGGTATTGCTCTTAACCAAGGACAGCGCACTGGCGACGGATTGGGTGATCACCCCGCCGATGGAATGTCCGGTTCCGGTTCCGTCCAGTTGGAGGGTTCGGGCGACATTAGTGGTAGAACTAGTGACCCCGCCGGTGATCGTGAGGGTGGCGCTGGTGGGGTTGAGCACGGCGGTGCCGGCACTTCCGGAGGTCATAGTCGCGGAGGCAAACGTGACTCCGGCTGTGCCGCTAGTGACATTGGAGCCCTGAATGAAATTGAACGTGGAAGACCCAAAATTCATCGTGCCGAGTTGATGATTCAGAGCGGCGCCTGCGGTCGCCCGGTCCGAAACAAACGTGTGAGTTAAAGTGCTGCCCCCCGTGCCCCCCGGAAGAGTGGTGAACGCGCTATCCGTTCCCAGCTCGACCCTAGTATTCGCGGTGTTCAGGGTAATGCTGGCGGTGCTCGCCAAGGCGCTCGTATTCTCAAGACGCAGCGTGCCGCCGGTGACGGTGGTGGCACCGGTGAAGGTGTTGGTGCCGGAGAGCGTCACAGTGCCCGCCCCTGATTTAGCGAAGCCTGCCCCGCCGTTGACGAGCAGGTTGGCAGAGATGACCGCCGTGCCCGTGGTGTTGCTCACGGCGTAGGAGGTGCCGGTGAGGCTGCCGTTGCCGATGGTGTCGCCGCTGGCCGCAGCCGTGGTGACGGAGACCGCGCCCACCGTCTGGCTTGTGGTGCCAAGGTCCAGATGGCCGCCGCCCAGCGTCAGGGCCGAGCCCGTGCCCAGCGTGCCGCTGCCGCTAATGAGGAGGGTGCCCGCATTGACGATGGTGCCGCCGACGTAGGAGTTTGGTCCGGAGAGGGTCTGGGTGCCTGCGCCGAGCTTGGTCACCGATCCGGTGCCGCCGATCGAACCGCTATAGCTGGCGGTGCCGAAGAGGTTGTAGGCCAGCGCCGCGTTGTTCACGATGCTCGGGCTGTTGTCAATCGTGCCGTCGTTGCCGGTGGTGCCGTCGCCGAGCTGCAGGGTGCCTGCGGAGATCGTGGTCGTGCCGCTGTAGGTGTTGGTCTTGGTCAGCGTCAGGGTTCCCGCTCCCAGTTTCTCCAAGGTGCCCGTGCCGCCGATGACGTAGGCTGCGGCCAGCGCATTGCTGCGGTTGTAAATCAGCGCGCCGTTGTTGGTCACACCCGAGGTGCCGGCAATGGACCCTGTGGTGCCGCCGTTGCCGATCTGCAACGTGCCCGCAGTGATCGTAGTCGCGCCCGTGTAGGTGTTGCTGTTGGTCAGGGTCAGGGTGCCCGCTCCCTGTTTCTCTAGGGTGCCGGTGCCGCTGATGACATAGCCAGCGGTCAGCGCGTCGCTCCGGTTGTAAATCAGCGCGGCGTTGTTGGTGACACCCGAGGTGTTAGCAATGGACCCCGTGGTGCTGCCGGTGCCGACCCGCAACGTGCCGGCGTTGATGAGCGTGGCACCGGTGTAGGTGTTGTTTCCGCCCAGAGTCACGCTGCCACTCGTCGTCAGGCTGGCGCTGCCGCCGATCACACCCGTCGAGGTTTCCGTGAGCGTTCCGCTCGCCCCGACGCTGATCGCCGTGGAGCCCAAGCTGCCGGCCAGACTCACAGTGCCGTTCGATATCGTGGTTGCCCCCGTGTAGGTGTTCGCAGTGTTGATCGTCACGGTGCCCGTGCCAGTCTTGGTCAGAGGGCCGGTGGAGATGCCAAACGCGCCATTTAGGACGTAGTCCTTGGTGCTGTTGTCGAAGGTGGTGGAGTTCGGAGCCACGTTGGCCGTATCAATGTCCACGGTGATCGGGCCCGCTCCGCTGGCGTTGTCATTGAACAGCGTATCGTCATCCACCAAGAAAGTTGTGACGCTGTTGTTGGACAGCAGCTTCCAGTTGTTGGTGGAGGCCAGATTCCATTTGCCGTCCCCGTCACCCACCCAATATGGCGTGTCGCCGGTGATGTCGATGGTGAGGGCCGCGTTGCCAGTATTGGTCAGACTGGAGGCAACCTGACGCCCCGAGAGACCAGTGACCGGTCCGAGGACAAACTGGCCGAAGCCCGCGCCGCCGATGCTGCCGCCACCGTAGCTGATGAGCGTGTAGGTCAAGCCGTTGATCCAGTTCGTTGCCGTGGGATTGATGGTCACCGTCCCGGCAGCGTTGGTAGCCAAGCTGGTCGTGACGATGGCGGCGGAGGTGCTGCCGCTGAAGGTGTTCACCGTGGCGGCACCGTTAAAGGTCAGGGCACCGATGGTCAGTGCCGCGCCCTCGACGCCGTTGTTGTTGGAGATAATGCCGCCGGTGGCGTCGCCGACGTTCACGGTGTTGACCGTGCCGCTGCCGGTGAGGGTGCCCTGCGTGAGCGTCACCGTAGGCGTGATGGCCACGCTGCTGGTCTGGAGCAGTTTGGCCCCGCTGCCGCTGACGGTGATGCCACTGCTGCCATTGATGGCACCCGTGCCGGAAAGCGTGAGCGTGCCCGCGCTGACCGTGGTGGTGCCGCCGTAGGTGTTCGTGCCGGTCAGGGTCTGGGTGCCCGCACCGGTCTTGGTCACGGTGCCGGTGCCGCTGATGACACCACCGTAGCTGGCGCTACCGAAGCGGTTGTAAACCAAGCTGGCGTTGTTGACGATACTGAGGCTGTTGGCAATCGTGCCGTCATTGCCGGTGGTGCCGTTGCCCAGTTGCAGGGTGCCCACGCTGATAGTGGTGGTTCCGGTGTAGGTGCTGGCGGCGGTGAGGGTCAGGGTGCCCGCGCCTTGCTTGGTTAGGCCGCCGTCGGGAGACGCCCCAAGACCGGAGTCGTGCAGCAGCACATTGACAATGCCAACGTCATTCCCATTGGTGTCGATGATGGCTCCATTAGCAAGGATGTTGGCCGCCGTGAGCGGGGGGGGAAGGAATGTGGTGCTGGAGAGGCCAGCCTTCAGGATGCCGCCATCGAAGTTGATGGTGCTGGTGCCGCTCGCGGTCGCCCCGCCGCCCAGCGTGAAGGTGCCGCCGGTGTTCAGGTTGATCGTCGAGGTTCCCGGGCCCATCTGCAGTGATGCCGTGCTGGTCACCACCAAGTTGCCGGTGCCGCTGACCGTGACTACGCCGCTGTTCCCTACGGTGTTCCCTAAGAGGAGGGTCGTGACTCCAGTGCCCGTCCCCGTGCTATTGACCGTCAGAGTGCCGCCGGAAACATTGAGCGTGCCATTGCCGCCTGCGGTTCTGCCGACGACGAAGTTGGAACCGAAGTTCAGGTTGGCCGTCAGTGTTCCAGCGGTCATGTTCATGGTTCCGGCGCTTGCTTCACCGATTCGGATGCCAGCACCGGTTGCAGCGTTGGTGAGGGTCGCATTGCCGCTGAAATTCAGCACGCCACCGCCTTGGACTTGAAAATAAGCATTATTATTTCCGTTAGGAACATTATAGGTTCCGGCGATATTCATCACGGCACCGGAGCCATTCACGGTTAAAATGCCGGCTGCTACACTCGTAATAAACGAACTACTGGAATCGAAGGTCAGCGCGCCCGCCGTCACATTGGTGGCGCCGGTGTAAGTCAGTGCCCCGGAGAGGGTCTGGGTGCCCGCACCGAGCTTGTTCACCACACCGGTTCCGCTGATTGGATAGCTGCCGGAGAAGTTTCCGACCCGGTTAAAGGTGAGCGTTCCGTTGTTCGTAACGGAGGAGGTGTTGGAGATGGAACCGTCCGTGGTGCCATTGCCCAGTTGCAGCGTTCCCGCGCTGATGAGGGTGGCACCGTTGAATGTGTTAGCAGCGGTGAGCGTGGTGGTGCCGGTGCCGGCCTGCGTCAGACCACCGGTGCCGGTGATCGCCGCGCCGGAGAAGTCCGTGCCCTGGGCCACTGCGTTGGTCCGGTTGATGGCAAAGGTGCCGTTGTTCGTGATGGCGCTGCTGGCGGAGAGCGTGCCGGTGGTACCGGCGGCACCCAATTGCAGGGTGCCGGCGCTGATGGTCGTGGCACCGGTGTAAGTGTTGGTGCCGGAGAGGATCAGGCTGTCCGCGCCGATCTTGGTGAGGCCGCCGGAGGTGTTGGCTGTCGCCAGGACCGGAGTCGTGATCGGTGCGATCGATCCACCGCCGCCAGTCAAGGTGATGGTTGGCGCTTCGCCAGAGGCATACGTGCCCGGATTCGTAATGATAATCCCAGTGACCTTACCGGTGATGGTGTCGATGACCGCATAGCCGGAGGCCGGCACACCGGTCGAGGATGAAGGAGCGCTAAAGACGACCGCCGGAGCGCCGATGTAACCGGAATTACCCGCCAACAGGGAAACATCGCCGATATCCCCTTGCGTCACGCCGAAACCAGTGGCACCGCTCAGCGGGTAGGCAATGGTAGTGGCAAATCCATTGGTATCGACTGTTAAGCCGCCGCCGAAATTCGACGTAGTGCCGATTTGGGTGTTGAACGCGGTATTGGCGTTGTTGTTGTTCGTGACCGCACCATAGATGGTCGCGGTGATGTTATGACCTGCCGCGCTGGTCGCCGGAAGCCAAGTAATCGCCGCATTGGATTTCAACGTGCCGCCTCCGAAGTTGAAATGTTCAAAATATTGACCACCCGCGTTAGTGTTAGTTTGAAGAATCGCCGAACCAACACTCAACGTGCCGCCTGCCAAATTCACAAAACCCCGGGTACCGGTAAATGCGGCGGATCCGAAGCCAAAGTTGATGGGCCTGACGCCGGTGTCCACGGTGCCGCCCGCAATGTTCAGCGCTCCGTGCGCGTTGGAGGCGTCCATCGTGATTCCCAAGTTGGCGGTCACGGCCGCAGTGCGTACGAGACTGCCGCCCGGCCCGACGGTGAGCTGCCCGATACCGCTGTTCCGGGCAAGGATCAACCAATCGCTTGAGTTGTTATTGAACGTACCTGCACCACCGACATAGACGATGGCCGTTCCGCCACCAGTGACTCCAACCCCGTCGAACCGGCCCGTGTTGAACGTGCCCCCGGTGATGTTGAGGTAGCCGTAGCCGCCGTTTTGGGCCACCCACTGAGTGTCACTACCACCCGTCCCCAGAGTGCTCGCACTGCCGCCGGTCTGATTCATGACCGCGATGCTGCCGGCAACGTTCGCCCCGGTGAAATTTTTGTAGTTATTAACGCTGCCGCTACCGCTGATGTTGACGATGGTGTTGCCTGCGGTGGTGCCGTAGGCGAGATTGGTCGAAGCGGCGAGGCCGGTTAGCGAGCCGGTGATGTTCAAGGTGCCTGCATTGATAGTCGTGTTGCCGGTGTAGGTGTTGGTGCCACTCAGGGTGAGCGTCCCTGCGCCATCCTTCGACACGAACCCGGTGGTGGTCGCTATCGCACCAGAGATTGTGATGTTACCCGCACCGCCAACAACGAGGTTCCGCGTAGCCCCGGTCACAGCCGTCGCGTTGCTCAAGGTGAGGGTTCCGCTGTCGGAGTTGATGCGTGTCTGCGCGGCCAGCGTGACTGTGCCACCGTAGGTGTTATCCCCGGCGATGTTGCGTAGCGCACCGAAGTTGGTGATGCCGCCGCCGTTGATCGTGAGTGCTTCCGCTCCCACGGTGATGGCACCGCCCGTGCCGTCAAGTTCAAGGGCGCTGCTGCCGGACTGGGTGGTGCCGCTGGCGGTGGTGCCAAGCGCCGAACCGTTGGTGATGCGGAGCACACCGCCGCTGATGGTCGTCAAGCCGGTGTAGGTGTTAGTCCCCGCCAGCACGCTCGTGCCAGAGCTGCCCTGCGTCACCGTGGAAGCCCCACTGATCACGCCCGCCGCGCTCTGCGAGAGGATGCCCGTGCCGCTGGTCGAAATCGCCCCGCCGCCAGTGAGTGAACCGGTGAGACTGAGCGTGCCGCCAGAGACGCTGATCGCACCGCCGCCGGTGAGTGAGCCGGTGAGGCTGAGCGTTCCCGCAGTGATGCTGGTCGCGCCGGTGTAGGGATTATTCCCCGCCAGCACGCTCGTGCCAGAGCTGCCCTGCGTCACCGTGGTCGCCCCGCTGATCACGCCAGCCGCGCTTTGCGAGAGGATGCCCGTGCCGCTGGTCGAGATCGCCCCGCCGCCGGTGAGTGAACCGGTGAGGCTGAGCGTGCCCGCAGTGATGCTGGTCGCGCCGTTGTAGGTACTCATGCCGCTCAGCACCAGGGTGCCATTACCCGCCTTGGTGATACCAAGGGAGAAAACCCCGTCACCGATCACACCGCCGACCGTCAGCGTCGTCGCTGCATTGCTGGTGGTGATGGTCGGGGTGGTGCCCAGGGTCACGGCTCCGTTGCCGAGGTCCATGCTCTCCGTGCCGGTGAAGGTGAAGCTGCCATTCCAGTTCTGCGCGTTGTTATTGGCGATGGTGAGCAGCGAGCCTTTGGTGTTGTCGATGGTGGTGCCTGCGCCAATCGTCAGCGCGCCGCTGCCGAGGGCGGAATCATTGCCCAGTTTCAGGGTGCCGTTGCTGAGCGTCGTTCCGCCGGTGTAGGTGTTCGCCGCGTTCAACACGCTCGTGCCCGCTCCTGAGAAGGTGAGCGACTTGTTAGTGCCGGAGATGATGCCACCAAAGGTGATCGTGGTCCCGGCGCCGGGCGCGACGTTTGCAGAGACGTTCAGGGTGATCGGCGCATTGATGGTGTGACTACCCGTCGTGGCCGAGATCGCGCCCGCAGCGATGCCGTTGTCGAGGGTGATGGCATCGGTATTGGTGCCGATGGTGAAGGTGTTTGCGTTATCGAAGAGAATCGAGCCGACGGTCTTGCCGCCATTGAGCGTGACCGTCTGGGGCGTAGCCGCGAGGTTTCCGAAGTTCGCCACTGCCCCGAGGCTGTTCGGCTGCGCGCCGCCGTTCCAATTGTTCCCCACGCCGTCGTTCGTCCAAAGACCGTCAATGGTGCCGCTCCAGTCGGAAGAAGTTGCGGTGCCGAGCAGCAATTGGATGACGCTGCCAGTGTCATTGATGGCGTATGTCTTGCCACCCTGGGAGTTGGAGACCGTGAGATTGGCGAGTGAGCCTCCAAATCCGGTCGAGTAAGTGAACAGGTCGTATGTCCCGTTGGTGATCAGTGGGGTGACACCACCCGCGGCATAGAGGCTGAGCGCGCCGCCATTCAGCGTCAGACCGTTGGCAGTGGTCACCGCCACCAGATCATTAGTGAGAGGGGTACCCCCAAATTCATAGGCCAACAGCGAGCCCGCATTGAGCGTAAGACTGCCGATAATGAGCGTGCCAGCGGTCGTGCCCGTAGCTGGCGAGAGCATGGCGCCGGAACTGATGGTCACGGCGCTGGTCAGCGTGCCAATTCCACCAAGCGTGGCGGCACTGGCCACCGTGGTTGCCGAGGCGGTCAGTGAGTTGTTCACGATCAGCGCCCCGGCGTCCACCGCCACGGCACCGGTGCCGAGGTTGCTGGTGGCTGCGAGGATCAAGCTGCCGAGGCCGGTCTTGGTCAGATTGTTGTTCGCAGCGGTTACGCCACCGATGAGGGTCAACGCACCGGCACCATTCGAGGTATTGATCGTCCCGTGGCTGGTGCCGAGGGTCACCACCTGATTGGCCACCAGACTCAGGGCCCCCGCGCCCGTGTAGCTCAGGGTGCCGCCGTTGATGCCGATGGTATTGCTGGCGGTGGCGTCGCCGAGATTATTGGCCGCGTCGAAGGCCAGCGTGCCGCCATTGACATTGACCGCCCCCGAGAAGGTGTTTGGCCCGCTCAAAGTCTGCGTGCCGGTGCCCGTTTTCGTGACTCCCAAGGTGCCCGCCGTGTTCTTGATGATGCCGGAGAAGTTCGCCGTGGCATCGTTATCACCCACGGTGAGCGTAGGCGTGCCGCTGGTTCCGTCCACGGTGCCGTTGCCACTCAGGCCGTTGATGGTGTCGCTAAAGCCCGCGAGGTTGAGTGTGCCGATGCCGGTTCCGTTTGAATTGATGATGACGGTACCCGTGCCGGTTCCGTTCGGAATCTGGTTGGTGGCGCCGAGGTTCAGGGTGGCGCTCTTGCCGGTGGCGGCGTTGAGGTTGATGACTGTGTCGCCCTGATAGTTGTTGGGGTTCGCCGTGCCGTTGTTCAGCGTGACATTGAAGGATGTGGCGGAGGCGGCGAGGGAAGTGATGTCCAGAACGAGTCCATTCGAGCCGGTCACTTGGTTCGTTAAATTAAAGGAACCAGCGGTCGCAGTATTCGCCGTGAAGGTCGCGGGGGCCAGATTGGCTGTGATGACGCCCGAAAGGGTGATTCCTGCCACGTCGGTTCGGATTCCGACCCGGTCCGTGCCCAGTGCCGTGTTGAACACAATGGGGTTCGCCAACGTGGTGTTTGCCGCGGTGCTGAAGTAAATGCCCGCCTTGTCCGTGGCGCTCTGGCCGATGATGATCGGCCCGGTGCCGAAGGGCGTGCCGGTAATGGCGGCATTGATCACGAGGCGCGTGCCTGTGGCGTTGTTGGCCAGAACCAAGCCACCCGAATAAGTGTTCAGAGTCGCTGCCGTCAGTCCCGCGAAAACCGTGCCGGAATTGGCGTTGTTGATGACGATTTGCGTCTTGCGGGTCCCGCCGTCGGTCACAATCGCTGTAGGAAGGTTTCCTGCGGCGGTGCCCGTGAGGGCGTCCACGTAGATTCCCGCTCCCGACGGCGTGCCGGGAGTCATCGCGGTCGAGGCACCGATGCCGGTGCTGCTGTTGGTGATGGTGCCGGTGGCGGCTCCCCCGGCGAGACTGGCTGCCGTGAGGCTGTTGCCGAAGAGGTCGAAGATGCCTGTGCCGTTGACCACGAGCGCCGAGGTCGCTGAATACGCGAGGGAATTGGCAATTTGCAGCGTGCCGGCGGTGACGGTGGTCGTGCCGGTGTAGGTGTTCGTGCCGCTGAGGATCTGCGTGCCGGTGCCCGTCTTAGTAATGCCGAGTGTGCCCGTGGAGCCGTTCTGAATGGTGCCGCCGAAGGTGGCGGTGGCCACGTTATCGCTGCCGATGGTAAGGGTCGCATTGGTGGCGCTGCCGTTTTGCACGATGCCCGAGCCGCCCACGAGGGAGCCTGTGGCCTGACTGAATGCACCGGTGTTCAGCGTGCCATTGACCGTCCACCCGGTGTTGGGCGAGAAGGCATTGGTCGCGCCGCCTTGGACAATGGTGCTGGCGCTCACCGTTGAGTCGCCGCTGTAGGTGCTTCCGACAGCAGAGAGGATGATCGGCGCGGTTCCCGCCGTGGTCGTGAAAGTGACTCCGGCACCCGCACTGCCGCTCATCGCGCCGCCGACCGTGAGGCTGGAGGCTGTGCCCGAGCCCGGCGCGGAGCTGTCAACCGACCAAGTCTGGCTGCTGCCGAGCACCACAGGCGCGGAGATGGTGACCGCACCGGAGCCCTGCGCAAGGGTGATGCCCGCCGAGGAAGAGGAAGGGGCGATGGCCAGCGTGTTGCTGTTGCTGCCGGAGATAGCCGTGCCGGCGGCGATGGTGACGGTGGACACGCCGGTGGGTGCGGCGGTGAACTGAAGGTCATTGATGGTAAAGTTGTTGTCCAGCGTGGTGGAAAACGTCGGCCCAGTGGCGTTGCTGGCGCTGAAGAAGACCGTCTCGCCGACGCCGGGCGTGGATGCAGAACCGACCGTGCCCGCGGCATCCGTCGCCCAGTTGGTCGTGCTTAGCCCGGAGAAAGCGCTCCAACTGTTGTTCACGTTACCGCGCCAGTAGCGGCTGCTGGCCGTGGCCGCGCTGACGTTCAACTGCACCTGGCCGTCTGTGTTGGTGAAGCCGTAGGTGTAACCACCGGGGGCGCTGTTGAGTGAGTAGGTCGGAGAACCGGAGGTCAGACCGCTGGCAGCAGTGATCAGGTTGTAATTTCCGGCACCAAATCCCGTAGCCGCGTTCAGGGTGAAGGCGATGGCGTTGGTGGCAGTGGCGGCAGCCGAGGTGGCGATGGTGTCCGAAGCCGTTCCGAGGTCGAGCCCGATGAAGGAGGTGCCGGTGGCCGACCCGAGGCTCAGGGAGTTGAAGTTGGCCGGGGTGTTGGCCGCGTTGTTGACGAAGCTGACGAAAACTCCGGCAGCAGCGGATGGAGCGATGGACAAGCCGCCGTTGTTGGCAAGGGAGCCGGTGATGTAGAGATTGCCACCGGTGCTGCTGGTAACCCCGGTGTAGGTGTTCGTGCCGGAGAGCTTGAGATTGCCGGCGCCGGTCTTGGTCAGGCCGAGGGTGTTGCTTCCATCGCCGATAGCGCCGGAGAACTCGACGATGGTGCCCGCGACCGTGGTGCCGACAGCGCTGTTGATAGTGCGGGAAGCACCGGTGATGGTCACCGGCCCGGCAAAGATCAGGCTTTTTTCACTGGCAACCGAGAAGAATGTCGTATCCGCCTGGAGGGTGACGTTGTTGCCAACCGTAAACGGCCCGCCCGTACCGCCTCGTATGGAGCCACCGTTCAGGATCAAGGTGCCCGTGCCGTAGTTACCGCTGGTCACACTACCTCCCACGCCGACACTGCCGATGCCGACCACACTCTGGGAGCCGGCATTGAGCGTCGTGCCGCCCGAATAGGTGTTAGCCGAGTTATTAGCCCAGTCACCGGCCAACCCCGTGCCGTTCACCACGACCGATCCGGTGCCGCTGATGACGGCAGTGACGTTGAATGTCGTCCGGCCCGCCCCCTGGCTCATCGTGAGAGTATTGCTGCCAATATTCACGGCGCCGTTCAGCGTGAGTGTGCCTGCGCCTGTTGCGACCGTGGTGTTCCCAGCAGTTCCGTCAATGGTCGCCGCACTTGACAACGTTAAAGCAGCCGCGCCACCGCCGATCGTGGCACCGCCCGAGGCAATGGTGATCGGGCCTACCCAAGTGCCGGCCACGGCAGCCGTCAATGCACCCGCAGGCGCTGAAGCCAAACCGGTGCCGGAAAGAGTCAGCGGCTCAGCATTGGTCATGACTAAGGCGGCGGCAAAGTTCAGCGCCGCGCCAGACTGGATGATGGTGCCCGCGCTTGATGAGCCGAAGGCATTTACCGATGCAGGCTGCAAAAGACCCGCCGCAACCGTGATTGTGCCCGCATACGCCGTCGAATCATCCTGCTGGAGGATGCCTAGCCCGGTCTTCAGAATGTTGCCAGAGCCTTGGAGCTGCGAGGCTGTTGTAGCAGTGCCGGTTCCTGTCCCGTCATCAATGACGAGCGTGGCACCACTGGCAATATCGAGCGTGCCACCACCGGCGCCAATATTGAAAATGATGCCCCCCGCAAGGTTGGTTGCCGAGACCGCGTTATCGTTAAAAGTGCCGCTCGTGAGCCGGAAGGTGCCGCCGTTCGTCAGCAGAAGCTGCTTGTAGGCGGTCCCGCCAGCCACTGTGCCATAAGGCGCTGCCGCGGTGAAGGTGTTCCCTACCATCGAGAACACGCCCGATCCGTCCACCGCGATGTTGCCGGTGAAGGTGTTCCCTGCGTTGCTGGCCGTCAAAACGCCGTCAGAAATAGTTATCGCGGTCGAACCGACAGCCTTGCTGCCACTGACCACGCCAGTCAGCGTCATCGATCCTACGCCCGATTTGGTCAGGGTGTTCGCGCCGAGGCCTGTCGTGCCACCAAGAGTCAGCAAGGTGTTGGCCGCTGGGGCGAAAGTAGCGGCTCCGGTGAGAGTCACCGCACCGAAGGTGATCCCGCCCACCCCAGCGCCGGTGATGTTGGTGCCCCGAGTGATATTGAGGGTCTGCGCGCCAATGGAAAGGGTCCCAAGCGTATGAGTAGTGGAAGTGGCCGCCGAGGTCAGACGGTCCGCCGTAATCGTGCTGGTGGCGGTGACGGTCGTGTTGCGAGCAAAGTTGAGGCCCGTGTCGTTGGCCAACTGCAAGGTACCGCCACCGAGCGAGAGGGTCGCCGCTCCGGTTCCGAGGGCCTGAACACTGGTGGTGGCGCGGAGAATGCCTGAGGTTACCGTGGTGGAACTCGTGTAAGCGTTCACGCCAGAAAGAGTGAGCGCGGAAGTGGCGCTATTCTGCGTCACCCCGGTCACATTGGCGCCAATAATCGCGCTGATCAGCGTGTTCCCCGCAGCCGTGCCTGAATTAGTGACGGTGCCCGTGTTGTTCAACGAAGCTCCTGAAATGGTCACCCCATTCGCGGTCGCCCCATTGTTCTGGAGCGTCAGGTTGAAAGCGCCGGTGATCCCACCAGTAATACTGAGGACGCCCGTACCCGCATTTTGGATCGTAGAGGCACCCGCCAACGTGATCGCACTGCTAATGGTATTTGCCGAGTTGGCGGTCGAGAGGGCGAAAATGCCCGAACCGGCAGTCGCACTGCCGAGGGTGAGTGAACCACCGGATAAAGTCAGTGCGATGTTGTCATCGAAACTGAGGCTGTGCGCCAATCTCGTGGCCGATAGCGTGATCGTCCCGGTCGTGTAGCTGGACCCCGACGAAAAGAAAAGGTCATCGGCAGCCGTGGTACCAGCCTGTGCAGTGCCACCCGTGCCCGTCGCGGCGGTGTTCCAGTTCGAAGTTGTGCCATCCCAATTACCAGTCGCTGCTACAGCCGTGTTGGCTGTTGCTCCATTTAAATCCCAGTACAAAATGGCGGCCTTCGCCGAAGACGCGGAGAAGTGGCCGATCAGCGCGGCGACGGAGCCGACGAGGATGCGGGTGGAGACGGAAGAGACTTTTCTGGATGGTTTCGAAGATTTCATGGTTTTGGTAGATTTTTGGTGGATTGCACCGCGTGTATGCAAATTTCAGCCCTTTGCAAGCGATAACCTTCATCGCCACTATGCCCTTTTCGGGGTTGATTTTCCCGCCGCAACCGAATGTCGCCGCTGCTTGATGCAGCGGGCTTTTTGCGACTTTCGCAGCCTCCTCGCATACTGTTGATAAATCAGACTGCTAGACAGAGGTAGCGTTTCGAACGCGTTTAGAAGCCGACTTTGCCGAGCGCTTCGCGGAGGCTGGACATGGTGAACGGTTTGCCTACGACGAGGTCCACGCCGGGGGGCTTCTCTCCTTCGCTGTTCATGGCGCCACCGAAGCCGGTGAGGAGGATGACGGGGATATCGGGGTTGATTTGCTTGGCGGCGAGGGCGACTTGGTCGCCGTTCATCTCGGGCATGGCGCGGTCGGTGATGAGTAAGTCATACCCTCCGTGGGCGCGGGTAAATTCGTCAATGCCCTCGCGTCCGTTGCTGGTGAGAGTGACGGAAAAGCCGTACTCAGTGAGATAAAGTTCCATGACTTCGCGGACCATGGCGTCGTCTTCGGCGAGGAGGATTCGCTTTCCTGTTCGGACAATTGGGGCCTCAGGGGCGGGCGGAGGGACGGGGGCAAGCGCGGGCGGCTGGGTAACAGCGAGGGCGATAGGAATGAGGATGGAGACTTTGCTGCCGCGTCCTTCTTCGGATTCGATTTCGAGTTTGCCGCCGTGGCGCTGGAGGATGCCGTGGATGATGCCAAAGCCGGAGGAACGCCCGTCGGGGTGGCGGGCACCGAGGTTGGGGTCGAGGCAGCGTTCGCGGGTAAGTTTGCTCATTCCGAGCCCGTCGTCGCGGACGGTGAGGACGACGAAGTCCTCGCGCTGGGTGGTGATGAGGGAGATGGAGCCTCGGCGGGGGATGGCGGCGATGGCGTTGAAGAGAAGAAGGGTGATGAGTTCGCGGAGCTGGGATGCTTCGCCGTGGACTTCGGGGATGGGCTCGAAGCGTTTGCGGATGTCGATCATGACGCCGCTCGCTTGGGCTTCGTGCTGCCATTTGGGCTCGGTAAAGGCGATGGCTTGCTCGACGATGTCGGTGAGGACGAGTTGCCCGTAGGCGTCTGCCTCGGTGCGGGCAAACTCCCGGACGCGCCCCACGGCGGCGGCTCCGACGTTGGCGGCGGTTTGGATTTTCTGGATCGTGTCGCGGGTCGTCTCGTTGTTGGCGAGGTCTTCGGGTTTGCGTAGGAGGTGTTCGGTCCAGCCGATGATGGGAGTGAGGACGTTGTTGAATTCGTGGGCGATGCCGTTGGCCATGGTGCCGAGTGCGGTGAGGCGCTCGCGGTGGACGAGTTCTTGTTGGGCGGCGCGGAGGGCGGCGAGGGCTTGGGTAAGTTGTTCGTTGCTGGCGGCGACAGCTTCTTGGGCGCGTTTGCGCTCGGCGATTTCGATTTGGAGGCGCTTGTTGGTGTTTACGAGTTCGGCGGTGCGTTCGTGGACGCGGGTTTCGAGTTGGTCGTTGGCTTGGCGGAGGGCGACTTGGGCCCGTTTGCGCTCGACGGAGTATTGGAGGGAGCGGAGGAGGAGGTTGTGGTCCACCTGACCTTTGATGAGGTAGTCCTGCGCACCGGCTTGGACGAGCTCGATGGCTCTGGAAACATCGGAGACCCCGCTGATGATGACGACGGCGATGTCCGGGGCGACGGCGTTGACGGCGCTGAAGGTGTGGCCGGGGAGGCTGTCGGGCAGCGTGAGATCGAGGAGGATGGCGTCGATGCCGCCAAGGCTCAGTGCAGCCAAAGCCTCTGCGAGATTACTCGCAATAGCAGTGTGAAATCGTGGGTACGTCGCGGCGCTGAGGATGTGCTCAAGAAGCCGCGCGTGCTCCGAAGTATCCTCCACGATCAGTACTTTGATGGGCTGGCTTGTCATGGTTGGCGGGCTATTTCACCCTGCGAGGCGTTGAATTAGCAGGAAAAGCTCCACTTCGGTGCGAAAGATTCATTTTGCGTGCTCCGAGACGGCTTGGTCGGCGAGGCCGCTGGTGATCTCGGCGCGTGCCGCGCAGAAGCAGCCGCCGAGGATGATGGTCGCGCCGGTAAAATAGATCCACATGAGCAAGGCGACGACGCTCCCGAAGGCTCCATAGACGATGTTAAACTCGGCGACGCGCCCGGCGTAGATGAGGAAGAGCTTTTGCAGACCGCCGAGGACGAGAGTGACGGAGATGGCCTCCAGCCAGACTTCGCGAAACAACGTTTTGCGGCGCGGCGCGACTTTGTAAAATAGGGCAAGCGCGTAGAATAGGAGCAGCGGCGGGAGGAGCCAGCGTGCGAGGTGGAGCATTTGCCCGCCGAGGCCGTTATCGACGCTGGAGAACCACGGGTGGTCTTTAAGAAATTGCTCGATGCCGTTGATAACGGTCGGCGTGACGATGCCGATGAGCAGGGCGCTGGTGAGGATGCTCATCATCAGCAAATTCATCAGCGGGAGCCGCCACCAGTCGTATTCTTTGGTGCCCCACGCCTTGTTCACCCCGGCGACGAGGGCTTGGAAAAACCGCATCGAACACCACAGGACGACACCTGCCGAAATCAACCCCGAGCCCAGCCGCGAGTTCATAAAACTCTCCACCGTCGCGCGAACACCGGAGCCAAGATCGAAGGTGACGTAGGGCTCCATGAGCGCGAAGACGACCTGGGTCGCCTTCGCTTGGTCGCCAAGAAATCGCGTGCCGATAGAGATGAGGAGCACGGTGAGCGGAAGGAGCGAAAACAAGGCGTAGTAAGCGAAAGACGCGGCTCGCTGCTCGCCGTCGGTCTCCGTGTATTTCACCACAGCCCGCCAAGTGGTCGCCCACACACGCCCGATGCGTTGTCGGTTGGTCAATTTGTGGACATGGTTTTCGGACATCTTCTGCGGCGACCATGCCAAGCCGAAGCGCATGTGGGAATAAAAGAAACTCAGGCCGACATCGCCAGCGTCGGCCGTCGCTCGACAGTGTGTAGCTTGATGTGCTTGGCCATGTGGCCACGCAGTTCGATTTCTTCGTAAGAAGGGCGGAGCGGGATGCGCTCGAAGGGGAGCCCCACTTTGCGCAACACTCGCTCTAGGAAAGCGCGGGACTGGAGGGCGGAACGGTCGTCCTGCCCCTCGATGAGTTCGATGGCGACGATGGGGGCTAGATTCGCCGAGCAGATCACAAAATCAAGCGACTTGGAGCAGGCGCGCGCGTGGGCGTTTTGCCGATTGCCGGCCCCGTAGGTGACGTTCACGAGATCGCCGAGGCGGACTTTGATGAGCACAGCATAGTTCTCCGGCAAAACGGCGCAGAGGGTGTCGTAAAACGAGCGCTCTCCCGGTGTGAGCACGGCAGGCCGCAGGCTGTAAGGCTCCTTTTCCTCCATCCCTCGTGGGTGTTTGGGGATGGGGTCG
The DNA here is from genome assembly GCA_947471505.1 of Chthoniobacteraceae bacterium. Lineage (GTDB taxonomy): Bacteria > Verrucomicrobiota > Verrucomicrobiia > Chthoniobacterales > Chthoniobacteraceae > SXWH01. Next base: position 37,886 of record CANIWM010000014.1, on the reverse strand, counting down.
GCGCTGGCCTTGGCCGCTTGGGCCCGAGCGAGTAACCAGCCGGACGCCCCGCCGATAGCGGAGCCGAGAGTGAGCCATAGAGCAGACATGGCGCTCTTCAAAGCACTGCGCGTGCCCCGTTACTTGATGATTCCGCGCCCACTGCGAGTCACGAAGTCCGTGAGGTGGTCCAGCTCGGGGTTGTCCGGCAGTTCGGCGCGAATCTGCTCCACGGCCTGCGCCACATTCAGGTCGCTGCGGTAGAGAAGCCGGTAGGATTCTTTGAGGTGCCGCAGCGTCTCAGCGGTGAATCCGTGCCGCTCTAGGCCGACTTTGTTGATGCCACGGATGCGGGCGGGATTCCCGTCGGCGATCATAAAGGGCGGGACATCCTGCACGATTTTCGAGCACCCGCCCGTCATGGCGAAACGCCCCACCCGGCAGAACTGATGCACCGCTGTGAAGCCGCCGAGGATGACGTGGTCCTCCACCGTCACGTGCCCGGCGAGGGTGCCGTTGTTGGAGAAAATCACATCGTTCCCCACGATGCAGTCGTGCGCGATGTGGCAGTAAGCGAGGAAGTTATTCCGGCTCCCGATGATCGTCTTCGCGTTAGGCGCGGTGCCGCGATTAGCGGTGACGAACTCGCGGAAGGTATTGTCGTCGCCAATCTCCAGATGCGTCGGCTCGCCCACGTATTTGAGGTCCTGCGAACGCTGGCCGATGCTGGCAAACGAATAAAACTGGTTCCTTTTCCCGACCACGCACGGCCCACTGAGCGAGACGTGATGCTGGAGCCAGCAGCCTTCCCCGAGGACGACGCCATCTCCCACGATGCAATACGGCCCGATTTCGCAACCCGTGGCGATTTCGGCTTTAGGAGAGATGATGGCGGTGGAATGGATACTCATATTTAACTCGCCACAGAGGGCCGAAAGACGCGCCGAGTGCGCAACCTCTAAATTCAAAAAACAATCCGCAACTTTCATCCCGCGCGCTGCGGGAGGCTGGGGAGCCGAGCCGGTGTTCCCCCCAGAAGCCGACCCAGACATCCCCAGCCTGCCGCAGCGCGTGGGGATGTGATGCCGTAATTTCGACGGCGCTGTCTAGCGGAAATTTACGGTTTTTCGGAAAAATTTACGTCCCTCAGCACTGCAACGATGATCTCGCTGGGGAGCACGAGCGTCTCGATGCGGCCTGAGCGGGCGATCACGATGCCGATGACGTTGCCGTCGAGGTCCGTCACGGGGCCGCCGCATTGCGATGCGTCGAGCGGGAAGTTCGTCTGGATGACGCTGGGGAAATTGCCCTTCCGCTCGCTCACCGTGCTGCCCATCGCGTTCATCCGGTCTTCGCGTTTGGAGGTGCGATTGCTGTCAATGGCACCGAGATCGCCGAGGGAGATTTCCTTTTCGATCAGCTCCGAGCCGCGCTGCACCTTAAGGCGGATTTTTTCGCCGGATTTCTTGTTGGAGATGGAATTGGTGAAACCGAACACGCTCTCGGGCTTTGTACCGTCTAGCTCTACGATGCGGTCGTCTTTCAAGATACCCGCTTTCTTCGCCGCACCGTCATCCACGAGTCGATCGATTTTCAGCCCTTTGTCGTCGCTGCCCAGTTGCACGCCAAGGAAGCCCCGGCCTTGCAGCCGAATGCTCCGCATGGCGACGCTCACCACGCCAATGGCGATAGGGTCGCGGCCTGTGGGCGCGGCGGCGGTGAGGAAAGTGCCGACTTCCGGCGGCGGTGTGGCGGACCATTGCGCGATGGCGATGTCCGCAGCCTCGGCCTTGATGAGCGCAAGATCGTGGTCGTCCCATGTGCGGACGACTTTTGCATTCGCCCACTGCCCGCGAATCTCCACCTGCAACTGCCCCGCGCTCTTGACCTCGCTCGCTTTCGTGATGAGCCAGCCCGCCGCGTGGACGCCTGTGGCAAAGCCGAGCGGCCTGCCCGCTTTCTTCGCGTCGCGCACGACGAACGTGGCCGGGGCGACGGCCACGGTGCCGGGCTTGTGGCCCTCCAGCAGCTCGCGGAAGTGCGCGTTCATTTTCGCGTCGGCCTTGCGGTCGCCGCCGCCGAGCAGATTATTCAGTAACTCTTCGAGAAACTTCCCAGCCTCCGGTTCGCCGTGTTGTTCGGCGGGCGCGGGGGATTTCTTGATGGCTGCGTGAACGGCGAGGGTTCCGAGGCAGGCGATGAGGATGAGCAGTTTTTTCATGGTGCTATTTGCTTTCGTCAAAGCCGATGCGCTTGAGCATTTCTGTCTGTGAAATGAGCATGACCTCCGTCTTTTGCTCCACGCCGTCGCGCTGGTAAACGACCTCGACGGTCGTGCCCGGCTTCAGCTTCCCGAGCTTGCCAGTGAGCGCCGCCGGTGTGCGGACGCTCTCGCCGCCGAGCTTGACGATCACGTCGCCTTTGCGCAGCCCAGCCGCTTCGGCGGGCGACTTCGGGTGGACTTCTTCGAGGCGCACGCCGTTCTCACTTTTCTCGTCGAGCTTCGCGCCGATGACGGGCTTTTCCGACGAGTCGAGGAACTGGCTGAGCTTCCCACCCAGCTTCCCCCATTTCTCCCCGGAGAGCAGCCGCTCCCAATCCGCCCGTGCTGCGTTGATCGGCGCGGAACGGTTAAAACTCAGGCTTTCGGAAATCGACGAATGGATGCCCACCACCTTGCCATCAAGCGCAAACAGCGGCCCGCCTGAATCTCCGCCGATGAGCGTGCATTCGCTCACGATGAATCCGCCAAAATCCTTCATACTCACACGCCCGATGCGGACGGGCGGCGTCCGGCGCGCATCGTAGCCGCCGGGATGCCCGAGCGCGACGACCATCGTCGTCGTCTCCAGCTTGTCCGAATCCCCCATCTCCGCGAACGGATACACGCCCGGCTCCTCGATCTTCGCGAGGCTTACATCCCGCGCGTAATTTGCCCCGAGCACCTTGCACCGTCGGTCTTTCCCATCGGGGAAAATGACCTTCATCGTCTGATTCCCCTGGGTCACGTGAGCCGCGGTAAGGATGAGCCCATCCGCAGAAATCACGACGCCAGAGCCCGCAGCCGGCTTCGTATCGCCCATCAGCCCCACCACCGCTGGCGAGTCCTTCGCCACGACCTGCTTCACCTGCGCCTCCATTTCCTTGAGCTGCGAGACAGTGAGCGCCTCGCTGGCTGGAGCGAGCAGGATTAAAAAGGCAGCCAGAGCGTGCGAGATGCGGTTCATTAGACGTTAAAGCGGATGCGTATTCCGCTTTTGTCTCACGTTTTTTCATCCGCGCGAGTGGAAAGGCAAACGATTCCCACCTCAATAGCTCCCGCATTCCGCGCTCAGTCTTCCACGGAGAAGCCGATTTTTACCGTCACCTGCCAATGATGCACCTTGCCTTTATCGATATTGCCACGCGTCTCGGTGACTTGAAACCAGCTCAGGTGCTTGAGCGTTTTATGCGCGCGTTTGATGGCTTTATCCACAGCGTCTTCGATGGAAGTCGTCGAGGTGCCGGTGAGTTCGATGATTTTATAGACGGGGTCTTTCATGGCCGGGTGTCTATTTGCAGCAGCAGTCATCGGATGATTCCTTGAGTGCTTTTTCGACGGCTTCGCGGGATTCGCCGGTGCGCTTTTGGATGCGCCCGAGTAGCTCTTCGCTTTTGCCTTCGATGAACTGAAGATCGTCGTCGGTGAGCAGCGCCCACTTTTGCTTCAGCTTGCCTTTGATGATGTTCCAGTCGCCTTTGATTTCTAGCTTTGTCATGTTCGTATGTGTTCGTTTTTCGCCGCCATTCTGGCGGTGAAATGTTGAGGCTACGGCCCCGCGCAGTGCGCTGCTATGGGGCAAAACCCTACCGCATCAGGCGAGCTTCCCACGTAGGAATTGAAGGGTGATTTCCGCAACGCGACGGCCATAGATTTCCGCCGTCTCGAGATCGCCTGAGCTGGGAGCGTTGGGCGGTGGGACTTGGAAGCTCGTGGCCATCGGGCCGATGAATGAGCCTACGCGATTGTGTGCGTCTGGGCCGGGGCCGGTGATTTCGTTCATCGCGTCGGGCGTGTTCGCGGAGGGCATGAGGCCGAGTCCGACGAAGATCATCCCGTGCTGCATGGCGTTGATCAAAAGGCCGACGAGCGTGTTGAGCTTGTCGCCGGAGAAGGAGGACGAGTTCGTGAAAGCGCCCGCGATTTTGTCTTTCCACGCGAGCGTGAACCACTTCTTCGCGGCGACTTCGAGGAAGGTCTTCATGCCTGCGGACATGCTGCCCATGTAAGTCGGGCAGCCGAAGATGATGGCGTCGGCTGCGTCGAGTTCGTTGAGCCGTGCGGCGGCCTCCTCTGCGGTGTAAAGGCGCGCGGTGACGGTGGGGACGCGGTGGACACCACGGAGGACGGCGTCGGCCTGAAGTTTGGTGTGCCCGTGCAGGGAGTGATAGATGATGGCGATTTGGCTCATGGTGTGTGTGCTCAAAGGGCGGCGCAGAGAGTGGATTCGGCGAAGGCTGGCGTGGCGCGGAGGGCGGAGCGGACTGCGCTGCGTAGCTCGGAGATGGTGAAGGGCTTTTCCAAAACCTCGAAGGCTCTCATCGGGTCGTTCGGCCTGTAGGAAGCGGAGACGAAGACGATGGCAGCCGATGAGTGGATGGCGGAGATACTTTCGGCCAATTCTCCCCCCGACATGTCCGGCAACTCGATGCTGCAGAGCGCCACATCGAGCTCCGGCATTTCGCGTGCGATTTGCAGCGCATCGGCGGCGTTTATGGCTGTGCGGACGTGGTAGCCGACGCGGATGAGGAGCACCTCGATGAGTTCGCAGATCGCCTCGCACTCATCTACGACGAGGATCGTTGCACCGGTGGTGTATGGGTTCATGTGGTGAGGTAGTTAAAAGTTACGTTCTGCGAGCAGGCCCGCCTCCGCTGCGAGCCAGTGCTCGACATCGCTACCGTCCCGATAGCCTTCACTCTCGTAGTTCTCGTAGGCACGCCGGGAGACTTCCTCGGGCGTGGGTGTGTTGGCGTATCCTTCGGCGAAGGGGGATGCGTCGGCGATGGCTGTAGTTTTAGTTTGCGAGCGGTCGTTGGCTTTCATAAGGGGCGAAAGTAGGCGAGCCGCGTTGCACCTGCGATGGGGTGAAACCCTAAAGTCACACAAAGAAGAAGCCGCAGTCCTTGCAGACTGCGGCTTCACGTTTTCGCGATGGGGAATGACGATGTTTAGAACGTCACACGGACGCCTGCACCGATGAGATCGTTCAGGCAATTATCTACACCGAGTATCAACTAGCGTTTAGTCGGCAGAGGCGGCAGGCCGGGTTTCGGCGCGTCTGCGGCGAGCGGTCGGTGGGATGTCGGAGTCAGACGAACTGCTCCTTTTGCGTTATTCCTCCAGCCGTTGGGGTCGGCGTATTCTTCGCCGCTGTTCGTGAGGCCGCCGACTTGGGATTCCAACCCGGTGCCGTATCCATGTTTAATGATGGTCGGGGTGACGAAGACGAGCAGGTTGCGCTTGCTGCGCGAGGCAGTCTTTTCCTGAAAGAGATAACCGAAGAGCGGGATGTCACCGGCGATTGGCACCTTGGTGCGGCCCTTAGTGCCTTCATCTTGGAGCAGTCCGCCGATGGCCAGCGTGTCGCCGCTGCGGATGAGCACGTTGGAGTCGAAGACGCGCTTGTCAATAATGGGACTGGAGACCGAGGCGCCCTCGAAGACGAACGTCGCATCGCCGACTTTGTTGCTGATTTCGGGCTGAACCTTCAGCGAGACATAGCGGTCTTTGTTGATGATGGGTGTGACCTTGAGCGTGTTGCCGAACTCTTTGTCCGTGAACCCGCCGAAGACGGCCTTCGCCTGCTGTTCGTTAAAAGTGAGATTGGGCACGGGTTGCGTGCGGGTAATCTTGATGGTCGCCTCTTGGTTATTCGCGGCAACGATGCGGGGATTCGCGAGGAACTCCGCGTCGCTGTCTTCGTTGAGAAGGCGCATGGTCACAGACATTTGCGGGATGGAGAGAATGGCAAACTGCCCAGCAACGCTGTTGAGCAGTTGCCCCCCGCGCGTGCCGTTGCGAAGGAAATCGTTCAGCAGATAGCCGCCTGTGGTGCCTTCCTTGATGGTCGGGAGTTGGTCGGGCTGAAGCACTTGGGTCGGGAGGCCGTTCGGTCCGATGACTGTGCTGTTTGTCAGCTTACTCGTCCCGATTCCGCTCGCGCCGTAGCTGAGCTTTTGCGCGGTGCTGCTGCTGCCGACAACGCCCGCCCAGTTGAGCCCGTAGGCCTGTTTGGGGTTTGCGTTCACCTCGACGAGGCGCGCTTCGATCATCACTTGCTGGGTGGGGGAATCGACGCTTTTGAGGAACTCTTTAATCTTGGGGAGGTTCGACTCGTTGTCTCGGAAAAAGACCGTGTTCGTGCGGTTGTCCACCTGTGGAACGATCTTGCTGGTGAGCTGCGATGTAAGCAGCGGCAGAATCTCCGTGGCCTTGGCGTAGCTGAACGTGTATTGCGAGCTGACAGTCGGCTCCGCGTTCTTTTCTTCCTGCGTCTTGATGTATGTGACCCCTTTGCGCTCCTCAATAATGAGATTGCTGGAGTCGGCGATGACATCAATGACCTCCCGTGGTGATTTGTCGCTGAGGCGCAATGTGACGGTTCCGATCACCTTTGGACTAACCACGACGTTCATGTTCGCCTGCCGCGCGAGCGTGCGCAGGACGAGCCCGATTTCATCGCCTTGAAACTCGCTCACCTTGCTGGCCGGTGCATTAACATCAAACGACGGTGGAGGCGGGACGTTCGGGTCCGCGGGCAAGCCGGGTTGCTCCGGCAGACCCGTTGGTGCGACGGGACTCGTCACCGGTGGCTCAATGCTCGCCGGTGCAAGTGTCCCCCCGGTGGGCGGCGCGATCGGCGCGGGTGCCGTGGGAGGGGAAATCCGAGAGGTAGACGTCGGTGGTGCGATGGGGGACGGTACTGTGTTCTGCGCAATCACCGAACTCGTCGCAAAAACGAGCGCGCTGATCGTGCGTTGCAGACTGACCTTTGTGTGGGCTGAGATTTTCATGGGCTTCGCAAGCGTTTCAGCACGACGTGGGCCAAGTGTGGGATTGAGGCAAAAATGAGGCAAGGATAGTCAAAATATCCCGACAACTCGGGACCAACGGAGGGCAGCGCGGCTCGTTCGATTCAATGCAATACCCGCACGCGCATGAAACGCTGCTGCTCGCCGTTTGCTGCGGCGGAGTCCTTGATCGTCACCGTGCGGATGCTCGTCCCTGCGACTTCCCCGCCCACGTACCCGGGGCCTGTAAATGGTGCGCCGTTTGCACTACTCGCGACGGTGGTCCAAGGCCCAGAAACGCTGGGGGCGGCGAGGATTTCGATGGTCACATCGCTGTGCGCAGGGTCGCGGGCTATCGTCATCGTGAGACGTGCTCCTTCTGCAAATACGAGTCGCTGCGGTGCGGGCCCAACACTGGGCTGGAGCGGGTGCAGGCCGAGTGCGTACTCCGCGAGCGTGGCAAGGCCGTCGCCATCCGGGTCGCCGAGCTCGGGCGCGTTGGCGTCGCCGAGCTTCGCGAGCTTCCACTCTGAGATGAGCGTCGGTGAAGTGTAAGAGAGGACGGGCCCCAGCGAGGTGCCGGACGGGTTCACCGCCCGAGCGCGGAAAAAGAAAGTCTGCCCCGGTGCGGGCGGCGTGATGTGCTGGCTGAGCGTTTCCTGCGCTCCTGAAGACGGAACGAGGACCACCGCAGCCGTCGTCTGCCCGAGCGCGGCTGTCGGTCCGAAGTCGAACGAGACGCTCGCATTTTCGCCACCGAGCTGCACCACGCCGCTCAACTGCAATGTAGCGGCATCGAGTCGCGTGGCGGGCTTTGTCCCCGCGTGAGGACCGGTGGCCGCGATGCGGAATGCCGTACCGCCGCCGCCCGTGCCACCCTCCGGCGCGACGCCGTAGAGCACGCCGCCGGGGCCGAATGCAAGCTTCCCCTCGGCGGATCTCCCACGTGCCGCTCCGGTGTTCCCCGTGAGCGCGAAAAGCGACGTAAATGTGCCGCTGGGCGTGATGCGAAACAGCGTGCCGTAGTCGCCGCTACCGCCCGCCAGCGTGCAGCCGTAGAGCGTGCCGTCCGCCGCAGCGAGGAGGCGCCCAGGCTGGCTGCCATTGCTGCCGCTAAACTCCATAAGCACCGTCACCGAACCAGCGGGCGTGACGCGGAACACGACGCCGTGATCGCTCGCGCCGCCGAGCGAAGTGGTGCCGTAAAAGCTCCCATCCACACCCGCGACAAGCCCAGCAGTCGGGCGGCGGATGCCGGTGCCGGGGAAGGAGAAGAGCGTCGTGAGGGTGCCATCAGCGGTCAGCTTGAAGATGGTGCCGCTGTTTGCACTACCGCCCGTTTCCGTGGTGCCGAAAATACCGTCTGCACCGAACGCGAGCGGCGCATTCGGCCCTTCGCCATTCGTCCCTGTGAACGTGGCGCACAGCGTCGCCGAGCCTGCGGGCGTGAGGCGAAAGACGGTGCCTTTGAGCGATGCTCCGCCAAACTTGGAGGTGCCGTAGAGAAACCCGTCGAGCCCGTCTGCGAGCTCCTCCGCACCCGTGCAAATGCTGGCGCTGAGTGTTGCAAACGCGAACGGCGGAGATGAATCAGAAACGGAGAAAAACCGCCGATCTTCCGATATGCCGAAGTGCGTCCCCAATACTTCGATAAGCGAGCCCGCAGGCGCGCCAACAGCGTCCGAGAATGCGCTCTGCACCACGGGCGCGCCGACCGGCGAAAGCTCCATCACCGTCCCGTGCCCAGCCACGCCGCCGTATTGATTGGGGAACACCACGCCCGTCGCCGAATAGAGCGGCGCACCGATGGGATTCCAGCCAGTCGTATTTGTAAACGCCGCGAGCGAGGTGAACTCGCCGAGCGTCGTCACTTTGAAAATTGTGCCATTTCTCGCCACACCGCCGGCCTCGGTCGTGCCGAATAGCTGGCCATCGAGCCCGACGCTCAAAGCTCCACGCGGACCAGAGCCCGGAACCGCCCCCGACTCGCCACTGAAGGTCGCCAGAAGCATATACGCTGTCGAACCGGTATCGACTTTGAACAAAGTCCCCTCCCCGTCCACGCCACCGCCCGCCGTGCTGCCGTAAAGAAAACCATCGCCCGGCGCAAGCAGTTGCCCTGCGGGGAATGCGCCGTCCGCGCCTGTGAATTGGCGGATCGTAGAGAAACTTCCGCCACCCGTGGAGAGCTTGAAAATCGTCCCGACGTCATCCGCGCCACCCGTCTCGGTGGTGCCAAAGAGCGTTGTCCCGACAAGCGTCAGACCGCCCACCGGACCGCTCCCTTTTCTTGTACCGGAGATGCCGGTGAACTCCGCAAGGGTCGCCCAACTCCCAGCCGTGGTCACGCTGAATACCGTGCCAAATTCGTTCGCGCCGCCCCACTGTGCAGTGCCGTAAAGCGTCGAGCCGCTCACCGCTAGTCGGCCTGTGGGGGCGATGCCTCTTGGCTGAGTGAGCGTGCCGGTGAGTTCAGCGCGCGTAATAAGATTTCCCGCCGCGTCCATTCTAAAAACCGTGCCGCAATCGTTCACACCGCCCGCTTGCGTGGTGCCATAGAAAAACGTGTCTGCGTGCAAAATGAGGCCGTTCGGCACCGCGCCTTTCTTCGCGCCAGTCATCCCTGTGAATTCCACAAGGTTCGTGAAAACACCCGCCGTCGTCACTTTGAACACGGTACCAAAATCGCCCGCGCCCCCATTTTCCGTCGTGCCGAAAAGCGAACCGTCGGCACCCAGAGTCAGCCCGGATGCTGGATTCGCACCGCGCACCGCGCCCGCCTGCCCGGTGAATGACACGAGGATCGTCACCGTGCCCGCAGGCGTCATTTTATACACGGTGCCGAAATCAAAGGCTCCGCCGCCGAGGGTCGTGCCGTAATAATTTCCGTCGGAATGCGCGAGCATTCGACCCGAGGGATTCTCGCCGGGGTGCTCGAAGTCCGCAAGCGTCTCGAACACCGGCGCTGCGTGCAGCAGCGACAGCGCGAAACTCGCGAGCAGGATGAAAAAACGACGGAACATGGGCGCAGACGGTAGCCGCGTTTCTTAGAGCTGCCAACTGGCGGATGTAACAGCTTGGTGCGGGGCTACTTTAGCTCGCGGATAAACAAATTGCGGAATTGCACGAGGGCGGGCGGGCTGTTCCAGACTCCGTTTTTGTCTTTGCCGCCGTGGTGCTGGAGGCCGATGGGGGCGTTGGCGGGGAAGTCGGGAATTTGGATGCCGGGGAGGACGGTTTTGCCGTTGAGGAGGACGGTGACGAGGCCTTTGCGCTGGGTGATTTCGTAGCGGTTCCATTCGCCGATGGGTTTGTCGGCTTTGACTTTGGGGGTGGCGGCGGCGCGGAGTTCGGGCGGGTTTTTGCCGTCGGTGCGGATGCCGTACATTTCGCCGGAGCCGACGGGCCAGCACCAGATGTTGACTTGGTACTTCTGGTCGCCGCCGAGGATGATGCCGGAGTCGGAGTCGGGGCGGGGGATGCCGAGGACCTGGCCGTCGGGGCCTTTTTCGTCGCTGCCGTCGGGGAGGACGTTGCGGGTGCGGGGGTTGGTGTAGGGGGTTTCTTTGAGGCGCCAATCGACGACGAGTGTGTAGTCGGCATAGGGGCGGGCGGTCCAGAGGTGCTTGTCGCCTTTGGCCTCGCTGGAGGCGTCGTAGTCGATGACTTCGCCGGCGGCTTTCCAATGGCCGTTGTCGCCGTCGGGGAGTTTCCAGCCGTCGAGGTTGATGCCGGTGAAGATGGGGACGAAGCCGTCTGCGGGGAGTGCGATTTCTTCGGGCTTGGGGTTTGTGGAGGGGAGTTCGGTGATGCGGATGTTGCGGAACTGGCACTCGGCGCCTTCGCTTTCGAGCATGAGGTAGCCTTTGCGGGGGGAGGCGCCGGTGGCGACGGTGACTTCCTTGCCGTTCACGCTGAGGCGGATTTCGCCGTCCTTGGCGACGACGCGGTAGTGGTTCCATTCGGGGGAGGGTTTGGTGCGTTCTTCGATGGGGAAGCTGCGGAGTTTGTTCGGGGAGATGCGGCCGGCGGGTGTCATTTTTGCGCCGTTGCAGGCGAAGACGTCGCCGTGGACGGAGTACCATTCGTTTTTGCCTCCGGCGTTGTATCCGGTGTCGAGGATTTGGACTTCGATGCCGCGGGGGTAGGCGGAGCCGGTGGCGGGGAGGCCGTCGCCCCATAGGAAGAGGCCGGAGTTGCCGCCGCTGGTCATGTGCCGCCATTCGAGTTCGATGATGCAGTTTTCATACATCTTCTCGGTGCGGATGGTGCCGACGGGGGAGCCGGTGGTGATGAGGACGCCGTCCTTCACGCTGAAGGTGCCGGGGGCGATGTTGACGGGGACCCAGCCGGTGAGGTCTTTGCCGTTGAAGAGGGGCGTCATGTCTTCGGCGAGGACGGTTGCGGCGGTGAAAAGGAGAAGAGTTCGGGCGAGCAGGTTCATTGTTCCGGAGAGGATGCGCGGGGCGGCGGGTTCTTTGAGGGAATGTCGAGCTTGCCACCGCCCGCCGCACCTCGCCATAGCTCACCCGTGCAGAAGAACCCGATTGTTTTTTCCGACGAGGCGCGCGGCGTGTGGCTCCACCACGGCGACAGCCTCGCAGTGCTCGACGCCATCGCGGACGAATATCCCGAGGGCCGATTCGACTGTATCTTCGCCGACCCGCCTTACTTCCTCTCGAACGGCGGCATCACCTGCCAAGGCGGGAAGATGGTGAAGGTTGACAAAGGCGACTGGGACAAATCGCGAGGCGCGGAGCTGAACCACACGTTCAACCTCGAATGGTTGCGGCGCTGCCAGCGAGTCCTGAAGCCCAACGGTACGATTTGGGTGAGCGGCACGCACCACGTCATTTTCTCCGTCGGCTACGCCATGCAGCAACTCGGATTCAAAGTGCTGAACGACATCACTTGGGAGAAGCCGAACCCGCCGCCAAACCTCTCCTGCCGCTACTTCACCCACTCGACCGAGACGATCCTCTGGGCCGCGAAAAACGAGAAGAGCAAGCACTGCTTCAACTACGCCCTCATGCGCGAAACCAACGGCGGAAAGCAGATGAAATCCGTCTGGAATATGACCGCCCCGAGCGGGGACGAAAAGACGCACGGGAAACATCCCACGCAAAAGCCCTTGCGCCTCGTGGAACGCTGCATCCTTGCCTCCACAAACGAAGGCGACCTTGTGCTCGACCCCTTCCTCGGCGGCGGAACAACGGCAGTCGCCGCGCTGCGGACGAAGCGCAAATGTGTCGGCGTGGAGGCGGACGCCGCGCACATCGAGTTGTGCATCCGACGGGTGAAGGGTGCGGTGGAGGAATCAGGACAAGAGCTTTTCCAATGACAGCGGCGAACCACGTAGATCGAATGGGCCTTTCGCTCGACAGTTCTTGCCCCGCAGCGCGCGGGACGTAGCATCGCGCGCTTTTCAATATGCAGACTTTGCCCGGCTTCCGTGAGTTTTATCCCGATACGTGTGCGCGCAGGAATTACATCCTAGAGACATGGCGCGGCGTCGCGCGGCGCTATGGATTTGTGGAGTATGATGGCGCAGTGGTGGAGCCGCTCGGGCTCTATGAAAAGAAGAGCGGCGGCGAGCTAGTCGGGCAGATGTTCACCGTCGCGGCGATGGCTGAGCCGGGGGAGATCAAAGGCGCGCTGAGGCCGGAGATGACGCCGACGCTGGCCCGCATGGTGGCGGCGCGGGAGCGGGAGTTTCGCAAGCCGATGAAGTGGTTCAGCGTTCCAAACTGCTTCCGCCACGAGCGGCAGCAACGCGGGCGTCTGCGGGAGTTTTACCAGCTCAACGTGGACATCATCGGTGAGCAATCGGGCGCAGCGGATGCGGAGTTGGTGGCCGTGCTGGTAGATACGCTGCGGGCGTTTGGGCTGGCGGAAAATGAGTTCGTCGTTCGGCTCAGCAGCCGTTCCGCGTGGCAGTCTTTCTTCCGGGAGAATGCAAAGCGTGCCGATGGTGCCGCGCTGACGGATGAGGACGAGTATGCGTTCTTCCAGATCGTTGATAAGGCAGAGCGTGCCTCGGCGGAGAAGACGAATGCCGCGCTGGTGCCGTTCGGGCTCGATGCGGAGCGCGTGCTTTCGTTCATGCGCAGCAAGGTGCCGAGCGTGGACCTCGCCCCGGTAATGGCCGATCTCACGGCGCGCGGGCTAGGCGGGTTTGTGGAAGTGGACTACGCGATTGTGCGCGGGCTGGCTTACTACACAGGCGTGGTGTTCGAGGTGTTCGACCGCGCAAAGACGGAACGCGCGATGGCGGGCGGCGGGCGCTACGATGGCCTGCTGGCGCTGATGAGCGATGGGAAGGTGAACCTCCCGGCGCTCGGCTTTGGCATGGGCGATGTGGTGCTGGAGAAAGTCATCGAGAGCCTACCCGCTGCGAAGGCGCGCATGGAGGCTTGGTGCGCGGCGCAGCGTGCGTGCGAGGTCTTCGTGGTGGTAGCGAAGGAGGAACTCCGCCCGCAGGCGCTCTCGCTCGTGCAGCAGCTCCGCGATGCTGGGCGGCGTGTGGACTTCGCGCTCACGGAGGCGAAAGTGGGTAAGCAATTCCAAGCCGCAGAAGCTCTTGGTGCGCGTTACGCCGTGCTCGTCGGCGAAGAATGGCCGCAGGTGAAAGTGAAGACGCTGGCGACCCGCGAAGAGCAGCTCGTTTCCCACGAAGCAGTGGCGGCGTTGCTGGGGTGAGCGGGCGGTTTATTCCGCCCAACGAAACGCACAGTCTGCGGGTAGCCCGAGCTGGTCGAGGATGCGGTCCACGACGGTATCCGCGACTTCGGCGACGGTCTGCGGGCGGCTGTAAAACCCTGGGCTGGCGGGCATAATGAGCGCGCCGGCCTCCATGACGGTGCAGACGTTGCGGGCGTGGATGAGGTTCCACGGAGTCTCGCGGGGGACTAGGATGAGCTTGCGCCGTTCTTTCAGAAAAACATCCGCCGCTCGGAGAATGGTGGAGTCGCCCGTGCCTGCGGCGATGCGGGCGAGCGTGCCCATCGAGCACGGGCAGACGACCATCGCGTCGAACCTCGCACTGCCGCTGGCAAAGGGCACGTTCATCGTCTTATCGCCGTGCTGGAGGACGCCCGGTGGAACGCGAAGTTCATCAATCTCATCGTAGATGACTTGCTTCGCGTAAGCGCTCAGGACGAGGTGGACCTCGTGCGCGGCGGAGTCGATTCTATCGAGCAAACGCTGGAGATAGATCGCGCCGCTTGCTCCGGTGCCAGCGAGGACGAGCTTCACTTCTTCACCGGCGCATTGGCTTCGCGCTCCTCGTCCTCGGCTTTTTTAAGGAACGCCTTAAGCGCCACTTCCCACTTCGCCACGTTGTCGCCGTAGTCTTCGTCGAGGAAGACTTGGAGCGTGCTCATCGCGTTGTCTCGGGCAGGGTGATTGGGGATGCGGATGGCTTCAAGCAGCGCCGGGAGCTTCACCTTGTCCTCGCGGTTCATCAGGTCCGTCTCAAAAACTTCGAGCACGTCGGGATTGAATGAAGGGTTGCGCCAGATGTGGTTCAACTTACTCCACGCTTCGTCGGGCAGGAGGTTGGAAATGTGGCTTGCCGCCTCGACTTGGCCATCTTTGGTGAGGCTGGGGAGCAGAGTGATGAGCGCCTGCGCTGTGTTGAGGTGATCTTGGTCGGTGTTGCCTTTGTAGAGGTTTAGCGCGTCGTCAATTTTGCGGTCATCCTCCGTCATCACTACGGGTGGCTTTGGCGAAACAACAGGCGCTTGGTCCGGGACAAATACGGGCTCCGGGTTAAACTTCCGCGGCGGGGCGGAAGGCTCGGAGGAGCCCGCGGTATCCTCCACAGGGGCCTTCTTTACCTCCGCCGGGGGCGCGGTGTAATGCGCGGCATTTTCCCCACCGATAAACCAAAGCGCGACCCCGACGATTACGGCGACTACGACTGCGAAAATTGCGACTGAACGTGAATTCATGGATGTATTTGCTCTATGTGCGACTCGCGAAGTTAGACTCGGAAGACCGCTTTCCGTTCAGTAAATCATCAACCTCCCTCGACGCAAGGTTGCGCTTTCTCACCAGCCAAAAGCTCCCGGTTCGTGAAACTCCAACCCGTGCGCCTCGGCAACGCCTTTACACGTCACCTTCCCGTCGAAAAGATTCACGCCACCGAGAAGGTTGCGGTCCTTTGCCAGCGCGCCTGTGAAACCGAGATCCGCGATGAGTTCGATATAGCGGTAGGTAACATTCGTCAGCGCCTCCGTCGCCGTGCGGGCGTAGGCGGCGGGCATATTGGCCACGCAATAATGGGTCACTTCCTCCTCTACGAAAACGGGGTCGTGATGCGTGGTCGCGCGCGATGTTTCGGCGCATCCGCCTTGGTCGATAGCAATGTCCACGAACACGCTGCCGGGTTTCATCACGCGCATCATTTCGCGGTTGATCAGCTTCGGCGCTTTCGAGCCGGGCACGAGTACCGCGCCGATGAGCAAGTCCACCTCGGGCAGCATTTCGAGGATATGCGCGTGGCTGGAATACAGCGTGTGTGCGGTGTGCAGCGTGATGTCGAGAAACCGCATCCGCTCCACATCCACGTCGAGAATCGTCACGTCCGCACCCAGCCCCGTGGCCATGCGCGCGGCATTCACTCCTGCCGTGCCGCCGCCGATGACGACCACTTTCCCCGGCAGCACGCCCGGCACGCCGCCGAGGAGCACGCCGCAACCTCCGTGATGCTTTGCCAAATATACACCGCCCACGAGCACGCTCATTCGGCCCGCGATTTCGCTCATAGGCTCCAGCAGCGGCAGTCGGCGATTCACCTCCACCGTCTCGTATGCGATGCCCGTGATTTTGCGCGCCAGAAGCGCATCCGTGAGCTTCTTCGAGGCGGCCAAGTGCAGGTAGGTAAAAAGAATCTGCCCCTCGCGGAGCAGCGGCCACTCTTCCTCCAACGGCTCCTTCACCTTCACGATCAAATCGCCCCGCTCGAAGACCTCCGCGTGCGTCGCCACCACCTCCGCTCCCGCTGCGGCATACGCGGCATCCGCGAAGCCTGTGCCCGCGCCCGCATTCGTCTCGACGATGACGCGATGCCCTCGCCGGGTAAGCTGGTAAGCCGCGCTCGGGAGCAACGCCACTCGGTTTTCCTGCGCTTTGATTTCCTTCGGTACGCCGATGTTCATGACGGGAGGATAACACGCCCTACCACAGCAGCGCAATCGACGACCCTCAGCGGGCTGCGGAAAAGACGCACCACTTTGAAGATGGCGGTCTAAGCGATTTCCGACGATGACTTCGCCATACCTCACACGCCACTGATGAACTATTCCGAATTAAAGCGCATCCAGCACGCAGACCCCTACCACGCCTACGACCTTGCCACAGAGCACCTCGCAGAGCATCCCGACGATCTCGTTTGCCGCCAGGTCCAGGCCCATGCGCTCGCGCTCACAGGTTCGCCAAAAGAAGCGATCGAGACCCTCTCCAAGCTCTACGACGAAGGCCATCGAGACCCCGAGACCCTCGGCTTACTCGGACGGGCATGGAAAGAAATCGGGCGCGATGCCACCAACGCCCAAGACCGCCACGAAGGGTTCGCCAACGCACGCGACGCCTACCGCGACGGGCTGGAGCACGCCGAAGCCAAGGCCGATCCCAACGGCTACTACCCCGGCATCAATGCAGCCACGCTCTCGCTCCTCCTCGGCGAAAAAGCCATCGCCTACGATTTGGCAGCTCGCTCTGCAAAGCTCGCGCAAGCCGTGCCGAAGCGCGACTACTGGTCCGTCGCCACACTCGCCGAAGCCGCACTCATCTGCGGCGAGGAAGACCAAGCACGCGCCCTCTACTCAGAGGCTGCATTGTTCTCCACCTCCCCCGGCCAAACCGCCAGTACCCGGCGGCAAGCGCGCGAGCTTTCTCGCTACATCTTCGGCCAAGACGACCGCTTCGACGGCTGCTTCGCGGTCGCCCCCGTCATCGTCTTCGTCGGCCACCGCACCGATGCGTCCGAACGCACGCCCTCGCGATTTCCTGAGGATGCCGTGCCCGATGTCGAAACGCGCATCCTCGCCTACATCGAGCGCACCGGAGCCTCCATCGGCTTTGCAAGTGCCGCCCGTGGTAGCGATCTTATTTTCCTCCATGCCATGCACAAACTCGGAGGGAAGACTCACATCGTCCTCCCGCTCGAGCGCGATGTTTTCGAGAGCACGAGCGTGTCCGACGATGGGTCAAACTGGTGCGCACGTTACGCAGAAGCACTCACTCACGCCGACTCCGTCCGCATCGCCAACAACCACAGTTCCACCGCCGACGGCACCGCCTTTGAATATGGAGGTCGCTATCTAATCGGCCTCGCGAAACTCCGCGCTCGCCAGCTCGATGCCCCGCTCCGTGCGCTTGTCTATTGGAACGGCGAGTCGGGCGACGGTCACGGCGGCACCGCCTGGTCAGTCGCGCATTTGCTAAAACTCGGCATCCCCGTGGAAAACATTTACCCCGGCCAAGAAGGCATCATCCCGCCCTCTCTCGCGCACCTCGAAGTCCCCCACCCTGCCGACCGCCGCCCAATCCGCGCGATCCTCTTTTCCGACTGCAAAGGCTACAGCAAGCTCCGCGAAGAAGCCGTCGTCGAATATACCAAACGCTTCCTCCAAGGCGTCCAGAGTATGATCGACCGCGCCGCCGCCAACGGCAACGCCCCCATCGAATCCAATACTTGGGGCGACGGCCTCTTCCTAGCCTTCTCAGACCTCCGCACCGCCGCCCGCTTTGCCACAGACCTCCGAGCCGCCGCGCTCCGCACCAGCGAGGTCCTCGACCTCCCCGAAGGCGTCTCCCTCCGCATCGGCCTTCACGCCGGCCCCGTCACCCCGTTCACCGACCCCATCACCAATCGCCCCAACCTCGCAGGCACCAACATCGCGTTCGCCGCCCGCATCGAGCCCATCACTCACGAAAACCAAATATGCGTCTCCGAGCCCTTCGCCGCCCTCGCCGCCAACGAAGGCCTCGACGAGTTCCGCTTTGAATACGTCGGCATCACGAAGCTTCACAAAGAGTTCGGAAAACATCCGCTTTATCGTCTCCTCCCTCGCTGAGAAAAGCCCGCCTCCGCGAGTCTCACGGCGCTCGCGCCCTACTTCGCACTCACCCACTGCACCGCGTTTTTCAGCAATGTCTGGTAGGCGGGCAGGTCGTGGGCTTTGGCGTCGTGGCCTAGCGTGAAGCCGACGATTTTTGCTTTCCCATGCTTCACGACGAAGACTTGCGGGAAGGTTTTCCCGCTCTTCGGGCTGGTCGCGGTGACGAGCACTTCGATGGGCGTGGCTTCCGGATCTTGCGTGTAGTTGTAGAGCTCGTCGGTAATTTCGAAATCAGCGGGCACTCCCTTGGTGATGGGGTGCGCGGCATTGGCGACTTTCGCGGGGAATGGTCCGAACGAGTCGTGGCCGCGGGTGCCGCCGCCGATGATTTCTTTGTTCCACTGCGGGAAGTTATTCCACGCGTACCAAGTGCCGGGGTGGTGTGCGATGATTGCGCCGCCGCGGTTCGCGTAGTCGATGAGCGCTTTCTTTGTCTTCGATGCGATGGGCTGGTTTGCGCTGAGGACGAGCACGTCCACGCGGTCGAGGATTTCGGCGATGCCGTTGAGGTTCTGCGTGAAGTCCACCCAACCGCTCACGGATTTGAGCGTCTCCTTGTCGGTGCCGCCGAAGAATTTCACGAAGTCGTGCGACGAACCGCCGCCGACGATGAGCACGCGCGGGCCGTTTGCTGGCCTCGCGGCAGGCGGTTGCGGGACTTCGTCGTTGAACTGCGGTTTGAAGTTCGCGTCTTCGTCGCCGGAAACCTTCGCGGCTTTTGGTTTCGGCGCTGATTCTTCCACGGCTCCACTTTGCAGCGGTGCGTTGGCGTCGGCGAGCTGGACGGTGATTGCGAACGTTGTCGGAGCGACAACGGTGTTTGTGCTTTCGAGCGTGATTTTGTCGATGGCTCCGGCGGTTTTGAGCTGCTTGCTGAACCAGCGGACTTGGGCGCGTCCGGCGGTGAGGCCCTCGGCGAACTTCGAGCCGGGCACGTCGTTGCGGGCGATGTAGTCCGCGATTTCGACGCCGTTTTTGAACTCAAGCGTCTCGCTGGTGCCGTCGGCAAATGCGACGATTGCCTTCATCGCGACCGTCGTGTCTTGGCCGTATGGATACGCCCAGCCACCGACGCCGCCGAGGAAGTGAATGCGGTTCGCTTTGAATCCGCCGACTTTGATCTCCACTTTCGCGGGCATTTCTTTCGATGAGAACGTGCCTTTCGGTCCGCCCTGGAGTTGGACAACGTTTTTGCCGGTCGCGGATTTTTCGGGCGCGACCAAGTTGAATGGAACGCCGCCGAAGACGACGGTGCCGGTCTTTTTGAACTGCACGGATTCCGGCGTTTGCACGGCTTTGTCGTAAAGGCCGAGCGCGCTGCTGGCGGTGTATGCGTCCTTCAGATCGAGCGTGCGGTAGCCTTTGCTATCGACGCTCTGCATGTAGGCGATGACGTCGCGGAGCGCTTCTGCGCCGAGTCCTTCGAAGCCTTCGGGCATGAGCGAGCGGCCTGTGTTGGTGCGTGCTTTGAGGTCGCTCGTTTTGATTTCCTGTTCACCGGCGAGGCTGCGGATAAGCACGGTCGCGGCGTTTTCACGAGCGATGATGCCGGACATAAACTGGCCGTTCTTCAGCTCGAAGTTCCATGCGACGAAGCTCGGATCGACTTCGCGATTCGGGTCCACAATGGCGGTGAGCAGTTCGGCTGGCGCGTGCGAGCCCATGCCGGTGAGGCCGGGTCCGATGTCTTTGCCCTGGCCGTCGAAGCTGTGGCAAATCGCGCACGTCGTCGTGAACATGGCCTTGCCCTTCGCGACATCGCCGCCAGGGCCTTCGACCACGGGTGCGAGTTTGGCGATGGCTTCGTTTTTCAGCTTCGCCATCGGGTTCAGTTCTTCGAGCATAGCGGCGGCTCGTTTGGAAATCGCCGGATCGGGGTGCGTGCGGAGGCGGGCGATGTTGGCCGGGCCGAGGTTGGTGAGCGTGACGGTCTTGGCTTTCACGGAATCGAGAAGCGCGTTTGTCCACTCGCTGCGTTTGAGCAGGGCGTCAAATGCGGCGGCTTGTCCGGTGGCGTCGAGTGTTGCGAATGCTGCGGTCAACGCGGGGCCGACTGCGGCGTCGCCGGTCTCGGAGAGCGCGGCGATGATTGCGGCTTTGGAACCGCCGGAGAGCTTGGCATCCGCGAGGAGTTTCGCGACGGCGGGGAGCGCCTTCTCGTTCACGCTGCGGAGGCCGAGGAGGCTCTGCGCGGCGGCGAGACGATCGTTGTCGCTGCCCGCGTCGAGCTTCGCAAAAAGGTCGCCGATGAGTTTTTCGGTCGCGCCTTTGAGCGCACCTGCTTTGTCCCACTTCGCGGCGAGCGGGAGCGCCGCTGCGCTGGCTCCACTGCCGAGGAGCTTGGTGAGAGCCGCGCCGAGTTCCTGCGACATCGCTGGCGTGCCTTGCACGGTTTTGCCGAGTCCGGTGAGGATGCTCGCTTTGAGCGAATCCGCGCTGGCGGGTTTGCCAGCGAGGACGATGGCGAGCTTCGCGGCGTCTTCGGGATTGGTGAGGTTCTGAGTCAGCGCGGCGACGAGCGGCGCGAGTGCGGGCGCATCGGCGCTATCGAGAGCGGCGGCGATAACGGCGGCGGGATTCTTCGAGGCGGCACCGACTGCGGCGCTACGTTGGAAGTCGTCGTCGAATTTTGTGAACGCAGCGACGAGGATCTTTGCCACGCTATCCATGACCGGGTGGGAACCGAGCGCCCGTAGGGACATCAGCCGGACCTGCGCGTCAGGATCTGACAATCCGGCAGTTACTCCGACATCCGTAGAGTCATAGCTTCCGGCTGCTTCAGCGATTGCCGCTGCGTTGCGGCGGACGGACGCGTCGGGATCTTTCATACCCGCCACGAGCGCCGCGTTCATGATGTTGCCGACGCGGTACAGGGTCCACAAAGCGGCGATGCGGGTTTCCGCGCTCTTGCTGGAGATCAACGGCTTCAACGCATCGATTACAGCCTTTGAAGGAAACGATGGTTTGCCACCGACCGGATAGTCGGTCGTTTTTTCGGCCAGCAGGCGCTGTGCATTCATCCGCACAACGCGGTTCGGATGCTCCAGCGCCTTCGCCAATTCCTCCACGCCAGCCTTGCTCAAATCCGTCACCGCGATCTTCTTCGCGTCCTTGTGGTCGAGCCGCCAGATGCGCCCGAAGTAATGGTCGCGGTCTGGCCGCACCGCTGCGTTGACCTTGTTGTGGTCGGGGCCGCGGGTGTCGTTGTGGATGACGGCTTGATTGTAGAAATCGCCGACATACACCGCGCCATCGGGGCCGACGCGGACTTCGATTGGACGCCACCACATGTCTTTGCTGCGGATGAACTCCGTCTCTTCGCGGCCCTTCTCTTTTGCAAAAGTGTAGCTGCTGCCCTGTGGCGTGAGCTTTGCGTGGTGAATGATGTTGATCGTCGGCTCCGTGGTGAAGTAGTCGCCGTTGTACTGCGCAGGCCAGGTGCCGCCGTCATACACGACGCAGCCCGCCGCTGCGGTGAACGAACCGACCCAGTCGATTTGCACGTAGGCCATCTGCTCCCAAGGCATCGCAGGGAACGTCTTGCCGGATTTTTCCACGACGTTGTAGCTCGGCGTCTTGCCGATTTTTCCACGGGCCAGCGCATATTCGGGCAGCACGGTCTGCATGAGCAATTCGCCGCTCGTCGGTTGCGTCCACATCACGCGGTTGTCGCCGGTGATTTCGAGTCCCCAAGTGTTGCCGCCTTTCGAGCTGTATTGTTCGAATGCCGAACCGTCGGGCTTGAATCGCACCACGCCGCTGCCGATGCCGCCGAAATCCTTCGAGCCGTCGCCGCTCTTCACTTTTCCTCCGCTGTAGCCGTGCGTGGCGTAAATCCATCCATCCCAACCCCAACGCGGATTATTAATGACCGCGTGCGTGTCGCCGGTGCCGAGGCCGGTGTAGAGTTTCTCCACTTTGTCGGCCTTGCCGTCGTGGTCCGTGTCGCGCAGCCAGAGGATGTCGGGCGCTTGCGTGACGATCACGCCGTCTTTGTAAAATACGAGGCCGGTGACCAAATCGAGTCCTTCGTAGAAGACCTCCTTTTTGTCCATCACGCCGTCGCCGTCCGTGTCGATGAGCCGCGAGATTTTATCTAGACCTTTGCGATCCTGCTCGCCCGGAAGCGGGTCGATGCCTCCGTGGTCTTTCCATTCCTTCCCGCGATAATCCGGGCGCATTCCGCGACGACCGTTTGGATACTCCGGCGTCTCCGCCACCCACATCGAACCATCGGGCGCCCAGTCGAAATTCATCGGCTTCGTGATGAGCGGCTCCGCCGCCACGAGCGTGAGCTTGAAGTCCGGATGAATCTCCAAATTCTTGAGCGTATCCGCCGGGCGCTGCGGTCCACCTTCGGGATACGTGAGCGCATCAAGCTCATCCTTCTTCACATACTCGTCGAGATTCTCGCGCTTCGCCGCCCAAGAAAGCCCGCGCATGAGCACCGCACGATACTGCGGAAAACCGAACGTCTTGAACTGATGCCCCGGAATGCTCGTGAAAGCGCGATACGGCTTCGAGCCGCCTTCCCATGTGTTTTCATACACCCACATCTGCGGCTGGATGTCGTAAATGTGCGCCTTGCCATTCGCGGTCAGCGATTTTCCATCGCGCATCTTCGGCGTGTAGCTCGAAGCCAGCACGCGGGCCTCGGGCTTGATGTCCATGTCGTAGTAAATCTCGTCGTCGAGATGGAAATTCGACGCGCCAAACGTGATCGGATGTCCGCCGCCGATGCGCTGATTCTCGGAGTAGTAAAGGTCCATCGGGCCTTCCTTCCACTTCGTCGTGCCGGGCTTCCAAGCACCGCCGAGCACCTCGCGCCACCAAGCCGGGTCCTTCATCGAAACCGCCGCCGTGTGCAGCACGACAAGACCGCCGCCGCGCTTGAGATATTCATTTACCGCCGCTTCCTGCTCCGGCGTGGCATCGCCGCCTTCCTGCGCGTAAAGCAAAACGACGTCCGTGTTTTTAAGCTGCTCCGCCGTCGGCCAGTCGAGAGCGCCGTCCACTTTCATCCCGCGCTCAGCGAGCAACGGTTTCCACTCTTCGAGAAAGCGAGGATGCGCGTGGACTTCCTTGCCGCGGTTGGATTGACCGGCGCGAATAAAGACGCGGAGCGGGTCGGCTGCGTGGGCTGCAATCGCCAGTGCGGCGAATGATGCGAATGCGATGAGACGTTTCATAGTTCTTGGTTGGTTTACGTGTTGGAAATCGGAATAGCCGCTTTCAGCGGGCGGGCAGATAATCGGGCAAGGGGCTTTCTCATGAGTAAAATCGTCTGAGAAAAATGCACTAGCACCTATTGAGGACGCACCTCCGACATCTCCACGAGCTTCACGGAGATGGTCTGTTTGATCGGCATCTTGATGACGTTGGCCGTCCCGTCGGGAATCTTCGCAGTGATGTTGATCGTCTGCGTGATATTGAGCTCTCGCGGGAAGGAAATCGCGGGGTCAAATAAGATACTGCCGGTCAAAGTGCTACCGTCGAGTTTGAGGTTCATTTGACGCGAGAGCGTGTCAAAGCGATCGTTGTCCGTGAGATCGAGTTTCTTTGCGGTCGGCTCTTGCGCATACGTCCCATCCACAGCGATTTTGGCGCATTGAATCCCTTCCGACTCGGCCATACCTGCGAGCGTATAGTTTCCGGTCACAGTCAGCTTGCCGATACCGGGCAACATGAGTTCTTGCGAGAGCGGCCACGAATCGTTGATTTTAGGAATCATTCCTTTTGGCGAGCAAATCATGGTTTGCGCGACAATGCGCTTGATGGATTCGGGCTCGAACATTTCGCGAAATGACGTCGCGGTGACGCGATTCGCGGAAGCCATCGTGCTCACCGCCACATTGGACGCGTCAATGCTAACTACGGCACCATGCTCGTTGATGATTAAGTTGAAACCCCGCCCTGGTAAACCGGCGAGCGTTTGCAGCGGGCCAGCCATCGATTGCTCTCCAGGCATCGCGCTATCGAATCGAAAGACTTTCCCGTCTCTGTCCACAGACATGACGATTTTCGTATAGCGAACCTCCACCGACATGACATTCCCATTTCCCTGTTGCGTCATCGTCGCTGTGGACTCCAAATCGAAGGCTGTGTCGGACTTCGTCGTCGTATTCGTCAACCCGGTGGAGACGGATGATTCTTGCGCGATGGTGACCTGCTGCTTGTAACGAAAGCCGTCTTTGTAGCGCTGACGGATCTCCACGCCATCAGCGCGCGCGTGGAGCAAAGGAGCGAAGGTAAGCAGGGCAAAAAATAGAAAGCGGGACATTGCAACTCTGACTAGAGCGAGTGGGCTGGGAAATGGGAATGACGAAACTTCAATCCCTCCAACTGAAAAACCAGTAGCCTGTTGACTTGATTGTTTTGCTGAGTCTTGAATCATCGCCGTAAGACAGCACATGCCCGACGCAATTCCAGACACGCTCGAAATAAAGCCCCTTACAGGCGCAAACTGCGCTGCACTAAATCAATGGTCTATCGACACGGCCACCCAGCTCGCCGCCGCCTCCGAGGTGGACGCGGAGCCCGTAATCGCGCACCATTGGGACGACCTCGCGTGGGGCGACGTGTGGCAACACTACATCCGCGCGCTCGTCGAGCAGCCGCTCCGCAGACAGCACCTCCACGACATCGCGAAAGCGAACGTCCATCCGCAGCTCGACCCCTTGCTCCACCGCTTTCACCTCGTCAGCCTCAAGTGGGCTGGATACAACGAAGGACGCCGCAGCTCCGCGGAGAAACAAGCGGCGGCTTGGGCGATCGCAATAATTCAAGGATGGGATGAAAGCGGCATCCCGCAAGAGGTTTGCGCCATCCTTACCGACTGGCATCGTGATATCGACGACTACCTCCGCGCCGTCCTGCGAAAGACCTTCAAGGACGCCGCAAAAGGAACCACCCGCATTGCCGTCCTTCCTTCCCTCATCGCCCATCCCGGCGATATCGTCGAATTTAGCCGCACCCTCATCATCGCTGCCCGCCAGCCCGAAAACGAAGTGCGCGACATCGCCATCGAAGAGCTCACCCGGCTCATCGCCACCCAGCCCGAACTCCGCAAATCGATCCTTGCCGAATTCAGCCAAGCCAAAGGAAATAACAAGGACCGACCGACCATCGCCAAAGCCCTCGCGCCGCTCGCCGCCGACGATCTGGAGATTCGCCAGGCAATCCTCGGACGGTGGCGCAGCGGGAAAATCGAAACCTCCGAAAGCGCCGTTTTCAGCGAAGTCATCGGACATATCGCCAAGGAGCAACCCGCGATCTTGAATGCCCTCGTTGACACTTGGAACGCCGGAAAAGGCCGCGCAGACGAACGTGCTTCCCTCGCCAGAGCCCTCGGTTTTCTCGCTCCGACCAATACCGCCATCCGCCAGAATCTGCTCGTCAGTTGGAAGCGCGGAGAATGCCCCGCAGAAGTACGCAACGTCCTTCTCAAAGCACTCATCCCCTGTCTCCACGACCACCCGGAAGTCCGCCAAGCCATCCTCCAAGTGTGGGCAAACGGAACCAAACAAGGCATCAACCGAAACGACATTGCCGCAGCCCTTGTCGCCACCGGGTTAAGCGACGTGATCGTCCGCGACGGCGTCCTCGAATACTTTCGCAGCGGCAAAGGCGACGACTTCGAGCGCGCCCACCTCGGTATCCTCCTCGGCCAAATCGCCCACCAATCCGACGATGCCCGCAAAGCACTCATCGACCGTATGCAAGTCATCAAAGGCAGCGTCCGCGAGCCCAACACGCTCGCTGTAGCCCTCGGGAAAATCGCCGCCCAGCATCCCGACGCATGCCAAGCCGTGCTCGCTCGGTTTCAGAGCGGCGTCGGCAAAGACCAAGAACGCGGCTATCTCGTCAAGGGGCTCGGCACCGTTGCTGACGCAGACCCCACAGTCCGGCAGGCGCTCCTTTCCCGCTTTAGCAAAGGCCTCGGCGAAACCTGCGAACGCAGCGCCCTCGCCCTCGCCCTCTCGCCATTGATAAAAACGGACCCTGCAATCCGCGAAGCATTCCTCAAGCGATATGAAAGCGGCAAGGGCGACGACGCCCAGCGAGCCGCCCTGATCGAAGCCATCGCCCACAACGCCCCCGGCGACGACGACCTCACCCAAATCATCTACGACCTCATCGCCCACGAAGACTCTGCGGAAGCCCAACGCCACCTCTCCCACGAATCCCTCCCGCTCGTCGCCTCCCACGACGCCGAGATACGGCAAAAAGTCATCGCCCTCATTGCTGGAAACATCGCCACGCAAACCATGTCAAACACCCGCAAATTCTGGGAAGTCATCCGGCAAGACAGGCTGGAAGGAGTCGAGGCAGTATGAAAATGACTGCGGCAGACACGATGCTCTCCCGCACGGCGAGCCGGCACTGACTGGCTACTGACTTCCTGCGCTACTTTTTCTTCCGGCGGATGACGATCTCCACGCGCCGATTGGGTGCCTGTTGCTCCACCGTACCCGCTGGGATGATCATCACGCGACTGCCCTCGCCCGTGGTCTGAATGTTGCGCGGGTCGATGCCGAGGTTTACCACCAACCAAGCGCTCACCGCCTCCGCGCGGCGTCGGCTCAACTGATCATTATACGTCACGCTGCCAAACGAGTCCGTGTGCCCCGTGATGGTAAATGTGGACGTGAGCAAGTCGTCGCCGAGGAACTTCTTGAAGACCTCTGCCACCGTCTCCATCGCCGTCCGGCCGTCCACGCCGAGCTTGTCGTTATCGTAGTCGAAGGTCGTGTTCCCTGGGATGCTGATGGACTTCGGCCCCGAGGGACCGGTGTTCAATGCGTCGAGGATCGCGCCGACATCCTTGCCTGCCACGCCGATTGCTTGGCTCGCGCCGTCTCCCTCTGTACCAGGTGTCGAGTCTGCACGTGCCATCACCTTGGGCCCTGTGCGATCGTTAAAAAACTTGTCGTCAAGCTTTGGCAACGCGTCATCTGGGTTCGTGACATTCACGCGCGTCTCGAGCTTCGCAATTTCCATCGCGGGCTTTTCATCAGCGAAGAGTTTGGACGTATCCACTGCCTTGTGCTGCGGAGCGACAGAAAGTTCATCGAGTTGGATTTTCTCCTTCGGCAAGACGATCGCCTTTTTCGTCGTCTGTGTCGGAGTGATGGATGCCGTCGTGACTTCCTGCTCCTTCTTCGGAGCCGCCGAAATCGTGACGCGCTGGACAATCTCATTCCTCACCGGTGGCAAGTCCCGCTGGCCAAAATTTTCCACGCGCTTGTAGTAAAAAAACGTGAACAAACCGGCGTGCATCAAAGCGGAACCGATCAACGCCGGGATGACCCAATTTTTGTCATTTGGAGCGGTACTGTGCGTCGTTGCGTAAGCATCGTAGCGAGTCATGGGGAGGGCTTTACCACGCCGAGCGCCCGTTGGCAAACTCTTGTGTGAGTTCTTGTGGGGAAACTTATGTTACTACCGCCGAGCTTCGAGAGCGCCGAGTTGAGGCGTGTAGTCCGGAGGTTCATCGGCCTTTAA
The DNA here is from genome assembly GCA_947471505.1 of Chthoniobacteraceae bacterium. Taxonomy (GTDB): domain Bacteria; phylum Verrucomicrobiota; class Verrucomicrobiia; order Chthoniobacterales; family Chthoniobacteraceae; genus SXWH01. The sequence continues at coordinate 10,224 of CANIWM010000014.1, read as the reverse complement.
GAGAGAGAATACAGTCGCGATGAGCGCCAATGTCCCAAGGGCATAAAGCACGGAAGTGCGGGAGATGGAAAATCCTTTGGCATCGAGTGGTTGCACTGTTTCTGGTTTTTCTAACAGCATGTGGCGTGTCTCGTCGAACCTCCTAAGCGTGTCAACTGCTTTTCTATGCACGTTTTGAGACAGGCTACGCAAACTGGCGCGTGTGGAAGCGTGCAGCCGTGATAAAAGAGATTTTGAAATAACGCGCCGTTTACTGAATGCACCGTAACCATCCGACGGGGGAAAGTCTCTTGCCTGTAACGTCCGCGTCACCTATCCGTAAGCACCCATCCCACACACGAACCTGATTTTATTATGAGACTCCACCTTACCCTAGCGACCCTGACCTTTGCCTGTGCTGCGACTGCCGCGCCTGTCATCAACGAGATTTACTTCCGTCCGCCGGGCATCATCGAACCGGTGGCGCAGGAGTGGCTGGAGTTGCGGAACCCAGACGCAGTCGCGGTGGATGTGTCGGGCTGGGCGCTGACGAAGGGCGTGGCTTTTACCATCCCGGCGGCGACGGTGATTCCGGCGGGCGGGTATCTGGTCATCGCGGCGAATGTGGCTGCTTTTAATGCGGCACATGTCGGCTTTACGGGGACGGTGATTGGGGGATGGACGGGGACGCTGGCGAATGGGAATCAGCAAGTCCAGCTCGACGATAATCTCGGTAGTAAAGTGTGCGATGTGACCTATGCGGATGAGGGCGAGTGGGCGTTGCGCGGGCGTGGGGTGTTGTCGCTGTCGCACAAGGGCTGGAGCTGGTTTAATAAAGCGACGGAGAGTGGAAACTCGCTGGAGCTGCGGAACCCGGCGCTGGGCATCGGGAGTGGGCAAAACTGGGGTTTTAGCGCGACAGTGGGTGGGTCGCCGGGGGCGGCAAATTCGGTAGCTTCGACGAATGTTGCGCCGCTGATCAAGGACGTGAAGCATCGCCCGATTGTGCCGAAGACGACGGACCCGATTGTGGTGTCGTGCAATTTAGAAGATGAAGCGCCCATCACGTCAGCGACGCTCCATTGGCGGTTGGATGGTGGGACTTTTGCGACACTGACGATGACGGATACGAATGGCGATGGAGACGTGGAGGCGAGCATCCCGGCGCAGGCGAATCTGGCGGTGGTGGAGTGGTATATCTCGGCGACAGATGGAGTGAACACTCGCACTTGGCCCGCCCCAGCGCGGACGAGCGACCCTGGGATTTTGCCGGAGACTTTCGGACAGGTGACGAATGCGCTGGTGCAGGTGGATAATACGTTCGATGCGGCGGCGAACTTTCGCACGGCGGGGAATCAGCCGATTTACCGCTTCGTGATGACGGAAGTGGAGCGGGCGGAGTTGGCGCAAATTGGGAGCACGAGCGGGCAGGAGCATTCGGATGCGACGATGAATGGCTCATTCGTTTCACAGGATGGGACAGGCGTGCAAAACATCTACCTGTGCGGTTTCCGCAACCGTGGATTTTCGTCCGCACTGGGGCCGCCAAACAATTTCCATGTGAACTTCCGCAGCGACGACACGTGGCATGGGCGGAAGGGTTTTCAGATTAACTGCCAATACGGCTACTCGCAGGCGCTGGGGAATGCGTGTTTTGAGCGCGCAGGGGTGCAGCCGCAGGAGACGGAGATTGTCAAAATCCGGGTGAATGGAGCGGACCTAGCCGGCACTGGAGCGCAGATGTACAGCCGCTACGCGCGGCTGGAGGGGCGCGGCGGGTCGTGGACTTCGGCGCATTTCCCGAATGACCCGGATGGGAATTTTTACCGTCTGGATGACCATTCGCCGGGCACAGATGGTGGCGTGGTGGGGGGGAACCGTGGGACGGGCGAGTTCCGATATGAGGGGACGGACCCGGCGGCTTACAGCGATACGTTTTTGAAGGAGACGAACATTGAGCTGAATGATTACAGCGACCTTGCGAACTTCACGAAAATCGTGAGTGCTCCGGCGACGGGCGGCGTGGCGGTGCAGCCCGCGATTGCAGATGCGGACTACCCGGCGGCGGTGGCGACGGTGCTGGATATTGATGAATTTTACCGTTACTTCGCAGTGGATGCGCTCATCGGGAACCAAGAGGGCGGGATGCAGAGCGGGCGGGCGGATGACGCTTCGCTGTATCGCGGGGTGATTGATACGCGGTTCAAGTTTCTGCCGCACGATATGGACGATGTGTTCGACATCGGCAGTGGCAGCGGCAATCCGCTGACGCGCTCGATTTTCAGCTACGACACGACGGCGACTGCGCCCGGCCCCGGCTTGGTGGGGCTGAATCGGATGTTTAATCATCCCCAGATGGCCCCGCGCTACTATGCGGCGGTGCTGGATGCAATGGATACGTGGTTCAACCACGCGACGCTCGATCCGCTGATTGATGAGATTATGGGCGGCTGGGTGCCAGCGGGCACGGGCGCAGCTTCGCCCGCGAGCACGATTGCGGCGATCAAGGCCTATATTGATACGCGGAGGACAAACGTTCTGGCGGAGATTCCACAGGTTTATTCGCTGGTGACGACGGTGGGCGGGACGACGACGGCGGAGGGCTACCTGCGCACGAACGACGGCTCGGCGACGTTCAGCGGCGTCTTTAATGTGGCGAAGACTTACTCGATCACGGTGAACGGTGTGGCGGCGACGCTGAGCTATCGCACGCCTGCCGGGACGTGGACGCTGGCCGTGCCTGCGGGCGGCGGGACGGTGCTGCATCCGGGCTTGAACCGCGTGAACGTGAAGTTTTGGAGCGGCATCAATGGCACAGGGACGGCGGTGGACACGAAGACGGTGGACGTGCTCTTCCAGCCGCTCACGGCGACTTACACGAACGTCTCGGGCACACTCGCAGCGGGATCGCTGCGTATCACGGCGCCAGCGAATTTCATCCCCGGGAAGCCGTTCCTCGTCCGCGCGGACGTGCTGGATGCGGCGGGAAATGTGGACCGTTCGATGTGGGATGGGACGGTCGCTTTGAGCACGGCTACGGCGGGCATCACGCTGCCGAGCATCCAGCTTTATAACGGCACGGGCAGCGCGCTGGTAACGGCGGGCGGCGGCGGCGGCGGCGCTCCGACGGTGTTCTTTTCCTACGGGACGGGCGGCACGGGCGTGGCAAATAGCGGCACTCCGGGCTCGTCATGGAAGTGCAAGACGGACTTCACCTCGACGACGCTGGCGAGCTTCATCACCAGCTCGGGGGCGACTTGGAAGAATGAGGGCTTCGATGACTCGACGTGGGTCTCTCGCACGACGCAGGTGGGCTTTGGCGACAACGATGAAAACACGCCGGTAACGAATGTGGACTACGATACGGTGACGGCGGGCCTTCAGAGCGGCCCTGCGTATTTGTTTCGCAATACCTTCACAATCGCGGATGTAAACGCAGTCTCCAGCGTGACGGGTGAGGTGAAATACGACGACGGCGCAATCGTGTGGGTGAATGGAACGCTGCTCCTTCGCACCACGAACCTCGACCCAGGGGGCAGCCTGACGAGCTATGCAAACTTCAACGGCGCGCTTTCAACGGAGAATGCAATCGCGGCGCTGAACATTCCGATGAACCTGCTTCACAACGGTGTGAACACGATTGCCGTGGAAGTCCATCAGCAGGCGAACAGCAGCAGCGACATGACGTTCGACGTGAAGCTACAGGCGAACTACCCGACGAGCGATCCCGGCAACTTCACGATGACCGGGACTTACACCGGGCCGACGGCGACTTTCGTTGGAACGAAGGCGCTTACTTCGCTGACGACGGCACCGACGATTACGACAGTCACGGGCACGCTGGCAGCAGGGACGACGACGTGGAGCGGCGTCATCCAAGCGACGGGCGATGTGACGGTGCCGACTGGAAGCACGCTAAATATCTCGGCAGGCACCACCATTTTAATGAACGGCGATGCCACGCCCGGCAGCACCTCGGGCACGCGGCTGGTCGTAAATGGCACGCTGAACTCGAACGGCACTTTCGCCGCTCCAGTGACGATCTCGGCCACGAACGGAACGGACCGTTTTGGCGGGCTGGTTTTCTCCGCCGCGCAGCCGAGCACGCTGACCTACACGCTGATCAATCACGCGGGCCACACGACTGGCGTGGGGCACACGGGGCGAGGACCGGCGCTGCGGCTCACGGGATCGAGCGTATCCTTCATAGACAGCGTGCTCGCGGATAATCCAGGCAAGGCCGTCTATACGAGCGGCACTTGCTCGCTCACGCTCACGCGGGCGCTGCTGGAGCGCATGATTACAGGCCCGGAGGTGGAGGACGGCTGCACGGTGGCCTGCACAAATACGAACATCCAGCGCATCCTCCCCGACTACCGCGAGAGCAATGCACCGCTCGCGGATGACGAAGATTGCTTCTACGTCCACAACGGCGGCGGCGCGAGTATCGTGATGAACGGCTGCGTTTTTGCCCGCTGCGGCGACGACGTTTTCGACTGCCTCGGCGGACCCATCACCGTCACGAACTGCATCTTGCGCGAGGGCTGGGATAAAGGAATGTCGCTGCTAAACAACGACCTCACCATTTCCGGCACGCAGATCATCCATTGCGATAAAGCCATCGCGCACAAGAGCCAGAACGCCGACACGCGCACGGTCACGGCGACGAACTGCACGATCATCAGCGAAAACCACGACAGCGCGCTCGCGCCATGGGGCTACACGGGCGGCGTCGCGAGCGGCGACCCCGACACGGTGAGCACGGGCTTTTACACGCAGAATAAAGCGGGGCAGAGCAACACGGGCGCGACGCTCGTTTTCAACGCAAAAAACTGCATCATCCAAGCACAAGCTCCGGTGCTCATTGATACGCCCTACAGCGCGGCGAATACGACGCTCACTTACAGCAACACGACGCTGCTGGACAACTCGACCTTCACATGGGCGGGCACTGGCAACATCAGCGCAAACCCGCTCTACGCCAACGCGGCGAGCAGCAACTTCCGCCTCACGAGCACCTCGCCCTGCCGCGATACTGGCGACCCGGCGATGACGGACCCAGATCTGTCGCGCGTCGATATGGGCGCGCTCTATTTCGGCGGCGGCACAGCAGGCGGCGGCACGATCGCGTGGACGGCAGCAGGCGGGCCCTATCGGCTCACGGCGGCTACGACGATCCCTGCGGGGACGACGCTTACTATCGGACCCGGCACGGCGATTTATGCAGACCAAAATGTGCGCATGACGGTGAATGGCCGCATCCTCGCGCAAGGCACGGCGGACCACCGCATCACCATGTCGCACGTCCCCGGCACCGTTGCAGCGGGCGATTGCGACCCAATTAAAAACGGCACGCAAACCGGCCCGCCGAAGTGGGGCGGGCTGCGCATCGTGGATTCCCTCGCGCAAGAAAACATCGTGCAGTGCGTGGACTTCATCAACGCGCAAGGCACCTCGCCCGCGACTGCCGTGGAAACCGATCAGGAAAACTGGGGCAGCGTCGGCACCATCCGCTCGTGGGCTTGGATTGATAATTGCACATGGACGGGCTCGCACCTCCGCTGGTGCTACGGTCGCTGCGCGAAACTGACCGTCTCACGCTGCGTATTCGGCGATATGTTCGACGCGACGGAAGCACCGCCTGCCGACTTCGTCACGGGCTCGGATAACCGCCAAGAGCCGCTGAAAGTCGAATACGTCACCACGGACACCGCACTTTCCGGCAATGCAAACTTCCTCAACGGCTTCCCCGTTGGCGGCTGGTTCCGCGTTTATTATAACAACATCAACGGCAACAAAGGGCACAACGACGTCTTCGACGGCGACGGCGGGAGAGTCGGCTTTAGCTTCCCGCTCGACTGTCGCTACAACACGTTCAACGGCCTGACTGGCGACGAGCATGTGGACCTCAAAGGCGACGCGCTCATTGCCAACAACACCTTCCAGCGCGGCACGAAGGACATCTACACGATTGATAAAGGCTACTCGAACATCGTCAGCGGTGACGCCTACTCGTTCACCGAGCCCGGCGGCGCGACGAACCCCTACACGACGATTATGTTTGCGCGAAATCTCGCCTTCGACGTGGACCATATCGTGAACTGCAAAGACAAAGTCGCCACCATCGTCGAGCACAACACCATCGCCGACATGCACGGGGATTTTTACTACAACTCCGGCGGCATCACGCAGTTCGTCTATGGCTCCGTCGTCAATCTCATCGTCATTGACGACAGCGGCGGCAGTCCGGCCTACGGCTTCGGCTGCTACATCGGAAACAACGTCATCAGCGGAGTCCCGCGCCTCGTGAATGGGGCGGACACCACGCAAGTCGGCGGCGTCATCGGCCACGGCGTCACGAGTAAACTCGAGTTCAACAACAACCTCGTGGACAACACTATTTTGACCGTCGCAGGCTTCGTCGGCACCACGCCAAACGCGGCATCCACGATGGATACGAGCATCGGCTTTAACCATCCCGGCACGATCTTCGCATCCGCCTACGGAACGAACACCGCCGGGCAACCCGCCTTTACTAATCGTGCGGCAAAGGACTACTCGCTGAAATCCGAGTCGCCCGCCCGCCGCATGGGCCCGGTGGACACAGACCTCGGCTCCGCAATCCCCGAGTGGGCCTACATCGCGGGTGGTCCTGTCGGCAGTACGAGCGCCACGACCGCCAGCTTCACCGTCGGTGGCCCCGGCCTCATCGCTTATAAATGGCGGCTCGACGGCGGCGCATGGAGTGCCCCTGTGACTATCGGGACCGGCGGCGTTTTCGATCGCGTGAACCCCGTCGTCCGCACCGGCACCGTCGCGCTCACCGGCCTCACGGCTGGCAATCATACCGTCGAAGTGCTCGGCCAAGACTTCGCTGGCAACTGGCAAGACGCCGACCCTGCGAAGACCTACATGGGCCTCCCACAATTCGCGCCGAGCGCCCGCACATGGGCGGTGGACGCTGCATTCATCATGGTCCGCCTCAACGAAGTCCTCGCCGACAGCGCCACGCTCGCCGACACCATCGAGCTGCACAACTACGGCACCACGCCCGTCACACTCACCGGCTGGTCGCTCACGGACGACGCACTCGTTCCAGCGAAATTCCCGCTGCCGACGACTACCATCCCCGCCGGTGGATTCGCCACATTTAGCAGCGCGCTGCTCGCTTTGGACCCAGATGGCGAAACCGCCTATCTCTACCAAGGAGCCACGCTTCGCGACTCCATCGCCTTCGGACACCAGCTCCCCGACATGACAATCGGGCGCACCGGGCAAGACGGCGCGTGGTCGCTTTGCACGCCGACGCTCGGCGCGGCAAACGTGCGCGCTGTGACCGCAGACCTTAGCGGCATCCGCATCAGCGAATGGTTCAGCAGCGGCGACGCACGCTACGCCGACGACTGGCTGGAACTCAGTAACTCCCAAGCAATCCCCGTCAACCTCGCGGGCCTACGCATCACGGATAACCGCCTCGGCAACCCCACCGCGCACATCGTCCCCGCACTCAGCTTCATCGCCGCCAGCGGCTACGTGAAATTGATCGCCGATGGAAATGGCGGCAACCACATGCCGTTCACGCTCGATTCGCAGCAGGACGACATCACGCTCTTTAACACCAACGGCGCGCTGCTCGACACCGTGCAGTTTTATACGCAAACGACCGACTACTCCCAAGGCCGCGACGCAGGCGGCATCGGCGGGCTCTCGCAATACGAACTCCCAACGGCTGGCCTCGCAAATACGACGACCGACGCCAACGCCCTCGCACTTCTGCGCGGCCTGCGTGTCACCGAGATCATGTATAACGCGCTCGGCGGCTCCGAGTTTGACTACGTGGAACTCACGAACGTCGGCGCAACCGCACTCCAGCTCCAAGGCGTGAGATTTGTCTCCGGGCTCACATTTGTCTTCACCGTGCCCACCACGCTCAACGCGGGTGAACGCATCCTCGTGGTGAAAAACCTCACGAAGTTCCGCAGTCGCTACGGCAACACACCGGTCGTCGCCGGAGTCTTCACCGGCACCCTCAGCGACGGCGGCGAAGGCGTCGCTATCCAACTCCCGCCGCCGTTTGATGCAAACATCCTCACCTTCAACTACGACGACAACTGGTACGTCAGCACCGACGGCGCAGGCACTGCCCTCCGCACCATTTCCGCCGCGACCACCGCCGCTGGGCTGTGGGGCGACAAAGACACATGGACCGCCAGCGCCCTCGGCGGCAGCCCCGGCGGAGTCGCCACGCGCACGGATACATTCAGCGGCTGGATGACGCTCAACGGCGTCAACGCAGTCACCGATGATAACGACCACGACGGAATTCCCGCCCTCATCGAAAACGCCCTCGGCATGAACCCAAACAGCGGTAACGGCACCCACGGAGTCGCTGGAGCGCCGGTCGCAACCAGCGGCAGCAGCTACACATTCTTGGTCCCAGTCAATGCGGGCGCAGCCCAAGGCCACGGCGTCACCGACCTCGTCTATAACGTTCAATCCAGCCCGAACTTGGCAACTGGACCATGGGCATCCATCGCCGCAAAATCATTTACGACGAACTGGAGCGGCACCGTCAGCGTAGGCGCACCGGTGAGTGGATTTATCCCCGTGACAGTCACCGACCCCGCCGGAGGAGCGCAGCGCTTCTTCCGTCTGCAGGTCCTCTGGGTGCCGTAAAAGCGGGCAGCATTAAATTCGCGAAGGCGCACGACCGAAAGGACGTGCGCCTTTTGCTGTACGGCACTTGCAGCCACGCTTTGACTTCCCAGCACTCTTCCCCTACGACAGCGCGCGATGAAACTCACGACCGTCACTTTTTCACTCGCACTCCTCACCACCATCCACGCCGCCGACTGGCCGCAATATCGCGGACCGCTCGGCGATGGCAGCACGCTGGATAAAATCGCGACGAAGTGGGATACCGCGCCCAAGGTGCTTTGGAAGGTGCCGGGCGGCACAGGCTTCTCCAGCTTCGCCATCGCGGGCGCTCGCTGCTACACGCTCGAAGGGCTCGGCGGCAAAGAAGTGCTCGTCGCCCGCAATGTCGCGAATGGCAAAGAACTGTGGAAGGCCGACATCGGCAGCACGGATTACGGCAACGGCGGGGGCAACGACGGCGCGGGCGACAACAAAGGCGGCGACGGCCCACGCTCCACGCCGACGATTGCGGGGAATGTCATCGTCACCACCAACGCCGACCTCGTCGTGCAAGGCCACGACGCCGCAACCGGCAAGCCGCTCTGGAAGCTCGACCTCGCCCAACACGGCGCGCGGAACATCATGTGGAAAAACGCCGCCAGCCCATTGCTCGAAGGCGGCCTCATTTACATCGCAGGCGGCGGAGCAGGCGAATCGCTCATGGCGCTGAACCCGCTCACCGGCGCAATCGTGGCGAAGAGCGGCGACGATACCATGACGCACGCCACGCCCACCGCCGCGACCATCGCGGGCACTCGGCAGATTATCTTCTTCATGAAAAGCGGCCTCATCTCCGTCGAGCCCAAGACGCTCAAAGAGCTGTGGCGCGCAGAGGTGAAATTCAACGTCTCCACCGCCGCCAGCGCAGTCGTCGCGGGCGACATCGTCTATGCCAGCGTCGGCTACGGCGTCGGCGCGTATGCCTTTAAAGTCACCAAGGCGGGCACCGCGTGGAAGGCCGAGCAAGTCATGCGCGTCCCCGGCGACCAACAAATCGCGAACCACTGGAGCACACCCGTCCTCTTCGAGGGCCACCTCTACGGCATGTTCCAGTTCAAGAAATACGGCAGCGGCCCGGTGAAAGCCGTGAAGCTCCCCGAGGGCGAAGTCAAGTGGAGCAAAGACGGCTTCGGCCCCGGCCAAGTCGTCCTCACCAACGGCAACCTCCTCGCCCTCAGCGACACCGGCGAACTCGTCCTCATCGCCGCCAAGCCCGACGCCTACACCGAGCTTGCCCGCGCAAAAGTGATCGACGGCAAGTGCTGGACGACCCCCACCATCAGCAACGGCCTCGTCTTCGTGCGCAGCACGAAGGAAGCAGCCTGCGTGGACCTGCGGGTGCTGGCGAAATAGGGTGTGATTTAACCACACCCCAACCACCTATTCGCGCAAAGTTTTCATTGAACCTAAAAACGGCAGTTGAACGGATTTTCAGAGAAAAATGAGCCTTGGACGGGTGAGTGATTTTCAACTGCTCCGCAGTTGGCAATTTCCAGAGTAAAATACCCTATTTTTCGGCCTCAAAAACGGGGTCAACTGCCGTTTTTA
>CANIWM010000013.1 GCA_947471505.1 Chthoniobacteraceae bacterium | reverse complement strand
TAAAAACGGCAGTTGAACGGATTTTCAGAGAAAAATGAGCCTTGGACGGGTGAGTGATTTTCAACTGCTCCGCAGTTGGCAATTTCCAGAGTAAAATACCCTATTTTTCGGCCTCAAAAACGGGGTCAACTGCCGTTTTTAGGTTAAATGCCCGCAAAGTTTTTCATTTGCTCGCCTGCCTCCGTTTTCCGTTTTCCGAAGAGCTCTTTCTCGACTTGAGGAGCCATCTGCCAAAAAAGCTGATCTACGAGCGCGAGCTGCTGATCTGCCGCATGTGACCAACATCGAACAAATCGAAGCTCCGGCATGGGATCACTCCCCTGCTTTTTTCTCCGCATTGCCACCCAGCATACGCGCCTCGACACCCCAAATCTCTGCCCACGAACTGCTCCCCTGGCCGAGGATTCCGAACCCGAACGCGCCGTCTCCGCTCGGTGCATCGTCGGGCATCCTTCCGTTTTTGATGATCACTTTGTCGCCGACAGCAAAGGTCACGCGGCCTTTTTCACAGCGGTATGTGAAGGCGATGCCGTCTTTTGAATCCACAGATTTTTGCTCATCGCTGCCCGCATCGTACTTCGGCGCGAACTGCACCCTGCTTTGGTTCTGCCCATCGCAGTCCACCCGCATAGACCACCAGAATGCCTCCGTCCGCCCCGTTCCAAAAGGCGAGTGCCCGTTAAAAATGCCGAGCCCGCCCGCGCTCGCACCACGGCTGTGGGCGATGTGGCCGCGCACCTCGAAGTCCTTCCCGAGTCTTCCGCGAAACAGACATTTGCTAAACTCCCAGGTGCTCGTGAAGCGCATCCGCTTCGTCTTCTCGATCCATTCAGACTTCCCGGCAAGATTGCTCCAGCAGGTCCACTTTGAGATCGGCATCGGCGTCCAGCCGTCTTTCCAGCCGCCTTTTCCGTAGTGGAACTGGAACTTCGCGAGCTCGCTATTCCCGATGAGTAGGTTTTTCGTTTCATCCTTCGCGGCGTCTATCAGCGGCTGAGTGAGCGCGACGCATTCCTCCCATTTCCCTTTGGCGAAAGCCTCCAGCGTCTTCTCATATTCGGCCCGCTTCGGCCCGCCGAGCAGCATGACTTCACGCATCACCAAGGCTTGGTCCACATTCACGAGCGAGGCGAGGTCCTTTGTCTCGTTACCGAGCCAGTGGACCTCCGGCGCGATCAGGGTCTTCTCCAGTGCTGCCGCCGCCGCCGGGTAATCGCCGATGAGCCAGTTCTCAAAATAGAGCTGTGAATACGAGTTCTTCTCGGCAGCCGTGCCCACGAGCTTCTCCGTCCGCAGTCGGCGAGTCTCCACCAGCAGCTTGCCGATCTCCGGGTGGCGGTAAACGGGCCGCCAGTCCTCGATGTCCCCCGCATATTTGTGCAGCGCCAGATTGAAAATCGTCGGCAACTCCGAGTCGTAACGCTTCGTCTCCGCACACGCGCGGCCAAATGCCACCATCTCTGCTCCTTCGCCAGTGTGGTAAGGGCGACTGGAGTTCACATACTCGCGGAAAGCCGAAAGATGGTCGAACTCCGCCGCCGCCGCGCGGTCCAGCCACGTCCGCCGGTTTTCCCCCTCCGCAAATCCGCTCATCTTCACCACCGCCATCATATCCGTCGCCGCATAGGGAATAGAGGGCTTGAGTTCCCATGATTTCGTCAGCTTCGTCCGGGCCTTCACGAGCTGCTTGGCCTGTATCTCGTAGCCGTCCTTTTTTGGGATTCCCCACCCGCGGCCGGATGCGTTCCAGCCCCACTTGATATGCGTTGCACCTGCGAGATTCAGCCGCGCCCACTCGGGTAGCTTCGATTTTTCAAAAAGGTCAATGTGCCGAGGCTCACGGTTCCAGCGAACGGCAGACAGCGGATCATCCAGCAGCCAGTACACATTCCACCGCGCGTCCTCCTCGTCGAAGTCCGACTGGAGATACGCCGTCAACACCTCGTAGTATTTCGTCTGCTCGTCGTTTGAAATTCCGTACAAGTGATTGTCGGCGTACGTCAGCGCCAGCGCCTGCGAAATCAGGCGCATCAACGGCGGAAACACGGCCTCCTTCGGCGCATCCACGACGAGCTCGCACGCCTCCGCGACCTCCTTCGGAGCTGGCGACGGGGTGTGGCGCAGCACCAACATACAGAGAAAATCCGTCACAGGCCGCCGTTCCGCGCCTGCAAACACCGCCCTCACCGTATCCAGGAACTTCGGCGCTATGGAAGAAGACTCCTGCACGGCGGAGACCCGCACCGCATACTCCAAAACAGGCTTCAATGCCGCGAAGTCCGCCGCTCCTTCCAGCCGCTTCAACTCCGGCGCGAGCCACGTCCGCTTCATCCACTCCAAATGCTGCAACCGCGCCTCCTCCTCACTGATACTCTTTGGGGCGATGACGATCGGTTTGACGCCCGTCAACTCCATCAACTCCTTCCAATTCTCCACAGGCAACACCGCTCTCGCGGGCAAAACGTGGGCAACAAACGCGAGGGAAAGCAGTGTTCGAGCGAAAGACATAGGCCGCTTTTGCGGGGCAAGCCCGGCGCTTGCAAGCCCATTTGGAGCGGCTGGCGAAGAGCGGGTGTGATCAAAAAGTGAAATCGAAAAACTATTCGACAAAGACTCGCGGCAACAAAAACTTTTCAAGGCATTCGTCGATGCCGCTGCTATGAACCGTTCAACCAAATGATCTCACTCTCCACCGCATTCCGCGGATTTTTAATTGCGGCATTTCTGACGACTGTTTCGGTCGCTGAGTCTGCGTCGGACAAAAAGCCCGCGATCACGGTCATCGCCGGCGGACTCCCGATTATCCTCACCGCGCCGCACGGCGGAGGCGCGGCGATTCCCGGCGTGCCGGAGCGCAAGGGCGATGGCGTGACGCGATTCAATCCCAAAGCCGATACCAATACGGACATTCTCACCGAGAAGCTTGCCGACGCTCTGGAGCAAAAGCTCGGCAAACGGCCCTACGTGGTGATTGCGCGCTTTCATCGCAAATACATCGACGCCAATCGCCGCCCCGAGGATGCCTTCGAATCGCCGGAGGCGAAGGCAACTTACGACGAATACCATGCCGCCATCGCTGCGGCTTGCAAGGAAGTCACTGCGCGATGGGGACGCGGGGTTGTGCTCGATATTCACGGACAGGCCGCGCAGCCGGGCGTTGTTCTGCGCGGCACGCAAAACGGCAAGACGGTCGCGCATCTGCTCAAACAGTCCGGCCGCGAGGCGGTGTATGGCGAGACGAGCCTTTTCGGTGAGTTGGCGAAGCAGGGTTTCGCGATTTTTCCCGCCGTCGGATCGAGCGAACCCGAAAGTCCGAACTACTCCGGCGGCCACACCGTCGGGCTCCACGGCAGCAGTTCCGGCGGAACCATCGACGCCATTCAACTCGAACTCGGAACGAGGTATCGCGACGCCAAATCCATCGGCGACGGTGCGGAAAAAATAGCCAGCGCCATCACCGCATTTGCAAAAAACTACCTCCCCTCCGAAACGCAAAAGCCCACCGACGCAGCGAAGCCCGCAGGGAAGATCGCTGTCGGCGTCTATCTCGACAAAGGAGCCGGCCCGAGCGTGAACGATCTCCTCCGCGCGCTGGCCAAATTTGAACAGGTCGCCGTGACAAAACTGACCGCCGAGCAAATCCGTTCCGGCGGGCTGGCCGGTCTGGATATCCTCATGCAGCCGGGCGGCAGCGGAGGCACCCAAGGGCGGAATCTCGACGAGCCCGGGCGGGAAAAAATCCGCAACTTTGTCCGCGAAGGCGGCGGCTACATCGGCATCTGCGCAGGAGCCTACCTCGCCTCCGCGCAATACCCGTGGTCGCTCAATCTTCTCGACGCAAAAGTCATCGACACCCAGCACTGGAATCGCGGCATCGGCACTGTGGACATCGAGCTGACTCCCGCCGGACGCGAGATCCTGCGCACGCCGAACCAGAAGTTCCCGATCCACTACGCGCAAGGCCCATTGCTTGCGCCAGCCGGTCGTCCGGAGATCGAAGACTACGAGGAGATGGCGACTTTCAAAACCGAGATCGCAAAGAACGGCGCACCCGAAGGCGTAATGGTCGGCACCACCGCGATCGCCCGTGGCCGGTTCGGACAAGGCCGCGTCATCTGCTTCAGCCCGCACCCGGAAATGACCGAGGGCCTCGAAGAGTTCGTGCAGAATGCGATCGACTACGTGAACCGGAAGCGCGCGGGGAAATAGGCGCGTTCATTTGACAGACTGTTGGACTTCTCCCGAACCTCCGAGGTGATTCATCCTATTCCAACTTTCGCCAAACAGCGATGACACTTCTTTCGTCAACCGAAGTCAGCGTGGGAATACTTCACTCTAGATTGCCATCGGTTGGCCATCGGGTGGCTTTTCTCGGGCTCTTAGCCCGCGCCTTTTGCTGAATCTTGACGGACACTACCGAAATTGCATCATTTTCGACGCTGCACGACACTCAATCCATGCACGCATTATCCACTGAATATGAGCCATCCACGCCACCACGCTAACGAACTCACACGCCGCCGTTTCATCGCCCGCACTGCCAGTTCGCTGCTGGGTGTAGGATTGATGCCGGATTTCCTCAGCCCCAAAGCGCTCGCGGCGGACGCTGCTAAGGGCGGCGCGGCGAAGAATGTGATCTATCTCTACATGGACGGCGGAATGAGCCATGTGGACACATGGGACCCAAAGCAGGGCGATGTGATGGGGCCCACGAAGGCCATCTCGACAAGTGCGGATGGCATCCAGCTCGGCGAGTATCTACCGCGAACGGCAAAGCAGATGCATCACGGCACCGTGGTGCGCTCGATAACGTCCACGCAGGGCGCGCATGAGCAGGGGAACTATTTCATGCACACGAGCTACGAGCTGCGCGGGACAATCGCGCATCCGGGCATGGGTGCCTGGCTATCGCATTTTCGCGGGCCGGGGAATCCGTCTCTGCCGTCGTATGTCTATGTGGGAAATGCGAGCCGGCATCCGGGCGCGGGATTCTTCCCTCCGCAGCTCGGCCCGCTTTTTGTGAACAATCCGGCAAACGGCTTGCGCGACATCGAGCGGCAGAAGGGACTCCCGGAATCGCAGCATCGCTCGCGCATGGACCTCGCCACGGAACTGGACGCGGATTTTGTGAAGGCGTTTGGCAAACAACGAAACGTGGCTGCCTATAGCGACGCTTACGACGGCGCGTATCGCATGATGGCAAGCGCGGACATCGTTGCGTTTGACCTCGCGCAGGAGAAACCGGAAGTCCGCGATTCGTATGGCAATGATCCGTTTGGTCAGGGCTGTCTGCTCGCCCGGCGGCTGGTGGAGCGCGGCGTCCGTTTTGTGGAAGTGAGCCTGCACGGATGGGACACACACGCGAACAACTTCACGACGACGCCCGACCTTTGCGCGAAACTCGACGCCGGGCTGTCGGCGCTGCTGGGTGATCTGAATTCGCGCGGGATGTTGCGCGATACGCTGGTAGTGGTGGCGACGGAATTTGGCCGCACGCCCATCATCAACGGCTCGCTCGGACGCGACCATTATCCGAAGGCGTTTTCTGCGGCGTTGTTCGGCGGGGGAGTGCGCGGCGGACATGTCTTCGGTTCGACGGACAAGACAGGAGCGGAGGTCGCGGAGGGTGAAATCAAAATCCCCGACTTCAACGCGACCATCGCCCACGCGCTCGGTCTGCCGATCGAGCAAGTCGTGATGTCGCCGAACCTCCGGCCGTTCCGCGTCGCGGACAAAGGGAAGCCGGTCACCAGCATCTTTGCGTAAGCCATCATGAGACTCGTTTTACTTTTCGTTTTCGCCCTCGCGGTCTCGCTACGCGCGGAGACTTCCATCCCAAATGCGGCAGCCGAGATTGATTCGATGCTCGCCGCGCACTGGAAGTCAGTCGGAGTCACACCCAACGCTTCCGCGACCGACGAGGTCTTCGTGCGGCGCGTGTATCTCGACCTCGCGGGACGCATTCCTACGGCGCAGGAGACGCTCGCTTTCCTCGACTTGAAGGCGCAGGAAAAGCGGGCGGCGCTCACCACGGACCTACTCGCCCGCGAGAGCTACGTCTCGCATTTCTATAACTTCTGGGCCGATGTGCTGCGTTTCAAATCGACCTACATCAACACGGCGAACGTCGTTCCGGCGGCGTATGCAAAGTGGATTAAAGAAAGTCTGCGCTCGAACAAACCCTACGACCAATTCGTGCGCGAGTTGCTCTCGGCGAAAGGCCTCGCGTGGGAAA
Source organism: Chthoniobacteraceae bacterium (assembly GCA_947471505.1). GTDB lineage: Bacteria > Verrucomicrobiota > Verrucomicrobiia > Chthoniobacterales > Chthoniobacteraceae > SXWH01. The sequence continues at coordinate 84,274 of CANIWM010000013.1, read as the reverse complement.
ATGGTGCGATCGGCTACTTTCAGCGCGACCCCGAAATGCCGCTCGACAACATGGCGCTCACGTCGCGTGTGTTTCTCGGCACCCGCATCGAGTGCGCGCAATGCCACGATCACCCGTTCGATAAGTGGAAGCAGACGGAGTTTTACCACCTCGCTGCATACACGTATGGGAACAAGTCGGTGCAGGAGGCGCTGTCTGGCGTGCGCGATGCATTCAAGCGGCGCGAGGATGTGATCCGCGAAGATTTCTTCGCCGAGAAGAAGTCAGCGAACGATGGAGGAAAGGAAGCGGAAAAGAGACGCGACGAGCGCATGGCGGCGATGGAGTTCCGCCCCGTGCTCAATATCATCCGGCAGGGAATCGGGCAGCTTCTCAGCCCGGTGGGACTGGGGCGGGAAAAAGCGATGCTGAAGCTGCCGCACGATTTCAAGGAGCCCGACGGCAAGCCGGGCGATGTGATGAAACCCGCAACGCTCTTCGGTCCGGCGGCGGAGGTCGCTCCGGATGGCGATGCTGCGGCGGCGTTCGCGAAGTGGGTGGCGTCGCCGGAGAATCCGCGGTTCACGCGAGTCATCGTGAACCGGCTTTGGAAAACGATGTTCGGCGCGCCGCTGACGGAATCGTTCGACGACCTCAAGGACGGCAGGACGCCGGCAGTCCCCGAGCTGGAGGCCTATCTCGAAAAGCTAATGGTTGCCCAGCATTACGACATGAAGGCGTTCATTGCGGTGATCGCCAACACGAAGGCGTATCAGGCTGCGGTTTCGAGCGAGGAACTCGAACCGGGCAAGCCCTACCATTTTCCCGGCCCGCTTCTGCGGCGCATGACGGCGGAGCAGGTGTGGGATTCGCTCGTCGCGCTCGCCAGCTACGAGCCGGATGCCCGCGACCTCGCCCGCGAGGCACGCGACCAGCGTCGCATTGATGTTTCTCGGATGGTTTACGACGCCTACGCCAGTTTCGGCGGCGAGAAACTTGTGGACCTCGGCTACGCGCGGCTCCAGCGCGAGCAGGAACTACAAAAGCGCGAAACCTCCGCACGCGAAGCCGCCATCGCCGCAAAGCGTGACGGCGACAAGGAAAAGGAAGTCGCCCTCAAGCGTGAACAAGGCACGCTGACTCGCGAGCGCAACGAAGCGTATGTGCGGGAATTTCTCACCCCGCTCGTAGAGAATCTCGCGCGAGTGAAGTCTGGAAAAATCACTGTGGACGAGAACTACAAAGTGAACCCCAATCCGGCGGTTTTCGCCGTGGAGACATGGCGCCGCACACACGTCACCGGCTACGGCCCTGAGCCGAAAACCGCCGGACAAGTCGCCGCCGACGTAACTGCTGAAACAGTACGCCTCGCGGCTCTTTCGACAAAATTCAGAGTGCCCGAGACAGAGCGCGCCGCGTTCATTTCCTACGTCAAAAAAACCCGCACCGAATGGCTCCGCGCGAGTGAACTCGAAAGCCCCGCACCACGCGGCCACTTCCTCCGCACGATGGGGCAGAGCGATCGCGACTTCGTGGAAAACGCAAATCCAAACGCAGCCATCCCGCAAGCGCTCGCGCTGATGAATGGCGACCTGCTCACCGGGCAGCATCTCCTGTCTCCCTACTCGCCGCTCATGCAGTTCGTCAGCAAATCGGCCGCTCCCCACGAGGCCGTATTCCTCGCCATCCTTTCCCGCAAACTCAGCCCCGCCGAACGCACCCGCCTCGCCGGGACCAAGATTGAGGACCTCGTTTCCGCGCTGCTGAACACAAAGCAGTTTCTCTTTATCCAATAGGCATTGAGCGCACACTCGCCCTCTACTTCGATTCGCGCCGAATGCCCCGATTGTTTTCCGACTTGGGCACACGAATCTGTCCGATAACAACCATCGAAGTCCTCAAGCCACCCCCAGCTTTACGCGCTCACTGATGGTGCGCCTCCAAAACGTAAAGCGGTGTTTCGATGTTGAGGGCTACGTATTTGACTATCCCGAAGAAGCTCTGCCAAGGACGTCAGCAAATACGGAGGATGTTATTCTACGAATCACTTCGGCGATCGGTGTTCGGGCTAGACGCGGCCAAAACTAGCCGACTGCGACCTTCTCCGGCGTGCCCGCCTTGAACTCCTGGAACTTCACCCACACTTCTCCCGAGTCGGTGATTTCCACCTCCAGCGAATCCAGCCCCCGCGATGCGGGACTCGGTTGCACGACCGCGCCATCAGCGGCGAATCCGCTATCGTGAATCGGGCAGTAAAAATCCTTCGTTGCCGTGCGATATTCGATGGACCCGCCGAGATGCGGGCACGCTGCCGAAAGCGCCTTCACCGTTCTGTCTCCGGTCCGCTCAAGGAACACGGCTCCGACGGCTTTGCGTTCATGGCGCGTCCACGCATCGGTGCGCTCTACATTCACGGCGAAAAGGCGTGGAGGCCCAGGCGGCAGTCCATCGAGCGTGGTCAGCTTCACTTTCACACCCCCCCGAAATGGCGACGCGAATCGGCGCGGTGAGCACGGTGACGCCCGCCACAATCGGCGGCAAAATACACGCGCCGCCGAGGACGGCGCAGGCGGCGGTTTTCAGGAAGTCGCGACGGTCTGGAGCAGGTTCTTCAGGCATAGAAATGTTTTAACGGGCGACCTTCCAGCGGGTGTCGCGGTTGAGGATAATCTCCTCGGGCTTGATCTGGAATCCGCACTCGGTGAGCAGGTAGGCCACTCCTTCTTTGGTGCCCATCGTGTCGCGGAGGTAGCGGGCGAAAAGTTCGACGTATTCTTTGTAGCTATCGAGTTCTAGGAAGCCCTCGCTGACGTATTTGGCGAGTTCTTGGTCGTGGTTCTCGATCAGCTCAATGAGCGCCGCTCGGAGCCGCGAACGCATGGCGGGATCGACCACGAGTTTGAAAGGACTCGCGGTGGGATCTGCAGGGATTTCTATGGATTGCGCAACGGCGTCGGACATGCGCGGAGGGGTAGCAGGGAGCGCGGATCGGTCAAGCCGCGCTATTTCCGCTTCAGCGTCTTCTCGTAGTTTGCGATGTAGTCGCGCACGTTGAACTTCGAGACGGCGGTGCCGATGACATCGAGGGCGAGGGCTTCGAGTTTTTTGAAGCGGATGCAGCATTTCCCCATGTCGAGCTTCTTGCCCGTCGCGGCCCATTGCTCGCGGAACCACTCGTCGCTGATGTTGCTGTTGTAGTCGCAGCTCAAGTAGAGCGACATGTAGTTTTTCTGCGAGGCCAAGCCGATGAATGGGAGCGGCTGCTTCGGGTCGCAGTGGTAGCCTGCCGGGTAGATGCTGCGAGGGACGTGCCAGCAGATCATCCCATACTGCATGCCTTCTCCAAACTGGGGGTCTATATTGGCGAGGATGACGGCGCGGACGGCTTTGATCGCGGCGCGGCGGTCTGGCGGGAGTTCGGCGAGGTACTGGGCGACGGTGGTGGCTTTGCTCTGCATAGCGGTATGGACGCTGAAGCAGCGCGGCTCGGAATGCAAATATCTCCTCTACTGGGCGGCATGTTTTGTTCTATAGCGGGGCAATGATTTCCGTTGCCCGAGCTGGTTTACTTTTCATCGCTGCTGTGTCGGCGCTCGATGCTTCTGCTCAGGAAAATCGGCCGGTTGCTCGACTGGGCGCAGCTCCAGTGCGACCGACGGGCGCTGGGCGCATTGCACGCGGTGGAGCCGTGCCGCCGCCTGCGGGGTTCACTTTGAACATGGCGAATCGCGAGGAAGTGCGGGCGTTTTACAATGCGGTCTTCGCCTCGACGGAGGGGAAGCAGATCGCGTGGACGGGGAACTCGACGACGGGCGTGGCGGGGACGACGGACCCAGCTTTTCGCGAAGCGGTGCGGCTGCGGATCAACTGCTTCCGGGCGATGGCCGGGGTTTCGGCGGGCGTGCTGTTCTCCGAGGCGCTTCATCCGAGTTGTCAGCAGGCGGCGCTGATGATGAGCGCGAATAACGACTTGAGCCATACGCCGCCGACTACGTGGACTTTTTACACCGCAGCGGGTGCGCTGGCAGCGGGGGACTCGAACCTTTCGCTCGGCGATTACGGCCCGGAGGCGATCAGCAGCTACATGGAAGACGCGGGCGCGGTGAATGCGCCCGTGGGGCATCGGCGCTGGTTTCTTTTCCCGCAGACGCAGACCATGGCGACGGGCGACGTGACGGGCAGCGGGGCGCTGCTCGGGGCGAATGCGGTGGTGGTGTTCGATAGCCACATCAGCGACCCACGGCCTACCGTCCGCGATGAGTTTGTCGCGTGGCCGCCGCCGGGCTACGTGCCGCATACGCTGATGTATCCGCGCTGGTCGTTCAGCTTTCCGGGCGCGGATTTTTCTACGACGACGGTGACGCTTTCCAAGAACGGCGCGAATCTCCCGGTGATGAAAGAAGTCATCGAGGGCGGCTACGGCGAGGAGACGCTCGTGTGGGTGCCGCAAGGGCTGGACTCGAACGATTGGGAGCCCGGCCCTGCGCCCGTGCAAGACGAGGTCTATATGGTCGCGGTGAGTGGGGTGAAGCTCGGGGCGCAGACGCGGAATTTCACCTACACCGTGCGGGTGTTCGATGCGGCAAAAGCGGGCGGCGATACGGTGGAGGCGACCATCTCCGGGCCGCAAACGGCGAGCATCGGAGCGGCGGCGCAGTTCTCGTGCGTGGCGGTGCCGCGTGCCACGGGCTACGACTGGCAGTTTGCCTCAATCGGCGCAGCGCCAGCCACGGAAGGCGCGGAGGCCGGGCTGTCAAACATCGCCACGCGCGTGTCGGGCTACAACGTGCTGGCGAACACCGGCGCGAGCAGCGCGCACAGCTTCCACCTCACGATGCTCGATACGGAGTCGCAGTGGTTCGAGCTAGTGCCCACGTATCTGCCGCGAGCGGGCGCGACGCTGAGATTTAAGAGCCGCCTCGGTTTCTCCGGCGCGGGCCAGACGGCGCGTGTGCAGTTCTCCCGCGACGAAGGCCTGACGTGGAACGACGCCTTCACGCAGAGTGGCACAAACACGGCGGGCGAGGCCAATTTCGTGAGCCGCAGCATCTCGCTCGGCGCTTACGCCGAACGCTCTCTTCGCGTCCGCTTTCGCTACGACTATCGGGCGGGCGGCACGGGGTTTTTCGAGCCAGATGAAGACGTCGGCTGGCTCGTGGACGACATCACCTTTTTCTCCACGGACACGCTGGCAAGCACGACGACGATCCGCACGGGCACGACGTTCCCGCGCACGCTCAGCACGGCGGGATCGTTCGTGGCGCGGGTGCGGCCGGTGTTTTACGACACCTTCCCCGGCGAGTGGGCGCCGGTGAGTCGCGTCGCCGTCACGCAACCGCTGGGCACGCTCGTTGTGAATGCGGTCCCACCGGAAGGCGGTACCATTTCCGGGGGCGCCTCGCCGGTGCAAGGCGCGACGCTGAGCCTTCAGGCGGTGCCAGCCAGCGGCTACTTTTTCACCGGATGGAGCGGCGGGCTCGCGAGCGAGTCGGCGACGCTGAATTTCACCATGCCTGCCAGCCTCACGCTCAATGCGAACTTCGTGCTGAACCCCTTCCCAGCGGGCTCGGGCAAATACTTCGGCGTCATCGCAGCGACGCCTTCCGCGCACGCCGGGGCGGGGATTGTGAGCATCACCGTCAGCGCCACTGGGGCGTTCACGGGGAAGGTGCAGCTCGGAGAAAAGACGACGCGCTTTACCGGCAAGCTCTCGCCCACCGGCGTCGCGAAATTCGACACGGGCGGAAGTGCGACGCTCAACCTCCCGCAAGCATTCGCGTTCACCGCCGCACTCTCCGGCACCAACGTCGGCACCATAGCAGGCACGCTCGACGAAGCGCCCTTCGCAGCAGATCGCCGCAGTTTCTCCATCCCGCCCGCATCCGTCGGCGCATACACTGCGCGCCTCTCCGCAGCCGCGCCTGCATCCGGCGCGTGGCCGGAAGGCGATGGCTGGGCGCGCATCCAAGTCTCCACGACGGGCTCCGTGACACTCACCGCGACGCTCGCAGACGGGACGCCTGTCACCGCCGGCGGTTGGCTCGGCTCCGCTGGGCGCTGGCCGATTTACATCCCGCTGTCTGGTGGAAAAGGCTCCCTCTCCGGCATCTCCGCGCTGGCGAATCTGCCCACGAGCGACATCACCGCGCCGCTCCGCTGGTTCCGCCCCGCGAGCGGGAATGCACGCTTCCCCGCTGGCTGGCCGCAGGGGCTGGACTGCACGCTATCCGGCGCGCATTACACCCCGCCCGTGCCGCCCGCCCGCGTCTTCTCCGAGCTCGATGCAGCCAACGGCGCGGGGCGCGTCCGAGCGGAGTTAGACGCGCCCTTCGACTGGCCCGTGCTCGTCGCGCCGACGACGAGCAAAGTCACCCTCGCCGCCAGCTCCACCGACCGCTCACTCCGCGCATCCCTCACGCCGAAGACGGGCGTTTTCTCCGCCACATTTCGCGCCCCGGCGAACGGTCGCACCTACCAAGCAAAAGGAGTCGTCATTCAAAAAGAGCAGCTCGCCACCGGCTTCGCGCTGGAGCCTACGGGTAGCATCCGTGTTCGGCTGGAGAGCGCGCCGTAGGAATCCCCGCTCGCCATTGCACGAGGTGCCACCGCACACTTGGCGTATGAAAGGTGTGCTCATTTTCTCCTGCTGCGTGTCGCTGGTGTGTGCTGCTGGAGAGCATTCGCCGGCGGAGGTTGCGGCTTCATTTTCGCTTGCGGAACCGGAGCTGGCGATAGAGTTGGTGGCCTCGGAGCCGTTGGTGGAGTCGCCGTGTGCGGTGGCTTTTGATGAGCGCGGGCGTCTTTTCGTCGCGGAGAATCGTGGGTACCCGAACGCGTCGGCAGCGCTCGGACGCATTGCGCTGTTGCGCGATTCCGATGGCGATGGGCGGATGGATGAACGGACGACGTTTGCGGAGGGGCTGAGCTTTCCCAATGGCGTGCTGCCGTGGCGCGGTGGGGTGATCGTGACTTGCGCGCCGGATGTTCTTTTTCTGAAGGACACGGACGGCGACGGCGTGGCGGATGAGCGCCGTGTTTTGCTGACGGGCTTCGCGACGACGGGCAGCACGCAGCTCCGCGTGAATGCGCCGACGCTCGGCGCGGACGGCTGGATATATTTTGCAGCGGGGCTGAGCGGCGGGACCATCTCCGCGCCGGGGCGTGCTGAGGCGGTAAAAATGAGCGGCGATTTGCGGTGGAATCCGGCGACGGGTGCGATTGAAAATGTGGACGGGCGTTCGCAATACGGAATGTCGTTCGACGAGTACGGGCGGCGATTTATCTGCATGAATCGTGTGCAGGTGCAGCACGTCGTGTTGGATTCGCGCTGGCTGCGGCGGAACCCGGCGCTGGTGTTTTCGGACACGGTGCAAAACTGTCCGGAGCTGATCCCGAACACGCTGATGCGTAGCACAAACGGCGCGGCGCGGTTGTTCCCGATCAGCGCAAACATCACGACGGCGGATTCGCACCAGGGGTTTTTCAGCGCAGCGTGTGGGGTGACGATTTGGCGCGGGGATGGTCTGCCAGAAAGGTTTCGCGGCCACGCATTTTCGTGCGACCCGACGGCGAATGTGGTGCACCTGGACCGGCTGGAGCGCAGCGGTGGGACGTTCAGCGCGCAGCCGTTTTACGCAGGCCGCGAGTTTCTGGCATCGCGGGACGATTGGTTCCGGCCTGTCTTTCTGTGCAGCGGGCCGGATGGCGCGCTCATCATTGCGGACATGACTCGCAAGACGATCGAGCATCCCGATTACCTGCCCGGCGAAGTGCGGAAGCAGACGGACTTTGAGACCGGCAAAGGGATGGGGCGAATTTGGCGAGTGAAGTCGAAAACCACTGCGCGTGCGGTGAAAGCGGAGCCCTCCGAGGCAGCGGGACTGATGAAGGTGGTGCGCGAGGGCGCGGTGGATGCGGGTGTGATGAATCGAGCGTGGAATGCAGGCGATGCGGATATGCGAGAGCTGGTGCTGCGGGTCTGGCTGGAGCACCCGGAGACGCGCGTCTGGAAGCCCGATCCGTCGGTACTGGCGCAGGAGCCAGCGGCAAATGTCCGCTTCATCGCGGCGCTCGTGCTCGGCGAGCTGGAGGAGGGTGCTCCGGCACTCGGTGTGATTGCTGCGAAGGATGTGGGCGACCGCTGGGCGGGCGCGGCGGTGCTCAGTTCCATCGGCAAAAAAGAGGCTGAGTTTTTGCAGTCATTTGCAGGGGAATCGAAGACGGTGGGGCTGGATCCACAGGAACTCCTCGTGGCCGTGGGGCGTTCGTTTTCTAATGTGAAGACGCTGCTGGCGGTTGAGCATCTGGACGCACGCCGGGAGTTTCGCGCGCCGTTGATTCTGGGTGCTGCGCTGCGTTCGGGAGAGCGGCTGGACGGCGTGGAGGTTCTCGGCGACTGCGCCGCGATCGCGAGAGACGCCGCTCGCCCGCGCCCCGAGCGATTGCTGGCGGTGCGGCTGCTCGGGCGGATGTCGGGCGCTGGCGCGCTGGTGGAATTGGCGATGGATGCGGATGATGAAATCCAGACGGAAGCGACGCGGCTGCTTGCGGCGTTTGCAGATTCGGACGCCGCGCGGGTGCTACTGCCGGAGGGCGCATGGGCGCGGATGTCGCCCTCGCGCCGCGAGGTGGTGTTGGGCTCGCTGCTGGCAAACGCTGCACTTTTTCCGGGTGTGTTGGATGCGCTCGACGGGGGGCGGATACCGGTGATCGCGTTCCACACACAGCGGCGCGCGCTTTTCCAAAAACACACCGATGAGCAGGTGCGCAAACGGGCGGCGGCGATCTTCACGGTGCAGAGCTCGGCAGCTCGGCAGAAGGCGCTGGATGAGGCGAAAACTGCCCTGACGCTGAATGGCGACTCGACGAAAGGGCGCGTGGTTTTCCGCAACGTTTGCGCGACGTGTCACCGGCTGGAACGCGAGGGGAGCGCGGTCGGGCCGGACCTTTTCGACATTCGTGGGCAGACGAAAGAGAACATCCTTTTTCACATCGTGGAGCCGGATGCGGAGATCGCGCCGAGCTTCGCAAACTACGTGGCGGAGACGAAGGACGGGCGCTCGGTGAGTGGCGTCCTCGCGAGTGAAACGGCGACGAGCATCACTCTGCGAGGCCCGCTGGCGCAGGAGATTGCGCTTTTGCGAAGCGGAGTGAAGAAGCTGGAGGCGCTGCCGACTTCGCTCATGCCGACGGGGCTGGAGCAGGCGTTCTCCAAGCAAGAACTGGCCGACTTGTTGGCGTATCTCAAGGGCGAGCCAGAGCTACGACGCTGAAGGAATCCGCGCCATGCGGACGGCTTCTAGGACGCGGATCGTGCTGGCGATGTCTTCGCAGACGGTGAAGCGGACCTCGCTGAGGACGGCTTGGTAGCTGACTGTTGCGCGTCCGCCGGCAATGATGGGCGCTGTGGGCAAAAGTTGGCGGATCGCGCGAAGCTGCGCGGGAAGCATCGGGTCGTCTGCCGGATAGATGATGCTGAGTGCCAGGGCGTTTGCATTGCTCCGCTCATAAACGGCGGCGATCTCCTCAGGTGGCAAGCTCGGCCCAAGATAGACGACCTTCCAGCCGCAGTCCGTGGCTGTGGAGGCAACGATCAGCGCACCGAGTTCGTGGACCTGGCCGGGCGGCGTGGTGACGACTAGGACGGGTGCATTTGCCGTAGGCGAATGAGCGTGCACGAAGGCCCCGAGCACCGTCCGAATTACGGCGCTAACGCAGTGTTCGTGAGCGATTCGAAGGGTGCCGCGTTCCCATCCATCGCCGATTTGTTGAATCAGCGGTACGATCACGCGGAGCGTCAGCAGCCCTCGCCCCAAGGTGACGACGCCGGACTGGAGCACGCTCTCCAGAGCTGTGCAGTCGAGCGATCGCACTGCGTCGAGCGCTGCTGAAAGGATTGTCTCTGCCGTGTCGGGTAAGCTTTCCGGGGCTCCATCCGGCGTCTTCTCTTCAGCAAGAATGCGGAGCGCATCGACGCTGAGTGTGGCGATATTCCCGATGCTGTGTCCGGCTTGCGTGGCTCTGCGGAGGAGTTGTAGGCGCTCGATTTCCTCATCGGAATATAGTCGCCGTTTCGTGTCGGTCCGCGATGGGCGGGTCGCCCCATAGCGCTTCTCCCACGCACGGATAACGTGTTGGGAAAGCCCCGTGCGGCGCGCGGCGATCGCTATTGAAACTCCATGATTCATTATTGCGGATTAAAAGTGAGACAAAAGTGAGACATCTTCAATAAAACGATCCCTTTCTCTTAAAAGATGCATAGACAAACTCTTGACAACTCGGGAAAAACGAGACAAAGTCTAGACATGAACAATAATAACCGACTAAAAGACATGGATGCAGGACCCGCAGAAGAAACTCGCCTCTTGGAGCAAATAGCCAACGGAGATCGTGCGAGCTTCGACGCCCTCTACCGCCAGATGCATGGGCTCCTCTTTACCGTTGCGATGGGGGTGCTAAACAACCGCGAAGCCGCTCAGGATGTAGTCCAAGACGTCTTCATTTTGGTGTGGGATCGGGCGGCGGCGTTTGATGGTGCGAAGGGCAAAGCATCGACTTGGCTCGTCGCGCTGACGAGGAACAAGTCCATCGACCGGTTGCGTAGTGTGAATCGCCGGGCTCGGCTAAATTCCGAATTTGAAGAGGAGGGAAAAACGGACGCTCGATTCGATGATCGAGACTCGCGGCTGGATGCTATTACCGCCGAGCGTGCAGCGATCATTCGCGCAGCGATTGCGAAATTGAACGCGGATCAACAAGCGGCCATCCAACTCGCATTCTTCGACGATATGCCCTATCCGACCGTGGCCAAGAAACTCGCTCTCCCTGTCGGGACTGTGAAGGCTCGTATCCGGAGAGGAATGAAGAAGTTGCAAGACTTGCTTAGCGTCGAGATGGCTGCGCTCGGATCACCGTCGATGGGTGTCTAATTTTTGGCGATGAAACTCCGCGAATTTTCCTGCGAACTTTGGCTACCTCGCCCGGTCTGTGAAGTCTTCCCGTTTTTCTCCAATGCTGCGAATCTGGAGCGCATTACGCCCCCGTGGGTGAACTTCCGCATCCTCTCGCCACGGCCGATTCTAATGAAGCAGGGCGCTCTCATCGACTACCGCTTGCGGGTGCGCGGCGTGCCCGTACGCTGGCAGAGCGAAATCACGGTATGGGAGCCGCAGCGGCGGTTTGTGGATGAGCAACGACGCGGGCCGTATCGGCTTTGGCATCATGAGCACATCTTTGAGCCGAGGTACGGCGGCACGCTTTGCCGCGACGTGGTGCGGTATGCAGTGTGGTTCGATTTCCCCCTCCACGGACTCCTCGTCCGGCCTGATATAGAGCGCATCTTCGAGTTTCGGCAGCGTGAGCTTGGAAGGTTCTTCTCGCCGCCGACGCGATTGGATACAGTCGGTTTATCACGATGACTTCTATCCGCTTACTGCTCCTATTTTTTGCCGCATTCATCAGCGGATGCGCGACTCAAACCGCCCCGTTGCGCACGGTGCAGCATGTGGATTTGAAGCGCTATATGGGCGATTGGCGTGTCATCTCGAACATCCCTTACTTTGCAGAAAAAGGCCGCGTGGATTCGGTGGAGAGCTACGCCATGCGGGCAGACGGGCGTATTGATAATTGGTTCGTCTCCCGGAAGGGCTCGTTCGCCGCCCCTCAGCAGCGCGTGGATGCGCTGGCGTGGGTACACAATCGCGAGACGAATGCCGAGTGGCGCGTGAGGTTCTTCGGCTTCGTCACCGTCGAATATCTCATCATCGATCTCGACCCGCAGTATCGCTGGACGGTTGTCGGGCATCCTTCCCGCAATTACGGATGGATTATGGCGCGCGGAAAAACCCTGCCGGAGAAGACGCGCGGCGAGATCATGGCGAGGCTTGCCGCGCAGGGCTACGATCCGGCGCGGTTCGTGATGGTGCCTCAGATTCCCGAACCGTGAAATCGCTCGCAATCATCGGCACAGGCATCTCCGGGCTGGGCGCTGCGCATTTTCTGCACGGTCGCTACGACATTTCGCTCTACGAACAGCACCACTACGTCGGTGGTCACACCAATACGATCACGGTGGACGAGGCCGGACGCCCGGTGCCCATCGACACCGGGTTCATGGTGTTTAATCACGTCACGTATCCGAACCTCACCCGCCTTTTCAGCGAATTGGATGTCGCGACGAAGCCGACCGACATGTCCTTCAGCGTGCGGGAGTGCACGAGCGGGCTGGAGTATAATGGTGGAAGCCTGAATCTCCTTTTCGGCCAGCGCCGCAACCTCCTGAATTTGCGTCATTGGAAAATGCTGATGCAGACCAACCGATTCAACGCAGAGGCGGTCGCGGCCCTCGACGACCCCCGCTATGCGACGATGACGCTCCGCGAATACGTGGCGGAACGAAAATACGGCACGGACTTTTTGCAGCGGTATCTCGTCCCGATGAGCGCATCGGTGTGGAGCACGCCACCTGCGCTGATGCTCGATTTCCCCGCAGTGACGCTGCTGCGATTCTGGCACAACCACGGGTTTCTCGGCCTCGATACGCAGCACCAATGGCACACCGTCCTGAACGGCGCGAAGTCGTATGTGCAGAAAATCACCGCCCCATTCCGCGACCGCATCGGGGTGAATAAGAAAGCCGTCCGCGTCGAGCGCACCGCCACTACTGCCCGCGTGACCTCCGCCGATGGCGAGGTGCGGGAGTTCGACAAAGTCGTCCTCGCCTGCCACGCCGATCAAGCACTGGCAATACTCGCGGACCCGACGGACACGGAGTCGCGGCTGCTGCGGGAATTCAAATACCAGCCAAATATCGCCACGCTTCACAGCGACGAATCCATCATGCCGCGCACCCGCCGTTGCTGGGCTGCGTGGAACTACCGGATCGAGGCCGGCGGCAACGGACTCCCGACCGTCCACTATTGGATGAATCAGCTCCAAGGCGTATCGGACCGCGTGAACTACTTCGTCTCGCTCAACTGCCACGACCAAATCGCGCCCGATAAAGTGCATCGCCGCATCGACTACGAGCATCCGCTTTTCAACCTCGCCGCCATCGCCGCGCAAAAAGAACTGCCCGCGCTCAACCTCATCACACCCGACCAAACGACCTACTACGCCGGAGCGTGGTTCAAGTATGGCTTCCACGAAGACGGTTTCACGAGCGGGCTGGAATGCGCACGCGCCGTGACGGGCGAGCCGATTTGGGCATGAACTCGTGCCTCTACGAATGCGACGTGATGCATCACCGGCTGGAGCCGAAGGTGAATCAGTTTCGCTATCGTATCTTCATGTTCTCCCTCGATCTCGATGAGATCGACTCTCTCCGCATTCCGTTCCTCAGCCGGAATCGCTGGAACCTCTACGAGTTTCGGGATCGTGATCACCTCACGATTGAGGGACTTGAGACCAAGTCGGTGAAGGAGAACGTCATCGGCTATCTCGCTCTGAACGGCATCCAATTCCCGCCCGGCGGGCGTATCCAGTTCGTCACACTCCCGCGCGTGCTCGGCTATGTTTTCAATCCAGTCTCATTCTACTTCTGCTTCGACGCAGCGGGCTCGCCGCTGTGCGCCGTCGTCCAAGTCGGCAACACGTTCCGCGAGATGAAACCGTACCTTATCCCCGCACCGACTCCCGACGGCACCTTCCGGCTCATCACACCGAAGCACTTCTACGTCTCCCCATTCTCTGCGCTCGACCTTTCATTCGACTTCAAACTCCGCGTCCCCGGCGAAATCCTCGACATTCACATCGACGACCGCGACGGCGAGCGCCGCGTGTTGCTCAGCGCGCTCACGGGAAAACGCACGCCGCTCACCACAGGACGACTGATGTGGCTGACCCTCAAATATCCGCTCATCACGCTGAAAGTGATCAGCCTCATTCATTGGCACGCGTTCATTCTGTGGTTGAAACGGCTCCCATTTCATCGCAAAAACGCAAATCCCGACATGCAGCGCGACGTCCTGAAACCACATTCTTCCATCGCTCCGAAAGCCCCATGAACGAATCGCTCGCCGCCACAGCTCCACTTTCCGCAACGACACAGCCCGGCCTTTACCAGCGCATCGTTCTGGATGCACTTGGTAGAATGACGGAGGGCGCCCTCGCGCTGGAGCTTCCCGACGGGAGCAAGCGCACCATCGGAACTCCCGGCGCGGCAATCCATGCAACCATGCGCATTCGCGACGCAGCGTTTTTCAAGCGCTGCGTGCTCCATGGCGATATTGGGTTTGGGGAAAGTTACGTCGATGGCGAATGGGACACGGACAACATTGAGCGCGTCATCTCGTGGGCCGTCCTGAATATCGAGAACTCGCCCGCGATGTCCGGCTCCAGAACGCGCTCGTTCGCGCTGGGCCTGCTCAAGTTCACCAACCGAATCAATCACCTGCTGCGCCCCAACAGTCTCACCACCGCCCGGCAAAACATCGCCGAGCACTACGACCTCGGGAACGACTTCTACAGTCTGTGGCTTGATCCGACGATGACCTACTCCAGCGCGATATTCACCGCGCCGGACCAATCGCTCGAAGCCGCGCAGATTGAGAAATACGACGCGCTTTGCCGCAAGCTCCACATCCGCAGCGGCGACCATGTGCTGGAAATCGGCAGCGGCTGGGGCGGCTTCGCGTGTCATGCGGTGAAAAACTACGGATGCCGTGTGACGACCGTCACCATTTCGCAGGAGCAATTCCGCTATGCAAAAGAGCGGTTCGAGCGCGAAGGAATCGCCGACCATGTGGACATCCTGCTCGAAGACTACCGGAAGCTCGACGGCAAGTTCGACAAGATAGTCTCCATCGAAATGATGGAAGCGCTCGGCGACCGCTACCTGCCCACTTACTGCCGCCAGCTCCACCGCTTGCTCAAGCCGCACGGCATGGTCGGCGTGCAATACATCACCGTCCCTGACAACCGGCACGCCGAGCTTCGCCGCGGGGTGGATTGGATTCAAAAGCACATCTTCCCCGGCTCGCTCCTCCTCAGCATCAGCCGCGTGAACGCCGCGATGAACAAGACCGGCGACCTGTTTCTCCACGACATCAAAGACATCGGACTCAGCTACGCCCGCACGCTACGAATGTGGTTCGACAACTTCAACGCCCGCCTCGCCGAAGTCCGCGCACTCGGCTTCGACGACCGCTTCATCCGCAAATGGAACTACTACCTCCAATACTGCGAAGCCGCCTTCGCCATGCGGAACATCAGCGTCGTGCAGGCAATTTACACCCTTCCTAATAATCCCCGGCTGCGGCACGGATGAGTCTTCCGCAGGGACCGAAACGTAACTTACCAAAGCCATGATTCTTTTCCTGCGCATCGCATTCATCATCGTCCTCATCAGCATGTTCGCCGTCACCGGGTGGGCGAGCACGGAGGTCGCGCTTTGGAAAACCCCGCGCGCCGTGGCCACTCATCCTTGGTTCATCGCTACATTGTTCGATACGTACTTCGCCTTCCTCACGTTTTACGCGTGGCTGGCGTATAAAGAGACCACGGTGCTCGCGCGTGTGGGTTGGCTGCTTGGCATCCTGCTTCTGGGCAATATCGCGATGGCGACTTACATGCTCATCCAGCTCTTCCGCCTCCCGCTCACGGCGAAGATGGAAGACTTGATTCTCCGCCGCAAATGACCGACGCCGTCCCGCGCGAATCGTGGTGGCGACGACGCATCGTTGCGCCCGTCATAGCGCAGCTAAAACAGGGAGCCACTCCCGAAAAACTCGCGCTCACCGTGGCTCTCGGGTTTATCCTCGGCGTGTTCCCCATCCTTGGTTCCGCCACACTTTTGTGCGGACTCGCAGCCTGGATTTTGAGGCTCAATCAACCCGTCATCCAACTCATCAACTACCTCGCATACCCCGCGCAATTGGTCCTACTCATCCCGATGTACCGAGCAGGCAACGACCTCTTTGGCATCCCGCACATCCCACTTTCCATCCCGTATTTGCTCGAACGCTTCAGCGCTGATGTGACTAAGTTCTTCGCCGATTTCGGCATGATCGCGGTCCGTGGGATCATTGTATGGGCGCTGCTTGCGCCGTTCGTTGCCGCCGCGATCTACTACGCCATGCTCCCCGTTCTTCGCCGGGCCGCGCGGCGCATTTCCTAGACTAACATGCTCACTTCACTCCTCATCGGACTCGCCATCGCCGTCGCTTACTTCACCGCTACGTGGGCGATCAGCGTTCGGGTGAAAAACTACGGTTTTCTCGATGTCGCGTGGTCCTACGGCGTCGCCATCCTCGCGCCCTTCTATGCCCTCACCTCGCCCGGTAGCGCCGCGCGCAAGTGGCCCATCGTCGCCATCGGTGTGCTTTGGAGTCTGCGGCTGGGGACTTACATTTTGCTGCGCGTTTTGAAGCATCATCCCGTGGAAGACACCCGCTATGAAACGCTGCGCGCACGCTGGCCGGGCACGGGGATGTTCTATCTCTTTTTCCAGATGCAAGCGGTGCTCGTGACCATCTTTTCCCTCCCATTTCTCATCATCGCGTGGAATCCCGCGCCCGTCCTCTCCGTGATGGAAATCGCGGGGCTCGCCCTTGCGGTCATTTCACTCTGCGGCGAAGCCATCGCCGACCGCCAGCTTGCACGTTTCAAGGCCGACCCCGCCAACCGGGGGCGCGTTTGCCAGGTCGGGCTGTGGGGATACTCGCGCCACCCGAACTACTTCTTCGAGAGCCTCATCTGGTGGGCGTTTTTCCTCACCGCACTCGGCTCGCCGTGCGGTTGGGTAACGCTCATCTGCCCGCTGCTGATGCTCTATTTCCTGTGGAAAGTGACGGGCATCCCGCTCACCGAGGAATATGCGGTGAAAAGCAAAGGCGACGCCTACCGTGAATACCAGCGCACCGTCAGTGCGTTCGTTCCGTGGTGGCGGCGGCAGTAGCTCCGGCTTTTCGTACTTCGTAGCATCCGCTAGAGGCGGGTGGGCGAACGTTCTATCAACTCGGATGTCGCCTGTGCGGTGGTGTCTGTTCACACTTTGGTTATTCTCATGCTCAATCTCGACGCTTTGCTGGAAAAGAATTTGGTGCCCGACTCGCTCATCCGATTGGGTATCCGGCGACTGCTGGCGGGGACACTGCGGGAGCACGCGCGGCCCGGCGTGGAGGCGCAGCGGGCGGCGCTGCTTGCTTACGTGGCCGATTTGAAGACGCGCGGGATCGCGGAGCAGACGCAGGATGCGAATGTGCAGCACTACGAAGTGCCGACGCGCTTTTACCAGCTCTGCCTCGGCAAGCGGCTGAAATACAGCTCCGGGCTGTGGCCCGACGATGTTGCGACGCTGGATGCGGCGGAAGAGCGGATGCTGGCGCTGACTTGCGAGCGGGCTGCGCTGGCGGATGGGCAGCGCATTTTAGAACTCGGCTGCGGCTGGGGCTCGCTGTCGCTGTGGATGGCGGAGAAGTATCCGGGGGCGCAGATCACAGGCGTATCAAACTCGCGCACGCAGAAGGCGCACATTGATGCAGAGGCGGCGCGGCGCGGCTTGGGGAATCTGACCATCATTACGGCGGATATGAACGTGTTCGAGGCTCCTGGGGAATACGACCGGTGCGTGAGTGTGGAGATGTTCGAGCATATGAAAAACTACCGCGCTCTGCTGGCGAAAGTGGCGCGTTGGCTGGTGCCGGGCGGGAAGTTGTTCGTCCACATTTTCACTCACCGCGAATACGCCTACCACTACATCGACAAGGGCCCGAGCGATTGGATGACGCGCTACTTTTTCGCAGGCGGGCAGATGCCTTCGGATGACCTGCTGCTCTACTTCCAGGAGGATTTGCGCATCGAGGAACATTGGTGCGTGAACGGCTCGCACTACGCGAAGACGGCGGAGGCGTGGCTGCAAAATATGGACGCTCATCGCGAGGAGATTTGGCCGCTGTTCGAGGAGACTTACGGCGCGGAAAATGCGCGCCGCTGGTGGGCGTATTGGCGGGTCTTTTACATGGCGTGCGCGGAGCTGTGGGGCTACGCGGGCGGCGATGACTGGCACGTCTCGCACTACCGCTTTTGCAAGCCGTGAGCGGCCATCAAAGCGTGTAGCCCGTGCCCGCGTGACGCGCGTAGCGAAAGCCCGCAAGGGGGCCGAGCGGGGCACGTTTCGCAAAGGCGGCGACCTTGAAGGCGAGGCCCATGAACTGCGGGTGCATGAGCGTCTGAAAGGCACGGACGTCGGAGGCATTGTGCCCATCGGCGAAGTGCGCCTCGCCCAGCCCGACCATGAAGTGATGCTGGTCAGTGAAGCCCGCCAGCTCTAGCCCCACAAGACGCGCAGCATCGGCGAGGGCGGAGAAATTCACATGCGACGTGAGGTCAATCTCGCCGGGCCGGGTGAGCGGGTTTTCCACGCGCTGATGGTTCGCATAGGCGCTGAGCGTGCCAGTGGTGCGGGTAGGGGAGTGATACTCTTCGCGCGGCCAGCCGTAATCCACGAGCAAGACGTAGCCGCGCTCCATCCGCGCCGCAGTCTCCGCAAGCCACTGGGCGGCGGCGAGATTTACTTCGGTGATGGTGCCCGCGAGCGGCGTAGGGATCGCCGCACACGCAGCGGCAAGCTCGGGAGAGGCGAGCGGCTGGTCCACGAAGTGAAAGCCCTCGCTGCCCCATGCGACGTGTTTTTCCACCCACGTGGAGCCGTCCCACATCACGACGTGGACGGGGAAGGCATCTACGAGTTCGTTGGAGAAATGGACGCCGGTCCAGCGCGGGAGCATCGCTTGGGATTCGCACCACTCAACGCGCTGCGCAAACTCCGCAAGCCGCCCGCGCTGCATCTCCCGGAGCGCCGCCGAGGGCTCGACGATGCGGTAACGGGTGGCCTCGAAACACTCAGGGGCAAAGGAACGCAGCCCCGCGAGCGCGTCCGCAGCGAAGTCTCCGCCATGCGCGCCCTGCTCGACGATGGTGAACTCCGCAGGCTGGCCGAGCATTTGCCAAAGCTCCGCGAACTGCCGCGCCAAGAGCCGCCCGAAGAGCGAGCCCACGCTGACATTGGTAAAGAAGTCGCCTGCACGTCCGACGCGAGCGCGGCCCGAGGTGTAATAGCCGTGCTGCGGGTGATACAGCGCGAGTTCCATAAAGCGCCGGAAGGGGATGGAGCCGGAGGCAGCCGTTTCGGCTCGGATGATGGCGGAGAGTGCGTCCATAGGCACAACGATAATTGTGGGGGGAGTGGGCAGAATTGGATTCGAACCAATGAAGGCGTAAGCCAGCGGATTTACAGTCCGCCCCGTTTGGCCACTTCGGTATCTACCCGTTTTTTTGAAACGTGGGCGCGCTTTATACGGACCTCACTCTTGGCGCGCAAGGGTTTCGACAAACAATTTTCAACCCTCTGCATTTGGAGTGAGCAAACGCTGGGAAAGCCCGATTTTACAGGGTGCCGAGCGGTTCCCGCTCGCAGATGCAACCCGTCCATCGCAAGGGATGGAGAAAAGAAAAACAAAGCCGTTCACGGGCAATAGGCCCGGAAAGGCGGGCGACTACTTGAGAGCCGCGATCTTGCTGGCGAGGTCGCTCTTGTGGCGGTTCGCCTTGTTCTTGTGGATGCGGCCACTCTTCGCGGCTTTATCGAGAACGCTGCTGACCTCTGAGAGGAGCTTGGCGGCGTCGGCTTTCTTGCCGTCAGTGATTGCGGCACGGATGCCTTTGAGTTCGCCTTTGATGATGCCCTTCGCCTTGCGGTTGCGAACGGTGCGGCGGACGGTTTGGCGTGCGCGTTTTGCGGCTGATGCTGTGTTGGCCATATATCGGTATTTTTAGAAAAAGGAGCGCGGAAGCTATGAATCGGGGGGCTATTGTCAACAGAACACTTCGTCCAATTACGGTTCAGCCCTCAGTCTCGAGCGTGGCGGCGTTTCAGTTCACCCCACGAAACGTCGGGGTTAGCAGCGATGGCGGCGAGGCAGTCCGAGCAAAGACAGCGCCCCTCGGGCAGTGTATCGCGCATTCGCCGCATCGCCGCCTCCGTGAGCTGCGGGCCCTCGCACCAGCAAGGTCCCTTGAAAGCCTCCCCCGTTTCCATCCGACACGAGTTTGGCCGTGCGCAGATCGGGCAGCGTGTGTTTTGCAGGCAAAATAGAATATCATCCGACATCGCCGTACCATGCACCGTCGCCACCTCGTCGGCAACCACACGCGACCGGCGCAAGAAATTCAGAGCTTTGTGCGAAAAGGCCGCCCCGCCCGGTAGAGTGCAATGCGTTCGCGGATTTCTGCGGCGGTTGGGTCGCCCGCTTTTTCCGCGAGTTCCGCAGCACGAGTCGCTTGGGCCACGGCTTCGTCGAAACGACCCGCATTTGCGTAAGCGGCACCTAACGCATCGAGCACGGCTGGAGCATCTGCTGCGGCTTGTCGCAGACGCTCGGCGATTGCGATGGCTTCGTCGGCCCGGCGGACGGAATCGTCGGGAGCGGTGGCAAACAGCCAGGCAAGTTCGCGTGCTGCGGGGAGAAATCCGGGTTGGCGCGAAAGGATTGCGCGCCAGCGGAGTTCGGCATCGAGCCAGTCGCCGCGTCGCGCGCTGACTTGCCCGAGGCTGAACTCGCCGCGGACATTGCGCACGTCGAGTTCCAGCACTTTGCGAAAGGCAGCCTCCGCTTCGGCGAGCTTCCCAACGGCGAGCAATGCGGCGCCGAGATTCTGGCTCGCGCCGATGTCGCGCGGCTCAAGTTTGGCCGCGCATTCGAAGTGCGGCAGCGCTTCCTCGGTGCGATTCTGGCGGACGAGCAAGTTGCCGAGATTTGCGTGAGCGGCGGCATCACTCCTCACTGCGAGGGCGGCGAGCAACAGTTGCTCCGCTTCCGAAAAATTGCCTTTTGATTGCGCGATAGCGGCGAGATTGACCTGCGCCGAAGGAAATTCCGGCTGGATGGCGAGCGTGGCGCGCAACTGCTTTTCGGCAGCGTCGAGTTGGTTGTTTTCAAGAAAGACATCGGCGATCGATTTGCGAAGTGCCGCGTTCTCCGGCATCTGCGTTTCTGCATTTTCAAAAAGCTCGCGCGACTCCGATTCCCTGCCGGATTTCCAAAGCACCCGTGCCAGCTCCACCTTGCTCGATGCGACCTCGGGGCGCAGTTCCACGGTGCGGCGGCGGACGGTGGTTTCGGCAACGGTATCGCCCGTCTGGGAGAGGAAGCTGGCGAAGTTCGACGCGATCCAGAAGTCGTTCGGTCGCTCGCTTGCGGCCTTTTCGTACACCGCTCGTGCAGCAGCGACAGCGCCCGTCGCGCGTATTTTTGCCTGCGCCTCGGCGAGGGATTCGCGCGCCTTCTGCCGCAGGTTTTCGTGTTGCGGGCCAAATGGCGGGCGCGCCAGTAAATCGAGCACCATCTTTGCGCCCGCCGCAGCGTCCCAAGGAGTAAAGGCGAGCGCCGTTGCGCAAGTCTCAGCGTCCGGAGCGCGACCCACTGCGCCCGGCTCGATCGCGTCAAGGATGATGAGCGCGGCGGCGTAATTTCCGGCAAAGTTCAAATGCACGTGTTCGAGGAAAAAGTCGTCCCCTGGCGCTCCGCCGGAGCGTTTCTCCAGTCCCGCTGCGAGATCGGCGAGCGCCAGCCCTGGACGGGCCTCCGCTTCCGCCACCCTGCGGGCGGCGGATACCAGCGCTGAGTCGGCTCGGAAGCGCACCGAATCCATATCCCGAGCGGCGGCAAAGCTTTCGCCGGCTTCCACGACCTTCCCAGCGTCCAGCAACTCCCGCCCGCGTGCGTAGCGAGTGGCGGCTTCGGGCGAGCCAAACGGCGCGAGGTCGCGGAGGTTCACCGGCACAGTGCATAGAATGACGCGCGCTCCCGCACTCCCGCCGCTGGCGCAGATACTGGCGAGGTTTGCCCGATAGTTTTCAACCACACCCAGCAGCCGCGAATCGCCTGCGGAAATGGCGTTGCTCGCGAACATCTCCATCCCGCCCCAGCGCACCGGCCCGCTCCCGGACGTCAGCCGACTCATCCATTGACCAACCCGCAGTGACGACATCGCGACCCCGGCGCGGATGAACAAGCGGTTGCTCTGCACGGCGCTGAGGACAGTGCCGGGGCCATATGGACCCACGACTTCGTTGTTCCCCGTGTACACGATGAACAGGTCTGGTTCGTAGTCTCGGCACTCGCGCGCAATTTCTGCCACGACGTGGGAATTGATCGCCGTCATCGCGGTGTTGATGACCTCGACCCGCACGTCGGGATGCGCAGCCTGGAGCATCACCTCAAGCACTCGCCCTACGCCGAACGCCGGACTCGGGTAGCCCATCGCCGCCGAGCTCCCGAGCAGGAAAACACGCCGGGTTCCGGGCGGCTTGGGCACCGCGAGCCGTTCCGGAGCAGGGGACCGCGCCAAGGCACTCGGCATAAATCGCCATGCGAATCGCTCGTTCGCACGGAGCGCTCCGTCCGTGGCGCGGACAAAAAGATGAGGGTCAAACCCGTAGCCGGAAATTCGCAGCGCGACTTCCGCCCCGACGAGCAGTAACGACGGCGGCACCGACGCCAACGCGAAACGCAACACCCACATCCGAACCGTCCGAGAAGTGCGGCACCGCGCAGCAGTGAGGAATGCCACGGCGAGCAGCGTCCCTTGAAAAACCCCCGCGACGAACCCCTTCATCGCGAGACCCAGCGTCCACGGCGAAGCGCCATGAGCAACGAGCGAACACGCCTGGCTCACCAGCCCCGCAGACAGGCAAGTAATCGCCGCTCTTTTTGCCGACTTGGGCGAGGCGAAGCGGATGGACCAAATCACCGCAATAATGACCTGTCCGAGCAACAGCCATCCAATGCCTGGCTCTGCCCCATCACCCGGCCCCCAAAGGTCGCCGGGCGCAAACGCCACCGGGGGCCTCCACACGCAGCGAACCCAAAAATCGCCGATCCACAATATCGCAAACGCGATCGCGGTGGATGGAAACAGACGTTTCGCGTGGGTCGGAAGATTCATGGAGCGAGTGCGGGGCTCTTAGTGGGATTCACTCGCGAGTGTCAACTTCTAGCCTCGTGCGTCCAGGGTTCACGCATCTTAATTTCTCTGACGAACTCGCGATAGCGCGTCGTGGCTCCCGTCGCCCTCGACGGGAACCCCCTTTACGCGCAGCGCCATTCTCTCGGTGGCACGCGCTAATAGTGTGCGCTTCGCGTGTCGGGGATTCCCACCGGGGCGGCGGGAGCCACGACGCGGTTTACGCCCCGTTTTTCTCCACACGTCTTCCGAGTCAATCGCGGCGTTCGTGTTTAAGAATCCCTAAGTCTGCGATGCAAAAGTCTTGCCATGGAAATATGGTAATTATAGTTCTCACGCCTTGTTGCGTCCCGGGAGTGCTTCGGTGACGCGCTGGATTCACTTCTCCGATTATGAAAAAACTCTTCAGTTCATCTGTGTTCGTTGCTCTTTTTGCGCTCCATGTGATGTCGGCTTTTGCCGTGATTTCGCTGCCTACGGGGTTCATTGAGCAGCCCATCGGGAGCGGGTGGAATAGCCCGGTGGGTCTCACTTTCGATACGAGCGGGCCAAATAACCGGCATTATGTCTGGGAGCGGGGCGGGAAGGTGTGGATCGTGGAAAATGGGGTGAAGCTGGCGACGCCGATGGTGGATATTAGTGAGGAGGTGATGTCGTGGCGGGATTTCGGGATGCTCGGCGTGGCGCTCGATCCGATGTTTCAGCAGAACGGCTATATTTACCTGCTCTATGTGGTGGACCGGCACCACCTGCTGTATTTCGGGACACCGAGCTATAGCGCGACGGCGAATATCAATTCTGCGCCGACGATCGGGCGCATCACGCGCTATACGGCGCGGGTGAGCGATGGCCTTCGCACGGTGGACCCCGCGAGCCGCCGGGTGCTGGTGGGCGAGGCGGTGAATACGGGCTTCCCGATCCTCCATGAGTCGCACGGCACGGGGTCGCTGATCTTTGGCACGGACGGCACGCTGCTGGCCTCGTGCGGCGATGGGGCGAGCTATAGCGCGACGGATATCGGCGGTGATGTGGGTGGAAGCTTCGCGTCGCAGGCTCGTGCGGAGGGCGTCATCACGGCGGCAGAAGATGTGGGCGCGTTTCGCTCGCAGCTTTTGAGTTCGCTGAATGGGAAAATCCTCCGCATTGACCCTGCGACGGGCGACGCGATCCCGAGTAATCCGTATTTTGACTCGGCCAATCCGCGCTCGGCGAAGTCGCGCGTCTGGACGCTCGGGCTGCGCAATCCTTACCGCATGTCGCTCCGCTCGGACACCGGTTCGCACAATCGAAACGCGGCAAATCCCGGCACGATATACCTCGGCGATGTGGGGTATGGGACGCGCGAGGATGTGCATATTGTGAATGGCCCAGGGCTGAATTGCGGCTGGCCGATTTACGAAGGGCTGGATGCGAACTTCAACTATCAGGCGTCGTCCGCCGTGAATCTCGATGCGCCGAATCCGCTGGGAGGGTTCTTCAAATTCAAAGACCTGCTCATCCAGGAAACGCTCGGCACGCCATCGTGGCCGAACCCTGCGAACCCCGCCCAGCAAGTGCCCAGCTCGATAGCCAAGTGGGTCCACAGCCGCCCGATCCTCGATTACAGCCGCGCGGCAGGTGTGGCTCCTCGGACTGGGGTCTTTAATGGGAACGCCGCTACGACGAGCGACATGGGCACCCCGGGATGCCCGGTCGCGGGGCCCGTCTTTAACGGCAACACGTCCACAGGCGGCGTCTTTTATCTCACCGGCGATTTTCCGGCGCAGTATGAGGGCACCTATTTCCACGCGGATATCGGCGGGCAGTGGATCAAAAATATCGTGATAGACGCGAATAACCGGCCCACGGAGGTGCGCCCGTTTGCCTCGGGCGTGCCGTCGGTCGTATTCGTCACCACGCACCCGACGACGGGCGGGCTTTACTACGTGAACTTAGGCGGCGCGGTGCAGCGGATCGTCTATGCACCGGGGGGGAATCAGCCGCCGGTCGCGGTGGGAGTTTCCACGCCGAACTACGGGCCTTCGCCGCTCACCGTGCAGTTTACCGGCACGGGCTCCTATGATGCCGACGGCGCGACGCTCACCTATCTGTGGACGTTCGACGACGGCACGACGAGCACCGCGGCCAACCCGCTGAAGACCTTTACGGCGACGGGAACGCGGAAATTTAATGTGACCCTCCGCGTGACCGATAGCGGAGGCGCGACGGCGACGGACAACATCCCGGTCTTTGTAAATCACGCGCCGCCCGTGGTGAATATCACGAGCCCCGTGGATGGCGCGAAGTATCCCGTGGGAGTGACGACCACCTATCCTCTCAGCGCCACCATCACCCCGCAGCCGGGGCATCCCGTCAGCAGCACTTGGCAGACGATTTTACACCACGAGGTACACACCCACGAAGACCCGCCGATTGCTGGGCCCAATGGCAGCGTCCGCGTGGGAGGCGATGGGGCAGGCTTTTATTACGCGAACATTCTCAGTGTCACCGACGACCTCGGCCTCACCGTGAACTACACGGTGAACCTCTTCCCCAATCTCGGGAACGTAGCGCCCGCTGTCGCGTGGGCCATCGCCAGCAAGCAAGTAGCCACCGGGACGGCGACCGTGCTTTCTCCGACCGCGACGGCCAACGACAGCGACAGCCCCGATGTCGGAAATGGCGAGCTACGTGTGGAAGTGATCGGCGGCGGGACGAATGAATCGCTCTCCCTCCGCAACGAAGGAAACGGTGCCGGACAAATCGGCCTCAGCGGGACAAATGTGACCTTTGGCGGTGTCGTGATTGGCACTCTCTCCATCTCCAACAATCGCACGCCGCTCGTCATTAGCTTCAATACCAGCGCGACTCCCGATGCCGCGCAGGCCGCGCTGCGCAATGTGGCGTATCTCTCGACGGTGTCGCAATCCACAGCGCACACGATTCGCGCCACGCTGAAGGATGGTGACGGGGGAACCAGCGCCGCGGCTAATCTTTCCGTCACCTCCACGGGCGGCAATCTCGCGCCGACGGTAAGTATCACGAGCCCCTCGGTGGGCGCGCTTTTTACTGCGCCAGCGAATGTCGTGATCACTGCGGACGCTGCGGATGCGGACGGGACTGTGACGAAGGTGGAGTTCTACCGAGGGAGCACGAAGATCGGCGAGGATACGACCGCGCCTTACGCAATCACTTGGGCCAATGCGCCCGCTGGCACGTTCAATTTGCGCGCTCGCGCGACGGACAACCGGGGGACGAAAGTCTGGTCTCCCTATCTGCAAATCCGCGTCACATCTACATCCACTTCGCTGCTGTTGGACGACTTCAACGACAACGCCCGGGATACGGTAAAATGGACGCTCGGAACCATCGCCGGGACGATATACTCGGGTGCTTCAGCTATCGATCTCGCGGTCGGAATCGTGGAGCGCAACCAGCGTTTGGAAATCCCGTTGAGGGCTGGGCAAAATGGAGATCGCTTCAATGGCTACGTGGCCGCCACAGCCCGAGACTTCACCGATGCCAGCGCCAGTGTGGAGGTCGTGCAAGTGGGCGCGGGCTACTCGAACACGATGCTCGGCGTGAGCCTCGACAGGAATAACTTCCTCCTCATGGTCGTAGAATCGGGCGAGCTGTATCTCGACCACACTGTCTTTGGCGGGCGCAACGCGACAGGCCTCGCTTTCAACCCGGTGGCGCACCGTTTCTGGCGCATCCGCCACGTTGCATCCACGCGGATGTTCGTTTTTGAGGCCAGCCCGGATGGGGTAAATTGGCAGACGTTGCGGAGGGACAACGTGCAATTTGCTGTCACCGCGCTTCGCCCGGAAATCAGCGCGGGCACGTGGCTCAACGAAGCTGCGCCGGGGATGGCCGTGTTCGATAATTTCAAAATGGAACGCGGTGGAGCTGAGCCACCCGCACCTGCGAATGAAGCGCCAATCGCCGATCCCGGCGGGCCTTACGCAGGGATCGTCGGACAGCCGGTGCTGCTCGATGGCGGGGAGTCGCTCGATTTCGATGGCACCGTAGCGGGGTACTCGTGGAACTTTGGCGAGGCACGACGGGCTCTGGCGTGAGCGTGGCGAAAACATACGGTGCCCCTGGAAACTACACCGTCCTCCTCCGCGCGACGGATGACATCGGCGCGTTTAGCGAAGAGACGACCACGGTCGCGATCACGACCAGCGTCGTGCCAAACCAGCCACCTGTCTCGCGTCCCGGCGGACCTTACAGCGGAATCGCGGGGACGGCGGTCGCGCTCAACGGCAGCGCTTCGTCGGACCCCGACGGCAGCATCGCGACATACGCATGGACCTTCGGCGATGGCACCACGGGGACGGGCGCGACGGTTTCCAAAACCTACGCCGCTGCGGGCTCCTACACGGTGACGCTTACCGTGACCGACAACCTCGGCGCGACCCACAGTGCGACGGCGGCGGCGACGATCACCGCTCCCGTAAACCAGCCACCGGTTGCGCGTCCCGGCGGACCTTACAGCGGCATCGCGGGAACGGCGGTCGCGATCAACGGCAGCACATCGTCGGACCCCGACGGCAGCATCGCGACATACGCATGGACCTTCGGCGATGGCACCACGGGGACGGGTGCGACGGTTTCCAAAACCTACGCCGCCGCTGGCTCTTACACCGTCACGCTCACCGTAACGGACAACCTTGGTGCGACGCACAGCGCGACGACGACGGCGACCATCACCGCTCCCGTAAACCAGCCACCGGTCTCGCGTCCCGGCGGGCCCTACAGCGGCATCGCGGGAACGGCGGTCGCGCTCAATGGCAGCACCTCGTCGGACCCCGACGGCACTATCGCGACTTACGCATGGACCTTCGGCGACGGCACTACGGGGACCGGCGCAACGGTTTCCAAAACCTACGCCGCCGCTGGCTCTTACACCGTCACGCTCACCGTGACCGACAACCTCGGCGCGACCCACAGTGCGACGGCGGCGGCGACGATCACCGCTCCCGTAAACCAGCCCCCCGTCTCGCGTCCCGGCGGACCTTATAGCGGAATCGCGGGAACGGCGGTCGCGCTCAATGGCAGCACCTCTTCGGACCCCGACGGCACAATCGCCACTTACGCATGGACCTTCGGCGACGGCACCACGGGCACCGGCGCGACGGTTTCTAAAACCTACGCCGCTGCGGGCTCCTACACGGTGACGCTTACCGTGACCGACAACCTCGGCGCGACCCACAGCGCTACGGCGACGGCGACGATCACCATCGCAGGCGGAGGCCCCACCACGTTGATTGCCGATGACTTCAACGACAACACTCGCGACGCCCTCAAATGGCGGCTCGGCGCAATCATGGGCACAATCTACGAGGGCGCTGGCGCGGCGGACCCACTCGTCGGAGTCTTTGAGCGCAACGGACGCCTCGAAATCGTCCCACGCGTCAACGTCCCCGGCGACCGCTACTACGGCTACATGACAAACGCGCTCGACCTCACCGCCGCGAGCGCCCGCGTGCAATGCGTCCAAGTCCCCGGCGGCAGCGCAAACGCCCTCCTCTCGCTCACCAAGGACAGCCAGAACTTCCTGCTCATGGGCTACGAGGGCGGAGTCATGTTCTTCGACCAAACGATCGCCGGACATCGCGACTACACGCTCATCAACTACAACGCCACGCAGCACCGCCACTGGCGCATCCGCCACAACGCCGTGAACGACACCATCGTCTTCGAGACCAGCCCCGACGGCGCGACTTGGACCGCGCAGCGCACCACCCCGCGTCGCCTGCCGATGAGCAGCATCACCGTCGAACTCAGCGGCGGTTCTTGGACGCCGGAATCCAACGTCGGCACCGTAGTGTTCGATAACTTCGCCGCCGAGCGCCCCTAATTTCCGCGCACGTCTTCGTTAAACCGGAACGGCTTAACGTCCGTGATGGCGTCGCGTGTGAAGCTCGGGCAGTGGCTGACGGCATACATATTGCGGAGGGCGGGACGGATGAAGACCACTCTTGCATTCCTGTTCGCCACATCCGCACTTGTCGGATCGGCTTCGGCGGACCTCGTCGTGACTCTGCGCGGGACCGAGCCAGACGGCGCGGCGGTGAAACTCGCGCAGCCTGCGCATGGGCCGCTCTCAGCGACGAGTGCGCGCTTCAAGGGCAACAAAACCGTGCGCGACGGGGCGGGGGAAAGTGACCGCGATCTCGGGCAGACGTTCATCACTGGCGACGAAGGCTTTTTCCTCGACCGCATCACCTTCCTCCTCGGCGCGCAGCCCATCGCCCCCAGCGTTTTCGGGGCGAAAGTTTCCGTGCAGCTCTTCGAGATTTCCGGCACGGCGACCGTGAACGATAACGGCACGAAAACCGGCAAGCTCGCGAGCTGGAGCGATGATCCGCGCGTCGATGACTTCATCGTGGGCGAGCGTTACACGACGCTCGCGACGGCGACGAAAGCACGGATGCCCGCATTCCTGATGCCGGGGCAATTCGTGGTCCTCAACTTCCGCGAGGGCGACCGCATCTCGCTCAAGCCCAACACTCGCTACGGCTTCCTCTTCATGTTCGATGAAGCTGCGCCGGATCGTTCGCTGGCCTTCGCCACGAGCTACTGGGGCGAGCATGCCGACGGCCACGCCATCCGGCGCGAAGGCGCAGTGCTCGCCGATGTAAAGAAGCGCACCGCGACCCAGCCCACCACCAAGGCCGGCACAAAGTCAGACGTATTTTCCGACCTTGTATTCTGGGTCGAAGGCTCCGACACCGCACCCGCCGACCAAGCCATCGCCACGGCGAATACCGCAGCGGACGAAGGCCCGCTCCCACTCCCCAAACGGTAGCCCTTACACACCAAGGCGCGCTCTCAGTTTCCCCGCCACATCGGCGCGGAAGCGGTCGATCGCACCCGTCACATACTCCACGATGTCTAGCGACTCATCGTGCGCCAGCGGCGTCAGGTCCATCGCAAACGCCAGCGCATCGCTCGCATCCGTCGTGTGGCTGGAAAAGAACGTCGCATTTGCCCGGCGACGCCCCAGCACGGCGAGGTCGTAGCGTTTGCCACCGGCGATCTGGCTGTCAAAAATCCCGTTCACCGCAGCAGCGAGATTATCGTAGCCGGTCAGATCATGGATCACTTTCTCCCCGTCGGGTAGCCAGTCCAGATCGCGCCAAACCTCGCAGCCGTGCACCGCGGCGGGTCGCTCCGCGCGGGGCAAATCGCGGATCGCTTGGATGAGCGGGACGACCACCGCGATGTGCGTCTCGTGCTTGTCGGCGGGGTTGTGCGTATAGACCACGCGCGGCTTCGACGCCTGCAAAATTGCCCGCAAATCCTCCCGCAGCCGCACATCCCCCGGAGCCTTCGCCACGGCGCTCGGGTAATCGAGCTGCACCATCGCACTATACCGCCCGACGATCGCCGCCTGCTTTTGCTCATCGCGCCGCACCGCCATCATCTCCTCATCGGAAAACCGCGCATAATTTCCCACCCGCGAACTCCCCGCCCCGTTCGTGCAAGTCACCCCTCCGAACCAATCCGTCGCGCTGTGGAAACACTCGATGATCCCGCGAAACGCCATGAACTCCAAATCGTCCTGATGCGCCCCCACGGCGAGATGCGTCACGCGCCCCAGCGCATCGGCAATTGGGCGTCCATCGGGGATGAAAATATCGGCGGTCGGAAAATGCAGCTTCATAGCGAGGCAGGAAAAAGATGCGCTCCACGGCGAAGTGTCGAGCTTCCCGTGAAGCGAAAAGTGGAAGACTGCGAGCGCGGGGCCGAGACTCTCCGGCGACTTACACCGTCTTCTCTAAATAACGGGACGATGTGAGCAGGCAAAAAGACTGACGCTGGGTAGCGCACGCTTCCAGCGTGCCGTGTCCGGCTTCCAGCCGGGCACATGCAGCGGGAGAACGTTGAGAACAGGGAACGCGGGCGTGTCCGCCCTGTGGTCCCGGCTGGAAGCCGGGACCAGCACGCTAGAAGCGTGCGCTACCCCGCGTCAGTCATTCCCGCAGTTTGAGTCTCTTTGTTTTCGGCAGATGGAATTGCGCTTCCGCTCCGAGGTGAGGATTGCAGTCCGGGGGTGGGAAAAGATGGGACCGCCGTCGCGCGGGGCGCTCCGAAGGGCGGGGAAAGCAGGACGGGAGTTGCCCTTTTCCACCGCTTTCCTCCCGCTCGGGGGCCCGCGGTTGCCGGTCGGAACCCGGCGGTTGCCGGTCAGAACCCCGCGGTTGACGGTCAGAACCCGGTGGTTGGCGGCGGGAACCCGGTGGTTGCCGACGGGAGCCCGGTGGTTGCCGACGGGAGCCCGGTGGTTGCCGACGGGAACCCGGTGGTTCCGGCAAATGGGACCGGCCCCGTCAGAGAGAACCCGCCTCATTCCCCTCCCAAACGCCCTCCTCCGACGCCCAACCCTCCGAAATCGCTCTAGCTGATGAGAAGGAGGCGGGGCGGGTCGCCGGGGCGGGTGTCGGGGGCGCGGTGGATGCAGGGGGGGACGGGGCTGCCAGGCCAGTCCACGGCGATGCGCCAGAGGTTGCCGAGGCCGAAGGAGAAGGGTTGGGCGTGGGGGGCTGGGGCGTAGTGGAGGTCGTAGCAGTGGTCGGTGAGGTATTCGAGGAAGTCGTGGTTTTCATCGCCGCCGTAGAGCTTGAGGAGTTGGGCGCGGGTGTCGGGGATGTCGATGCGGCGTTGGGCTTGGTCGTTGCGGAGGCCCTCGCTGGGGAAACCGTGGTAGGTGCAGAGCCAGGTCTCGGCTTCTACGGGCGCGCTGTCGGCGTGGAAGGAGAAGACGTGGGTGGGGATGGGGTCTTCGTCGCGGGGGTAGCCGTCGATGCAGTTGAGGATGGGGTCGAGGCCGTGCTCGCGGAGGAGCCGCTGGTCTTCAAGAAGGATGTCGATGGCGGTGCGGCCGGCTGGGCTGAGGGGGAGGCTGAGGAGGAGTGCGTCGTCGAGGTTGGTGATGCCTGGGCTAATGGTGAGGTGCTGGATGATTTCGCGGAAGTCGCCGGGGAGTGTGCGGGGCCAGCAGAGGGCGTTGATGCCGTCTGCAAATGGGGTGGTGATGAGTTCGTGGAAGCTGTTCACCAGTTTGATGCGTGGGTAATCGGGCGGTAGCGTGAGTGGAGTCATGGGCGATGTGAGTGGTGTCCCGGCGGGCGGGTGGTGCTTTAGGGAATGCGGGGGGCGATGGCAAGGGGGTGTGATTAAAAGTGGAACAGCGCAGGACTGAAAGCCCGACTGTGTTTGATCAAATGGGGTGTGGTGGCAGGGGACGAGTGGTGAGAGGGGAGGCACGCGGAGGAAGCTGAATGGGCTGACGGGGACGACAGTGGATGCGCTGGGGCGTCCGACTTCTATGACAGCCTACAGCGCCCGCTCCAGCACTGCCGCGAGTTGCGCCGCCGCGGCTTTGCCCGTCTCCAGCACTTCCGCATGGCCGAGCGTGCCGGGGTGGAGTCCGGCTGCCCAATTTGTGAGACACGAGAAACCCGCGACTTCCATCCCCAGCGCACGGGCTTGGATTGCCTCCAGAACGGTGCTCATGCCGACGGCATCCGCGCCCAGCGTGCGAAGCATTCGCACCTCAGCGGGCGTCTCGTATTGCGGGCCGAGCAGCCCGGCATACACGCCCTCGTGCAGCGTCGTGCCCAGCTCGGCGGCCACTTTAGAAAAGCGAGCGCGCAGGGTTTTGGAATACACTTCACTCATGTCGAAAAAGTTCGCGCCACCGAGGAGCGGCGTCGTGTGCGTGAGGTTGAGATGGTCGTTCAGTATCATCCACGAGCCGGGAGAAAACGTGGGGTTGCACGTGCCTGCCGCGTTCGTGAGGACGAGCCGCTGCACTCCGAGGGACTGCATCCAGCGGACACCTGCTGTCACTTCCGCTGCCGATTTTCCTTCATAAAGGTGAACTCGCCCTTGGGCCGCGACGACAGTGGTGGTGCCGATTTTCCCGAACACAAACCGCCCCGCATGACCGGGCACGGAAGACTGCGGGAGACCTGCAATTTCCGAATAAGGGACCGACGCGAGGATCTCCATGCGCTCGACAAAACTGCCGAGCCCAGAGCCAAGAACGAGCCCCCATTCAGGGCGAAGCGATTGCCAAGACATGCCGCTTCTATAAGGGGGCGCGCGGAGCGTTGTCCACGGAAGACGCGGAATTTACGCCCTCGCGATGGTGATGACTCGCACGGAGGCGGCTCCAGCTTTTCGCAGGACGCGGCTGCATTCCTCCACGGTGCTGCCGGTGGTGAAGACGTCGTCCACGAGCACGAGATGCTTCCCTTTCACCTGCGCGGGACGGCGGACTTTGAATGCGCCGCGTAGATTTTCCATGCGCTCGCTGCGGTCGAGGCGAGTTTGCGTAGGCGTTTTGCGGATGCGCTTGAGGGCGTTCCAGACGGGGCGCTGGGCGCGTGGGGCGATGAGGCGGGCGAGGACTTCGGCTTGGTTAAAATCGCGCTCTCGCTGCCGCACATGGTGGAGCGGGACGGGCACGAGCGCGTCGAAGGGCTTCGCCGTCATGCGAGGGTCGTCGAGCGTCTCAGCGAGCCACGCGGCGAGGGTGTGGCGGAGGTGCGTTTGGCCGAAGTATTTGAAGCCGTGGATGAAGTCGCGCACGGGGCCGCTGCTCACATAGCAGGCGATGGCGCAGTCGAAGTGCAGGTCGCGTTCGCCGCAGTTTGCGCAGGTGAATTGCTCGGTGATCGCGCCGGGAAATGGCGATGAGCATTTTTCGCAACGCGGCGCTCGGATCGGCTCTACGTCTTGCTCGCAAGTCTCGCAGAGGTGACAGCCGTCGGGCGTGGCATCGCGGCAAACGACGCAGTGCGCGGGGAAGCACAGCGACACGAAACTGCCGCCCAGCCAGCTCGCAAACCGGGCGATCACATTCCGAGTTCTGCGAGCAGTGCGCGGTTGAGCCGGATGCAGGACTCGAAGTTTTCCACGGGGAAGTTTTCGTCGGGCGCGTGGGCGCGGCACTCGGGCATCGCGAGGCCGAGCAGGAGCGTCTCGACGCCGAGGATGCGCTTAAACGTGTTCACGATGGGGATGCTGCCGCCCTCGCGGATGAGCGCGAGTTCCTTGCCGGGAAATGCAGTCGCCAACGCTCGTTGCGCGGCTTTTCCGAAGGCGGAATGCGGGTCCGTCGCGTAGGGCTCGCCGCAATGCCCGTCGGTGATTTCCAGCCGGATGCCGGGCGGCGTGTTCCTTTCTAAATGAGCGCGCACTTTCGCCACCACGTCGGCGGGGCGCTGGCTGGGGACGAGCCGGAAAGTCAGTTTGGCAAAGGCTTCGCGGGGGATGACGGTCTTGCTGCCCGTGCCTTGGAAGCCGCCCCAAATGCCGTTCACCTCCGCCGTGGGTCGCGCCCCGATGCGCTCGACGTTGCTGTATCCCGCTTCGCCGAAAAGCTCCGGCACGCCCGTGACCGCCTGTATCTGCGTATCGCCAAAAGGGAGCCGCTGCCATGCCTCGCGTTCCCACGGCTGGAGCGGCGCGACTTCATCGTAAAAGCCGGGCACCGCCACGCGGCCATCCGCGCCGTGGAGCGAGGCGACGATGCGCGCGATGGCGGTGGCGGGATTCATCACCGCGCCGCCGTAAATGCCGCTGTGGAGGTCCACCGCCGGGCCGCTCACCCGCAGCTCCATCGCCGCGATTCCGCGCAGGCCGTAGGTGAAAGTCGGCGTGTTGCGCGCGACCATCCCGGTGTCGCTGATGGCGATGATGTCGCACGCCAGCAGCTCGCGATTTTCGCGCAAAAAGGACTCCAGATTTTTGCTCCCGACCTCTTCCTCGCCCTCGATGAGAAAGATGATGTTCACCGGCACGTCGCCTTTCTCCTGAATCGTCTCACCGACGCCGAGAACGTGGCCGAGGATTTGCCCCTTATTGTCCGTCGAGCCCCGCGCATAGATGATTCCATCGCGGATGACGGGCTCGAACGGCGGGCTCGTCCACTCGTTCACCGGGTCCACCGGCTGCACATCGTAGTGCCCGTAAATCATCACCGTTTTGCGCTCCGGCTTGTGAGTATTGCGGGCGGTGACGATGGGGTGCCCTGCCGTCGGGTGAATGTGTGCCGTCAGCCCGATGGCGGTCAGTTTCCCCGCCAGCCACGATGCGCAAGCGGCGACATCGTCCTTGTGGCGAGGCTCGGTGGAGACACTGGGGAAGGGGATGAAAGCGAAAAGATCGTCGAGATGAGACTGCTGCATCCGCTGCGTGTATCGCGGCGAGCGGCGGCGCGTCAAAGCGAACTAGCCGCAATATATCCCCGGCTCGGGCGAAAGATGAAATTCCCTATGCGAAAAGAAATCTGTCAGAAAACGTAAAAAATCTATTGACGACATATAGATGGCCGTGTATTCGTCGCTGCACTTTCAAATTCAATGAACTCGCTACGCAACATCATTTCAACGCAAACCGCTCCGATAGCATCCGCTGTCGGGATGGTCCGTATGAATGGGTGCGGCTATGCGGCGACGAGTTTTGTTCGGGCAGACTGGCATCCAGTCGTGAATGGGTCCGGCAAATTTGAACTCAACCCGATGCTCATTACGGAGGCGAACAGGGCGGCATTATAGCCGCAACTTTCAGGAAACCAATTTTTCCAGAAAACCCTGTTCGCTAAAAGGCGGACAGGGTTTTTTGTTTCCCAGAAAGACCTTCCAAAACCGAAACCGTCACCCGCAGAACCGAAACATCCCGCTAGACCGAAATTTTATCAATCAACCAAACGAAAGGAATCCATCCATCGAGTAACGAACGAAACGCATTCATCCAAAAAAGAAGCGACCCCGCCGTCAGCGCAAACTGACGACGAGGTCTGAGTCGGCCACCAGGTCCGGCATATCCCAGCAAGGAACAGCTTAAGGAACGGCAACCGCAACCACGGTGCCATACCCATACGTAGTGTCAAGCGAAGTCATGGCTATCATATAGCGATAGCGTGAATACGCTCACGCACCGCCCTGCCCGGCTCTCACGCTTCCGATGAATCTATCGATCATCTTTTTTACATTCTGAGGGCTTTTGGCGCGTCACCGCGCCGACGGGAGGTGTGCCTGAAACACCGAAACATCCGCCGAGAAATCCTGCGGGTGCGAGTCCCGGCCCGAGTGGGCCGACGACTGGCAGCGGTGTTCGTTCTTTTTATATAATGAACCGCAAAGGACGTGAGGGGCGCGGAGGTGAGGTCGGCAAGACAAGTGAGGTTGGTTGCTCCGAGCTCTTCACGCCCTTTGCGGTTCATCAGTTTTCTTATCAGCCACGCAGGACGCGAGTGGGCTCCGGGAGCTTTCAGCAGTGCTCGGTCATTCGCGGCCTGCCTGGCCAGATTTACATACGGCGTGCGCCAGCTTGCGCAGTCAGGTCTCCAAAACCAGATCCGCCCGGAGCATCACCGGGACGCCGTGCCAGTTTTCTTTTCCGACGAGTGTCGGAGTTTTGTGAGGGGAACGCAGAGGGAGGGTGCGTGGTTGTTGGAATCGCACGCCTCCCTCTGCGGAACCTTATTCATTTTGCAGGGTCGCCAAGAGGAAAGGCAACGGCCTCATAAGCCGTCCACGCGCGGGTTCGATCCCCGCCCCTGCGACCAATTTTCATTTGGCCCGCGAAAAGCGCGAAATTCTTTCGTGCTTTTTCGCGTATTTCGCGGGCCAAAATTGCGGCGGTAGATCGCTAAAGACGCGAACCGAGCTGTAACCTCGGCGCACCTCGCCGGTCGGGAGCATTACCCGGACGCCGCACCATTTAATTTCATCATCGAATCCACAGCCGACACGAGGGGCTCGGAGGAGCGGCCTGAATACGGAGTGAACGTGGGGGCTCTGGGCTCTTCTTGTCGGCTGTGGGTTCGATGGAAAACGCGTGCGAGGGAGACAGCGAACCCACCTGATTTGGGATCAGGGGATACCCGGGGCAGCACCGGGGCGCGCGACCAATTTCAAAAGCGTCTGTGGCCGAACATCCAGGCATCGATCTTCCAAATCGAATCACGCGGGGGAAGCACCCGCCGGACGCTCCATCTTTACCAGTGTGGGATAACAGTAGTCTGCGGCCCTGTTAAGGCTTGAGGTCTTGGTGCGATGCCAAGCGCTGGTGCCGCTTTTCCTTGAGTAGCTCAAAAGCAGAGCACGCGGCCGATAACCGCAAGACCGTGGAGCGTTACCACGCCCAAGGACCAATTTCGCTGGATGGCAGAGTCAGTCAATGCACCCGTCTGAAAAGCGGGCGATC
This sequence comes from Chthoniobacteraceae bacterium, assembly GCA_947471505.1. GTDB lineage: Bacteria > Verrucomicrobiota > Verrucomicrobiia > Chthoniobacterales > Chthoniobacteraceae > SXWH01. The sequence continues at coordinate 47,122 of CANIWM010000013.1, read as the reverse complement.
CCGGTGCGATTCCGGGTCCAGCGGCCAGATGAGGTCGGAGAAAGTAGGGGGCGCGGCACACCGGCCGCGCGCCCCTCCGACCGGGCAATTTTCAAATGGAGGCCATAATGTAAGAGTGAGCATACGGAACTGTGAATTCCGTTGTGTCGGGTGCGAATCCCACTGGCCTCCCCATTTTCCGAAAACGTGAGCCATGCCAAAGTCGTGGAGGCGGCGGGCTGCAACCCCGCTCTTACCCGGTGCGACTCCGGGGGCTCACTCCACTTTTTAATGAAACAAGTTGCCGCTCGACCCGCGCGGGCAAACAGTCTTCAAATCAGCAGTCCTCCCGATTTTCAAAATGCTCGCGTAGCTCAATTGTATAGAGTTCTGCGCTTCGAACGCAGCGGTTGCAGGTTAGAGTCCTGCCGCGAGCACCATTTCCCCGACGTAGCCCAATGCAGAGGCACCGAGCTCAGACCTCGGATAGTGTGGGTGTAACGCGTGGCGCGAAAGCGCCTTTCTACGCACGCGGAGCGCATACTGCGTAGCCGCTGGTGCGGCAACTCCTACCGTCGGGACCAACTTCGAAAACGGAACGTGAACCGGACCAGCGAGCCGGGAGTCTGTGCTAAAGACATCGTGCGCCCAAAGCGCAAGGGGAGCATGCCCTCCGCATTCCGCCATATTTCAAAACGTCTGCGAATGCAAAGTAGTCGAGCGCCACGCCTTTCAAGCGTGTCCTAGCCGGTGCGAGTCCGGCTGCAGATGCCCAAACGGTCGCGTAGCCCAACAGCAGAGGCACGGCGTTGAGAACGCCGCCAGTGAAGGTGCGAATCCTTCCGCGACTACCAGTTTACATTCTCATGGCTCAGCTAGTTTCGGCCCATTCTTCTCTTTGCCTCGTCCCCTACATATTCGCGCCGTTCAATTACAGTCACGATTGGGGAGATTGTGTTTTTGCTTATCGCACAAAACAATTCAAAGGCTGCTTTGCTGCGATGAGCGCACTTCAAAACATCCGAGAGCGGGACGGCGTAGAGAAGGTAATTTTGAAAGATCATCATACCCAGACAGCCAAAATAAGGCAGTGCCACAGGCGACTTAAAGAAAGCCTCACCAATGCACGTAATCCCGGCGCTCATGAAGAGAGCAGTCCATCCTGTAGGGAGGACCGTGCTGAAATACATTTTCGTCCAACTCCAGAGAAATAGACACGGCAATGACAGCAGCAGTCCATAGACGCCAACCCAGTGAAATCCAAATACTGCGGATGCTATAACCAACAGCGGATCCAGCAGATACACGACTGTTCGAGTCAAGTGGCAGGACACCCAAACAGAGCACCCTGTTTGCGCCTTAAAGCGGCTCGGTGAAACGGTGAGGAACAGATTTTTTGCCCCGGCCATGTGCGGGACTATTTCCACCCTTCCCACGTCCACATCGTTCATTATCTGTTCATACTCGGTGTCGGTCATTGTTCTCAATTGCAGATGCACAAAACCAAAAGCGGGGCCGCGTGTCGAGCACACGGCCCCGCTGGATTTTTACGAGCGAGTGGTTTTCTTAACTCGCGCCGACTGCGATTTCCTCCGTCGTCGTCCACACGTTCGTCGGTGCGCCGTCTCAAAAGCAGGGGCGGTAGCGGCGGCGTTCGGCGGGTTTTCCGGCGGCTACGGTCCGCGAGGCTTTCGCTCTCGGAGCCGGGATTACTACGTAAAGCCACGCTCCTTTTTGAAAATACGCCGCAAACTCTCCGTGTCGCGTCGTTCCGGCGGAAGCCGATGATTACTTTTATGAACACACACACACTAAATCAATTCGCGCCGGATGTGCGCGGGCGGGGCCGGACGGCTTTTGCGAACGATGACATCCACTCGGACCTCGCCGAACTCGGGGCTGCATTTGCGGGCGGGGAACTGCACGCGGTGGCTTTCGAGCTATCGCCAGAGGCGGGGCTGGTGACGCTGGCGGAGGTGTATGCGTATCGCATCTTCCGGGCGCAGCGGGCGGGTGCCGATGGGCGGCTGGGGCGGCTGGTTTTGCGCTTTGCGCGGGACGTGTTTGTCATCGTGCATGAGCGCGGCGACGGCTGCATCTATGCGGGCAGCGCGGAGAAGGCGCGTGCGCTTTTTGCCGAGCTAGAGGCCGTGCTGGAGGAAACGGAGGCGGTGACGTGAGCGCGGCACTTTTCCTCGGGCTCGGCGTATCGCTGGCACTTTCCACAATGCGGCGACGCTCGCCCGCAAAGCCGCTGCGGAAATTGCTCGACGACCCATGTGGGCCGGGCGCGGTGCTGCGCGATTTGCACACGCACCATCCGCCGAATCATCATTAGTCTGGGGGGCGCACTCTCCAAACCGCAGGCTTTGACATTGCGAATGGCTGCTACAAGGATTCGATACGTGACCACCGCGAACCGCAGATTGGTAATGATCATTGGAGCTTTGCTCCTGCTCGTTACTGCGTCCGTGCACTACTGGCGCACTTCGACTTCTACGGGGACGAATGAACCGAAGCGGCAGATCGTTGCGTCGCTTCATGAAATCGGCGCTTTGCCAAAGGGCTACGACGGCTGGCTTGCGCATGTGGAGGCGGAGTTGCTAACGGAGGGCGAGAAGTGTCCGCCGGACCCGCTGTTTCCGCAGGATGATATTATCCGCTGCCCGCCAATCGTCGATATCAGCGCGCAGGGCGGGGTTTTCCTTAACGCAACACCGATGAAGTCGGAGGAACTCGTCGTCATTCTAAAGAGGCTATTCGAGGGCCAGACCGAACTTTCTCCGATCCTGTTTCGAGTTCCACTCGATGCTCCGTTGTCGTCCGTCGAGCCTGTTGCTCGGGCGATTGTTGACGCAGGGTTTGGAGATCAACTTAGCCCGATCTTCGAGGGCGGAGAGGCTCTCGGAGATTTATCTCGGGTCTATTCTCTCAGGCTTGGGGGCCGTTTTGTGCGAGTCTGCGCACCTGAGCCTCATCCCGAGCCGCCTAAAGTTCCTCGGCGCTAACCCGTGCGCTCTTTTCTCCCCAAAACAAACGAACGAACACCGCTCTGCACTCGTGGTGTGCCCGTCGCTTGGCGCTCATCTATTTTTACCATGCAAGATTTTCTTCAACTCCCCGTAGTGCTCGTGCTCAACCGCGCGTGGCAGGCGATCCATGTGAAGACGCCTGCGGAGGCGTTTTGTATGATGGCGAGCGGGGCGGCTTCGGGGCTGGATATTGGGGCGGATGGCGCGATGACTCCGGTGCTGTGGGCGGATTGGCTGGCGCTGGCGGTGCGCGAGCAGGACCGGGCGGTGAAGACGGTGCGCGGGGAGCTGCGGGTGCCGACGGTGGTGGTGGCTGCGAATTATGCGCGCGTGCCGATGCGGCGGCGGGCGTTTTCCGGGCGGGCGCTGTGGGAGCGGGATAGCGGCGTGTGCCAATATACGGGGCAGCGGCTGAAGGTGGGGGAGGGGAACATTGACCACGTCGTGCCGCGCTCGCGGGGCGGGCGGACGGATTGGGAGAACTGCGTGCTGGCGCATCGCGAGGTGAATAGCCGGAAGGCAAACAAGACGCCTGCGGAGGCTGGACTCACGCTGCTGCGCAAGCCTGCGGTGCCGAAGACGATGCCTGCGACGGTGCTGATTCGGAATCCGCACGGGGTGCGGGACTGGGAGCACTTTTTAGTGTAGCTGCGACGCCTCGTCGCCGGAGCTTGGTGCGGCGTGGCGCCGCTGGCACTTACTGCGACGAGGGCGTCGCAGCTACGGCTCGGCTGGATTACTTTTACAAATATGAACACAAAACAACTGATCGAATTGGGAGTGCCGGAGACGGCGCTGGCGGAGGCTGGGGCCTTCATCGTGGCGCTGCGGGAGAGTGGCGGGGCGATGGCTCGGCTGCCGGAGGAGATGGCGGCGATTGTCGCGCAGCCGGAGGCTTTTCTCGGCGACCCGCTGCGTGCAGCGCTGGCGCGCGAGCTTTATGAGCCTTCATTTTCCATGCGCGAGGTTCCTGCGCCGTGGCGTCAATGGGGCGAGGGGCTCGATGCGGCTGCGGTCGCGCAGCTTGCGAATGCTTGCACGCTACCGATCTCCGTTGCCGGCGCGCTCATGCCCGATGCGCATGTGGGCTACGGCTTGCCCATCGGCGGTGTGCTGGCGACAGAGGGCGCGGTGATTCCTTACGCCGTCGGGGTGGACATCGCTTGCCGGATGAAGCTGACCGTTTTTGAGCGGAAGGCGAGCACGCTGGCGGGGATGCGCGACCGGCTGGCAAACATCATCGAAGACGAAACGCGCTTCGGCATGGGCGCAGAGTTTCAGGCGCGGCGGAATCACGATGTCATGGACGACGATTGGAGCGTCTCGCCAATCACCAAGCACCTTCGCGAGAAAGCGTGGAAGCAGCTCGGCACGTCCGGCACTGGGAATCACTTCGTCGAATTCGGCGAGTTCACGGTGAACGCGGCGGAGTCGCTGCGTTTTGCGGAAGACGGGCGCGACATCCCCCCCGGTGCGTATCTCGCGCTGCTCTCGCACAGCGGATCGCGGGGGACGGGTGCGCAAGTTTGCCAGCACTACAGCCGCATCGCGATGGACCGCCACGCGAAGCTCCCCGCGCAGCTCAAGCATCTCGCGTGGCTCGATCTCACGAGCGAGCCGGGCGCGGAGTATTGGGCGGCGATGGAGCTGATGGGCCGCTACGCCGCAGCGAACCACGCGTGCATCCATCGCCACATCACGAAAAAGGTGAGCGCCGCCGTGCTGCTGGATATTGAAAACCACCACAACTTCGCGTGGAAAGAGCAGCACTTCGGGCGGGAAGTGATCGTCCACCGCAAAGGCGCGACACCCGCCGGAGCTGGCGTCATGGGAGTCATTCCCGGCTCCATGGCGACGCCCGGTTTCGTCGTGCGAGGACGCGGAAACGCCGATTCGCTGAACAGCGCATCGCACGGCGCAGGCCGCGTGATGAGCCGGACGAAAGCGATGCAGTCGTTCACTTGGAGTGCCGTGAAGAAGCAGCTCGCCGCCGCTGGTGTGGAGCTGCTCAGCGCGGGGCTGGATGAAAATCCCGGCGTTTATAAAGACATCCACACCGTCATGGCCGCACAGACGGACCTCGTGGATGTGATGGGCCAATTTTCGCCGAAGCTCGTGAAGATGGCTCCAGCGGGGGAGAAGGCGGAGGATTAGCGCCGCACTCACGCATTTACGCGGCGGAGCGCGCTGCGTATCACAGCGGGCATGATACTCCGTCTTTTGCTCGTCACCGCTGCGCTCGCTGCTGCCACTCACGCCGCTGATTGGCCGCGCCTTTTGGGGCCGGTGGATAATTGCACCACGCCGGAAACAGGCCTCCGCCGCGAGCTGCCGGAGAAGTTGCCCGTGCTTTGGGAGATGGAAAAGGGCGAGGGCATGGGCGGTCCGGCGATTGTGGGCGGGCGCGTGATTGTGTTTCACCGGCAGGGAGAAAACGAGGTGATCGAGAGCCGCGATGCGACGACGGGAGAGCAGCAGTGGGTGCAGCGTTCCCCGGCGCGGTATCAGCCTCGCTACGGAGGCGGGCTGGGGCCAAGGACGAGCCCGGTCGTGGCGGAAGGGCGCGTGTTCACGTTTGGCGTCACGGGGAAATTGACGGCGCTGGAGCTGGCAACGGGGAAGGTGATTTGGCAGCGCGATTGTGCGCGGGAGTTCGAGATGCAGCCTGCATTTTTCGGCTTCGGCTCGACGCCGCTTGTCGTCGGGCAGCGGCTCATCGTGCAGCTCGGCGGGAAGGAAAATGGGCTACCGCTCCAGACTGCGGCGCTCGATGTGGCGACGGGGAAGAAGCTCTGGACGACGACGCACGAGTGGGGTGCCAGCTATGCGTCGTCGGTGCCTGCGACGATTCACGGGAAGGAGTGCGTGCTGGTGTTTGCGGGCGGGCAGAGTCGTCCGCCGACGGGCGGGCTGCTCGTCATCGAGACGGCGACGGGCAAGGTGCTGGCCAGCGCGGCCCATCGTGCGGAAATGGCGGAGTCGGTGAACGCATCGTCGCCCGTGCTTGTGTCTGCGAATCCGGCACGGGTGTTTGTCTCCGAGGCATATACGGCGGGCGGGCTGTGCGTGGAAATCGCGCCTGATTTCTCCACGAAGACGGCATGGATGGATGCGCAACTCGGGCTTTACTGGATGACGCCTCTGGTGCGCGACGGCGCGGTTTTCGGCTCCGCCGGAATGAGCGAGCGGCTGGCGGAATTCACCGCGCACGACGTGGCGACGGGGAAGCAATTATGGCGCGATGACCTCGGCGGCGCGTTTGGCCGGGCAAGCTTGCTGGCGACGGGCGACGGGGTGCTGTGCCTCGGGGAATTTGGCGACCTCGCGTGGCTGGAGCTGACGCGAAGCGGCGGGCGCGTGATCTCTCGCACGAAGCTCTTCCACGCGCCGGAGACGTGGACGCTGCCTGCGCTCGCCGATGGGCGGCTCTACGTCTCGCAGAACGAAGGGAAGCGGCGGCTCGTCTGCTACGACCTGCGCGCGAAATGAACATCGTCCTGCTCACGCCCGGCACGGGCAGCTACCACTGCGGAGTTTGTATGCGCGACAATGCGCTGGCGAAGGAACTCAACCGCCTCGGGCATCGCGCGGTGATGCTGCCGATGTATCTCCCGCTCACGCTCGACGAGAGCGCGGCGACGCCGGAGACGCCGATCTTCTTTGGCGGTGTGAGCACGTATCTGCGGGAGAAAGTGCCCTTCCTCCGCAAGATGCCGCGCTGGCTCGACCGGCTGCTCAGCGCACGTCCACTGCTGCGACTGCTCGCGGGAAAAGCAGCACGCACGGGCGGGCCGGAAGTTGCCGGGATGACGCTCTCGATGTTGCGCGGCGAGCTGGGGAATCAGGCATCGGAAATCGAGGAACTCATCGCGTGGCTGCGCATCGCCTTCGACGGTGCAAAGCCCGATGTCGTGTGGCTCTCCACCGCGCTGCAAGCCGGGCTGGCGCGGCGCATTCGAGCGGAGCTTGGCGTGCCAGTGATCGGCTTCTTGCAAGGCGAAGACAGCTTCATTGACGGACTCGGCCCGGCTGCGAGCGAGACGTGGAAGCTCCTCTCCGAGCGAATGCGCGATGCGACGGCGTGGGTCGCGCCGAGCCGCTATTTTGCCGAGCTGATGGCGCGTCGGCTCGGCTGGGCGGCGGATGAGTTGCGCGTGATTCCCAACGGTGTGACGATCCCCGAACCACTGCCGCGCGACTCGCAACTCACTATCGGGTATCTCGCGCGATTCGTGCCGGGGAAGGGGATCGGGATGCTCGTCGAGGCGTTCATTTTACTCCACGCTGCAATGCCCGAAGTTCGCCTCCGCTGTGCGGGCTCGATGACGGATGGCGATGCGAAGTACGTGGAGACGCTGAAGGCGCGTTTGCGTGCGGCGGGTTGCGCGGATGCGGTGGAGTGGCTGCCCAATGTTTCGCTCCCGGAGAAGCAGGCGTTTCTTGCCAGCGTCACGGTGTTTTCTGTTCCGGCGACGTATAGCGAGGCGTTCGGGATGTATGTCATCGAGGCGCTCGCGGCGGGCACACCTGTGGTGCTCCCGGCGTCTTCGGCATTCCCAGAAATCGTGGAGGCGACGGGCGGCGGCGTGCTGTTCGAGACAGACGCTTTCGTGGAAAATCTCGCCGCTGCACTGCAAGCGCTACTGCGCGATCCAGCTCGCGCTCGGGCTCTCGGAGACGCAGGCCGTGCCGCAGTCGCGCGCGATTTTTCCATGACGCGGCTGGCGGAGCGGCTAGTGGAGCTGTCGGCTGAATGACAGAATCCGTGAAACCATTTGCCACGGCGCGGGTTCATCTCTCAACCTGCGCTGGCCTGCCGCGCAGTTGCACATGAACGAAGAAGCCAGCACCGACCCAACATCTCCCGCCGAGGAAGACGCTGCGCGCGATCTTCGGCTGATGCTGCGTGTGAAGGATGGCGATGTGGATGCGTTTCGGGAGCTTGTGGAGACGCATCAAAGTCGCATCGTGAATACGGTGGCGCGGATGATTGACGATGCGACGGAGGCCGAAGACATCGCGCAGCAGGTGTTTTTGCGCATTTGGAAAAGCGCGCCGCGCTGGGAGCCTGCGGCAAAGTTCACGACGTGGGCGTTCACGATCATGAAGAACCTCGTCTTTAATGAATCGCGCCGCCGGATTCGGCGCGGGACGCTGCCGCTGGAGACGAAGGACGACGGGGAGGACTTCCAGTTTCAGCACGCCGATGAGTCGGTGAAATCGCCGGACCGTGCGATGCTGGATGCGGAGCATCAGGACGCTATCGAGCGGGCGATTCAGGAGCTGCCGGAGTCTCAGCGGATGGCGCTGGTGCTGCGGCGCTATCAGGATGTGAGCTATGAGGAGATCGCGGAGATTTTGAAGCTGAGCGTGCCAGCGGTGAAGAGCCTGCTCTTCCGTGCGCGGAGTGATCTGCGCGAGAAGCTGCGGGTGTATCTGGAGGGGTGAGAAAACGAAAAGGCGCACCGTTTCCAGTGCGCCTTTTGTGAGTCAGCTTTGTGGGCCGAGATTAATGCTTGTGCTTGCAGGCAGGGCCTTTGGCGGCGCAGCAGCTATCGGCTGCGGCTGCCTTCTTCTTGCCGGTGAGTGGGCATGTGCCGTCTTTCGAGCAGCAAGCTCCGAGTGTGAAGGCGATGGCGACGAGTGCGATGATGTGTTTCATATGATTTGTATGTGTTGTTTGTCCCTGCCGGATTGGCCTGGATGCAGGATGGATAGCGCAGTCGGCTGCGGGGAGCAAGCTCAGTGCTTCGGCGCTCGCACGGTGGTTTCCTCCACGTCGCGCTGACGCCGCGCGACGATGCGGTCCGCGATTTCGCCGACCATTTGATCCAGCAAGAGCCGGAGGTGGCTGCCTGCCCGGTAATCGGCGGGGGCGATGTGGCGGACTCGGTCTGCGGTGCCGACGAGCTGGTAGCATTTGCGAAAGCTCGTCCGCGATTTATCCCCCGGATTATACACGGCGATGGCGTGCCCGCCGTATTGGCGGACGACGGTGAAGCACGGCACGTCGGTGGGGCCGTCGCCGACGTAAATCATGTGGTCGAACGGCACGGGGCGCATCTCCGGCGGCATGTGGTCGTTCACGTCCTGCGTGTAGTCGAGGAGCCCTTTGTTGATGCGGAAGAGGAACTGCGTCTTCTGCGTGTGGCTGATGACGCGCTTGGGGAAAACGATGTGCCCGCTTTTATCCTCGGCAAACTCGCAGCCGAACACGGCCTTGATGTAAGGCGCGATGCGTGAGCCATCAATGAGCGCCTTGAGCCCGCTGCTGATGATGTAATGCTCCACTTTGATCCCCAGCATCTCGTGATCGGGGCGCAGGAGGCCGGTGCGCATCTCGTCGAACATCTCCGGCAGGCCGGGGTAAAACTTCAGCCCTGCGCCTAGCTCGGCGAGCCGTGCGTTCGTGGGGCGGTCGAGGTCGAGGCAATCGAGCAGCGCCTTCAGGTAGGCCAGTTCGCTGTCGTAGCCATCCTCGCGGACGAGCGCCTGGCAGCGCGCCCAGAACTTCGGAGGATCAATCCCGAAGGCAGGAAAGAGCACCTCGTCCTGCATGTAATTGGGCGAGAGCGTCTGGTCGTAATCATAGACGATGGCGATGGTGTTTTGTGGCACGGACATGCGGGTAGGATGGCGAGCTTCGCGGTGCGTGGCAAAGGGCAAAAAGGGCCGTTCGGAGTTCCGCCTTCAGGCGGCTGTGGCTGCGTGAAATGTGAGCGAGGAACCGCTAAAGGCGGAACTCCAAACATTCGCTACTGCCGCTCCACCTCATACCACAGCGTCTTAAACTGCGGGCCGATTTCCAATTTCCCATCCATCACCGTGATTTCCTCGCGGCGCTGACCGCGTTCATCCAGCGCCCACGCCTTAAACTTCCCGCCCCGCCGCAACTCAATCTTTGCCGCCGGCCCCTCGACCAACACCGGCGCCTTCCCCCAATCGCGCCCCACCGTGGTCTTCTCCGCATTCTTCCAGCCCATGTCGGTATTCGCGATGTCGCCGGTGGCGGTGATGAGGATGTGTTTGCAATTCTCGGAGAATATGTCGCCAGGCTGCGGATCGAGAATTGTCTCTTGAAGACAGATCCAGTTTTGCCGGGTTGAGATTACTGTTCCTGACCCGAACGTCGGACTCAGCCGGGTATCAAAAATAATGAGCCCCGCCGTTGCGACATATGGCATCGATGTTGCCGCTGCCTGCCACCAATCACGGTGTCGAAACCCTTTGTATGGTGGTTCGTGAACGACCTTGAGCGATGCCACATCCCTGCTAATTCGGTATGCGAGCTGCCGCTGCCAGACCGTGGATGGCAAAACCGGTTCCTTAAACTTGTTTGATACGATAGGGCCGCTCCGCAGTGCCGTAGTGAGGGCATCCCTAAACGGAATTTCAACACGACACGTCTCCCAATGGCGCTCCACATCCCCCCTCCTAAAACTCACCGCCGCCCCCGGCAGCGTCGCCATCTTCACCGGATGCCTCGCGATGTCGAAGAAGCTGTCGAAGTGCTCCTGCTGCCACTTGTCGCCGTGCGAGTAGGCGAAAAGGAACACCCCATCCCAATCCTGCAACGCCGCAAACGCCGCCAGTAGCGGGGCCGTCTCGGCACCGTAAGTGTTCGGCGCGGAGTGGTTGTATTCCGTGCAGATGAACGGCTTCCCTGCCACGCGCTGCGCGGCCAATCCCGGCAACGTGCCTCCGTCTTTTGCCCCGGCCATCGGCTCGTTTTTGATCGTCCACTTCTCCAGATTCCAGTCGCCGCCCTCGAAGTTCGGATGATGCCAATATGCGTGCGAATCGATCACATCCATGCCCGCCTGCACATGCCCCGGACTCCAAAATCCCTGCGTCCCGACGATAGGCACCTTCACCCCCAGCTCTTTGCGGAGAAAATCGCGCATCCCGTTCCAATACACCGTCTCCGTGTCCCAAATAAACTCCTGCCAATCGCGCTGTTTTGCCGTGGTGGAGCGGGGAAGATTGCCCTTTTTCAGCATTGGAACGCGCCCTTTGTCATCGCGCACCAGAGCGCCATCAATCGTTGCCGTGCGCATGGAAAAATCCGAAAACTCAAACGTCCCCACAGTCCGCCCCATGCCGCTAATGGTCAGCCTTGCCTTCTCATCCGGGGCCGAGGGCTTCAAATTCACCGACACTTCCCGCCACTCCGGCCCCGCTTTCACATTTGCCGAAGACAAGACCTTCCACGGCGGCTGCGCTTGCTGGAGTAGCACGGACACTTGCATCATTTTAGGTGCCTTTACGCGGAACTTTACCTCGTAGCTGTCCTCTTTTAACGATCCGATGCTTCTTGAGAACTGCACGTTCCACGTTTCTGCGCCCTCGCGTTCCACAATCAGAGACACTTTGCCCTCTTGTGTAGTTCCCTTGGCGCTTGCTTGGGAATGGGTTTCAAAAAACCAAGGACTCTTTCCTTCTCCTGAGGTTGCTAAAGGCTTATCGGTTTCTGCTTTTTCAGGAACCGTATCTGCGCATGTGTTAATGGTTTCTGCAAATGAGGAAAAAGTTTCTGCAAATGCGTTGTTGGTCTTTGCTAAGGCATTAGCGGGAATTGATAATGTCTCGATGGTTTCCGAAAAACTGTCTTCGGTCGTTATGTAGGCGTTATCGGTCGCTAACAACGCACTTTTGATTGTTAAAGGCGCGTTTCCGTCCGGTGCTGATGTGGAAGTGGACGCTGTGAAAGCCAAAAGCTCTTCTCCACCCGTGCGAGCGCCTTCTGCCCACGACTTGCGGGCCGCTTCATCCGTGCCGTGCTTCTTTAAGATCCACGCACCCCACTGTGCTTCGAGGTCTTCGTGGTATGGTTGCGGCAGATTGTCCAGTTCTCCAGCGAACCACTGGAAGCCGAGGGCGTTCTCGTTGTTGATTTCGACGAGAGCGACGGCGGGTTCGGCGGTGTATGGGTTTCCCGTGTATTTATTGACGTGCGTGAGGAGGTCGCGGGCGTAGTCCTTTTGCAGAGCGATCATGGGGGCGTGGAAATTGTCCACGCCTTTATCAAACTGAGGGTTGCCTTTTTTCTCGTCCTTCGTGCGGTCGGGGTAGGTGCGGGAGACGTGGAGATTAAGGTCGGCGTAGATGCCGTTCTTTTTTAGCTCGGCGATGAAATAGTCCAGCCGGTCGAGTTGCTCGGCGTCGAGCGTGCGCCCGTCTTTTGCAAAGATGCCGCTCGGGGCGCTGAACATATCCATGTGGTGAAAGCGGACGCAGTTGATGCCAAATTTTGCCATCCGAGTGGCGACCTTTTCCGCATCGTCGTGCTTGGGGAAGTTCGCCGAAAAGCACATGTTCACGCCGAAGATGCGCAGACGCTTTTCCCCGGCGAAAAGATGCCCGTCTTTCACCGAAACGAAGCCGTCGCGCCCGGCGGGTTTGTCGTTCAGCCACGACACATTTGTGATCGAGGGCGTGGCGTCGTCCCACGGGAGTTGAAACGGAAACATGTCCGCAGCGGATGCGGTGATGGCGAGTGCGAGGAAGGCGAATGTTTTCATGGAGTTGAGCGTTGAGAGTTCAGAGTTTGTCGGTGCCTCGCGTTTTATACCATCTTCCAGAAATAGGGGAACGCGTGAAACCGAATGGGAGCGGGGCTTTCCTGAGCCCCGTTGCCACGTCAGTGGCGCAATGCCATTGCCGCTATCGCGGCAACGGGGCTTAGGAAAGCCCCGCTCCTATCGCGCCATCCGCCTCCGCCGCTCTAGTCTCTTTATTTCTAAAAGATGGGGCTACAGGAAGCGCGCGAGGATGGGGCGGAGGTTCTCGGCGGTCTGGGCGGGCCAGAGCGCGCGGTCGGTGACGAGGGCGCTGTCGAGCGCGCGGTGCTCGGGCCAGTTTGCCTCGGCGGGGATGTGCGGGACGACGCGGGCGAGGATGGCTTTTGCGGCAGCGGCATTGGCCATGAGATGCGCGATGACGGCGTCGGCGGTGACGGGCTCTTCTTCGACTTTCCAGCAGTCGTAGTCGGTGATCATGGCCATCGTGGCGACGGCGATTTCCGCTTCGCGGCAGAGCTTCACCTCGGCGAGATTCGTCATGCCGATCACGTCGAAGCCGAGCTTGCGATTCGTCTCGCTCTCGGCGCGCGTGCTGAACTGTGGGCCGTCCATATTTACGTAAGTGCCGCCCTTGTGCAGCGTGTAGCCCGCAGCGGTGCCCGCCTCGTAGAGCAAGTGCTGGAGCGGCTCGCAGATGGGCTCGGCAAAGGAAGCGTGGGCGACGATGCCCGCGCCGAAGAAGGTGTGAATCTGCGAAGTGCGGTCGAAAAATTGCGACGGTAGAACGATGTGGCGGGGCTCATACTGCTGCTGGAGCGAGCCGACGGCGGTGACGCAAATGATGAAGCGCACGCCGAGCGAACGCAGCGCCCAGATGTTCGCGCGGTGCGGCAATTCATGCGGCAAAATGCGGTGGCCGCGCGCGTGGCGAGGGAGGAAGAAGATGCGCCGCCCGCCGAGTTCGCCGCTGAAGATGGTGTCGGACGGCGGGCCGAACGGCGTGTCCACGTTGTGCTCCGTGATGTGGGTGAGTCCGTCGATTTGATAAAGGCCGCTGCCTCCGATGATTCCGATGTGTGCTGACATGGCGCGGAGGAAAGCAGAGCGAGCGGCCATTTGGAAAGCGAACTTGGCGAACACGGCGCGTTGCCCGATAATAGCGTCATGAAACAGCTCACCGTCCTCGCGCCCAACAAGCCCGGTCAACTCGCCGCCATCGCCGAAGCGCTCGCAGCGGGCGGGGTGAACATCGAGAGCTTCGACGTAGCCACGCACGGGGCCGACGGCGTCATCGTCCTCACCGTGGACCGCTACGGCGACGCGCTCCGGCTGTTGCTGGATGCGGGTTTCAAGGCGGTGACGCAAGACACGCTGCTCGTCCGCCTCGAAGACAAACCGGGCGCGCTGGCGAAGGTCGCAGTCCGTTTGAAAGACGCCGGCATCGACCTCCGCTCCATGCACATCGTCCGCCGCGACGCCGGGGTGAGCATCGCTAGCCTCGTCGCCGACAATAACGCCCGCGCCGCTGAGGTGCTGGGCGAATTGGTCATCGGCGCACACGTGCCGTAGCCTGCCACTATTTGTCTGCCGTGGACAACTCACGGCGGCACTCCGTATAACGGCGGCATGTTCAGGCAATCACTTCGCCCAGAAAGGGCACTCGCGGCGCGGTAGGCTATGTGCGGGATTGCGGGCTATATTTACCACGATGCGGCACGCCCGGCGGAGCAGCGCATCCTCGCGGTGATGAATGCGGCGATCACGCATCGCGGGCCGGATAGCGATGGCTTTCACCTCGATGGTGCGGTCGGTATCGCGATGCGGCGGCTGGCGATTATTGATGTGGCGAGCGGGCGGCAGCCGCTCTGCAACGAAGACGGCTCGGTGTGGATTGTTTTCAACGGCGAAATCTACAATCACCCGGCGCTGCGAGCGGCGCTGGAGCAGCGCGGGCACGTCTTCAAGACGCACAGCGACACCGAGTGCATCGTCCATGCGTATGAGGAATACGGGGACGATTGCGTGCGGCATTTGCGCGGGATGTTTGCCTTCGCCATTTGGGATCAAAAGCGGCGGCGGCTCTTCATCGCACGCGACCGTGTGGGGAAAAAGCCGCTCTATTTTGCGGAGCACGACGGCGGGCTTTTGTTCGGCTCGGAGCTGAAGTGCCTGCTGGCGTATCCCGGCTTCCCCCGCGAGCTGGAGCACGCGGCGCTGCATCACTACCTCACGCTCCAATACGTGCCGGACCCGCTCACGGGCTTTCGCGCAGCGAGGAAGCTGCCGCCTGCGCACACGCTGGTTTGCGAGGGCGGGAAGGTGACGCTGCGGCGGTATTGGGACTTGGACTTTCGCGAGAAAGAAAGCGGCGCTGACTTGCGGGAAAAGGTGCGCGCGAAGATCGAGGAGAGCGTCCGCATCCGGCTGATGAGCGAGGTGCCGCTCGGCGCGCATCTTAGTGGGGGTGTGGATTCCAGCGTCATCGTCGGGCTCATGGCCGGGATGTCTTCGCGCCCGGTGAAGACGTTCGCGATTGGCTTTGAGGAAGCCGCTTTTAACGAAACAGACCACGCCCGCGCCGTCGCGGAGAAGTTTGGCACGGAGCACGAAGAGTTCATCGTCAGCCCATCGGCGTTCGACGTGCTCGGGCCGCTCGTCGCGCATTTCGACGAGCCCTTCGCCGACTCCGCCGCCATCCCGCTGTGGTATCTCAGCAAGCTCACGCGCCAGCACGTCACCGTCGCGCTGAACGGCGACGGCGGCGATGAGGCGTTCGCCGGCTACCAGCGTTACTACGCGGATGCCGTCGCCAATTTCTACGGCATCGTCCCCGCCTTCCTCCGCAACGCCGCCGACACCGTGCTCTCCCGCCTCCCCGCAAACCCAAACAAGCCCGTGGAAAAAAGCCCGCTCGCCGCGCTGCGCAAGCTCGGCCACGCCGCGACGATGGGCAGCGGCGCAAGCGTCGTCCGCTGGGGCTCTTACTTCACCGAGGCGGAAAAGGCCGCGCTTTACACGCCCGAGTTCGACGCCGACTTCGCGCCCAGCCACGCCGCGATGGAGCACACGTTCGCCGCTGCGCTCGCGGACAATCGCCTCGACCGCACGCTCTACACCGACCTCCACCATTACCTCCCCGGCGCGCTGCTCGTGAAGGCCGACCGCGTGACGATGGCGCACTCGCTGGAGGCCCGCTCGCCCTTTCTCGACCACGAGCTGCTGGAGCTTGCCGCGCGTCTCCCAGCGTGGTGGAAAGTCCGCGGCACTACGACGAAATGGATCCTCCGTGATCTGTTCGCCGACTTCCTCCCGCCGAAGATCGCGGGCCGCGGGAAGCTCGGCTTTTCCGTCCCGCTCGCCCGCTGGTTTGCCGGGCCAAACTACGCCGCCGTGTGCGATCTCCTCGGCCCCGGTGCGCGGTGCCATCGCTACCTCCGCGCGGAAAATATCAGCAAACTCATCGAAGAAAACCGCAGTGGGCGGTTTGACCACGGGAAGAAAATCTGGGCCTTGCTCGTTCTCGAAACATGGCTCCTTTCACACGTCCTTTGAAAAAATCTGTTCCTACATTCCTGTGTTTCATTTTCGCCGCAGCCGCCGCGTCGAATGCGCTGCTCGCAACTCACTACCGAGGGCGCGCGCGCAACGCCGAGAGCGCCATTGCAAAAGAGCAGGGTCGTAGTGCCGCAGACCGTTCCCTGCGGGTATCCCAGGAGGATAAGACGTATGTGCACGCGCTTTCCGAGCGATACGGGCTCGCGCCGAAGGACAACATCCAAGTCCACGATGTCGTCTCGCTCGCCGTGAAAATGAACACGGAACTCAACCGCGCCATCCCCGCCGAATACAGCACCGCAAGGACGCCGTGGCTCCCGCCGCCGCCGAGGACGATGCCGCAGCGCACGCTCGCCGATATGAAGGAGGTCACGTTTGCCGTGGACAAAGGCCGCATCGAACTCGACGGCGAGCCGACGCTGTATCAATACGCGATTTCCAATCCCACCAGCGTCGCCGTCCCGCTGCCGATCTTGCACTCCGGCATTCGCTGGGACGATGCGGAGAAAATGGTCGAGAGCGCGGGGCTTCGCAGCATCTCGGATGAAACGGACCGCGCCATCGCAATCTGGCAATTTGTCTCCAAGCACCGTTACCACGCCAAGCCCGTGACGGAGGGTGCCGAGGAACACGACACGGTGAAATTCTTCTCCTGCTACGGCTATGGATTTTGCGACGACGCCTCGCAGGGAGTCGCCGGGCTCGCAAAGCTCTGCGGCCTCAAAGCGCGCATCTGGGGGCTCGAAGGCCACGTCGTGCCGGAGATATTTGCCGATGGGCGCTGGATGCTCCTCGATGCGGATTTTGCCGTCTATTTCCACAAGCCCGCCGAACCCCGTGCGATATTGGGCGTGGAGGAATTGGCGAAGGATCGAGCCGCTTTTAAGAATGCTGTCCAGCTCGGTTCAGGCGGCGAGTTCGAGGGAGGATACGCCGAATTTTTCCTCACCACTGCGGACAATAAACCGTGGCCCGTGGAGGCCCGCTCCGAGCACCGCATCGCCGGAAGCCTCGCCCCTGGCGAGAAGATCGTTTTTTCCAACTTCAACTGGGGCTCCTACTTCCTCGGCGCATATCCACAGCGCGTCCCGCGTTACTTCAACGGATACTTCTCCCGGCCACTTCCCGCGGAGTCTTTTAGCCTGCCAGCGGGCGTTGAGATTCGCCGCGATGGAGAGTCGTTCACCATCGCAAACTCGACCACGGAGCCGCAAACCGTCGCGGTTTGGGTCGAATACCCGTTCCCGATTGTTGGCGGAGTTTTGACGAGTTCCGTGGCGGTGGATCTGGAGTTTGAGGATCGCGCTTCGGGGCGAAAAGTGCGGCTCAAACCGGGGCGCGAAATCCCGCTGGAAAGCGCGGTCACGCAAGTCGCCAAGCAGCCGACCACCGCATTCACGCTACGCATCTTTGTCCCAGCGGGCGGGCTGCTGAAATTCGACGCGCCGCCGCAGCTCATCAGCGATTTTCAGTTCGCCGAGCTGCCGCTCCTCCGGCTGAAGAACGGCAGCAACGAGTTCCAAGTCCACTCCTCCGAGCCCACGACGCTCGCGGGGCTCAAGGGCGAAGTGTTGTGGCGGTAGGCACTCGCGCCACGACTTCTACTTCACGTCAGGATTCGGTGTCGCGTCGCCGGGGACGAGGCCGAGCGCCCACTTGATGCCGCCGAGGATGTGCGCTTGGTATTGCTTGCTCACTTCCACGGAGTTCTTGCGTCCGGGCATCGCGGGATCGTCGCTCCAGAGGTCTTCGCGGTGGCCGAGGCTGGTGTAAAATACGCGGCCTTTGCCTTCGTTGCGGCACCAGCTCACGGGGTTGTAGCCGAGGTCGTCTTTGCGCTGTGGGTGGTGGCGGAGATACCAGAGCGCGTGAATCTTCGCGCGATCGTGGCTGCCGTCTTTGAACTCATACATCTCCTCCAGCGCGATGTTCCAAGTTTCGCCGATGCCCGCGTTGGCCGGGTGCGTTTTATCGCCCGCGACGAGATCGGCGGGGACTTGTGCGCCGTGGGTTTTGAACTCCGCCTGGAGCGTATCGAGGTAGCCCTTGAAGCCGTGGAATGTATCCCCGCCGCTGTGCATGGCTGCGAAGTTCCCGCCGTCTGCGATCCATTTGATAAAGCCATCGCGGTCCGGTAGCGGGAGGTCGCCGGTGGTGTTGGCGAAAATGACGAGGTCCACTTTGTTGGCTTTGAGTTGGTCGGGAGCGAGGATGGCCATGCTGGCCTTCATCTGGTCCTCGCGCTTGCCCTGCGCTGCTTTCACAGCGGCGTCCTGCTCGGGGCCCCATTTCGCGAGTTCGGCTTCGTACTTTGCGTCGGCCTCCGCTGCCTTTTGTTTGGCGACTTCGTAGAGCGCCTTCGTTTTATCATCGGCGGCGGGGTCAAGCGGCTTGAGGGGCTTTGGCTTCTCGGGCTTCTTCGGTGCCTCTGCGCTGGGCTGGCGAGCCCACCCGACGACTTCGTAGAGGCCGCTCTCTGCGCCGAGCTTCTCGATGGTTTTCTCCGCGAACGGAATGGATGAGTGCCGGAAGCCGGTCGTGACGGTGCAGACGACGACGCGTTTCTTTTCAGCGGCAAATGAGACGCCCGCGAAGCAGGCAAGAGCGAAGGTAAGGATGCGGTTCATAGATTGGTGGATTTTGTGCAGAGGCTCAGACCTGCCGCAGCGCGGATTCTTAGCAGCTACAAGCTATACGCTGCCGTGATGAGCTGCTTTTGCTCGATGTCGCTCATTCCCTTCGAGCCCACCGCCGTGCTCGCGGCCTCGTCGCGGCCAGCGTAGAGCACGCGGTGTTTGTTGCCGATGCCGTCGAGCACAACACGGAGGCGCGGGTGGATGAAATTCCACGCACCCATGTTCTGCGGCTCTTCCTGGCACCACACCCATTTCACGGCGTTCGGGTAACGCGCGCAAATCTTCGCGAGCACCTTGTCGTTCAGCGGATAGAGTTGCTCAATGCGCACGATGGCTGTGTCGCCGATGCATTGCTCGGCGCGGAAATTGATCAGGTCGTAGTACACTTTTCCCGTGGAGAAAATGACGCGCTTTACCCGCTCGGCCGCGGCCTTCTTTTCAACAGTCGCATCGTCGAGAATCTCGTGGAACGTGTCGTCGGTAAAGTCTGCCAGCTTTGATCCAGCGGCATCTAGGCGAAGCATGGACTTCGGCGTCATGATGATGAGCGGCTTGCTAAACTTCCGCTTCATCTGCCTGCGAAGGATGTGGAAATACTGCGCTGGCGAAGTGAGGTTCGCCACTTGGATATTGTCCTCCGCGCAGAGCTGGAGGAACCGCTCCACCCGCGCGCTGCTGTGCTCGGGACCTTGGCCCTCGTAGCCGTGCGGGAGCAGCAGGACAATGCCGCTCGGGCGCTGCCACTTGCTCTCCGCGCTGGCGATAAACTGGTCGATGATCACCTGCGCGCCGTTGACGAAATCGCCGAACTGCGCCTCCCACTGGCACAGCATCTCCGGGTAGTTCAGCGAGTAGCCGTAGTCGAAGCCGAGCACCGCCGCTTCGCTAAGCAGCGAGTTGTAAATGCAGAGCCGCGCTTGGTCGGGCGCGAGATTTTGCAGAGGCACGTAGGCGTCACGCGTCTTTTCATCATACACGACGGCATGGCGTTGGCTGAACGTCCCGCGCCGCACATCCTGCCCGCTGAGGCGCACCGGAGTGCCCTCCAGCAGCAGCGTGCCCCACGCCAGCGTCTCCGCGAATGCCCAGTCGAAGCCCTCGCCTTTTGCGAACACCGCCGCACGTTTCTCCAACACGCCGCGCTTCAGCTTTGGCAAGACATTGAAGCCCTCCGGCGTCGTCGTCAGCCCTTTCACTATCGCCGCCAGGCGCTCCTTGCTCACCGCAGTCTTCACCGCATCGTGAGTGTATGGCGGCTGCGGTGCGGCAGTGCTCCCTGCGAGTTTCCCATCCGCTTTTGCCTTGCCCGTCTTCTTCGCTTCCGCCGCCTTTTTCGCTTCTGCCAGCGCGGTTTCGTGGCGGTCCGCAATTTCTTGCCGCATGGCTGCTGCAGCCTCGGCTGAGATCACACCAGCGGCGATTAAACGGTCGCGATAAACCGTCGCCGTCGTCGGCTGCGCGGCGATCTCGCGATACATATCAGGCTGGGTAAAAGCGGGCTCATCCGTCTCGTTATGCCCGTGGCGGCGATAGCAGACGATGTCCATCACCACATCGCGCTTAAACTGCTGGCGGAACTCAAACGCCAACTCCGCGCAAAACCGCACCGCCGCTGGATCATCCCCATTCACATGGAAAATCGGCGCCTCGATCATCTTCGCCACATCCGTGCAATACTCCGTGCTTCGCGCGTCGGCGGGCAACGTGGTGAAGCCGATCTGGTTATTCGTCACGATATGGATCGTCCCTCCCACTTTGTAGCCGGGGAGTTGCGACATATTCAGCACTTCCGTGACGATTCCCTGCCCAGCAAACGCCGCGTCTCCGTGGATCAAAATCGGCACCACCTTGGTCCGCTCCGTCGCATCACCCCGAATGCGCTGACGAGCCCGCGCCATTCCCATGACGACGGGATTTACCGCTTCGAGATGGCTCGGATTCGCAGCGAGGCGCACGTCCACTTTCGCCCCGCTGGGCTTGATGACGCGCTCATTCACATAGCCGAGATGATACTTCACATCCCCATCCCCGAACACCGAGTCTGGGATGTAGTTCGGATCAAACTCCTTAAACATCAGCGCATACGGCTTCTTCAAAAACTCCACAATCACCGCCAGCCGCCCCCGGTGCGCCATCCCCATACAAATCTCCTCCACCCCAAAGCGCGGACAATTCTCCAACACCCCATCCAGCGCCGAGAAAAGCGTCTCCCCGCCCTCAATACTGAATCGCTTCACCCCGAGAAAGCGGGTGTGCAGGAATTGCTCGAAAGCCTCCACCTTGACCAAGTGCCGGAGCATCCGCAATTGCGTCGGCACATCCAGCGTCCACGCCCCGCGCGCCTCGATCTTCTCCCGCAGCCAATTCCGCACACGAGGGTTCTGAATGTGCATGTATTCAAACCCGATCTCGCTGGAGTAAATCGCCCGCAACTTCGCAATCATCTCCCGCAATTTCATCGACTGCCCCCCGAGGAAAAACTTCGACGACACCACCAAATCCAAATCCTTTTCCTCAAACCCCAGCTCCCGCAAAGCCAACAGCGGATGCTCCGTCGCCGTCTCCTGTAGTGGATTCGTCAGCGCGTTCAAATGCCCCAACGTCCGGTAACTATACACCAACCCATCCACCCGCGTCTGCAACCCCCCATCCCCACAAGTCCCAGCCCCCGCCGTGCTCCCATTCTTCTGCGGCGACTGCACCGACCCCAGCTCAAAGCCCTCAAAAAATGCAGCAAAAGAGGACTCCACCGAAAGCGGATCGCGCTGCCAACGGGCATACGCATCATCCAGCACATCAGCGTTAAAACGGGTTGCGAAAGTAATAGCCATAAATGGAAAAAGGATTGTGACCCTAGTGTGGTTCGCTCGGGAGGGGAAGTGAGAACGTGGTCGTCCATTCACACATTTCGACGTCGAAGGAGGGAAATCTCAGAGGCAACTAGCCGCAGGGATCGGATGAGTTTCAGAGAAAACATCCGCAAATTTCAATGGAGGATCAATTGCGTCTCTTTTCTTCGCCTGATCCGTCCTACGCAACCCGGCGAGGCGTCGTTGCTCGAATGTCGGCACTACTCTGGCACGAGTTCGAAGTGCCCCGCCTCGCCGGGTGCGACGAACAGGCCATCCGCACGGTTTCCGCTCTGGAAGACTACTCCGCGGATCGCCGTGCGCTTACCGAAGGCGGGATGTTTGAAGCTGCCGGTGAGCACGCCCGTCGTGCGATTGATTTTCAGCTCAAGCGCGTCGGTGGCAGGCGCGTCGATGGTGATGCGATCCTGCGCGCTGATCGATACGCGATGTGTGAGAGCGACGCCGCTGAGCGTCACGTTCGCGTGGCCGTTTGTGTAGGTAAGCGTGGGAGTCTTCGCCGCGTAAGCGCTCGTTGTGAAGTCCACGCTCGCGCTAAAGCCGTTAGGGAAGAGCTGCGAGGAGGCCACCTGCTGCGCTGGCTTTACCCATGCGAGCGCTCCGCGCTGACGCGTGAGTGATACGACGCCGAAGAGGTATCCGTGCGGCGCCTTGTAGAGTGTGCGCTGGAGGGTGAATGTTGAATCGCTTCGGAGCGTGGTGCCCAGCGCGAGCGGCGTTCCGTCGCCGAGGTGGCCAATGAGCTTGATCCGGGATGACTTATTGAGGGTGAATGCTGCATAGCCGTCGCCGCCGGGGCCGCCCGTTAGCCGCGCGGTGAATTTCCCCGCATCGACTCCGGCGGGGAGCGAGTTGGCGAGTTGGCGGTGAGGCTCAATGAAGAATGCGTTCGCTCCGTCCGTGAGCAAGCCGCCAGTTTGGCCGAAGCCGCCAAGACTGAAGACATTGAGAGAGAGGACGAGGTCGGGAAGGCGCGGGCGCTTAAAGTGGAGTACCAGCGTGCCATCATCACCCAGCTTGGTTTTGAAGGCAAAGACTCTGCCATCGAGGACGAGCTTTCCGGTGATGGAACGGGTGCGACTCAGCAGGAAAGTCAGCGCGCCTCTGGGGACACCACCGAGGGTGATGGTGCTTGCGTAAGCGCCGGGCCGCGCCATGAGCGAGTTCATGATCATCACCGGCGCGCTTGCGGTGTGCCCGAGCCCATCCTCTGCGGTGTATGTAAAGCGGTCAGTCGTCACGAACGTCGGCCCCGGCGTGTAGGCGATACCTCCAGCGTCGAGCGCGACGGTGCCGTGCGTCGGCGTGCCGAGGCCGATGATCCTAATTGTGCCGCCCGGGGCGGTATCGTTTGCCATTACGTCGAGGACGTTCGGTCCGTTGCTTTCGATGGCAAAGGTGTCTGCCATCAGCGCGAAGCCACCTGAGTCGCCGGCACTCGCGGCCCAGCTTGCGGAGTTGGTGTGATCGGGATTCGCGAGCGGCGTCTTCAGGACGAGGGCGGGGCCGAAGCCGTCAGCTTCTTCGGGCCACGGTGCGAGCGTGCCGTAGGTAAAGTCCCGAATCACTGTTCCGCTCGGATCGCGCAAAACGAGCCGCTCGCCGCTATTCGCGAGCGTGCCGCTGAATTTCCCCGCCACATTGCGCCCCGCGCCGTAGCGTAAGTTGAAAGCAGTACGGTTCCCGACGATGAGCACGCGCTCGCCAGGCGCGAGCAAGCGTCGTGCGGTGGCGCTGGCATCGAAAGTCCACACGATGCCGGATGTAAACTGCACGCCCCATAGGTCTATGTTCTTCGCGCCGATATTCATCAGCTCGATATACTCAAAAAACGAATCGTCGTTGTAGCCAGCGGCGTTCTCCGCCTGGCTGCTGGCGGTGGGATGGTAGTGCAGTTCGCTGACGACGAGATTGGCCGCACTGGCTGGCTCGACTTCGGTGAAAAACGAGACCTCGCTGAGCGCGCCCCAGTCCGCTCCATCGCGCGCTCGCGCCCGAACCAAGGCCGGCCCGGCGGGAAGCGTGACGGGATTCGCGAAGGTCTGCCGCACGCCGCGCAGTCGCAGGTCGAAGCTGATGTCGCTGCTCGTCGCGGAGACCTGGTGAATCTCGACGGCGATCGTGTTTTCGCCCGCGACGAGCACGTTCGGCACGAGTCGCGAATCCTGCACGGGGAAGAACGTCGTCTCATCGCCTGCGCCGAGCCCTGAGTAGTCGTAGCCGATGGCGCCACCGGGCATATTGCTGCGGCCGACTTCTTGGCCATTGATGTAGATGATTGCGCCGTCGTCCCGTCTCAGATCGACTTCCAAAGCAGTGTATTGTGATGGGTCGGTGACGGTGAATTTTTTGCGGAAGTAAATCGCTGGATAACGGGCGTCGGTTGGGCCGATGTCGATGGCGGTCGCCTCGTCGCCATCACCGCCGCCCAGTTCCGCGCTGCCCGTTTTCCACACCGTAGCGCTGTCATCGTAAGCGGGGTGTTTCCAATTTGTCGCGCTCCATCCGCCAGCGCCAGCGACGACATCGCTCGAGCCAAGGTCGGCGCTCGGTTCACGATATTTCCAGGCGGAACTGTCGGCGATGAGTGTGTCGCGGAAATCCCCTGCGGCGGTGAAGACGTGCGCGTCCGGATCGACCGAGCCGTCGGTGCGCATCGGATCCGCGCCATTGATCGTGTAGTAGATCGTGCCCGCGCTGACGCCACTCATGTTGACCTGCGCGCCACTGCTGACATAGCCACCGGGCGGTGTGATGATCACTCCATCGACGGAGGGATAGAGCCCGTCCGCGCGGAGTTGCGCGAGCACGCTCGCTGTGCGCAGCGGGAGATAGTCATTGATGATGGTGTCGCGCGCAGCCCGCCAGTCGTTGCGATTGCGCGGTGGATCGATGGCTTCATCGCCCCATCGTGCGGACTCGGCGATGATCGCGCTCTCGACGGTCGCGGCGAGGCGGTTGATGCGGTCGCGATTGGCCGCGAGGCTCAGCGCACCGCCATTGAAAAAGTGGCGCTGCACACGGTCATGCCAGCGCTGGCGATACTCCGGCACGTCGAGTAAATCGGAGTGGAGGAACATCGGGTTGTAGTTATCGCGCTTCGAGTCGTAGTTGCCCTGGTCGGTGAAGACGGGGACGAACGGGCCGGTGCGATCTTCATCCACGCTGAAGAGCGTGTGCTCGGAATCGTGGACGAAAAAGATGAAACCGTGCGTGCCGGTGCGGTCGCGCGCGCCGAACCAATTATTCGCGTGCTCCTCGCCGAGGAATGCTGACGTCGCACCGTCGAGATTGCCGGTCCAGAAGGTGACCATCATGTAGTCGATCAGGTTGTCCGCATCGAGCAGCACGGGCGAAGTGGTGCGGGTGACGCCATCGGCGGCGAGACCCATCATGTCGTAGTAATCGGCGCTGGTGAGCGCTCGCCGCGTGTAGGTGCCGGGCGCGGTGAGAGGGTTCGCTTTCTCGAAAAGGAGATGCCAGGCGGTGAGGTTGCCATCCGTCGCACCGGTGATATAGCCGCTGTCCTGCTCCGCTTTGACCACGTCCCAATCGGCTTTTTTCCCGCCGAGATACGTCGCGCAGTGCTCGGCCTCGGTGCGCTCGTCGATGTCGTAGAGGCCCCAGTATTGGCCGTCGAGATAGAGGTGGCAGTAGCGCGGGTGACTGCCCGTCCAGCCCATGTCGAGCTGTGTCTGGCGGCAGAACTCTTCGCGCAGGAAAGTGTTGTTGCCGTCGCCGCCAAAGGACCATGCGTAGTTCTCTGCCGTGCGAAAATCGATCTGCCCGAAAGTGTCCGCGCCGCTGCCGCCGAAGAAC
Source organism: Chthoniobacteraceae bacterium (assembly GCA_947471505.1). GTDB lineage: Bacteria > Verrucomicrobiota > Verrucomicrobiia > Chthoniobacterales > Chthoniobacteraceae > SXWH01. The sequence continues at coordinate 21,710 of CANIWM010000013.1, read as the reverse complement.
GGAAACTGGAGTGTGCTGTCGCCATACTTCTTGCGGAAAAAGGTGTGGAATCCGTGCTTCGGATTGTCACCGCTGCGGCTGAATCCGCCGCGGATGCGCAGACCGACGTCTTGTTGGAAGCTGCCCGCGGGATCGCCTAGCCATTCGAGCGAGCAAGCGCGTTCCCAAGCGAGGCCGCGTCCGCCGGGGTTCACGTAGATGCCATCGGTAGGGTCGAAAAGATCGTGCAGAGGCAGGACGATGGAGAGGCTCGGGAGGGCGCGCAGTGCCGTCTTCACCTGCGCCGCGCCGCCGATGGTTTCGTCTGTGCTGTTCACGATTGCGGGGTCCATGCCGTAATCGATGCGCTGGCCGTTCACGAAGCCGACGTCGGGCGTGGGCCAGTTCGCGTTCGGGGGCCCGCCGGTCGGGCTTTGCGTGATCACGTCGGCGGGAAGGAGGTAGGTGTGCGTGCTCACCTTCGACGACTCCCAGCCCGCGAGATATGCGATGGCGCGCAGCGTCGTCGTCTTGGAGACTGCAATGGGCCCGGTGTAGAGCGTGCCTGCAGTTTCAGTCGGGAGCGTGCCGTCGGTGGTGAAGCGGATTTTCGCAGTTGGTGTCGTAGTCGCGAGGGCGACATTAAATGGCGTCGTAGTGATGACGGCATCAGGATACACGCCTCGCTTCGGGCTAAAGTCGAGCGTCGCCACTTTGCCGAGCGAGGACGCAGCGGAGTTGATCGCGCCCGGCGTCGGCTTATCGAAGAACGCCGCGACTGGCGACGCGGGCAGACGCCCCGCGACCAGCTCCGGCTCGATTAGGAACGTGCCGTCCCCCCCGCTGGCATTCAACCCTTGCACGGCGAGGACGTTTGCGCCGCTCACGAGCGCGGGTAGCTGTGCGGTGATGTTGAATGCCATCGTCTCAAGCGATTCCGCGTTCGTGCGGGCGGCGGTCGCGGCGGAATCCCACCCAGGTGAAGCAGGCGTGTTCGCCGAGGCGAGCAGCGTGCCATTTAGCCACGCGCTGAAACCGTCGTTGTAGCGCACCAGCAAATTCAAACTCGTGAAGCCCGCGCCGCTCGCGGTGAAGGGCACGCGGGCGAACAGCGACGGATTCACGCCGAGCATCGCTGTCGAGACATCCGTCTGCGCTGCGCCGCCGCCGACTTGGGCGAGCGGAGTGGTGAAGCACGCCAGTCCGCCGTTCGCGGTGTCGCCGACAAGCACCATACTGGCATCCCAATCCGTGAAGGTTCCGTATGCGGCGTAAAACTCACCCTCGTCGCCGCCCCCATTCTCCCAAAACCAAACCTCGAAGGTGTGCGCGCCTGCGCTGAGCGTTACGCTCGCGACGTGATCCTCGGGTCCGTGGAAAGTGTCGTCGTTCATCACCGTCAGGCCGTCGATCACGATGCGCCCGCCGTCGTCGCTGTTCAGCCCGAACGTCCACACGCCTGCGGTCGGGATCGTGAGCGTGCCGGTGCCGCGGCAGACGTAGTTGTCGAGCACGTCGGCGGGCAGCGCGCTGCTGCCATCATAGTGGCCGTCGCCGCCTTCACCGAGCACATTGAACGTCGGCTGCACGCTCACCGTCTCCGAAGCGATGTCCGCGTGGCCGCTGGGTCGCGCGAGGAGTGACTCCGCCGCAGCCTGACTGTCTAGCGAGCCATTCGCAGGGTTCATCGCGCGCACGGTAACCGTCATACCCGGCACGGCGAAACCGAAGCCGAGCCCCGTAGGTTTTCGCAACGTCCAGCCAGCCGGGGTTGCCGTGGCTGTCTTCCAATTTGCCGCGATCTGCGTCGCGTTCGTCGGCACGCGGTAATCGGCATTCGCACCCACGGCGACGAGCGTGGTGCGGTCAAAGATCAAGCCATACGAGCGATTCGCATCCTGCGGCGGAAAGGTGAGCTCTTGCTGGGCAGTGATGCCATCGGGGCGAACGAGCGCGAGATATTCGCCATCACTGTTCAGCGAGAAGTTCGTGTGCAACGGCGCGCCCGGTGCGCGGCGATCTTTCCCATCGGCCCACACGAGCAAAAAGCCGCCTGGCTCGATCGTGACGGCGGGAAATTTCCACTTCGTCTTTTGGTCAACGGCGTCAGTAAGATACCAGCCGTCCATACTCTGTGCGATAGAGGTCGGATTGTGTATCTCGATCCAGTCGCCACGCGCACCATCCTCGTCCATGAGCCCCACAGTATTCTTCGCGACGAATTCGGAGATGACCGGAACGGCTAAGGCGACTGAGCCGAAGACGGTCAGTGCGAGGAACGCGACGATGATCCGTAAGTAATACACGTCCCTGCTGTGTCCTTCAGACTTGCAAGAGCGTCAAGCCCGGCGGTGAGAACGGGGTCGTCCTGACACGCTTCCGACGTTCAACGAATTGCGTAACCTTCCAACGCTCTGGGGCGTCTTTTTGTGAATCTATGAAGATACTCGCCATTTCCGCCGCGCTCCTCGTCACCATCACCGCTCACGCTCGTCTCGGGGAGACGGTTGGGCAGGCCCAGCTCCGTTACGGGCAGCCGAGGGAGGATTTAACCGGGCCGAATGATAAGCCGCTAATCGCGGGCGGGCTGGAGAAGGCCTACGAGTATCAGGGCTGGCGAGTCCGTGCGTCGTATGTCGATGGGATTTGCCACCGGATCGAGTATGCGCATTTACCGGTGGATGGGGTGCCAGTGCAGCTTACGGATGCCGAGGTGGCGAAGATTCTGGAGGCGGAAAAGGGGAAGTTCTCATGGAAGGAAGAGAAGTCCAAGACGCCGCCGCAGTTCAAGGGGCTGGAGCAGGGGATCAAAGGCGCGTTTAAGCTGAACAAGTGGGAGCGCTCCGATAAAGCGAAGGCCGAGACGGCTCTCGGGCTGGTGCTGAAGCTGGAGTCGCGCGATGCTGACGACTTGGAGAAGAAGCTGGGGAAAATGCCGAAACCTCCGGGGGTGAAGCCTGTGTTGCCGGGGTTCTAGGGGGCAGGACCTGTCGTTTTACCAGACGGTGCGCCAGGCGGCGCGTCGTGATGTGGCGGGGTCGGATTCGGTGTATGACGAATTGAAGGCGCGCTTTCCCGGTGTCGCGGGCGACCCTGAGGAGCCCACTCCACTAACCCCATAGGAATAGCCTGTAATCCGCTGCAAAACACACGGAATGAATACCTTGCAAGGCGAAACAGGGGTGCCATTGGGGTGGTCATCTGGGGCCTTCCGGGCAGGCAATCGGTGCCGAGCGGGGTGGCGGGTCGATGCCCGGAGGTTCGCCGGCGATGGCCGAAAGGTGCGAGGCCGATGCCCGGATCTCCGGCGACGGAGCCCAACTTCCCGAAGTCGTGGGTGCCGGGGTGGCGATGAGCACCTGCCGGGGAGATGCGGCGCACTTTGAATCATTGCGCGGAATCGTGGCTCACGTGGCCCTCCGCGTGAAAAGTTTTACGCGCAGCGCAGATCCCGTCGTGTGCCTCGGGAAGGTATGCGCTTGCGCTTCGGGGAGGCTCCTTTGTGGAACAGGAAGGCTGCTTCGATGAACCGGGAGCCGCCTTCCGAGGAAGGAAAGCTCGTCTGCATGGCTCGGGACGCTCCTTCGCGGTCCGTGTCCATTTCTTCCGCTCCCCGGCAATGAACTTACCGCAAAATAGACGCCCCCTTTCTCCGCCCTGTAACCGTCAGCGAATTGCTGATTCCGTTTGCGACTTGATGTGTGGAGACGGAGATTTGCGACTACACTTCCTGTAGAGTTAGAATGCTGCTTGAGGCTATCGGAGAGGATGGCTTGCACGGAAATGACGGGGTTGCGGCTTACGGTTTGCGGGTTCGTCATTCCTTTTTCGTTCATTTACGAAAAACCTTGATTGTGGGTCGCCGGAAAGGGGGCTTGTGAAATTTTTCACAAAGTCCTTGCATCGTTTCCGTGTTTTTCCCAAAGTGCCGTCCGTTTCGACGAAAAGTGAACCGCTTTTTCCACCTTACTTACTAACCAAATGCCGCAGATTTTCCAACGCGGGGCGAACCTCGTGCCGCTTAAAATTGCCCTGATTCTCGGGGCGTTTGCCACATGCGCTCTGGGTGCGGTGTGGATGTATTTCACCCCGAAATACACGAAGATCGGCTATCAGCCCGCTCAGCCGATTCCATTTTCTCACAAGGTCCATGCGGGGCAAATCGGGATCGATTGCCGGTATTGCCACAGCTTTGTGGAGACGGCGGCGCATTCCAATTTGCCGTCGTCGCAGGTGTGTATGAGCTGCCACTCGCAGGTGCAGAAAGATAACCCGAAGTTGGAGCCGCTTCGGCAGGCGTGGGCGTCGGGCAAGGGTGTGCAGTGGGTGCAGATTCACAAGACGCCGGACTACGCATATTTTAATCACTCGGTGCATATCAATCGCGGGGTGTCGTGCGTGACGTGTCACGGACGAGTGGACCAGATGGATGTGGTGTATCAGGCGAAGTCGCTGACGATGGAGTTTTGCGTGGATTGCCATCGGAAGCCGGAGTCGGAACTGCGCCCGCTGGATAAGGTGACGGACCTCGGATGGAAGGCCCCGACGGACTCGACAGAGCTGGCGGCGCTGCTGGGCAAGAAGCCGGAAGATTTGAAACTAAAAGCGGGGGCAAAGTTGTCGCCTGCAAATGCCCAGGAAATCATGGGCGAACACTTCAAGGCGCAACGCGGGGTGCATCCGCCGGACAGCAATTGTGCTGGCTGCCACCGCTAACCGATACGGACCATGAGCAAACGAGTTTTTGAACATCCGCAGGAAGAGGCCAATGGGCCGCAGTATTGGCGTAGCTTTGGGCAACTGGCGAAGACGCCGGAATTTAAGGAGTGGCAGGACCGCGAGTTTTCGCCGGGCGCGCATGAGTTGAATTCTGAGGTGGGCCGTCGTGGCTTCATGAAGTATATGGCGGCGAGTGCTGCGCTGGCGGGCCTCTCGCTGAGCGCGTGCCGTCGCGAGGAGAAGACGCTGGTGCCTTTTGCGCAGAGCTCCGAGTGGAGTGTTCCTGGGAAGCCCGTGTTTTATGCGACGTCGCGTCCGCATCGTCGCGGGGCGATCCCGCTGGTTGCGACAACGCATGATGGGCGGCCTACGAAGGTGGACGGAAATCCCGGACACGCCACGAATAAAGGTGCGACGGATACGCAGAGCCAAGCGTCATTGCTGGACCTTTACGACCCGGACCGTTCGCGGATTTTCCAACACGCGGGCAAGGAGTCGAACGAGACAGAATTTACTAAATGGTTGGCCGACGTTGTCGCTAAGGCAGGGGACGGGGAGGGGATCGCTTTCTTGAGCGAGCATTTCACGTCGCCGACCTACGGGCGGTTGCAGAAATTGGTCGCGGCGAAACTGCCGAAGGCGATGTGGGTCACTTACGAGCCGCTGGGCGGTTCGGAGGCCTCAGCCGCGAACAACGCGGTGTTCGGCGAAGGGTTCCGGGCGGTGCCGCAGATCGACAAAGCGGACGTGATTTTGTCGCTGGACTGCGATTTCCTTGGGTTTGATGAAGGGCGATTGGAAGGTATCCGTGCTTTCTCTGCGCGTCGCAAGCCGGAGCAAAAAATGAATCGGCTTTACGTCGTCGAGAATCGTTACACGACGACGGGCGGCATGGCGGACCATCGTCTGCGCTCGCAGGCAGGGAAGGTCGGGGCTGTGGCGGTTGCTTTTGCAAAAGCGATTGCGGCGGCTACGAACGACGCGGCTCTGAATGCTGTCGTGGGCAAGTTTTCAATCGCGGCGTTGCCCGAGCAAGCGACCGCGTGGGTGGCCGAAGCAGCGAAAGATTTGGTCGCACAAAAAGGCAAGGCGCTCGTGCTCGTCGGCTATCGTCAGCCAGCAGCGGTGCAAGCGCTCGGTCATGCGATCAATGCAGCGCTTGGTGCGCTCGGTGAAACAGTCATCGGACGCAAAACCCATGGCCACGGCGGCGGCGCGACGATTAAAGATTTGGCTGTGAAGCTGGGTCTTGAGACGGCCGAGCAGAAGAAGGCTCGCGTGGATAAGCTCACGGCGGAAAACGTCATCAACAAGACGAGCCATCCCGTTCCCGCGAATGGTCCGAGCGCGATCAAGACGCTCTTCATTCTCGGCGGCAATCCGGTTTACAATGCTCCGGCGGATTTGAACTTCGGCGCACTGTTGAAGGGCGTGGAAGTCGTGCGGCACGGTTTTTACGAAGACGAGACGACTTATTCGATCGATGCCGATGAAGCGGGCGAGGTGGTAAAGCGCCGCTTTGTGAAATGGCACGTTCCTGCTGCTCATTACCTCGAAGCGTGGGGCGACGGGACAGCTTCGGACGGCAGCTACGTTTCGCAGCAGCCGATGATTCTACCGCTCTTCGGAGGATGGTCGGAGATTCAACTCCTCAATTTCATCGCGAAGGGCAAGAAGGCGGACGGTCTGGAACTGGTGCAGGAGACATTTAATGGCGTTGCGCGGGGAATTGATGCAGTCTCGTGGGCGAAATTCCTTCACGATGGATTCTTGCCAAACCCCGCAGCAAAAGAGCCGCTGGCATTTAATGCCGACGGAGCCCAGAAGCTGGCCGAGGGATACAAGGTTTCGGAGGGGGAATATGAAGTCGTATTCGCACCGTGTGCAAAAGTGGACGACGGACGGTTCTCCAATAACGCATGGATTCAGGAGCTTCCCGACCCGATCACCAAGATCACTTGGGATAACGCGGCGATCGTGAGCCCTGCGACCGCTGAGAAGCTCGGACTCGGCGCGAAGCAAGGGAATGGGCACTTTGATTTCGACAACGGCGCATTCCTGTCCATTGAGGCGAACGGTGTCGTGCTGGAGATTCCGGCGGTCATTATCCCCGGTACGGCAGATGGCAGTATCACGATTGCACTTGGCTACGGTCGCGGGAGTGAGGGGCGTGTCGGTGGTCGTCGGGGCAACTATATGTCCCACGGCGGCTGGCTTTCGAATAAGGGCGAGGTCGGCTTTAACGCTTACCCGCTGCGCACGACGGCGAATCATTACGTCGCCACGGCGACGGTGAAAAAGTCCGCACGCGCCTGCTACAAGCTGGCAGTCACGCAAGAGCACGGCGCGCTCGAAGGGCGCGGGCCGGATGTTCTCCGCGAAAGCATCGACCCGAAATTTAACGCTCGCGACAAGGACTGGCTGCACGAGCACAAGGCGATGGACGCCCACGCCGAAGAGTTCGACAAGCAGGGTTACCCGGTTTCGCGCAGCGCTTACGTCCACCCGACGCTGAACGATAAAAATCATCAATGGGCGATGGCTGTGGATCTTTCGGTCTGCACTGGTTGCTCCGCTTGCATGATTGCCTGCCAAAGCGAGAACAACATTCCCGTGGTCGGCAAAGAGCAAGTGATCGAAGGCCGCGAACTCCACTGGATTCGCATGGATCGTTACTTCGCGACGCCAATGAATGCTCGCGACAACAAGAAGATCGACCTCGGCGAAGCCCGCATGGTCATGCAGCCGATGCCTTGCCAGCATTGCGAAAACGCCCCGTGCGAAACGGTCTGCCCCGTCAATGCCACCGTCCACAGCGACGACGGCATCAACGTGATGGCCTACAACCGTTGCATCGGCACCCGATATTGCGCGAACAACTGCCCGTTTAAGGTGCGGCGCTTCAACTTCTTCGACTTCAATGAGCGCCAGAAGGACAAGTATTTCCGTCAAAACCTTGTGAACGAAAAGGGCATGGCGGACACGCTTCAGCTCTCGAAGAACCCGAATGTCACCGTCCGTATGCGCGGCGTCATGGAAAAATGCACGTTCTGCGTGCAGCGCGTGCAGGAGGCGAAAATCGCGACCAAGGTGAAAGCCAAGGACAGCGCCGACGTCCAAGTGCCGACAGACGCCTTCAAGGTCGCCTGCCAGCAAGTCTGCCCGACCGGTGCGATCACCTTCGGCAACAAAGCCGACGCGAAGAGCGCCGTGAACCGCGACATCGAAAACCCACGTGCTTACCGAGTGTTTGACTACCTCGGTGTCAAACCGCGCGTGCATTATCTCGCCCGTATCATGAACCCAAACAAGGCCATGCCCGCATGGAGCCAGCCGCTTGAGGAAGGAGCAAACGCCTAATGGCCTCCGCTGCACACAACACATCTGAGGACGGAATCGTCGTCCTGCATTGCCCGCCGGAACTCGCGAAGATTCCGCTGGTCAACGACGGAAAATCACTCGCGTGGATCACGGAAAACGTGGCTTCCATCTGCGAAGAAAAGACCCGCCGTTACTGGTGGATCGCATTCTTCTTCTTCTCGCCGATCGCGCTGCTCGTCCCGACGTTGCTCGCCTACCAAGTTGGGAACGGCGTCGGCGTCTGGGGTGAAAACCAGCCGTTTGGTTGGGCGTGGGACATTACGAACTTCGTGTTCTGGATCGGTATCGGTCATGCAGGCACTTTGATTTCGGCGATTTTGTTCCTCACGAGACAAAAGTGGCGCACCTCCATTAACCGCGCGGCGGAAGCCATGACGCTTTTCGCGGTGATGTGCGCCGGACTTTACCCCGGCTTCCACGTCGGACGCTTCTGGAAGGCTTGGTTCCTGTTCCCGATTCCGAACTGGAACGGCATCTGGCAGAACTACCGTTCGCCGTTGCTCTGGGACGTGTTCGCGGTCTCGACTTACTTCACCGTCTCCGTGCTCTTCTGGTATGTCGGCCTGATTCCTGACCTCGCGACGCTTCGCGACCGCGCGAAGGGACAAATCAAGCGTATCGCTTACGGCATCGCCGCACTCGGCTGGCGCGGCGGTAATCGCCACTGGCAACACTACGAGATGGCTTACCTCATCCTCGCGGGCCTATCAACGCCGTTGGTGTTGTCGGTTCACTCGATTGTGTCGTTCGACTTCGCAACGTCGGTCATTCCCGGCTGGCACACGACTATCTTCCCGCCTTACTTCGTCGCAGGCGCCATCTTTGGCGGTTTCGCGATGGTGCTCACGCTCCTTCTGCCGGCTCGGCTTTTCTATCCGCAGCTCGATAAGATGATGACGCGGAACCACGTGGACAAGATGGCGAAAATCATCCTGCTCACTGGCTCTATCGTCGGATACGCCTACCTCATGGAGCTGTTCGTGGCGCTCGTCTATGCGGGCAATTTCTACGAATACAACGCGTTCTACAACCGAGCGACTGGCTGGTATGCGTGGCATTACTACGCGATGATGACGTGCAACGTGATCATCCCGCAGTTCTTTTGGATTAAGAAAATCCGGCACAACTACATCTGGGTTTTCGTCATCTGCCAGTTCGTCAATGCGGGTATGTGGTTCGAGCGGTTCGTCATCATCGGCACCACGCTGGCGCAGGACTTCCTCCCGTCATCATGGGGGCATTACACGCCGTCATGGGTGGAAGTGTTCACCTTCGTTGGTACGTTCGGGATGTTCATCTCGCTCTTCCTGCTTTTCATGCGCTTCCTGCCGATGATTACCATCTTCGAGGTCAAAGCCGTGATTCCCGAGGCAGACCCACACCATCATCCCGAGGGCGACCACGCCCCCGAAACGCTGAAGGAGGCTCACTAACATGGCCGAATACAAACGCATCTTCGCACTCGGCGCGGAATTCAACAGCGCGCGCGAAATCTACAACGCAGCGGAAAAAGTCCGCGATGCAGGCTACACCGTATGGGATTGCCATACTCCGTTCCCTGTTCACGGGATGGACGGCGCGATGGGCATGAAAAAATCGTGGCTCTCTGCATTCGTCTTCGTATGCGGAGTCACGGGCTTCCTGACCGGGCTCGGGCTCGTCACCATCACTAGCTTTGGCCTTTACCCCACGATCGTAAACGGCAAGCCGAACGACTGGGAGCACGGACTCAAGGCGCTCCAGTTTTTCTTCCCCGTCATGTATGAGCTGACCATTTTGTTCAGCTCATTCGGAGCGGTCTTCGGTATGATTTTCCGCAACGGGCTACCACGGTTGAACCATCCGCTCTTTAACTGGAGCCGATTCGCCAAAGTTACGGACGACAAGTTCTTCATCATCATTGAGAGCCGCGACCCACAGTTCTCGGAGACTAAAACCCAAGCGTTGCTCGAATCACTCGGCGGCGCACACATCACGCCTGTTTACGACCAGGAGTAAGCCATGCTAAAAATCGGATTTGGAGCATTCATCATTTTAGTCGTGACCATTTTGGGCATCGCGGGTTTCCGCGACCAAAAGGGCGAAAAGACCCACATCGAGTGGTTCAACGACATGGCCCATCAGCCCCGCGTCAACGCGCAGGTTCGCAGTAGTTTCTTTGCGGACGGGCGGGCTGAGCGGGCACACATCCCCGGCACAGTGCCTATCGGCTACATCCTGCCCGGCGCTTACTACCAGACCGAGGGGAACAACCTCGTCAGCGGAACCGGAGGCTTTGCCAATCAGCCCGACTATTTCAACACCGGTCGCATCGGTGAAATGTATGGCGACGGCATCCCCGAAAACCTCGCAACACGCGGCGCAGACCTCGTCAGTCGGGGCGCGCAACGCTACGACATCAACTGCTCCCATTGCCACGGCCTCGCAGGACGCGGCACGGGGCCAGTGAAAGCGTTTGGTTTGATGACCATCGCCGACATCACCAGCGAGCCCATCCGCAAGCAACCGGACGGACAAATCTTTAACACCATTACCCACGGCAAAAACACCATGGGAGCCCACGGACCGATCATCACGGTGGAAGACCGCTGGGCCATCGTCTCCTACGTCCGCGCGCTGCAAAAAGTCGCTGAGGGGAAACTGAACTTCGTCGAAAAGAAATGAGCCACCACATCGCCATACCGAACTCTGAGAAGTTCGATTCCAAAAAGGCAGCCACGCTGAAAACCATCTTTCAAGGGATGGCCGCTGCGGGCGTCGTCGGCACCATCGTCATCGCCTTCATCAGCGCGAAGCTCTTCGCTTTTAGCTGGCTGTTCGCGTTCTTCTTCGCCTTCACCATCTGCATTGGGTGTTTCTTCTGGAACTGTCTCCATCACGCCACCGATTCTGAGTGGTCCGTGGTCATCCGGCGGCAGTATGAAAACGTGGCAGATCTTCTGAAGTGTGTAGCCCTCCTCTTCATCCCGATTGCCATCATCTTAATCGTCAATCCCCACCTCCTTTACTCGTGGATTCAGCCAGTCGTGGAGGATTCGCTGATGAAAGGGACCAAAGGCTGGTATCTAAATATCTCCTATTTCTGGGTCCGTGCGATTGGCATCTTCGGCCTCCTCTTTATCCTCTCCCGCACCCTGCGCAATCGCAGCATGGCGCAAGATACGGATGGTGCGGCGAAACACACGTTCAAAATGCGGGCCGCATCCATCGCGGGCATCCCCGTCATGGCACTCTCAGTCACGTTTGGCGGTATTGATTGGCTCAAATCGCTGAACCATCACTGGTATTCGACCATGTGGGGCGTCTATCTCTTCGCTGGTGCGGCGGGCAGCTCGATGGCTGTGACCATCCTCGTCTGCAAATGGCTGAAAAGCCTCGGCTACCTCAAGCCCGTGACGCAGGAGCACTTCCACACAATGGGCAAGTTCATCTTCGCCTTCACTGTATTCTGGGGCTACATCGGCTTCAGCCAATACATGCTCATCACCTACGCGAACATTGATGAAGAAACGATCTACTTCCGCCTGCGGAACACGGGTTCGTGGAACTACTTCAGCCACTTCCTCGTTTTTGGTCGGTTCTTCTTCATGTTTGTCCCGCTCCTGTTCCAAGGACTCAAAAAGAACCGTGGCATCATCTTCTGCGCATCATGGATTATCTTCATGCAGTGCTTGGACCTCTTCATCATCATCATCCCCGAGTATGCACCGGGCGGGTTCTCGTTTAGCGGGTTCATTGCCTGCGCCATCACTCTCGTCGGCGTCGTCGGCATTCTCGGCCTCGGCTTCCTGCGCAACGTCGGCGAAGGATATACTTTCCCGACAAAAGACCCGCGCCTTGCGGAATCACTGAAACTCACCAACTAACATGCGCCACAACGTAACAACACCAGGAGGATTTTTCGTAGGACTTGGCGGAATCGCTGCGTTCTGCGCCGTGGCTGCCGCCGTTTATTGCTGGGTGGATAAACCAACCGCCAGCAACGAACTGGAGCCGCAAAAGACGGCGCTCGGTCTGCTCGCCAAGAGTAATGAGGCCGACAAGCAGAAGGGCATCAACTCCCTTCTTGCGAGCGCGGCGAAGGATTACAACGGCGGAAAGACCCCGAATCTCGACAACCTCGACGACCTCCGTGGAGTTGTCCGCTACCGGGAGGCTGACAAGTCGCACAAAGAAGCTCACGCTCTTTTGGCGGCTAAATCGACTGTCGAAGGCAAAAACGTCCTCGAAGCAGCCATGGCGGCGGTAGCTACTGAAATAGCCGCCAAGAAACCCGCCGCAAGCGCCGTGAAGGTGGATTTAATCACACCGGCGGCAGACGCGCCGGTTTCCATGCCGAACTTGCAGGGTGGCGGAGCTAAGACGATAACATTTCCGACCCCGGTAATCTCCGCTCCTCCGGTTCCGGCAACACCCGCGCCGTCAAACGTCCCAGCAGCGCAGTCGGATGCCGTCCCAGCGCCGGATCGGCCCCCACTATTAAATGGATCGGCCCCGACTTCCAAACATTCACACGCAGCACCGCAAATCGTCTGATCTGAAATGACTGATTCTCAAACCATCTTGCTCGCGACATTGCCTTCGCCTCCCGCAAAGGCGGCGCTTCCTCCATCATCCATCGCTCCTGCGAAAGTCGCCGCCCCGGCCAAACCTGCCGAACCACAGCACAGCAACGAGGCCATCGAACGCTCGATCATCGACCAATCGGCTCGCGGCCCCGTCCTTACTTTCTTCAGCACGGCGATTTTCTGGCTGCTCGTCTCCACCGTTCTCGGCTACATCGCCTCGAAGCGGCTGCACGACCCCGATTTCATTCTCGGCCCCGAGTGGCTTTACCGGATGCTCGGCGTGGATGGGCTGTTCCGCTCGATTTTTGACTCCAATTTCACCTATGGCCGCGTCTGGCCTGCCTACAATACGGCGCTCATTTACGGATGGTGCTCGCTGGCGGGAATGGGCGTCGCCACTTGGCTCATCGGGCGCCTCTGCCGCGTGGCGATTCAGGCTCCCGCCGTGCTTCAGCTCGGCGCTTGGTTCTGGAATGCGGGCGTCGCGGTCGGCGTCATCATGATTCTTGGCGGGCACAACACCGGGCTCGAATACTTCGAGATGGTGCGAGGCGCGAGGGTGCTGATGTTCATCGGCTACCTCTGCATCGGCATCTGGGGGCTCATCCTTTTCCGGTATAAAAGGACCGTCGCCCCGTATATCTCAGTGTCGTATCTGGTCGCTGGGTTCTTCCTTTTCCCGTGGTTCTTCGGAGCCGCGGACCTGCTCTCCAGCGCCCCGACGCCCGGCGTGATGAAAAACGTCGTGAACGCCTGGTATCAAGGCGGGCTCTTCAACCTCTGGTTCGGCTGCCTCGGTCTAGCTTCCGCCTATTACTTCATCCCGAAAGTCATCAACAAACCCATCTACAGCTACAACCTCGCGAAAATCGGGTTTTGGGGCTGGGTGTTCCTTGGTGGACTCACGGCGATGACCAAGCTGAGCGGCGGTCCGGTGCCCGCGTATCTCGTCACCATCAGCGTCGCGGCCAGCATCCTTTCGATTATCCCCATCGCCTGCCTCACGGTGAATATCGGGCGAACGATGATCGGCCATACGGATAAAATGGCGTCGTCCCCTACCTTGCGCTTCACGTATGTCGGCACGGTGTTCTTCGCCATTGCCGCCGGGCTCGGCGTGCTCGGCGCGCTGCGCGGAGTGGACAGCTTCACGCACTTCACGACTTGGGATTACGGGGTAAAGCATACGCTGCTCATGGGCTTCTTCAGTATGGTGATGTTTGGGGCGATTTACTACATCACCCCGCGCCTCGTCGGCTGCGAATGGCTCTCCCGCACGTTCATCAAGCTGCACTTCCTCGGCACGGCTTACGGCGGCGCGACTATTATTGCGCTGTTCCTGTTTGGCGGACTCGCCGCTGGCTTCACGCTGAATGAATCCGCAGTGGATGCTTCGCCTTCCAATCCCGGACGCGAGTTTATCTTCACCAACGTCATGGCAAACGGCGGCTGGCAGCACGTCATCCGCACCTACATCGGCTACGTCTTCTTTGGCGTGGCGCAGATTATTTTCGCGATTCACTTCATCTTTATGCGCCTGCGCATCGGCCAACCGGCTGGTGAGCCGACGCTCATGTCCAACCCAGGGGAGGCACACTAAATGGATAAACCGAGCACACTTTTCACCGGCATCTTCGGCGCATTCCTCGTCTCGACTAGCGTGATGGTCCTGCTGCCCAATAGCCAACTCAGCGGGCTCCAGCCGCAAATCGTTTGGGAAGAAGGGCAGAACTCACCGAGCGACATGTATCCTGTGAAGATCGAGCACAGCCTCGGCCATCGCCACGGCGAACGCATCTATGTGGAGAACGGCTGTTACTACTGCCACACGCAGGACATCCGCGACCCGCAGTTTGGCCCCGACATTGAACGCGGCTGGGGCGCTCGCCGCACGGTAGCGCGCGATTTCATCTACAACGACACCCCGCTGCTCGGCGCGACCCGCATGGGCCCGGACCTCGGGAACTACGGCTGGCGCGACTCCGAAGGAAAACGCTTTTGGAGGAACGAACAACCAAACGACCCGACCAAACCTGCCGTTCGCGATGCAGCGTTCATCTACAAACACCTCTTTAATCCACGGGCACGCACCGAAGCGTCGAACTGCCCGTCGAACCCCGGCCTTTTCGAGAAGCACGACATCGGAGCCGGTGTCTCGCCCGACGCCGTCGCCGTGGAAGGCAAAAAACAATGGCTGCCCACTGCAGCCGCTCGCAACCTCGCAGCGTATCTCCTTTCGCTAGACCGCAGCCACGAGCTGAAAGAAGCACCGGTCGCCAAATCTAAGGAGGCAAAGAAATGAGCCAGCCGAACGAAGAACGTATTGATTACCGCGAAACAGCGGACATTACCGAAGTCCACGCCGCCATCGCCCGCGAACACGCGGAGCCGCAGGCGGGCACCATGCCCATCCCAATGTGGCTCGGCGTACTCACCGCAGCGACGCTCTGCTGGGCAGGCGTGTATGTGGGGATGTTTCACGGCGGGTTCAGCGCGTCGGTTTACAACGAATACGAGAGTAACCCTGCGGCGTTTTTCCCGCTTCCCGCATCCGGCGGCGCGGGTGGCGCGGCGGAGGAACTCCCGCTCGTCGCACTCGGCGAAAAGATTTACAGCCGCAACTGCGCAGTCTGCCATCAGCCGACCGGCGTAGGGCAGCCCGGCGCAGTCCCGCCGCTCGCAGGTTCCGAATGGGTGGACGGCAGCGAAGCCAGCGAGAAGCGCGCACTCGCTATTTTGCTTCGTGGTTTGAACGGCCCCATCAACGTCAAAGGCAACACTTTCAACAGTCCCGCGATGCAGGGCTTTGGCGCGCAAATGAAGCCGCGTGAACTCGCAGGCGTCCTCACTTACGTCCGCCAAGCATGGGGCAACAAAGCTGGCGAAGTCACCGAAGCGCAAGTAATTGCCGCCAAGAAAGCATTTGCCGATAAAGTCGGGCCTTACACCGAAGCTGAGATCAAGGCCATCCCCGTAGCCGACCAGCTCGACGCCGGAGCGCCTGCCGCTGCTCCTGCTGCAAAGCCCGCAGCCGCACCGTCCGCAGATGCGAAGCCGACTACGCCTCCTGCCGCTTCACCAGCGCCCGCACCAGTCACAGAAACGTACGACCTCGCCGCCTCCGTCGCGAACGGCAAGAACGTCTATATGCAGTCGTGCATGGCTTGCCACCAACTCACCGGCGCCGGCGTCCCCGGCGCATTTCCGCCGCTCATCGGAACGGATTACGTCACGGGCGACACACGTCGCCTCACGGCCATTGTCCTCAAAGGAATCGTCGGCCCGATCAAAGTCGGTAACGCCGTTTTCGCCACCGGAATGCCAAACCCATCGCTGACATTTCCCGTCCTCGCCAACGACAAAAACGTGGCCGACGTTTTGAACTACGTCCGCAGCAACTGGGGCAACAAACCCGAGCCCATCATCACGCCGGACTTCGTCACGAAAGTCCGCAAAGAATTTGAAACCAAGGCCGACCAATGGACCGAGGCAGACCTTCTCAACTTCCCCGCAGCCAAATAGCATCGCCATCATGAAAAACATCATCTTCGCCCTCGCTCTTACCGTTTCGACCGCTGCATTCGCGCAGGAGGACATCAAAGTCTCCGCCGACCGTGGAAAGATGGTCTATTTACAGACCTGCATGGCCTGCCATCAACTTACCGGCCAAGGCATCCCCGGCGCATTTCCTCCGCTCTCAAAAACGGAATACGTCACCGGTGACGCCCGGCGGGTCGTGGCAATCGTGCTGAAAGGAATCTCGGGCGTCATCACCATCGACGGCAAAGTCTATGCGACCGGAATGCCCCAGCCCGAACTGACCTTCCCCATTTTGAAAGACGACAAAAACATCGCCGACGTGATCAACTACGTCCGCACCAATTTCGGCAACGAAATCAAAGAGGCCGTCACGCCTGAGTTCGTCGCCGAAGTCCGCAAAGAATTCGCCGCTCGCACGACGCAGTGGACGGAAGCAGAACTCAAAGCATTTCCGGCCAAAGGTGCCGCCCCCGCAAAGTAACTCTATAAAACTATGGCTCACGATCACGCGCATGACGCCCACGGGCATCACGACGACCACGGTCACGACGACCACCACGAGCTAGGCTTTTGGCGCAAGTGGGTCTTCTCGACCGACCACAAAGTCATCGGAATGCAGTACACCGTCACAGGACTCGCGTTCCTGTTCTTCGGGTTCTGCCTCATGATGCTCATGCGCTGGACCATCGCCCAAGGCGGTGCCACGCCGCTGCCGGGCACGCTCGGGAGCTTGATGCACACGATCTTCGGCGACAACGTATTCGTCGAAGTCGTGAAGGACGGAGTCAAAGGCTACACGCTCTCTTCGCAAGGCTACAACGTCTTTGGAGCCATGCACGGCACCATCATGGTGTTCTTCGGCATCGTGCCAATCGCGATGGCGGGCTTCGGTAACTTCGTCATGCCGCTCCAAATCGGCGCGGTGGATATGGCCTTCCCTCGCCTGAACATGGCGAGCTTCTGGAGCTTCTTCGTCAGTTGTATTTTCATGGTGGCGAGCTTCTTCGTCCCCGGCAGTGCCGCGAAGTCGGGCTGGACCAATTACCCGCCGCTCGCAGGCATCGCCGACCTTCCCGGCAGTGTCGATGCCTACGGCGATCTGCTCGGCGTGTGGACCAATGGCGGCACGCTCTGGCTGCTCGGCATGGTATTTAACATCACTGGCTCCCTGCTCGGATCGATTAACTTCATCACCACCATCGTCCAGCTCCGCGCACCGGGCATGACTTGGGGGCGCCTTCCGTTCTTCTGCTGGGCGCAGTTCATTACCGCCTACCTGCTCCTGCTGGCCTTTCCGCCGCTCGAATCCGCAGCCGTGATGAATCTGTTCGACCGCGTGTTCGGCTCCTCGTTCTTCCAGCCGACCGGCCTCGTCGTCACGCAAGGAGGTACCGCCGCTGGGCTCGTACCCCAATACTCTGGCGGCGGCTCGCCGATTCTGTGGCAGCATCTCTTTTGGTTCCTCGCGCATCCGGAGGTCTATGTGCTCATCTTGCCGGGTATCGGCATGATTACCGAGATCATCGCCTGCAACACCCGCAAACCCATCTGGGGCTACAAGGCCATGGTCGGCGCGCTGTTCGTGCTGGCGTTCCTGTCGTTCATCGTGTGGGCGCACCACATGTATATGACGGGCATGGGGCCGAAAGTGTCCGCCTTTTTCCAGACGACAACGATCATGATTTCCGTACCGTCGGTCATTTTGCTCACGGCACTGCTCCTATCGCTATGGGGAGGATCGATCCGATTTAATACCCCGATGCTCTTTGCCACCGCCTTCCTGCCGATGTTCGGAATCGGCGGCCTCACCGGCATCCCGCTCGCCTTCAACGCCATCGACCTCTTCATGCACGATACGTATTACGTCATCGCGCATTTCCACTACGTCGTCGCGCCGGGCACTATCTTCGCCATCTTCGCAGGGTGCTATCATTGGTATCCCAAAGCGACGGGCCGCTTTATGAGCGAGTTCTTGGGGAAAGTTCACTTCTGGGGGTCGCTCGTCTTCATCAACGTGCTCTTCTTCCCGATGTTCCTGCAAGGCATGGCTGGTGTGCATCGCCGCTGGTGGGATGGCGGCATCACCTACGCCAACACCGTCCCTCAGAAGTATCTCGACATGAACCACACGGTTTCCTTCGGAGCGTGGATGCTCGGCTTGTTCCAGCTCGTCTTCATCTTCAACTTCTGCTACAGCATCTTCCGTGGGAAGAAAATCCCCAACGACAACCCGTGGAACGCCACCACCGTCGAGTGGGACACCCCAACTCCACCGCCGCACGGCAATTTCATAAAGCCCATCGTCGTCTATCGCGCCGCCTACGAATACAGCGTCCCCGGAGCCGAAAAAGACTTCACACCGCAAACCGAGCCGCCAGCGGGCACGCCGCCGCCGCCAGCACACTAAAGAAAACATGGAAATCCCATACACAGTCCGGCCTCGTCCCGATACGGGCCTCGCGAATCCAAAGCTCGGCATCTGGCTCTTCCTCGCCTCCGAAGTCATGCTCTTCGGCGGTCTCTTCGCCGGCTACATCTTCATGCGCCTCGGCGCAGACCCAGGCATGTGGCCAAAAGGCTGGCTCAACGTCCCAGTCGGCACGTTCAACACCTTCGTGCTCATCGCATCGTCCGTGACCGTCATCCTCGCGTGGGAGTCGCTCAAGATGCGGAACCTGAGGATGTACAAAGTGTGGCTCTTCATCACATTCATGTGCGGATTGCTCTTCTTAACGATCAAGCTCTCCTACGAGTGGCCCGCGAAGTTCAAGCACTTCGGTGCCTACGTCCAAAAAGAAGCTGCCCACAAATACGAGCCACTCCTCGGCAATGAAGCCCACGAGCAAGACGGCAAACTCATTGATGGGCACCAGGCCCGCAAAGGCTATCCACGCCTCTTCATCGGTGGGCATCTCGACACCGACCACGACAAGGATGCGATGACCTCCGCCAGCGTCCCGTTTGTCCCAGAGGCAAACCTCGATGCCGTCATAGCCCTCGGCAAAGACGAAAAAGACCCCGCCAAGAAAGCCAAGCTTCTCCACACCCGCGAAGTCACCCTCAAAGGAATCGTCGTCCGCGACGCCGACATTGCAGAGCTGAACAAAGAGCACATCGACCCAGCCAAGAAAGCCGAAATCCTTCACCGGATGAACACTATCGAGCTTCACGCCATCGATGCCGAGAACGCCAACCCTTACAACCCCGAAAACGACAAAGCCCACTTCTGGCCAGTCCCACAAGTGCCCGTCGAACACGGCAAAGGAACGCTCGACAAGCGCGACCTCAACCACGGCCACGGCCCGCTCGTCCCCAAGCTCAACACCTACTTGGCCACCTACTTCATGATCACCGGCCTCCACGGTGCCCACGTCCTCGCGGGCTGTATCTGCTTCATCTACTTCTGGCTCCCCATCAAAGGCGGCGCGAAGCTCTTCCACACCAACCCCGAGCAACTCTGCAACCGAATCGAAGTCTCCGGCCTCTTCTGGCACTTGGTGGACCTTATCTGGATCTTCGTATTCCCAATCTTCTATCTCCTGTAGCGCACCATGTCCGACCACACCGCAACTGTTGACCATAAAGCCGACGACCACGGCCACGACGCCGCACACGGGAGCATGTTTGCCCATGTGAAGGTCTATCTCATCATCGGCGCACTCCTCTTCATCTTTACCGCCATCACCGTCGGCCTTTCTTACATCGATTTCGATAAAATCGCCGTCTTCATCTGGGCGTTCAACAAAATCGGCGTCCACGGAGCCGCCATCAACATGGTCATCGGCCTCACCGTCGCCACGTTCAAAGTCTGCCTCGTCGGCGCGTGGTTCATGCACTTGAAGCAAGAGAAAGCCGTCATCTGGCGTCCGCTCCTCTTCACCTTCTTCTTTGTCACCGCGCTCTTCCTCCTCTTCCTCCTCGCCCACTCGGACCCTATCCCCGGCAGCGTCCACTGGCACCACTAAACGCACACCATGTCGCTCCGATACTTCCACATCTTCTTCATCCTCCTCAGCGCCCTTCTCTGCGCCGGAGTCGCGTGGTGGAACGTAGAAAACAGCGGCACCAGTGAAATGACCTACGGCTTCGCCACCATCGCAGCCCTCCTCCCCATCTACGGCATCCGCTTTATGAAAAGGAGCAAGAGCCTCGTATAATATGCGCACACTCCTCGCACTCACCACGTTCGCCGCCCTCCAAACCCGCGCCTCCGCCTGCGCCGTCTGCATGGGCAGCGATGATGCCACCCTGCGCAACGCCTCCAACTCCACCCTCTGGGTCCTCCTCGCCCTCGTCTGCTTCATCTTCCTCGCCACCGCAGCCACCGCAATTTTCCTATGGCGCAAAGCCCTAGCCGCACCAACCACTTCCAACGCCTGATATGACGCTCGCCGCATTTACCGACCTGTTCGACCTCAACAAGCTCATGGGCATCGTGCCCAACCACTCCGAGCATGGCAAAGAGATCGACCACATGCTGAACTTTTGCCACTGGTTCATGTTCATCCTCTTCATCGGCTGGATCACCTACTTCCTCTACACCGTCTGGCGCTTCCGCGCGTCCAAGAACCCCAAGGCCAGCTACCACGGCGTCACCAACCACGTCTCCACCCACCTCGAAGCCAGCGTCGTCATCATCGAAGCCGTCATCCTCCTCGGCTTCGCCATCCCGCTCTGGGGCAAGCGCGTCAACGACGCCCCCACCGAAGAAAAGAACCCCCTCCGCATCCGCGCCATCGGCTACCAATTCGGCTGGTTCTTCCACTACTCCGGGCCCGACCAAAAGTTCGGCGCACAAAACCCACGCTTCGTCGGCGACGGCAACAACCTCGGCATCGACCCGAACGACCCCAACTCCGCCGACGACATGATCGCCACCAGCAACATGCACCTCCAAAACGGGCTTGCCACCGTCATCCGCGTCAGCAGCCGCGACGTCATCCACGGCTTCTGCCTCCCGCAAATGCGCGTCCAGCAAGACGCCACCCCCGGCCTCGAAGCCCCGCTCTGGTTCCGCCCTATCACCACCGGCGCATGGGACATCATCTGCGCCCAGCTCTGCGGAGCCGGCCACTTCGGGATGCGCGCCGACTACACCTCCGAGGAAAAGAAAGACTTCGACGTCTGGTTCAAAGACCAACAAGACGCCACGCAGAAAATCTTCGCCGCCCAACGCGAACTCCTCAAAAAGCGCGCCGCCGAACAGCCCGCCCCCGCCCACGGCGAGCACCACTAGGCCGAACACCGCGATTGAACCGCAGATAAACGCGAATCAACGCAGATGTTGTGGCACTAAGGGTTCCACACCATTCTCTCGTGAGTAAATAGGCGCTGACTTCTCGGTTATCTGCGGAGATTTGCGCTTATCTGCGGTTCAACCTAAAAACGGCAGTTGAACGGATTTTCAGAGAAAAATGAGCCTTGGACGGGTGAGTGATTTTCAACTGCTCCGCAGTTGGCAATTTCCAGAGTAAAATACCCTATTTTTCGGCCTCAAAAACGGGGTCAACTGCCGTTTTTAGG
>CANIWM010000012.1 GCA_947471505.1 Chthoniobacteraceae bacterium | reverse complement strand
CCTCCCCACCCAAACAAAACGCGCTGATTTTCTAAAACAGCGACCGCGCAACCACCGCGCGCAGCATCATCGACCTGCCGCCACCGTGAAATCCAACCCGCGCCGCTCCCCCTCGCCCTCAACCCTCAACTGCCGTTTTTAGGCTGAACGAAAAAGCAGAAAAAGAGCGCAGAGAACGAGTTTGCATACGTTTTTCGGTAGTGGAGCCAACAGAGACGGGCGAACTTATTTTCATAAATCTTACGACAAAACTCAAAAAACGACGATCTCGCGTGAATAGGGAGAGTAACAACGACTGAAAATGACCGGACCGATGCAACTTTTTGAACAATCTCCGGGTCCGGTCCTGAGGAAATCGATCCGTAGTCCCGGACGGAATCTGAAATCCCGCAGCCGCTCGGTGGAGCAATCCACCGGGCGGTTGCGCTTTTACGGATGGATGGAAAACGTCGGATTTCCGGGTAAAGTTGCGGTGGCTTCTACTGCGCCGTCTTTGCGAATCTGGATGCGAACAGCTCCGGTTTGGGACTGGAGGAAAACGGCGATATTCTTCTCTGTGAGCGAGACGACCCACGGTTCGAGCGCCTCGGGGCGCGTGCCGTAACGCGGTTTTCCGGCGATGACGAGTTTCGGGGCGACGTGGGTGATGAAGTCGGTGTCGCCGGGCTTTTCGCGGTCGTGCCATCCTTTCACGAGGATGTCTGCGTGCAGCGTCGGTTCGTGTTCGAGGAGCCATTGCTCGGTGTAAAATCCCGCGTCGGACATGAGCAGCACGCGGCGTCCGGCGACGGTGATGAGGAGGACCAGCGCCTTATCGTCGGCGAGCGACCGGTTGATTCCTGGCGGGGGAAAGAGGACGTGGATTTGTGTTTCGGCGGAGATTTTTTGCGAGTCGCCAGCGGCCCAGAGAGTGCGCTCCATTTGGCGCTCGGCGAGTTCGGCATGAAGGGCGCGCCTTGTGGGAGAGCGGTCAGAGGTGTTGCCCTCGATCCAGTTGCGCGGCGGAGATTCTCGCAGCAGCGGACTCGCGCCGCCGATGTGGGCAGCATCGCCGTGGGTGAGCACGAGTGAGTCGAGACGGTTAATCCCGCGCGAGCGGAGATACGGGACGAGCGTGCGCGGGTAGTCGCGGAGGTGGCCGGTGTCTATGAGCCAGTCCGAGCGGGCGGAGCGGATGTGGGCGGCAGCACCTTCATCCATATCGAGCACGGTAACCTCGCACGCAAGAGCCGGCCCACGGCGTGGCATCTCCACGTACACGAAGCCAAACGGGATTTTAGCAAATGCCGCGATGACATGCAGCAGAATGCCCGCGCAGAGCAGGTTCGCGTAGTTAAAGAGGACGGCAACCGGCGGAGCGAGCGCTGAGAGGATGGACGCGAGCCCGAGCGCAAGGACGAAGAATGCGAGCACCACGGCGATGAAGTTCGCGACGATGGACGCTGGCGAGATGAGGTGGAAATAGCCCGCCATAAACAGGAGCGAGCCAAGCCACGAAGCCACGTTCACGCCCACAGCGGCGGCGAATCCTCGCCACACCCAGACGCGGAAACGCTGCACCGGGCTCCAGAGTTCTCGCGGGATGAAGGCGTCGGGATTTGCCCACGGCACGACACGATCCTGCACGCGCCGGGCAAGGATGAAGATCACGAATACGATGACGAACGAGAGCTGGAAGCCGACGGAGAAGAGCTGGTTCGTATCCCATGCCAGCAGCGCGAATGCGGCTCCGGCGAGACTGTTCACCGCGTTGGCGCTGCGGTCGAAGCACGGCGCGACGAGGAGGAACGCGCCCATAATCGTCGCGCGCGTGCAACTCGGGCTGAGACCGGTGATGAGCGCGTAGCCAGCAAGGCAAAGGATCGTGAGAAAGACTGCGATGGTCCGATTGATGCGAAATGTTTTGAGCAGTCGCAGCACGATGCCAGCGAGCATGGCGACGTTGAGCCCGCTCACGGCGAGTAGGTGCAGAGTGCCAGTCTTTTGGAAAAGGTCGCGCATCTCCGGCGGCGTCTCCGCGTTCACGCCGAGCACCATGCTCTCGATGAGCGCGACTTCGTCTGGCGAACCAGCGATACCAGCCGCGAGTTGCGCGCGAATCCACACTCGCGCGCGGGCGGCGGCGCGTGTGATGGCGCGGCTTTCTGCCGGGGCGATGATTGCCAAATCCTGCGGCGTGTCGCAGAAAAGTTCGAGCCCGATGCCTTGCCTCGCGCTCCATGTCGCTTGGTCGAACTCCGCAGGGTTGCGCGGTGGTTGCGGGCGACGGGCGACGCCGCGAATGCGCACACGGTCGCCACACGCGGGCGATTCGCCGACGCTGCGGACTCGGATGAAACCCGCATCGCGCGGCGGCTCGCCGAGGACGGTGGCGCGCAGGAGGAACGAGGATTCGCCTTCCGACATCGTCCGCGGCTCGTCCCACACGATGCCTTCGGCGTCTATGGTTTTACTGCCGTTGAACTCCTTCGCGAGCAAGTGCGCGGGGCTTTCGAGGAAGCGGAGGGTGTGGAGAAAATTGAACCCCGCTGCGACAAAGAGAATTGCCAACCAAGCTCGCGGGCGAAAGAACGCGGCGAGCCCGAGCGCGGCGCTCACTGCAAGAGCCCACGACGAGGGATTCGGCCAGAAATCTGCGCTTAAAATCCCCGCAATCGCGCCGAAGACAAGCCCGGCAAATGGAAGTCGCGGGCGTAGCGTCATGGGAGGTGCAGGGGCGTTTTAGCGCGCCTTGTTTTTCTTTTGCAGATACTCGGGGAACCGGCTCCGCAGGAGATTTTCGAGGCGTTTCACCTCGGCGTCGTTACTGAGAAATTTGTGGCACTCGACGGCGCGTTCGATGGCGCGTGGCGTCACGTCTTCATCGTCGGGGAGTGTGGCGATGAGGCCCTCGAAGACTTTCATCGCGGCGAGGTAATTCTTCCGCGCATATTCGACCTCGCCCGCCCGCAGGCGGAACTCGCCGTTGGCCTTGCCCTCGGGCGCGAACGACAGACCTTCGTCGGCTGTCTTGCGTGCGTCGTCGAGCAATCCCCCCTTGATTTGCGCGTCGCATTTTTCGAGCAGTCCGCCGGCACGCGGCACGGGGTCTTTCACGAGCGAGAGGAAGCTGTTGTAGCTGTCCACGGCGTCTTTGAATTTGCCGAGCTTCACGCGCGCCCTCGCGAGGATCAGGAAGTCGTCGGGCGTGGCTTCTTTCTTCAAGATGATTGATGGGATGTATTCCTCGACCTTGCCGTATGCGCCGCTCTTATAGTGGTTCTGCGCGAGGCCACGGACGATTTCCGTCGGGATGTCGGTCTTTCCTTCGGCCTTTTTGTAGGTGGCGATTTCCGTTTCGACGGTTGTGTAGTCGTCCAGATTATAGGCGCAGATGATGGCGGCGAGGGTGTCGCGGTCGAAGTAGAGCTTCGCGTCGGCTTCGCGAGATTTGCGGAAAAATGCGATGGCCTTCTTGTAGTCCTTCGCCTCCATCGCCGCTTGGCCTATCCAGTGGCTTGCCTTCGCTTTGGCGGGAGTTTCCGGGAAGTCGCGCAGGAGGATTTCAAAGGTGTCGGCCATCTTGGCATTGTCGCCCAGTTGGCTGTAGATGAGCGCGAGATTCTCTAGGCCAAACTCGCGTTCTTTCGCCTTGGGATGCTTCTTCGTGAGCTCCTCGAAGTCTTTCTGCGCGGCGCTGAATTGCTTGAGCTGCTTGCGCGTATCTCCGCGCTCGGCGAGGGCAGTAGGGACTTTTGCGTGGGTGGGAAACTCTTTGAGGAATCGCGTGAACACGATGTCTGCTTTGTCGTATTCCTCGAGGCGGGAGCGAGAGACGCCGAGGCGGTAGAGGCACTCGCCGAGCAGTGCTGGAGCGAGCTTCTTTCCCTTTTCGACGAGCACTTGGTATATGGGTGCAGCATTCGCATAGTCGCCTTTTGTGAAGAGCACCTCGGCTTTCATCAGCGAGACGTTTTCCACCTGCGGCGCGGCGGGGTTTTCGGTGAGGAATCTATTTACCTCGCTGAGTAGTCGTTGGTCGTCGGCTTCAAAAAGGATGATCAGCCGAGCATACGCGGCGTCGCGGCTTTGCGTGGTTGCGGGGAAGTCGGTGATGATTTGCTCGTAGATTTTCAGCGACTCCTGTTTTTGCCCGAGTTCGCTGTGGGAGCGGCCCACGAGCACGAGGACGCGCAGGCGGTTTTCGAGCTTCAGCGTTTGGCCGTCGGCTTCAAACTTCGCGATGGTCCCCTTGTAGTCCTTCTTTTCGTAAAGGAGCTGGTAGAGCGCGACGCTGAGGTCGTCCTTCCACGCTCCGGCTTCCGGCAGGGTGAGGGCGGCCGTGATGGTGAGTTCGGCTTCTGCGAATCTGCTGAGGTCGAGCTGGAGCAGGCCCGCGCGGGCTGTGGCCTCAGCTTTGATCTGTGGGTTCATCGTCTCGGCGGCGAGTGGGAGCAGCCATTTCAGCGCGTCTTCCTTTCGGACGCCCTCGGAGAGAAGTCGTGCGACGGAGAGGCGGCTAGCGTCTTGATAGGGATTGCCGACGGCGATGCCGGAAACATCTTCGTAAGCCGCGCGGGCTTCGGTTTTCTGCCCCGTCGCTTCAAGGCAGCGACCTACGAAAAACTTCGAGGCCACGATGAGCGTAGGCTGTCGAAGGCGCACGGAGGCACGGCGATACACCGGCAGCGCGCCACGGTAGTCCTTTTCCTCGTAAAGAATGGTGCCCAGCCGATAGGCCGCGTAGCCGACGAATTCGCCGTCGGGGTAAGAGCTCAGCAGCGTCTCGTAGTTCGCCTTGGCATTGTTGAGGGAGCCGGTGTTGCGGTAGGACTCGGCGAGACGGTAGTAGGCGGCCTGCCGGTCGGCTGCGGCGGTGCGGGGGAATTGATCCAAGTAACGCTGATACTCCTGCGTCGCGTCTTGGTACATCTTCCGGGCGAAAAAGCCGTCCGCATACTGAAGCTGCACTTGGTCCGGCGAAGTCGGTGTGCCGCCTGGACGGATGACGATGTCGCCCTCGGGCTCGGGCGTCGTCATGGGCCGGGCCGCTGGCGCCGGAGCGGGGACGGCTGGCGGACGTTTGATGGGGACGCCTTTTGGCACTTCCTCCGCGCTATCACCGATGGGCTTTGCAGGCTTTACCGGGACGCCTTTGGGGATCTCGCTGGCGGGCTGCGGAGCCCCTCCCGGGCGGAAGGGCTTCAGCACGCCTTCCTGCGCGTGCGTAGCGAAATCGCCTGCACTTAGCGCGGCGAGCCATGTGGCGATGAGCCTGCGTTTCATTCGGGTTTGGAGACTGGCAACGCGATATTCCAGATGCCCGCTCCATTACAAATATCGAGCACCTTTGCGATGAACTCATACGGCGTCGCTTTGTCCCCACGAATGATGATGGAGTAGTCTGGGTTCGAGCGCGCGGCGTCCTGCATCCTCGTCTGGAAATCTTCGTAACTGATCGGCTTCGCACTCATCACTACTTGGCCGTCGGCTTTGATATTCACGACGCTCTGGTTCACCTCCAGCGAAGGCTCCCGGCCATTCGTAGCGGCGGGCACTTTCACATCCAGCTCCATTTCTTTGCGGGCAAAATTCCACGTCAAAATGAAAAAGCACAACAAGACGAGGAGCACGTCCACCATCGGGGCAATCTGAAAGCCGACCACATGCGGCTCGGAGCGAGAGCGAAACTTCATGGCCGACTAAAATTCATCATCCATCGCCGCGCGGGAAGGCTCGCGCTTCTTGTTGTAATTCAGCGCAATCAGTCCGATGACGTGTGAACTGGCGACCTCCAAATCCGAAATGAGCCGCTGCACCTTGTTCCGGAAGTAGGCGTAAAACGCGAACGCCGTGATACCGATAATGAGTCCACCCGCCGTAGCGATGAGCGCCTCGGAGACACCGTTAGCCATCGCCCAATCCCGGTTCTGCGACACCGCGCCGCTGCCCAAGCTGCCGAAACTTTTGATCATCCCCAGCACCGTCCCGAAGAGCCCCACCATCGGTGAAATCGCCCCGATGTCCGAGAGATACGTCACCTTATGCTGGAGCGCCGACGCCTGCGCATTGCCCTCGCTCTGCGCGACTTCCTTCACCACATCGAAGCTAGCACCGGGGTTCTTCGTCGCGAAATCCAGCGTCCGCTGCACCACCCCCGCGACCGCCTCGCCGTGTCGGCTGGAGATTGCCAGCAGCCCGAGATAATCGCGCTTCTTCAAGAGCACATCCGCCGTGTTCATATAGTGCGAAGTCATGATCGCCGAGCGGCGCAGCGTGAGCAGGAAAATGAGCACCAGCATCACCGTGAGAAAGCTCATGAGCGCCAGCGGGACCATGATCCAGCCGCCTTCGGAGACGATCTTCCAAAGGTTCATCGCTTCCTTTTCCTCCGGGATGTAGCCCGCCTTTGTAGCGGGAACGCCCGCTTTAGCCGCAGGGCCGGGGCCATTGATACGAGTGACGGCCTGCTCCTTGCCCGGCGCAGCCGAAGCGGGCGATTCGGTAGCCTTCGGGGGAGCGCCCGCAGGAGTTTGCGCGACTAAAGCCGTCGCGCTCAAAGCCAAAGCCAACAACACAGAGACGAATGATTTCATGAAAAATGTGGTCGCGAGTGTAGCGGCCCTTTCCGCGAGTGCAACGGTGGAGAAAGGAGATTACTGAGCTTCTTTCCCGGGCCTTTGAGCGACTCCGAGAAATGGACGTTGGCTCGCCGAGATCAATCCGGCTCCTTGCGCAATTTGTCCGAGGCGCCGCCGATGATGCGGGGAACTTTGAGCATTCGGCGATAGGCGCGCGTGCTCGTGAAAGCAACAGACACGCTGGGGGCGCAGCAGCTCTTGCACATCGCGGGGCCGTAGAGCGGCACAAGCCGTGACAAAGGCACGAGGTGGCTGTAGGTTGCCCGCTCACACATGTCTTCGCTCTCAGTCAATCTAGTCGCTGTCCTTCTATTCACCGTGCCGCTCGCTCGTGCGGAGAAGGTAAACTTTAACCGCGATGTGCGGCCGATTTTGTCGGACACGTGTTTCCATTGCCACGGGCCGGATGAGAAGGAGCGCAAGGGCGGGCTGCGGCTCGACATCCGCGAGGCGGCGCTGAAAGGCGGGGAGTCGGGGCCTGCGTTTGTGCCGGGGAAACCGGATGAGAGCGAGATCGTGAAGCGGTTGCACCCGGCAGACCCGGAGGATTTGATGCCGCCGAAGAAGCTCAAAAAGCCGCTCACGCCGGCGCAGATGACGACGCTGAAACAGTGGATCGCGGAGGGCGCGGAATATCAGGGGCACTGGGCTTTTATCAAACCGGAGCGACCGCCGGTCCCGGCAGTCGCGCCGAATCCCATCGATGCGTTCGTTTTGAAGAAGCTCAAAGAAGCGGGGCTGAAGCCGTCGCCCGAGGCGGACCGTGCGACGCTCATCCGGCGGCTGGCGCTGGACATCACGGGTATGCCGGCGACGCCGGAGGAGACTGCGGATTTCATCGCGGACACAGCGCCGAATGCTTACGAGAAAGTGGTGGACCGGCTGCTGGCTTCGCCCCGCTACGGCGAGAAGATGGCGCATCAATGGCTGGATTTTGCGCGTTATGCGGACAGTCATGGCTTCCAGACGGATGCGTCGCGGACGATGTGGCCGTGGCGTGAGTGGGTGATCAAGGCGTTCAACGAGAACAAGCCTTTTGACAAGTTCACCATCGAGCAACTCGCGGGCGACATGCTGCCGGGCGCGACGCAGGACCAAATCGTGGCGACGGGCTTTCATCGGAATCATCGGCTGAATGGCGAAGGCGGAATCATCGACGAGGAATGGTTTATCGAAAACGTGATCGACCGCGTGGAGACGACGGGGCTGACGTGGATGGCGCTGACGCTGAACTGCTGCCGCTGCCACGACCACAAATACGACCCGATTACGCAGAAGGAGTTTTACCAGTTCTTCGCGTTCTTTAACTCCGTGGAGGAGAACGGCAGCATCCGCGGCGGCACGAATCGCTCGGGTGGCAATGCGGCACCGACGGTGGATATGCCCACCGCAGAGCAGGCGGCGGCGATCGCGAAAGCGGATGCGGATATCAAAACCGCAGAGGCGAAAGTCGCGGAGGTCAAGAAGACCGCGCCGCAGCGCTCCGCAGCGTGGGAGGCGAAGATGATCGAGCAGGCATCGTCGAAGGCCCCTGTCTGGACGCCGCTCGCCAACGACTCGGCGAAGAGCGAAGGCGGTGCGATTTTGACCCGGCAGGCCGACGGGAGCTGGCTTGCGAGCGGGCCGAATCCAGACAACGACGTGTATGTCATTACCGCGCCGATCGCGGCGGGGCAGTTCACCGGAGTCCTGCTCGACACGCTGCCCGACCCGTCGCTCCCGGAGCAGAGTCTCGGGCGCTACGCGAACGGGAACTTCGTGCTTACGGACGTGGATGCGGAGATTTCCGCGCCAGGTCTGGCGAAACCGCTGGAAGCAGCGTTCACGCGGGCCGAGGCGCTTTACGAACAAAAGGGATACACCGTCGCCGGCATCGTGAACGGAAAACCGAAGCGCGGAAAAGGCGCGAAGAACACCGTGGGATGGGCAGTCGATGGGCCAACGCGGAAGGAGCCAAACAAGGCGCTATTCGTCGCCGCGACGCCGCTGATTATCCCGGCGAACGCGACGATCAAGGTTACTCTGCGTCACGATGCAATCGGCGGGCACAACGTCGGGCGCTTCCGCATTTCCACCACGGGAGTCACCGCTGCAATGGTGAAGCTGGACGGCGGGGGCGTCCCTCCCACCATTCGCGCAGCATTGCTCGTCGAGGCTTCGAAACGCACGCCAGCGCAGAAGAAGGAGCTGGACGCTCTGTTTGCATCTACCGGCGACGGCGAAGCCAAAAAGGCCGATGCCGCGCTGGCCGCCGCGAAGAAGGCTCGGGACACGGCGGACAACGCAGTGCTCACGACGATGGTGATGAAAGAAGCCGCAAAGCCGCGAGACGCGTTCCTTTTGAAACGCGGCGAATACGACAAGCCCGGCGACAAAGTCGTGCGGGCAGTCCCGGCCGCGCTGCCGCCGCTGCCACAGGGTGCGCCGAACGACCGCCTCGGCTTCGCGCAATGGCTCGTGAATGGCGAACATCCGCTGACGGCGCGCGTCTGGGTGAACCGAGCGTGGGAGAAGTTTTTCGGCATGGGCATCGTGAAGACGTCGGAGAACTTCGGCTCGCAATCCGAGTGGCCGAGCCACCCGGAATTGCTCGACTGGCTCGCGACGGAGTTCGTCCGGCTCAAGTGGGACATGAAGGCGATGCAGAAGGAGATCATGATGAGCGCGACGTACCGGCAGTCGTCCAAGGTCACGCCGGAGTTGCTCGCAAAGGATCCGGAGAACCGGCTGCTCGCCCGCGCACCACGGCTCCGGCTTTCCGCAGAATCGCTGCGCGATCAGGCGCTCGCCGTGAGTGGACTGCTCGTGGAAAAAATCGGCGGGCCGAGTGTCAGGCCATACATGCCCGACGGAGTGTGGGACGAGACGAGCAAATACGGCGACCTTCGCGGATACAAGGAAGACAGCGGCGAGGGGCTCTATCGACGCACGCTTTACACGATCTGGAAACGCACCGCCGCACCGCCATCGATGCTCCTTTTCGATTCGCCGAATCGCGAAATCTGCACCGCGAAACGCAGCCGCACGAACACCCCGCTGCAAGCATTGGCGCTGCTGAACGAAGTCACCTACGTCGAAGCCGCGCGCGTCCTCGCCCAGCGGATGCTCACCGAAGGCGGCACCACGCCGGAGGAGCGGATCGCATGGGGCTTCCGCCGCGCCACAGGCCGCACCGCTTCTGCCAGCGAGGTGAAAGTGCTCGCCGCCGGATTAGAGAAGCGCGCCCCGCGGCTCCAGCAAACGCCGGAAGAGACAAAGAAACTCCTCACTTTTGGCACCGCCAAAGCCGACCCTAAACTCGACCCCATCGAACTCGCGAACTACACCGCCACCGCCAACGTGCTGCTGAACCTCGACGAAGTCATCACCCGCGAATAGCGGCACGACTACCGGAAGCGGTCTGGATTCATCAGCCCCAGCGCGTGCGACGTGGGCTCGCCGTCGAGGAGTTCGCCCATCAGTTTCCCGGTGATGGGCGCGAGGCTCAGGCCCATCATCGCGTGGCCGGAAGCAGTGCTGAGGTTGTCGTACGCGGAAAATCTCCCGACGTAAGGCATCCCATCCGGCGAGCATGGACGCAGCCCGCGCCACGGCTGGATGCCCGCGAAGTCACTCGCCGAAAACTCCGGGAAGTAGCGCGGCACCGCCTTCACGATCCCCTGCACTCGGCGGGGCGCGATGTCTTCGTTGAGCCCAGCGATTTCCATCGTCCCGCCAAAGCGCAGCGCGCCGCCCATCGGCGTGACGGCGATGCGCGCCTCGGTGAAAATCGAGCACAGTTCGGGGAGCTGACGCGGCTTTTCCACCGTGAGCGAATAGCCTTTGCCCGCCTGCATCGGGATGTGGATGCGTAAGGCTCGGACGAGCTGCGGCGACCACGAGCCGCCGCAGAGGACGAACTCATCCGCCGCCATTTCTCCCGCCGTGGTGGCGAGGGCTGTGACGGTGCGACCGTTTGTGAGTATGTCTCGCACGTCCGCTCCCCAATGGAAGGCGACGCCCATCCGCACACACTCCGCGAGCAGCCCGGCCATGAATCGCGCTGGCGAAAGGTGGCAGTCTTTTGGAAAGAAAACGCCGCCCGCGATGTCCATCGTCACGCCGGGGTCGAGCGCGGCGACTGCCTTCGCATCGAGCACTTGCGCGGGGACGCCGAGCGCGTTTGCCGTCGCAGCCGCCGCGGCTTCATCGTCGAGCGCGTGCTGAGTTTTGCAGAGCATCACGAGCCCGCGCTTCACGAGGCCGAAGTCATTTCCCGGTAGCGCCGCGAGTTCCTCAAACAACGCACGGCTCGCAAACGACAAGTCGCGGATGAGCGGCGCACACTGCGCGACGTGCGCCCGCGTCGCCGAGCGCATGAAGCGCCACGCCCACGCGATCAGCTCCCAGTCAAGGCGCGGCTTGATGTAAAACGGCGACTCGGGATTCCACACCCACTTCAGCCCCAGCGCCACCATCCCCGGCGCGGCGAGCGGGACGAAGTGCGACGGCACAATCATCCCCGCATTGCCAAACGAACAGCCGTCGCGCTCCGCAGGATTGCGCTCCACGACGGTGACGCGATGCCCGCGCTTCGCGCAAAAATACGCCGTGCTCAGCCCTATGACGCCGCTTCCGATGATGAGGATGTGTTTGCTCACGCGGCGGGGAATAGCCGTTTCCTCGCGCGCTCGGCGAGCGCGAAGCGACAAAGAGCGGGGCTTTCCTAGGCCCCGTGCGTGCCGCGTCAGCGGCAACGGCGCTTGCCACTGACGTGGCAAACGGGGCTTAGGAAAGCCCCGCTCCCTCTTGCCGCGCGCCGCTCGCCATCCTATGAACGGCTTTGTGATGCGGCTGCTTTTTATCTCCAACCTTTTTCCCGACTCGCGAGAGCTTTATCGCGGGCTGGATAACGCGACGATCCTACACGGGCTCGCGGAGGCCGGTTGGTCGGTGCGCGCGCTCGCGCTTCGCCCGTCACTGCCGGGGCTCGGGCGGCGTGTGGTCCCGCGTGCGGAGGACGTGAAGCTCAAGCCGCAGTTTTTGCGCGTTCCATACGTCCCGCGCATCGGCAGCCGTGTGAACCACATCCTCTACGCCCGCGCGCTGAAACCCCGTTTGGCGGCACTGCGTGGGCAGTTCGATGTCGCCCTCACGTCGTGGATTTACCCAGATTCGTGCGCGGTTTCTCGGGTGGCGGACTTCCCGTTTGTCTCCATCGCGCAGGGCTCTGACGTTCACCAATACATGCAGGACAGCGTGCGGCGGAAAATCATCCTCAGCCACATGCCGAAGGCCGCCGCGATCATCACGCGCAGCGGCGACTTGGCCCAGCAGCTCGCAGCGGCGGGGCTGAACGCGGCGAAGATTCACGCCATCTATAATGGGATCGATCTCACGAACTTCCGCCCGCCCGAGCCGGGGGAAAAGGAAGCGTTGCGTGCGGAGTTCGGAATCCCACTGGGCGTGCCGCTGATTCTGTTTGTGGGCAACTTTCTGCCGATTAAAAACCCGTTCATCGTCATCGAAGGGCACCGGGCGCTGCGGACGTTTATTCCACTGGCGTGGATGGCGCTCATCGGCGGCGGCCCGCTGGAAAAGGAAATGCGCGCACGGGTTAGCCAGAACGTGAAGTTCGTCGGCCGCCAGACGGCCACCGAGGTCGCTCGGTGGATGCGGGCCGCAGATTGCCTCGTCCTCCCCAGCGTGAACGAGGGCGTGCCAAACGTGATTCTCGAAGCATTTGCCAGCGGCCTGCCCGTCGTCGCCAGCCGAGTCGGCGGCATCCCCGAAGTGCTCAGCGAGAGCTACGGACGGCTCATCGAGCCATCGCCCACGGCGCTCGCCGATGCGCTGATGGAGGTGCTTTCTGCAAAGCTCGAGCCTGCGATCCTCGCCGCGCATGGGCGGACCTTTACGTGGAAAAAAACAACCGCCCGCTACAGCGAACTGTTGCGGGCGGTGAGTGCGGGGGCGAGTTAGCGGCGAGTTACTTCCGTTTTTTCTCGTCCTTGTACTTGTTTTCAATCTCCGGAGCGTTGGCCTTGAGGATTCCCACAAAGGCTTCTGCCCATGCTTTCAACTCAGCGTTTTGCACCATCTTCGGAGCGTTCTCCATATCGCGCAAGGCGTCCTTCGATTCTTTCATGAAGAGTTCGAGGTAGTCTTCGCGGAACTTTTTTTCCTTCGATTTGCTGAGCTTGGCGATCTCGGCGGTTTCCTTTTTGGTGATGTCGGTCGCCACGTCGGTGTAGCCATACTTGCCGCAAATGGTGGCAAAAGGCGTCCATTTCTCCGTGAATTCTTTCACTTTACTGGTACCCCAGTCGCCGAGTTCCTTGTCCTCTTTGACGGCAGATTTTGCGCGTTCGGAGAGTTTGATTTGATACTGGAGAACCTCAGAGGCCTTCTTCGCGAACTTCTGGTCGCCGGGGCTCAGAGGTTTTGGCTTCTCGACTTTTCCTGTGGCAGTAGGAGTCGCTGGGGTTGCTGGCGTTGCTGGCGTCGGCGGTGGAATCGCCGGTGGGGCAGGCTCGGCAGGCGCAGGCTCGGCAGGCGCGGGTGCAGGGGTCGGCGGAACCGGCGGAGTCGGCGGTTGAGCGTTCTGAGCTTGGGCGATGGCGGCGGTGAGAATGAGTGAAAGGACGAGATTTTTCATGTTGTCTGATTGGTCGGGAGGTGTGGACGCCGTATTCACCACAATTTGCGGGACCCAGCAAGGAAGCAAAAAAGATTTTGCCCGGCTCGTAGGCTGCTTGGAGTTTGTAGAACCGTTTTCACATTTATCGAATGAATGTCCTCGCCGCGCCTAAATCCACCGATTCAACGACCCAGAGCTTCGCTCAGACGGAAGCCGACCTCCGAACCGAGGCGACAGCCATCGAGAAGCTCCGCAAGCAAATCAACGAAGCTGGGGCGAAAGTGCCGAAGGACGAGATGGCGGATTTTGCCAAGCGGCAGAAAGCCTACCTCGAACGCAAGATCGAGCTTGAGAAGCGCAAGCGCGACGGCAGTGGTGCTTCTGCTGAAAATGCGCCAAAGCCGGTAAAGGTCACCGACGTGGCGAAGCCTGCGGAGGCCGCAAAATCTGAAACCAAGGTGCCTCCGACGGAAATCGGGAAATCGAGCGAAGGGCCGAAAGCGCCGGAGCCTTCCCAATCGCCTGCGAAAAAGAGCGGCATCTCGCCTATCGTGCTGCTGCTAGTGCTCGCGACGCTTGCGGTGGTCGCTTGGCATTGCTTCGGCGCGTAGTCGATCAAATCACCAGCCGCTCCATCGCCGCGCACAGGGCATCAATTTGCTCGGCGGTGTGCTTTGCGGAGACGGTGATGCGGAGGCGGGCGGCGTCTTTTGCTACGGTGGGGTAGCGGATCGCGGGGACTACGAACCCGGCCTCGGAGAGACGCTCGGCGGCGTCGAGCGCGCGTTCACTTTCCCCCAAGATGATGGGGACGATGGCGCTCTGGATGCGCCGTTCGCCGAGGAGAGCGCGGGGGAGTTTGTCGCCGAGGCGGGCGAGATTTCGCCAGAGTAGCTCGCGCCGTTGCTCGCCTGCGTCGCCCATGAGCCACTCGATGGCGGCGGTCGCTGCAGCGGCGATGGCGGGCGGTGGCGCGGTGGAGTAGATGAAGCTGCGAGCGCGGTTCACCAATAGCTCGATGAGTTTGCGGGAACCAGCGATGTAACCGCCGGAGACGCCGAGCGCCTTGCTGAGCGTGCCCATGTGGATGTCCACGTCTCCGTGCAGCCGCAGGACATCCGCGAGGCCGCGCCCGTGGTGCCCGAGGACGCCGATGGAGTGCGCTTCGTCGAGCATGAGGAGGGCGTTGGTGCGTTTTTTGATGGCGACGATTTCTGCCAGCGGGGCGCGGTCGCCGTCCATGCTGAAGACGGCTTCGGTGACGACGATGACGCGACCTTCCGGTGCGTGCTCGCGTGCCCAGGCGAGGTGGCTCTCTAGCTTGCCGAGATGGTTGTGTGGGAAGACGCGGAGGGCTGCGCCGCTGAGTTTCGCACCGTCAATGAGCGAGGCGTGGCAGAGTTTATCCAGCACGATGACGTCGCCCTCGCGGGCCAGCGCGGTGAGTGTGCCGACGGCGGTCGCGTAGCCGGAGGAGAAGGCCAGCGCGGCTTCCGTCCCGTTGAACTTTGCCAGCGTGTCTTCGAGCCGCGTGTGCGGCGAAAGGGTGCCGCAGACGAGCCGCGCGGAGCCGCTGCCGACGCCAAATTGATCAATCGCCGCCTTCGCCGCCTCGCGCAGTGCGGGCTCCGCGGCGAGGCCGAGGTAGTCGTTCGAGGAGAAGTTCACGAGCTGCCGCCCGCCTTGCGAGACTGCGGGCTGCTGGGGCGAGTCGAAAGTGCGCAGTCGCCGCAAAAGCGAGCGTGCGCGGAGATCGCGGAGTTCTTCGTCGAAGCCGTCGGACATGATGCCACGACTTCGTATGCACAATCTTGTGTTCAGACGAGCCTTGTCTGAATAGGGAACGAAGTCGCATGTCATCCACGCTCAAACTCGGTATTCTCGGCTCCGGCAAAGGCTCTAACTTTCGCGCCATCGCGGACGCTATCGCGGCGGGCACGCTCGACGCGGAGGTGCGCGTCGTCGCCTCCGACATCGAGGATGCCGGCATCCTCACACTCGCT
The DNA here is from genome assembly GCA_947471505.1 of Chthoniobacteraceae bacterium. Lineage (GTDB taxonomy): Bacteria > Verrucomicrobiota > Verrucomicrobiia > Chthoniobacterales > Chthoniobacteraceae > SXWH01. Next base: position 77,161 of record CANIWM010000012.1, on the reverse strand, counting down.
CGCGAACGCGGCTACCGCGCAGAGTATATCGCGCCGGGGCGGTTTAAAACCAAGCTGGAGCCGGAAGACGAAGCGCGCCTCGCCGCGATGCTGCGCGATGCCGGAGTGGAGCTTGTCGTGCTTGCGGGCTACATGCGGATGATCAAGCCGCCGCTGCTCGACGCATTTCCGAGCCGCATCATCAATATTCACCCTTCACTGCTTCCTGCATTCCCCGGCTTGGAATCGTGGAGGCAAGCCGTCGAAGCCAAAGCCACGCGCTCCGGCTGCACGGTGCATTTCGTGGACGCTGGCATGGATACCGGCAAGATCATCGCCCAAGCTGAAGTGCCCGTTTTACCCGACGATACTGCCGCTACGTTGCACGCACGCATCCAAGTGGAAGAGCATCGCCTTTATCCCGAAGTGCTGCGCCGCATCGCTGCGGGTGAAGTGACGTAGCTGCGACGCCCTCGTCGCAGCTACGACCCGCTGGCATTCGCTATGGGGCGATGACTGCTTTCATTCGGTAGAATTTCTTCGTCACGCCCGCTTCGGGATATGGGTTCGTGCTGCGGACGATGACGGTCTCGGTTCCGCCGGGTCCGGGGATGATACTGTGGATGGTGGTCGCGGCTGCATCCCACGTCCCGGCGAGGTCGCTGCCTTCGACGGTGTAAGTCACATCATCGGCTCCGGCGCGGCGGGTGTAGATGACGACGAGGTAGTTGCTGGTCGTCGCGCCGACGGTGAGCGGGGTGACGGCGACGGTGGGCGCTTTGGCGGCGTCCATCGTCGTGTTGCTGCCGCCGAGGGCGTATTCGAGGGCGTTGCTGAGGCCGTCGCCGTCGGTGTCGGCGGTGTTCACGGTGACGCCGTTCGCTGTTTTCCATGTGGTGAAAAGTGAGGCGTCGCTCGTGCCGGGATTGCCGCCGGTGGTCAGGCTGGTGCGCCAGTTCGTGGCGTCTGCATCGGCAGCGAGGGTGGCGCTGGGGAGTTTGCGGATGAGGCTGTAGCCCGCGCCGTCTGCGCCGGTAGGCCACGGGGCGAGGTCGGTGTAGGCGAAGCTACGGATGGTACCGTCGGTGGGCGTATAGATGCCGATGGTTTCGCCAGCGTTGTTGAGGTTGCCGCTGTAGCTGCCTGCGACAGGGAGGGAGGTGCCGTAGCGGGCTTCAAATGCGGCTTTTTTCGCGACGATGAGCACGCGAGCGCCGGGGGCGAGGGTGCGGCCTGTGAGTGCGCCGGTGAAGTTGAAGTCAATCGGGCCGTAGAGATACACGCCTTCGAGGTCCACGTATTTGGTGCCGATGTTGGTGAGTTCGAGATACTCGAAATCGTCGGAATCTACGAAGCCCGCGTTGATTTCGGCGACGCTCGGATTGGCGGGGTGATACATGATTTCCGTGACGGCGAGGTTCGCGGTGCTGGCGGGCTCGGTGTTCAAAAGGAACGTGGCATCCGTGAGCGCGCTCCATGTGCCGGCGTTGTTGGCGCGGGTCTTCAGCGAGCGTACGCCGCCGCCGGTGAGGAAGAGCGGAGTCGCGGCTGCGGAGCGCGTGGCAGTGAGGCTGAGGTTCATGCTGATGTCGGAGCTGCCGTTGTTGGCTTGGTGGACTTCGGCGGCGATGGTGTTTGTGCCTTCGACGAGCAGGGACGATGGGATTTGGATGTCGAGGGTCGTGTCCTCAATCGCGTTGCCCGTGTAATAATCGAACGTCGGATTGTTGCTGATGGTTCCAGCGAGCCCCGCGAATACGCCGTTGATATACACCACGATGGCGTCGTCGTATTCCACGCGTAGCACGAGGTTGGTGATTTTGGGGATGTTCGTTGCGGTGAATGTCTTGCGGAAATACGTCGTGGCGTTTTTCTGCACTCCAGCGGTGCCTGGGTCCACATCCACGAAAGGAACTTGGGGTGGCGCCTCATCGCCGTCACCATAGCCGAGTTCGGCGGTGCCAGTGGTCCATGAAGTATCGTTGAATCCGACCGCTCGCCATGCGGTGCCTTGGTTGGTTCCGTTGGCGAGATACTTCCAGCCGGTCGCAGAAAATGGGAGCAGCACATCTGTCGTCGTGCTGGCGGTGTAAATCTGCGCGCCAGCCTTCACTGCGCCGCCGACTTCGCGTGGGTCCGAGCCGTCTGCCATGTAATAGATCGTGCCGCCGCCGGGCGCGCTCATCACGGCTTCCACACCGCTGTTTTGGTAGCTGCCAAATGGGGAAATCGTCGGTGCATCAAGCGCGGGGTAGAGATTGTCGGCGCGGAGCTGTGCAAGGACGACTGCGCCACGTTGCGGGACGTAGGTGCCGGTGAGATATGCCTGTGCGGTGAGCCAGTTTGCTTTCGTGAGTGGCGTGGCGACTTTCGCGTCTCCCCAGCGTGCGGATTCGGCGATGATTGTCTGGTCCACAATGGCGGCGATGCCGTTGATGCGATTGTTCCACGCCGTCTGCGTCAGCGCGCCGCCGTTGAACATGTGCTTCTGGATGCGGTCGGCCCAGCGGATGCGATACTCGGCATTCGCGCTGAGGTCTTGGTGCATGTAGAGCGGGTTCGAGTAGGTGATGCTGTCGTAGTAGCCCGCTGTGGTGAAGGGGCCGGTGCGGTCTTCGTTCACGTTGAAGAACGTGTGCTCGAAGTCGTGCGCCATGAAGTGAAAGCCGCCTTTCGTGCCGAGCCGATTGCGCATCCCGAACCAATTGTTCGCGTTGTTGTTGCCAAGAAATGCGCTCGTCGTGCCGTCCAGATTTCCCGTCCAGAAAGTGAGCATGAGGTAGTCGATCATGTCGTCCACATCGAGCAGTGTCGGGTCCGCAGTCGGCGTCACGCCATCGCTGGCGAGGCCCATGAGCTTGAAGTAGTTCGCGTTCGTCGGGCTGGCGAGGTGGGCTTTGCACTTGTTCCAGAGGTCCGTCCAAGCGGTGAGATTCCCATCGGTGACGCCGGTGACGTAGCCGGAATCCTGCTCGCCTTTCACCACATCGTAATCGTCTTTCGCGCCACCGAAATACGTCTCGCCGAAGCTCGCCTCCGTGCGCTCCTCGGTGTTGTAGAGGCCCCAGTAGATACCGTTGATGTAGAGCTGGAAGTAGCGGAGCCGCCCGTATTGGTGGCCCATGTCGCGCTGTGCGAGGCGCGTGCTTTCCTCGCGGAGAAAAGTGTTATTTCCATCGCCGCCAAAACTCCACGAGTAGTTCTGCGAAGTGCGAAAATCAATCTGGTCGAACTCCTCTGTGCCGTGCCGCCCAAACATGGGATACTTCAATTTCCCATCGCCGTAGTCGTTGCGGAAAAAGAGGTGGAAACCGTGCTTCGGGTTGTCCGTCGAGCGGGAGTAGCCGCCCCGAATGCGGATGCCCGCCGTGATTTGAAATTCGCTCGTCCCGTTCGGATGCAGCGCGTCGGGCGGATTCATCATCTCGATGGATGCAGGCCGCTCCCACGCGAAGCCACGGCTGCCGGGGTTGGAGTAGATGCCGGTCGTGCCGCCGTTCATATTAAAGAGGTTCGGCAAATCGGTAGTGACGCAGATCGTGGAGACGGCGGTGAGTGCGTTCTTCACGGAGGTCGCGCCGCCGAGATTCGGGTCCGTGTGGTTCACGATGTCCGGGTCCATCCCGTAGTCGAGCACCTGCCCGGTGCCGCTGGTGGCGGGCCAGTTCGTGGGCGGCAAGCCGGTGGATGACTGGGTGATCACGTCGTTGAGGAAGAGGTAGCTCTGCGTATCCACATCCGTCGCCTCGTAGCCAGTCTTGAACGCAGCCGCACGGATGACGGTCGTGGCGCTGATGGCGATAGGCGTAGTATAGACGGTGCCATTGCTGGCCGTCGGCGTGGAGCCGTCCGTGGTGTAGCGAATCTCCGCGCCGGAAGTGAGCGAGGAGATCGTGAGATTAAACGGCGAGGTATAAAAGCCACGCACATGGCTGAACTGCGTATCCGCGACTTTCCCGAGCAGAGAATACGCGCCGTTGATCGCGCCCGGCGTCGTCTTCGCGAGGTCATAATACACGTTCTGCGCACCGGGATTGGCTGTGCCGACGACCAGCTCTGGCAGGATAAGGAACGACGCGCTGGCCGCCGTGACATTCATCCCGTGAAGCGCCAGCACGTTTGTTCCATTGATGAGACCCGGCAGATACGCCGAGACGTTGATCGCCTCCGGCGTGAGCGACTGCGCATCCGTCCGCGTCGCTGTCGCTACGGAGTTGAAGGCGGGCGACGCGGGCGCATTTTTCTCCCCGATTTTCGTCCCGTTCAAATATGCCACATACCCGTCGTTGTAGCGCATCTTCAGCGAGGCCGCCGTGTAAGCGCCCGGACCTGCCGCCGTAAACGGAGTGCGGACGTAGCACGAAGTCCGCGAGTTTAGCATCGGACCCTGCACATTCGTCGCCACCACCGTCCCGCCCCCGTTGCTCGGCGGCGTGGTAAAGACGGCTAGGCCGCCGTTGGCCGTATCGCCCACGAGCTTCATCGTCGTGCTCCACGTCGAAAGCAGCCCAGGCGCATAGTAGAACTCAAGCTCATCACCGCCGGTCATCTCGAAAAACACCACATCAAACGTGTGCGAGCCCGCCGTGAGGAAAACGTTCCCCATGTGGTCCGCTGCTCCGTGCCCAGTGTCGTCCGTCATCACCGTGCCGCCATCCACGCGGATGCGTCCCCCGTCATCCGAGTTAATCCCGAAAGTGTGGTAGCCGCTCGCCGTTGTGCTGAAAGTCCCCGTCACCCGCATCACGTAGTGCTCTCCCGTCCCGAGTGGCGGCACTGCATTCAAGCCATAGTGCCCGTCGCCGCCGTTGCCGAGATAGTTCACCGTCTGCGCGATGACCGTGGTATCCGATAAAATCAACGGCGATCCCGTCGGCGCGGCGAGCAGCGCATCCGTATCCGTGAGCCCACCAATCGTTCCGTTTTTAAAAACCTGCCGCACCGTCATCCCAGGCACCTGCAGCCCGAAGCCGATGCCCGTAGTGCCCGTCGTCCAAGACGTGTCCACAAAGCCTGTATCCCGCCAAGTCGCATCCACGCTGTTACTCGTCGGCACAAAATACTTCGACGACGCGCCCTGCGCCACGAGCGTCGCGATCGTAAATTGAATGCCGTAAGACTCATTCTCCGCCTGCGACGGATACGGGTTCCAAGATTGCAAAACCGTCTTCGGTCCGCTCGGCAGCGGGTTCAGCGCCAGCTCCAAATACTCCCCGCCTTTCGCTAGTGAAAAATTTGTGTGGAGCGGTGCGCCAGCCGTCGAGCGGTTCTTACCAGACGCCCAGATCACGATGAAGTCTCCCGGCGCAAGCGTCTGAACCGGAAAGCGCCACGGGGCTGGATCGTTCAGCGTATCCGTGAGCGTATAGTTGTTCAGATTGATCGGCGTGGCCGTGGGGTTGTGGACCTCGATCCAGTCCGAATAAGCCCCATCTTCATCAGTAATGGAGCCCTTATTATCCGCCATAAACTCGGTGATGAGAGGATTGGCAGAGGCGAGAGTCGTGAGCGCAAAGAGCGCGATAATCTTAAGGTATTTCTGGATCATGACGGGTGAAGTTTGGCGTGGAACCATACCGACAGAACCCCGGCCAGCAACCTCTATTCCGTCACCTGTTCGTCACTGTTCGTTTATTCTACAGCACCCCGGAAGCCTCAATCTGTTCGCGGGATCTACCGTTTCAAACGGAAGAACTCCTTCGTTCCGCTGGGGACGATACTGACGGGGCTGCCTGTGACGGGCATAGGGAACCAGTTGGTGAGGTCGGTGGAGTGTTCGAGGACGTCGTTCGGGCCAAACCACCACATCACCGGCTGGCTGCCGGATTTGCCGAAATTGAGCACGAGCGGAGGCGTGCTAACGGCAGGGCTGCCAGTGAGCTTTAGGTCAAAAGTGGAGTCGCTGGTGGTGTTGTTATATTGGTGAACCGAAACGGCGATCGTGTTGACGCCGTTGTGCAGCAGGTTGAGAGGGACTGTAAGCGCCGCAGTAAGATTGTCCGCGGGGGCGCTTGCGATGCCTACTGTGGCGTAGGCGGTGAGCGACGCGGCGACGTTCGGGCTTCGGAATATCTCGGTGCCATTGATATACACTACCGCGCCGTCATCGGATTTCACTTCCCCGGTGACGCTCGCAAGCGCGGCGACGGACGGAACGGTAAATGTTTGCCGGAATAGTACGGCTGGTCCGATTTGAGTGCCGACAGTGGCAGTGTCGTAATCGACGACGGTGTAGGGCTCGTTTTCGTCGTCGTCGCCGAAGCCTGTTTGGGTTCGTATGGTGGCCCATGAAGAGTCATCGAAGCCTTCATTCTTCCATGTCGTGCCGCTAGCTGTGACGAAAGCAGCGAGTGTGGTGGAGGTAAAATCCGTCTTCGCTTTCCATGCGGAACCAAGAGTCCCAACAGTGCTGGTAGATGGCTTCCCGCCGGATCCATAGACAAAGTAGTTTGTCGCGACAGCACCCGCCGGAAGCTTTATATAAACTTGCTCGCCGGTGACTTCCGCATTGACCGGATTTCCCAGCGCCACGCGAATGAGGCCGTAGTTGCCCGGTGTTGCAACGGTCGCCGTGAAGGTCTCCAGCGTGTCGCCGGGCAGGAATGTGAGCGTGCCGCTGGCGAGCGAAGTTTCCGCTTCCGCGAGCGGATCAGTTTTTCCGAAGACGGCCCAGCCGACTGCGACTTGCTTTGAACTGAATGAACTGAGCCGAACGGTGAATGTTCCCGCGTAGGCCGAGGTGTCGCTTTGCGTTGCCTGGAAGGTAGAGATAGCGACGCCGACATTCGAGCCGGGCACGGGCATGAAGGGCTCAATGAGCGCGTTGTGCACCGGGTTTGCAGGGTTCCACGTAGTGTTCGTCGGATGATGGAGGGCGTCGGGCTGGGAGATGTGGTTGTCGTGGACGTTGAAGTATTGTTTTCCGAACGTGTTGGTCGCCGTGGTCTCGTAAACCCAATCGTAGGCCCGGGCGGTGCCGGTGTTCCATTCGCCGCTGAATGCGTCTTTGTAGAGGGAGTTGAGGAGCAGGGAGTTTTTCACCTCCATCGAGCCGTTGTAAGAGTAGTTGTTGCCGTAGTTATCGCCCCAGCGGACGCCGACCATGTTGTTTGAAAAAAGGCAGTTGTCCACGATGGCATTGGGTCCGTCGGTGGTACCCGAGGAGCTGTAGCCGTCCTCGACGCCCTGGCCGCAGTTCAGGAAGACGCAGCCAGTGAAATACACATTGCGCGTTCCGGAGAGGGAATTGCCTTCGTGGTAGGTGCCTTCGTACCAGTTGTTCGTCGAGACGTAGCGGGTGGTGGTGGTGCCGCTCGCCGGGTCGATGGTGCCAAACGGGCTGGCACCGCCGTTACCGCCGCTATCGACGCCGTCGTCCTTGGTAAAGCCAATGATGGTGTTCGTGATAGAGAGGTCGCCGCTGGTGAGATAGATGGCGTCATTATCAGCGTCGGCAAATGTCTCTGTCTCACCGGGGAATTCCATGAGCGCCGAGCGGTCGATGGTCACTTTGCAATCGTTCTGCTCGCCGCAGGTGACGGCGCGCTGAACGAGTACGCGGGTGAAGTCCACCCAGGTGCGGGCTTTCGAGTTCATCAATTGACCGCCAAGGCTGAAGCAAAAGCAGTCGGTGAGTTTCACGTGGGAGCCTGTGAGCGCGCCGGATGCGAGGGTGCCGGCGTTGATGAAGAGTGCCTGCTGGTTTTTGTGCGTGGTGTAGCCGCTGTGGGTGCCAAACCAGTTTTGCTCTTCGCCGGAGCTGTGAAAGAGCGTCCATTTTGCATCAACGAGCGCGGCGGAGTTTTGCAGCTCGATGCCGCCCCAAAGTCCGCCGGGCGTGGCGGGGACAAACGCGCAGGGATTCGTCTCCGTGCCGTTGATAAGCATCGAGCCGTTGACGGTAATTTCCGCCGCAGTACCCGCGGTTCCGTTGCCGGTATAGACTTTCACGATGGTGCCTTCACCGATGGTAAGCGTCGCGCCCACAGCGACCGTGAGCCCGCCTGACGGGATGTTGATGCGGGAATTTGCAGGCCACGTCGTATTTGCCGAAATCGTGCCGGTGACATCGGTGAAGACCGGTGCCGCTTCGATATTGATCGTCGGGCTGGATGTGAGCCCCGCGATTGCACCACCTGCGGAAACCGCGCCTGCGGTCGTCTTTGCCGGAGCCACGACAGAGCCCCATCCGCGACGCAATTGCGCGGTGGTGCCGGAGAATCCGCTGAACGTGACGAGCCCATTCAGCCGCACGGTTTCGTTCGAGCCATTCACAAGTTTCACGGCCATGGGCACCGGGAGATTCACAGGCCACGCAGCCGGCGCGATCACTTTGAAAGTCTGCCCGGCAAAGGCCGACGGCGCGTCATTCACCGTCTTGTAGGGCGTGTGCGGCGGGATGCCGTCTTCCGAGCCGGGATCGCTGCCCGCCATACGCTCCGTATCGCGAATGACAAAGCGGACGGTCTTTGTATCGACGACCGCATTTGTCGTGTTGTCGCGACTCGTGGCGACGATTTGGTGGAAGGACCGCTCGAACCGCTGGTTCAGCGTCCTCGCCACGCCCACAGGAAGAGAGACTCCATCGAGCGTCGCAGTCGTGGTCGTGTTCGCCGTGTTGTCGGCAACGACGGTGAACGTGAGCGTGTCGATATACTTCGTCTTGTCAGCGACGCCGGTAAAAGTGATCGCCGCCTGCGTGGAAAACGAAGCGAGTGAAAGGCCAAGGATGCTCAGGAGTGTGGTAGAACGCATAAACGAACCTCACTTGTCCTACGGAATTGCGACCAGCACAAACGACATTCCTCTAACGGTTTTGTTGGAAATCAACGGCTTCGCTCGCGTTTGCATCGCCGCGATCGTAAAGGAGCGCGTGAATTATCGCGAATTTGGCGACCGAAATGGAGCGCCGCTCTTCTTTTTCCACGGCTGGCCGGGCAGCGCGCTGCAGGGTGAGATGATGCACGATGTGGCCCGCGAACTCGGCTTTCGCGTCATCGCGCCGGACCGTCCGGGGATCGGAACTTCGCCGATGATTGCCGACAGGAAGCTCGCCGATTGGCCCGCGCAACTCGCGACGTTGGCCGATTCTCTCGGCATTGGCCGTTTCGCGATCCTCGGAGTCTCAGGTGGAGGGCCTTATGCGCTCGCCGCGGCGTGGGGACTGCGGGAGCGAATCATCGGCGCCCATATCGTCTGCGGCGCGCCGCAGGTGGCGGAACTCGCGGGGACCGGACGACTTCATCCGAGCTATCGGTTTCTCATCTGGCTCTACCGCAATCATCCACAAGCGGTCCGAGCCCTGTTTGCGGCTGCGCGTCCATTCATGTTTTGGGCTGAAGCCTCTCGTTTTCTTCCGCCGCTGCGCATCCTTTTGCCCCGCCCCGATGCCGAGGCGCTCGCGGACCCGGCGTATTTCGATGTCATTTTCAGGTGTCAGCGTGATGCGTTTGCGAATCTCGACGGGCTCTTCACCGACGCGAGTATCTACGCCGAGCCGTGGGGATTTCGCCCCGAGGAAATCCGTGTGCCAGTGCATTTCTGGCATGGCTTAGAGGATGCGAACTTTCACCACTCGCTCGCGGCTGACCTAGCCGAGCGAATCCCCGGAGCACGCCTCACGCTCGTGGAAAACGAAGGCCATTTCTCGCTCCCGATCCGCCGGGTTCGCGAATTACTAGCGGCAATTGTTGAGCCTAGATGAGGGCGGAGTCGGAGAGAAAGTCCTCCACTCTCCGCTTGGCAAGCTCGCCCGAGCCACTACGTTCCCGCGCCCTATGTCCACTTACAAAATTGCAGTGCTGCCGGGCGATGGCATCGGCACGGAAGTCATGGCTGAGGCGCATCGCGTGCTCGCCGTTGTGCAGAAGAAATTCGGCATCACCCTCGAATGCACCGAAGCCCGCGTCGGCGGCATCGCCATTGACGCGGACGGCAAGGCGCTCCCGCAAGCCACCATCGATCTTTGCAAAGCCAGCGACGCGATCCTTTTTGGCAGCGTCGGCGGGCCGAAATGGGAGACGCTCCCGCCGAACGAACAACCCGAGCGCGGCGCACTGCTCCCGCTGCGCAAAATCTTCGGCCTCTTCGCAAACCTGCGCCCCGGGATCTGCTACCCACAGCTCGCCCACGCATCGCCGGTCCGCGCGGATTTGGTGGCGGGCGGCTTCGACATGCTCTGCGTGCGTGAACTCACGGGCGGGCTCTATTTCGGCCAGCCCAAAAAGACCACGGAAGAGAACGGCGAGCCCGTCGCCGTGGACACGATGGTTTACAAAAAGAGCGAGATCGAGCGCATCGCCCACGTCGCCTTCCGCGCGGCGCAAGGGCGGCGGAAAAAGCTCTGCTCCATTGATAAAGCCAACGTCCTCGAATGCTCCGTCCTCTGGCGCAAAACGATGCTGGAAATCCACGCGCAATACCCCGACGTGGCGCTCTCCCACATGTATGTGGATAACGCCGCGATGCAGCTCATCCGCCAGCCACGCGAGTTCGACGTGATCCTCGCGGAGAACATGATGGGAGACATCATCAGCGACGAAATGGGAGCCATCGCGGGCTCCATCGGCATGTTGCCCAGCGCCAGCCTCGGCAGCAGCAAAGAAGGCGGGCTCTACTTCGGCCTCTTCGAGCCCGGCGGCGGCTCCGCGCCCGACATCGCGGGAAAAGGAATCGCCAATCCCATCGCACAAATCCTCAGCGCCGCGATGATGCTCCGCTTCGCCCTCGGCGAAAAGGACGCCGCCAACGCCATCGAGCGCGCCGTCATCGCAGTCATAGATTCCGGCCTCCGCACAGGCGACATCTGGAGCGAGGGCTGCCAGCGCGCCAGCACGAGCGAGATGGGCGCGGCGATTGCGGCGGCGGTGTAGTACTGTGGACTGATTCCGTACTCCCAAATGGCACAGGAGCTTCTATCCTCCCGTCCGATGCTCAGCCCGACCAAACTAAAACGCTTCCTCCCTGCGAGCGTGCTCATTGCTGTACTGCTCACGGTGCTCTTCGGATGGCCTCCGTTTTCGCCGAGCGAAGATTGGGTCTGGGTGGAAGTCCCCGTGCGGTCTTCGCACGAGGGCTTTAGCCTTCTGAGTAGCGCCAACGGCCCGGAGATGCGCAATCGCGCGACCTCCGATTGCAAGGTGATCGCTGGTTCGCAAACCCTCCGGCACCGCTTGCCTGCTGGCACCTTTTCGCAGCTCTGGTTCATCGTCGTGGACTGCCCGGCGCAAGTCTCGCTCGGGCGGGCGCGGGTGATTTCGCAAGACGGCGATGTGCTGTGGGAAGCGCCGCCCGAAGCGTGGCAATTCGAGCGAGGCTTCGAGCCGAAGGCGCTCGCATCGGGATGGACCGACGCTGGCTCGGAAGCGACCGCCCCACGGTGCATTCTCACTTTGGGAAAAGGGATGACGTTTGAGTCTGGCCGAGCAATTTCCGTCGGCGGATTGCTGGCGATAGCGGGAGTCTTGACGCTCCTGTTGGTTGCCATCGGCAATGTCTGGGAACAGGCGCTGGGCGCTGCGTGGCAGCGGATTCTCGCGCTCTGCGGACGGGCCGAAGCGCGCCCCGTTCAATCGCTCGCTATCGTCGCGGCGCTGGCGGTGATGCTTGCCTGTTTCCCCGTTGTGTTTCTCGGCAAGAGTTTCCTCTCCCCGAGCACGGGCGGGCACGGGATTTATGGCAAGTCGCCGCCGATTCCCGGCATCCCCACCGCGAAGACCGAGGAGTTCAAGGGCTCCGATGTCGTGGTGATGCAAGTCGGCCATCGGCCCTACTCGATGCTGGCGCACGAGGCCGTCTTTGAGCGCGGCGACTTCCCGCTGTGGGACCGCTACAACTCCTGCGGCGCGACGTTCGTCGGGCAGGGACTGAGCATGATGGGCGATCCGCTCAATTGGCTGCCGATTGCGGCGAATGGCGCGGCGTGGGCTTGGGATGTGAAGTTCCTCCTCGCGCGCTGGCTCTTCGCGCTCGGCATCGGGCTGTGTGCGTGGACGGCGACGCGCCGTTTCTCGGTAGCTGCGGGTGCGGCATTCGGGGCCGCGTTCCTCGGGTTCTTCGCGTATCGCTTTAACCATCCGGCAAACATCACCGTTTGCTACTCGCCGTGGATTTTGCTGTGCTGGCAACAAATCGCCGCCGCTCGCGGAAGCCGAGGCATCGCAGGCTGGGCGCTGACGTTGGCGTTGGCTTGCACGGCGGTGTTTCACTCCGGCACGGCGAAAGAATCGGCGATGCTGATCGTCTTCCTGAACACCACCGGCGCTCTCCTCATCCTGCTCCAGCGGGGCGCGGGCTGGGGCTGGCGGTTTGCGGGCGGAAGCGCGGGCGGGCTCGTGTTTGCGCTGGTGAATGCCCCGTTCTGGCTCACGTTTCTGGACGCGCTCGGCAAGTCGTTCACCACGTATGAAAAGCCGCCGATTTTCCAGATCGGGCTCGGGCACTTCATCGGCTTGTTCGACGATCTCTTCTACCAGCGCATCAAGTTCGGCGAATGGTTCACCGACCCCTCCGCCAACGTGCTCGTGCTCGGCGGCGTGCTCATCGGCGTGGCGCGCTGGCGAGAGCTGTGGCGCGCGCCGCTCGTCCGGGCGCTGGCGCTTTCGTCCGTGGTGCCGTTCGCTTTGGCCTTCGGGCTCGTGCCAGCGGAGGTCATTCGGCGCATCCCATTTGTCGCGAACATCTCACATGTCGGGAACACGTTCTCCTGCATCCTGTTGCTCCACGCGCTCGTCTTTGCCGGGCTCGGCTGGAGCGCAAAGCCCGCCCGCCGCGAGTGGGTGCTCTACGTCGCGCTGCTCGCGGGACTCGTCGCGGTCTATTGGATGTGGCCGTTGCCCGAGGCAAACATGCCGCCGGAACTCGCAGCGACAGTCGGCTTCGGCAAGCCGAGCCCCTTCTTCGCCGTGTGCTCCGTGCTGCTGCTCGCGGCAGTCGCGGCGCTGCCGTGGGCGGTGAAATCGAACGCTTTTATCCCAAGCTGCACCCTCGCCGTCATCGGGAGCGTCGCGCTCTTTCGCCACGCGCAGTGGACTGAGACAAAGTTCGACTACTACGTGACGAACCCTCAGCCACGGCCCGATTTCACCGTGCCCTCGCCCGCAGTCGAGCGTCTGCGCCCGCTGCTCGCCGAGCCCTCGCGTGTGCATGGAATTGGCGGCGCTTTCATCCCCGGATACTCGGCGGCGCTCCGCATCGAGCACTTCTCCAGCGCCGACGCGCTGACCTCCGGGCGGCTCCACGAACTCGTGGATGCAGCAGGCATCAAGCGCCAATGGGAATGGCGCACCCTCATCGTTACCGAGACGATGCAGGCGACGCAAAAGTGGACGGACCTGCTCAATAACCGCTACTTCCTCGCCCCGCGCGGAGAGACGCCGCCCGCCAGCTACCGCCACCTTTTTTCCGCCGACCTCGAAGCATGGGAAAGCCCCACCGCATGGCCGCGCGCATTCTTCACCGACCGATTACTCGCCTACCACACCGTCGCCGACTTCGCGCAACTTGTGAACGAGTCCACAGGCCCATTCGTCGCCATACAAGACGCTACGCCCAGCGACGGCAGCGGCACCGTCGTCGCTGCGAAGAACTACGCGCTCCGCACCAACAGCACGCGCTTTGAACTCGATGCCCCAGCGTCCGGCGTCGTTGCACTCACAGAGGCGTGGTTCGACGGCGACATCCGCGTCACCCTCAACGGCCAACCCGCCGAAGCCTTCCGCGTCAACCACGCCTTCCGAGGCGTGCGCATCCCGTCCGCCGGGAGCTACGTCGTCGAGTTTTCCTACTGGTCGCGCGTGCTCACCAAGGCTCTCTGGCTCAGCGTTCTCGGGGGGCTCGGTGCCGTGGCTCTCGCAGTTCAGACCCGCAGAAAGATGCCGCGCTTGTAGAGGAAGCGCGCGACCGCCAGCAGCAGCGCGAAGCCCACGGCGGGCGGTAGCCATTCCCACGAACTGTTTGGAACAGGGCCGGTGAATCGCATGCCGATGGGGCGGAGCGGGACGAGATTCACGATGAGATAAAGCGTGATGGGGTTCATTCCGATCCACACAAACGGCGTCGTCCACGCGCGCCAGTTGCGGAGTTCTACCAGCCAGTAAAAGAGCGCGAGCACGAGCACGCTCCATCCACCCGCGACGAGGACAAAGCTGGAAGTCCACAGTTTCTTGATCACCGGGAATTGCCAGCTCCACGCCCAGCCGAGCGCCAGCATGGCCACTCCTGCGACTGCGAGCATCGCGGCCTTTCGTGCGGGCGCTGCGGGGCTTTGCAGCCAACGCCCGGCCAGCACGCCGAGCAGCGCGGTGGCGACTGCGGGGAGTGTGCTAAGGATTCCCTCGGGGTCGTGGTCGCCATTATACTTACGCCCTGGAAGCCAGCGCGCATCGAACTGGTTCGTGAGGTTTGCGCCTTCGGCGAAAGTGCCGCCGTTCGTGAAAGTCAGCATCGCCCAGTATCCTGCCAGCAGAGCGACCGCCGCAGCCACGAGGCCGCGCGGCTTCAGCCACAGCGAGAGCAGCCCGGCACCGAGGCTGGCGAGCGCGATGCGCTGGAGCACGCCGAGCCACCGGACGCTGTCCCAGCCTTTGCTGAGCCCGCCGCTATAAAGAACGCCGATGAGGAAAAGCAGCGCGCACCTTTTCCCCAGCCGCAGCGCAGCGCCACCGCGCCCGAGCTGGCTCGCAGCGCGTGGCAGCGAGAAAGTCTGCGAGGCTCCGGCGATGAATACGAAGAGCGGGAAGATGAGGTCTTCGATCCGAAAGCCTTCCCATTCTGCGTGCTCAAACTGCCCGGCGACCGCCGTCGCACCCGCAGCCTTCGCCACGGCGCGAAGCAGCTCGCCGAGACCGATGATGAGCGCCATGTCGAATCCGCGCAGGGCGTCGAGTGAGTGGAGGCGTGGTGTTGGTTCAGGCATGGCAGTGGGTCTGTGCGCCTACTTTGTCGGGCGCTGTGAGAGCAGGTATGCGAGCAGATCGTTGAAGTCTGCGGGCGGGATCGTCTGGCCGAATGCGGGCGGCATCAGCGAGGTGTCGCTCTCTTCGCGCTTGGCGACGTTCGCTTGCGGGATGCTGCTTTCCTTTCCGGTGATGTCGGCGAGGACCATCTGCCCGCCTTCCTCGCGGCGCAGGAGTCCGCTGGCTACGCCGCCGTCTTTGAGCGTGACGATGCTGAGGCGGAATGCGCGGTCCACGTTGCGATTCGGGTCGAGGAGGTCTTCCAAAATGCGGTCGAGCCCTCGCCCGCCGATGCCGTCGAGTTGCGGGCCGACGAGGTTGCCCTTCTGCCCGATCTGGTGGCAGACGGCGCAGTTCGTTGTGAAAACGACCGCGCCTTTCGCGGCGTCGCCTTTTGTGAAAGCGGTGCGGCGTGCGGCGATGAGTTTGTCGGCTTCGATGTTCGCGGGCGGGAGTTTGGCGAGCAGGGCTTCGAGGCGTTTTAGCTCGTCGTCTTTCGCGTTGGCTTTGAGGCGATCCACCGTCGCTTTGTCGCGCAGGACGAGCGGGGAGGCTTTGCCGCTCTCGACTGCAACGATAAGCGCAACAGTGCCTTCGCGATTTGCAGAAAGCGCGGCAGAGAAAGATTGCTGGAGCTTCGTGGAGGCAGAGGGCATCGCATTGGCGACGGCTTGGCTGGCGACGCCGCTGAGTGCGACGGCGAGTTTTTCGCGCAGAGCGTCGGGCTCGTCGGCGCTGGCGAGGGCTGTGGCGATTTGCCCTTTCACGGCAGCATCATCTTGAAACGAAATCAGCGCCCGCGCCGCAGCCGCGCGCGATTCCACGTCCGCCGTCCGCTCATTGAACAGCGCTAGGATCGCATCGTGACGCGCTGTGAGTTTGAAGCGTCCTGCGATGTCGGCGGCGGTGGCTTTTTGCGAGGCGGCTTCCCCCAGCGCGAGTTCCGGCAACTCGGGCTTGAAGCGGCCAAACGCCAGCCACGCATACGCACTGCCGGGGTCGCCATCCGTCGCCTCGAAAAGGACGCACCGCCCTTTGATGTCGGCCAAATCCCACTCGATGCGCTGGGCCACATCGTTGCGCGGCGGCGCGGCTTCGCGGAGCACGGCACCGCTGGCTGCATCCACAAGGCGGACGCTGTTCTTTTTGCCCACCGGTCCCGGCGGAGTGCCATCGTGGCCGCAGAGGTAAAAGCGGAGGCGCTCCGGCGCGAGGAACGGCGCAGAGGCGAGGATGCCGGTGAGCTTTTCGCCTTTGGGGAAGCTGCTCATCAGGCGGGCGGTTTCGCCATCGGCGCTCTTGCGGTCTTGCAGGGTCCAGGGGTTTTCGGTGGACGGGATGGACGCTATGGACCGGATGGACCACCCGCCCGCCTTTGCGGCGAGCAGCCGTGGGACGAGCGCCGCCGCCCATTCGCGGAGCGCATCGCCCGGCGGCACACCGCGCTGGTCGAGCGCGGTGAGGATCGCGGAGAGCGCGGCGGCATCGTCGGGCATCTTCTTTTGCGCCAGCGCGGCGATGTCGTTGAGCCGGTCGGCGGGGGCGTTTTTGATGATGCTGGGAAAGTGCTTGGCGACTTCGGCAGCGGGCGCGTCGAGCTTCGTAAAAAGGTCGAGCCGCAGCAGCGCCGCATGTTCGCCGGGGACGGCGGGGAGGATGTCCATGATCGCTTGCAGGTCTTCGCGGGAAAAAGCGTCGAGCTTAAGCTGCTTCACGACTTCCGCATCGCGGAGATGCTCGCGCAGCGAGGCGCGGGTGGAGTAGATGAGGTGGTCGTCGGCTTTGTCGGTTGTGCGGAGGAGACGTAGGAGGGGAAGGAAGTTTCCTTCTGACGGGTAAATCGCGAGTGCTTCCGTGGCAATCCGGCGAACGACTGCGTCACTGTCTTCCAAGGCGCGCTGAAGCTCCGAGAGTCTTCCAAAGATAAGGCCCGAAAGCTTCTGCCACTCTTCTTTCGGAGCACCTTTTGCGAGTGCATTTTTGAGTTCCGGTTTCCACGAGGCAAGCGCCTCCGCGTCCACCCGCAACATCTGGCTGCGGACCATAGGGTGCTCGGCACGTCTGGCGATAATTCCCGTATTACCAGGCATATTGCGTCCCCCGCGGTTGATGACCCACAGTAGATTCGCACGCTGAAACGGATCTGCATCAACCGACGCTGGGATCACTTTTCGCGCTTCGTCTGGCCACCGATCACACAATTCATTCAACGCCAGCGACCGCCGCGTCGGGTTCGGCGAGCCGAGTTCTTTTATCAAAGCGGCGATCTGTTCCTCCTTCGGCAGCGAAGTGGCCAGCGCGACACTCATCGAGGGCGAAAGTAGTGGGGCCGTCCCGGCCCCAAGGCTCGTAGCACTGCGACCCGCAGGGTCGCAGTCGGGGGCCGAGACGGCCCCGCTACTATTGGGCGCAGGCTCCGGCGTCGTGGCGATGAGGTGCAGCGCCAATTCGCCGGACGGGCGTATAGGAGCGGGGCTTTCCAAAGCCCCGTGAGCCCCGGAGGGGTTCCCTAAAACGAACCGCAACAGAGTAGGCGACGCTTTTGGATGCACCTTCGGCGCATACGGGGCTTGGGAAAGCCCCGCTCCTATATCGCCTTCCGAGAGCGATATGATTCTCTGACCGACAGAGGTTTCAGGTTCAAATTGAGCGTTTTCAGGTTCAGAAGTGGAGTCGCCGGATTGAATATTCACGCTCAACTGTTTAAAATTATACACGCCGGGTTCAGGATTCGCGTCCAACTGTTTAATATTGGCGTTCCCGGATTGGATATTCGCATTGCCGGATTTAACATTCGCATACCATTGTTTACCGACATTCGCGCCGTTTATAACATTCGCATTGCCGGACTTAACATTCACGTTGCCGGGTTTAACATTCACGTCCCCGGATTGAGGATTCGCATCGCCGGATTCAGAAATAATACCCTCGGATATCATATTGCCGCTGCCGGATTGCGCCGTGCCTTTCCCCTCTTTCCCTTTATACACCACCCGCCAAATCCTCCCCCGCTCCCGGTCGCGTCCGGGGTGCGTGAGCGGGACTTCGTAGTGGCCGATGATGCGGTTATAGAAATCGGCGATGTAGAGCGCGCCGTCGGGGCCCCATTGCAGGTCCACGGGGCGGAACCACGGGTCTTCGCTCGTGAGGAAATCAGGCATCTCTTTGCCTTTCGACGACGAGCCGTGCCACTCGATGAGGTCGTGATTGAGCCGGGAGGTCATCACATTTCCAATGAGCATGTGGCCCTGCAAATCGGCGGGCCACGACGTGTCGCGAATCATCATCGGCCCGCAAATCGCGGTGCTTCCGTGCGAGTGCTGGATGGTCTGCGGGGCGAAGCCGAGGCCGTCGTGCGGCTTGCCAAAGCTGGGATACACGCCGCCGCGCAAGAGCTGGTAAATCGGCGAGCTGTGGCAGTCGGCGGAGAACAAATTGCCGCGATCATCCCAGCAGAGTCCGAAGGGATTGACCTGCCCCGAGGTCCATTGCTCCACGCGCGAGCCATCGAGGCGGAAGCGATACACATTGCCGCTGTTGAGCGTGATGGTGGAGCCGTCGCGCGCTTTGATGATCGAGTTGTTGTTAAAGCCGTGCGTGGCGTAAATCCACCCGTCATCCCCGCGCCGGAAACTCGCCTGGTTGCCGTGCGTATCGCGCTCCCAGCCGAGCGGGCCGAAGAGCACTTCGCGTTTGTCGGCTTTGCCGTCGCCGTCGGTGTCTTCCAGGAGCCAGATATTCGGAATCGCCCACGCGACACACTTCCAATGACCATCCGCCGTGCGAAATGGATAGAGCCCGATGGGGATGTTCAGTTTGTCGGCAAAGACCTCCATCTTCCGCGCTTTGCCATCCGGCCCGAAGTCCGAGAAAATGCGGATGCTATCGCGCAACTCCGCACCTTCCTTCGCGGGGAAAGGATACTCGCGCGACTCCGACACCCACAGCCGCCCCGTGGCGTCGAAGGCCATATTCATCGGCTTGCGCAAATCCGGCTCCGCAGCGACGAGCTGAATCTCAAAGCCCGGCGGCAGCTTGAATTTCGCCCGCTGCTCAGCAGGTGCCAGCGGCTCTGTAGTCCGCACGCCCTCGGCAAAAGGGTCCGCCTTTTGCGCAAGGGCGGACGTTGTGACGAGTGTGACGGCGAGGAGTGTTTGACGGAGCATGGCGGGACAATCCACGCGATGCGCCATGCTTTGAAAAGGAACTGAACGGTTCTTTCGCGGCGCGGACTACTGCAACTTCTTGATGCTGATATTGCGGAACATCACCGGGTCGCTGTGGCCTGCGAAGCCGAAGAAGCCGCTCTTGCGGTCTTTGCCGGGGTGCGCGGAGTTGGCCATGAACTCGGTCACTTTCGACACATCGCCGTTGAGGATCACGGTGCCGTTGAGTTCTACTTTGATCGTCGAGCCTTTGACGGTGACTTCCTCGAAGTTCCACTCGCCGATGGGGTGCTGGTAGCCGCGCTCGGCGGCGATCATTCCATAGACGGAGCCGTGGGCTTGGCGCGGGTCGATGCCTTTGTAGTCGTCGGCGAGGATTTGCGATTCCGTCATGCCGACATAGGCGGTGTTGCCTTCGCCGGGGTAGCGGATGGCGAGACCGTTGTTGCCGTTGGGCGGGAGCTTGAATTCGAGGCGTGCTACGAAGTCGGCGTATTCTTCCTTTTTGTAAATAGTGCCGCCTTTTCCAGCGATGCAGCGGATTGCGCCGTCCACGACTTCATATTGGTCCACGGGGCCGCCCCAGCCGTCGAAATCTTTGCCGTTCCAGATCGAAGCGAAGCCTTCGCCGCCTTTGCTGGCGACGATCTTGTTGGCTTCTTCGCTCCCAATTTCACGGATGAAAATGTTGCGCCACATAATCGGTGCGCCGTGAGTTTGCAGGCAGATGGGGCCTTTGGCAGGAACGGGCTTTTTGCGGTCGTAGTAGTTTTCGAGGATGGCGTGATCGACGGTCTGTTTGTCGTTCAGCCAAACGCTGACGCGCGAGCCAACCATGATGATGCGGAATTTGTTCCACTCGCCAGCGGGCTTGTCTGCGAGGACGAGCGGGTCTTTGCCGGGAGCACCGGGGCTGTTGTTCCAGAGCCCGCCGCTGCCTTTCGTGCGACCGAGCGCGCCTTTGTCGTCGTCGGTGTGGTCCCAGATTTGCACTTGCGGGACGTTGCGCAGGTAGATGCCGGAGTCGCCCTTGGGGGCCATGTTGTATTCTACGAGCAGCTCGAAGTTGCCGTATTCTTTCTCCGTCGTGGCGTATTTGCCGTGACCGTCGTTGAGCAATTCGCCGCCATCGGCTTTCCAGTGCTTATTCATGTCGGCGGTCCATTCGGCCTTCTTGGCATCAGGCATCGCGGCGTAGGCGCGGTGGTCGGCAGTGTCGCCGCCCCGCCAGCCGGTGAGGTCTTTGCCATTATAAAGTGCGGTGAATCCGGCAGGCGCATCGCCCTGTGCGAAGGCGCTGGCGGAGATGATGAGTGTGGCGAGGAATGCAGTGAGTTTCATAGTGCGTCGCGTGCCGTAGCGGTGGACGGCTGTGCGGTCAATCGGACATATTGCGGATGACGAAATTCGCGGCGGATTCGTCATTCGTGATTCCCCCACTAACGTCCCGCAGTCGGCGCGGTCATTCCGCCGCTATGCAAAAAATCGCTATTCTCGCCACACTCGTCCTCAGCCCCTTCGCCTTCGCCGCTGGTGAAGCGCAACTCCCGCCCAATGGTCGGCTCGCCATCGTCGGCGACTCGATCACGGAGCAGAAGATGTATTCCAAATTCATGGAGACGTATCTCGTGGCGTGCGCGGGGCGGCGGGACATTCGGGTGTTTCAGTTTGGCTGGAGCGGGGAGACGGCGGGAGGCTTTGCATCGCGGCTGGAGAATGATTTGTCCGTTTTCAACCCGACGACCGCGACGCTCTGCTACGGCATGAACGACGGCAGCTATCGGCCCTTTGAGGCCACCATCGGCAAACGCTACGAGGACGCCATGCGCAGCATCGTCACGAAGCTCAACACCGTCGGCGCGAAGAACGTCGTCGTCGGCACACCGGGCGCAGTGGACACGAAGTTTTTCGTCCGCCCGAACTTCGGCGGCGAGGGCTCGAAGCTGAACGCCGCAGACGGCTACAACGACAATCTGGCACAGCTGGGCGGCATCGGGAAAAAGCTGGCGACCGAGTTTGGCAAAGCATTCGCCGACGTGCATCAGCCGATGATTGATGCCATGGCGAAGGGCAAAGCGGCCCTCGGCGAAAACTACGATGTGTGCGGCGGCGACGGCGTGCATCCGGGCGCGAACGGCCAGCTCATCATGGCCTACGCATTTCTCAAGGG
The DNA here is from genome assembly GCA_947471505.1 of Chthoniobacteraceae bacterium. Taxonomy (GTDB): domain Bacteria; phylum Verrucomicrobiota; class Verrucomicrobiia; order Chthoniobacterales; family Chthoniobacteraceae; genus SXWH01. The sequence goes on along the minus strand of CANIWM010000012.1, from coordinate 55,892 downwards.
CCTCGGCTGCGATGGAAAAATCGGCGAGATTTCCGTGGATATGAAAGGCGCGGCGACCGCGAGCGAAGGGCACAAAGTCCTCACGAGCGCAGCGGGAACCGTGGAGCTGGAGAGCGAGCGTTACCCGTTCTGCTTCGACGGCGATGCGAAGTCCTCCGGCGGCACGCGCAGCATCACAGCCTTCCTCCCATTTAACGACGAGCTGAACCGCTTCACGCTGAAGGTGAAAAACCTCACGGGAGAAAAAGCGAAGGTGACCTGGGGCGCGGAGACAAAGGAGTTCACCCGCGAGCAACTCACAGCGGGCGTGAACCTCGCGGCAGAATTCGCCGCGACGCCGTTCGATGCCCCGTTCAAGACCTACATGAACGCCGTCGGCAAAAAGCAGGGCTACGAGACGGGAATGATCAAAGACTTCGTCACCAAGTTCCGCAACTACGACGCCGAGGCGAAGGAAGCGCCGGAGTTTGGCGCCGCGCTCACCACGGTGAAGACGTATCTCGGCAAGAAGCAGGCACAGCTCGAAAGCGATTCCCGCAAGGCGCTCGTGCCCGTAAAGCACACAATCTCCGTCACGCAGTAGCGGTAACTTCGTGCGCGATAGATAAGCGGCCCAAAGCGATGAACGAGCAAGATTAAGGAGGGACGGCGCATTGGTTTGCGCCGCCCCTCCTCCCGAACCGGACTTGCGGGTTCATTACTTCGCAGAGGCCTGCGGAGGGGCGAAGAGGATGTTTGGATTCGCGCCCAACATCGTGTGCGGGAATTGGCCGTCCCATTTTTCTACGCGCGCTTTTTCGACTTCGAGCTGGCGGATTTGCATGAGCATGGGGCCGCTGTTGGCGACGGCTTTATTGACGAGGGTGATGGCTTCGGCTTCCGCTTTGGCTTCTTCGAGACGGGCTTCGGCTTTGCCTTTGGCTTCGAGCCGGGCTTTTTCGGCATTCGCTTTGGCGGCGAGTTCGATGATTTCGTTCTCTTTTTGCTGCGCTTCAAACTTCGCTGCGGAGACGACTTTGAGCTGCTGGGCGATGAAGGTTTCATCGATGGACTTCTGTATGGCCGGGTTCTCGTAGGTCATTCCGCCGAACATGCCGACGGTGGTGATAGTGATACCGCGTGTGGTGAAAAAGGCGGTGATGTCCGTCTTACAGCGTCCACGATCTCCTGTTTTTTGGCGCGCAGCCCGTCGAGCGGGTAGCGGGCGGCGACTTCGGCGGCACCTTGCTGGATGCGACCACGCACTTCGCCGTCCATGACGGTGGCGAGGCTGCCGCTCGGATACCAATAGAGGAAGGTGGCGGCATCTTTTTCATCAATGAACGCGGTGCAGGTGAAGCCCATGCTGAAGCCCACGCTGTCCGCGCTTTCGATCCAGATGGCTTTGTCGCCAGTGACGTGTTTGCCCTCAGCAGTCCACTCGCGCGTGATGGGCGAGCGGTTCACTTTCACGAGGCGCACGGTAGGGAACCAGCGGCCTGTGCTGGAGAGGCGACCTTCTTGGTTCCAGCGATGGACGATTTGCACACGCTTCGTTGCGACTTTCCGAGCTTGGAGGTAGTCCACGCTCTCAAACTTCGCTTGGTCGGCGGTGTTGCCTTCGAGCGGGATGAGGAAGCCCGTCTCGCTGGTATCAATCTCGACGTATTCGGGCTTGTCGTAGGATTTCACACAGCCCGCGAGCGTGCTGGCTGCGAGAAGCAGCGGGAGCAGCTTTTTCTTCGCGCTTTTCGCCCGAAGAAACGTGAGCACGATAGGACGAATCCACCACGCAATAGTGGCAGCGACAACGGCCTGCGCAACAAAGTGCGGCCATTGATGAGTCGCCTGCCACGCGAGAAGCTCGCGCCACGCAGGCGCTCCGCCGTTGACCTGATCCAGCGCGAGGCCGGTAGCGATTTGAGGTTGTGCCCATGCAAGCCAAACGGTGTCGGCGGTGGATGCGGCGATGATGAAGCCTGCGGCAAGCAGGCCACGACGATGATGTCTCATTTTCTGTATGTAGTATGTGTCTGTGCGCGAACGGACACCGCCGGCGTATTTTTCCGCCGATGCCAGTAAGCAATATGATGTTGCAGGCATCGGTTGACCCCGTACGCAGCGAGTGCCGCGGACGGCGTCCCTAGGACACCTTCCCTATACCGACGGAGTTAGCTGACGGGCTCGGTGAAGGAAGTCACCGGGCAGCCATTTGGCTGGCTACCTGCGCCCCTGGTGGCAGTTTGGACCTGCGCACCCTCAATTGGGTCCCCCGTGTCGCGCCTTGTGGAAGAAACGCGACTTTGGCAACGCGAATCATCGTCCTCGCGCACACAGCTACAAGCGGAATCGTATGGGCCATCGAATAATGGGCGCCGCTGGCATGGAAGTTCGTTTTCCCGCCGCATGGCTGGACAACGGCGCGGCGGCCCTGCATGAATCGCGTGATGCGACACGATCCACTTCCGCCATCTCTTTTTACCGAAAACCGCGCCCGCCTCGCGAGACTGCTGCCGCCTCGCAGCGTCGCGATCGTGAATGCAAACGACATTTTGCCGACCAACGCCGATGGCTCGATCCTCATGCGCCCCAACAGCGACCTCTTTTACCTCACCGGCGTGGAACAGGAGGAGAGCATCCTCGTCCTCTTCCCAGATGCGGATGACGAGAAGATGCGTGAGGTTCTTTTCCTACGCGAGGGGAATGAACACAACGAGCTGTGGGAGGGCCACAAACTTCGCAAGGATGAGGCCCAGAAGCTCACGGGCATGACGCAGATCAAATGGTCGCAGGACTTCTGGGGAATGTTACGGCGGATGATTTGCGAGGCCGATCACGTCTTCATCAACAGCAACGAACACAAGCGCTCATCCTGCGAAGTGGAAACGCGCGACGAGCGGTTTATCCGCGAAGTGCAACGCCGTTATCCGCTGCATACCTACCGCCGCCTCGCGCCGCTCCTACACGAGTGCCGGGTGGTCAAAAGTGCGGCGGAAATCGCAGTCATCCAGCGCGCATGCGGCCTGACGGGCAAAGCGTTCAAACGCGTGCTCAAGTTCACGAAACCCGGAAAAACCGAGACCGATGTGGAAGCCGAGTTTGCCCACGAATTCATCCGCAACCGCGCCCGCTTTGCCTACGAGCCCATCGTGGCGGCGGGCAAAAACGCCTGCTGCCTCCATTATCAGGAAAACGTCGCGCCGCTCAAAGACGGGCAACTCCTTCTCCTTGATGTGGGCTCCGGCTACGCGAACTACGCCAGCGATATGACGCGCACCATCCCGGTGAACGGCAAATTTTCCAAACGCCAACGCTCCATCTACGACGCCGTCCTCCGAGTCCTCCGCGCCAGCACTCAGCGGCTCGCGCCCGGCGTGCTGCCGAAGGATTGGCAAAAAGCTGCCGAAGCCCAGATGACGGAAGAGCTGCTGAAGCTCGGCCTTTTAAAGCCCAAGGATGTGAAGAAACAAGACCCAGAAAACCCAGCAGTGAAGAAGTATTTCATGCACGGCCTCGGCCACCCCATCGGCCTCGATGTGCATGATGTCGGCGATACGACAAAACCCATGCAGGCAGGCTGGGTGATGACGGTGGAGCCCGGCATCTACATCCCCAAAGAAGAGATGGCCGTGCGTCTCGAAGACACCGTCCTCGTCACCGAAAAAGGCCCCGTCAATCTGATGGGCAAAATCCCCCTCGAAGCCGACGAGATCGAAGCGGCGATGCGGTGAACTCCAGACGAACGAACGTCCACATCAAGAAGTTGCGTTACCCCAGCATTTCAGACTCTACTCCAGCTATGACAACACACTTCATCCGCCGGGCGCTGCCCATCATCGCACTCGCAATTCCCGCCACCGTGCAAGCGCATCCTGGGCATGGAATCGTGGACCTTTCTGCCGGAGCGGTGCATCCGTTCCTCGGTGCGGACCACCTCCTCGCAATGCTGGCAATCGGGCTGCTCGGCGCACAACTCGGAGGGCGCGCTCGCTGGGCGGTACCTGCGGCATTTGTGGCTGCATTAGCGGTAGGGTTTGTGGGGCCTGCGATTCCTGGAGTGGAGCACGGCGTCGCACTGAGCGTGCTGCTGCTGGGAACCGTCCTCGCCGTTGCGATGCGTCTCTCGCTGCCAGTCGCGGTGAGCTTTGCGGCAGTGTGTGGACTCTTTCACGGAGCAGCACACGGGGCTGAGATTCCTGCGAATGCGATGGGTGCGCTCTATGGAGTCGGGATGGTAATTTCCAGCGCCGCGCTCCACACGGCAGGATTGGCACTCGGCACAACTCGCACACCGCTGGTGCGGTTTGCCGGAGCTTCATTCGCTGCGGTCGCGCTGGGCTTTTTCATTTTCTAAATCCCGTCGTGGAAAACTTGGGAGTCAGTGGCACACGCGTTGCTATTGTAAGCGAAAACTAAACGCCCATACCGATGAACTTCCTAGTTGTTGACGACAATCGCTTACTTAATCGCTTCCTGACCACTTACCTCCGCAGTAAAGGTCACGGATGCTCTTCACTCACCGACCCAACTAAAGCACTGAGCTGGCTCGACCTCAATCCGTGCGACGCCATCATCCTCGACATCGGGATGCCGAAAATCGACGGACTCTCACTCATCTCGATGATTCGGGAGAAATTCTCTCTCGTGCCAATCGTCATGTTCACCGGCCTTGGCTACGATGAGGAAGCTATGCAAGCCGCCCGCAAGGCCGGAGCCAACGGCTACGTCAGCAAAGGCCTCGGCCCATCAGAAATCTACTCCGCCCTCATGCGCGTGCTGAACCAAGCCCCCAAAGCAGCCGAGCAAGCCGCGTAAGGCACTTCACCCTACAATACCCAAAACCCAGAGAAAGCCGCTCTTCACCGAGCGGCTTTTTCTCTGCCCAGAGCTACAGGCTCCACACCGTCCGCCCACCCACAATCGTCCTCACCGCTCGCCCTTTCAGCTCCCATCCGTGGAACGGATTATTCCTGCTGCGCGAGGCGCTCTGCTCTTTATCCACCGTCCACTCCAGCCCGGCATTGATGACCGTCACATCCCCCGCCGCCCCTTCACTCAACGTCCCGCGATCCAGCCCGAGCAGGCGCGCAGGATTGATGGTGTAAAGCTCGACCAGCCGCGCGAGGTCTATGGCTTTGCGCTTGTGGACGAGGATGTCGAGGAAGAGCCCCAACTCCGTCTCCAGTCCGAGAATTCCAAAAGGCGCGAGGTCAAACTCCACCTCTTTCTCAAACCCACAATGCGGCGCGTGGTCCGACGCCAACACTGTGATAGTGCCATCCGCAACCCCCTCGATGAGCGCCTCCACATGCTCCTGCGAGCGCAGCGGCGGGTTCATTTTGAAGTTCGTGTTGAACCCCCGAATCGTCTCATCTGTCAGCGCGATATGGTGCGGGCAAATCTCCCCACTCAGCGCCACGCCGCGCGCCCGCGCTTCGCGCAGAATGCGCACGCTCCCGGCAGCGGAGAGATGCTGGCAGTGGATCGGCGTACCCGTCAGCTCCGCAAGCAGCGCATTCCGAGCGACGATGATTTCCTCCCCGATCGCGGGCCAGCCCGGCAAGCCGAGTTCCGCCGAGACGCGGCCTTCATTCATCACGCCCTTGCCGACAAGATTATAGTCCTGACAATGGTCCATCACCGTCAGCCCAAACATCCGCGCGTACTCGCAAGCGCGGCGCATGATTTCGTGGTTCTGGATGCAGTGGCCGTCATCCGTAAGCGCCACGATGCCCGCCTTTTTCATCGCCCCAATCGGCGCGAGTTCCTCACCCGCGATGCCCTTCGTCAGCGCGCCGGTCGGGAATACATTCACCACCGCATCCGTCTTCGCTTTTTCGATAATCCACGTCACAACGCTCGCGCTATCCACCGAGGGCGACGTGTTCGGCATACACACGACCGACGTAAAACCACCCGCCGCCGCGCAAGCCGTCCCTGTCGCAAGCGTCTCCTTGGCAGACTGCCCCGGCTCGCGCAGATGGACGTGCAAATCAATCAACCCCGGCGTGACGAGCAGCCCCGTGCAATCAACGACCGTGGGCTTTTCAGCCAGCCCCGCCAGTGCCGAGAGCGGCGCGATTTTATCGCCGACGATGAGCAAGTCGCCCACCTCGTCGCGCTTGTTTGCAGGGTCCAGAATGCGGCCATTTTTGAGAAGAGTTGCGGTCATTGCCCGCACGCTACTCGGAGACGGGGCGCTTTGAAAATCGAAGAATCTACCGCCGACTAGTTTCCATTTGTGGTTGCCGCGCTAAAGGCAGGAAGCTTGCATCGGTAAAACATGAACTTCGACCTCCAAACATCCGCGTTCCAGCTATGAACGAGCTGCTGCACGAATCTTTTCGTCTAGTGAACCTGCCCTTCACCGTGATGCTCGTACTCGTGATGCTTTATTGGTTACTCGTCGCGTTGGGTGCTCTCGGTGGCCCGCACCCGGATGCAGACCTCGATGTCAGCCACGACGCGCACATTGACCACGAAGTCGATGTGGACACAATGCACCACAACGTCGAAGGCCATCACCACGGGCACCACTCGGACAGCGGATCGTGGTACGGTAATGTGCTGAAATTCGTCAACCTCGGCGACGTGCCCGTGATGGTCGTCTTGAGCGTCCTCATCTTGGCGATGTGGGCTTTTGGCATCTTCGCCAATGCTTATTGGACAGGAGGCTCCGTGATTTTGACCGCCTTCTTTCTGGCAATAAATGTGTGCATCTCCGCCGTAATTACCCGCTACGCGACGATGCCGCTGAAGCCGCTCTTCCGACTACTCAACAAGCAGTATGATGAGAAAGTAGAAGTCACCGGCCAGCACTGCCGCATCGTCTCGATGGAGGCCACGCCGGAGTTTGGTCAGGCGGAGATTTCCACAAACGGCGCTTCGCTTTTGATCAACGTCCGCACGCTCAACGATGCCGTGCTCACAAAAGGCGACCTCGCCGTAATCGTACGCGAGGACGGGGACAAACGCATCTTCTTCATCACAGCCAATCCACTACCACAATCATGATTACACTACTTGCAGCGTCGCTCGGAGAGAGCGTCGCTTACGTCTCAGTCATCGCCCTCGTCCTCATCGTCGCGGGCGGCTTATTCACCGTTCTCACCTGCTTCCGCAAGGTGGACCAAGGTCAGGCGCTCGTCCGCAACGGCGTCGGCGGAACGAAGGTTTCCTTTTCAGGAATGGTCGTCTTTCCCGTCATCCACCGCTGCCAGACGATAGATATTTCCGTCAAACGCGTGGAGATCGACCGGCAGGGAAAAAACGGCCTCATCTGTATGGATAACATGCGCGCCGACATCAAAGTGGCGTTCTTTGTCCGAGTAAATAAAACGCCCGAAGACGTGCTAAAGGTCGCACAGTCCGTCGGCTGTGAGCGTGCTTCATCGCAGGTGGCGATCATCGAATTGTTCGACGCAAAGTTTTCCGAAGGGCTGAAAACGGTCGGGCGGCAGTTCCACTTCGTCGAGCTGTACAACAGCCGCGACAAACTGAAGGAGGGCATTTTGAAAACCGTCGGCACGGACTTGAACGGCTTCGTGCTCGACGATGTGGCGATTGATTATCTGGAACAGACGCCGCTGTCTTTGCTTAACCCCGACAACATTCTGGACTCCGAAGGCATCAAGAAAATCACCGAGCTAACGGCCACACAAAAGGTGCTCTCCAACAAGATCGACAACGAGCGCGAGAAGACAATCACCAAGCAAAACGTGGAGGGCCGCGAGGCTATTTTGGAAATGCAGAAGCAACTCGCCGAAGCCGAGCAAAAGCAGAAGCGCGAGATCGCAAGCATCACCGCCCGGGAAGATGCAGAGTCGAAAAAAGTACAAGAAGAAGGCCGACTCAAAGGCGAACAGGCCCGCATCGCCGTGGAGGAAGAACTGCAAATCGCCGAGGAAAACAAGAACCGCCAAATAATCGTCGCGTCCCGAAACCGAGAGCGCACCGACGCCGTGGAGAAAGAGCGCGTGGAGAGGGACCGGCAAATCGAAGTCACCGAACGCGAGCGCATCGTGACCCTAGCACAAATCGATAAAGAGAAGGCCGTCGAGACAGAGAAGAAAGCGATCCAAGACGTGATCCGCCAACGTCTCGAAGTGGAGAAAACCGTCGTCGTCGAGCAACAGCGTATTAAGGACACCGAGGCTTTCGCCACTGCCGACCGTGCAAAGAAGGTCGCCATCACCGCCGCCGAGCAAGAAGCCGAGCAGGTGCTCATCAAGGACATCAAAGGAGCGGAGGCCGCGAAGAAGGCCGCTGAACTGCGAGCCGAGCAAGACCGCGTGACCACCGTCACCCGCGCCGATGCTTCCCGCGAAGCCGCCGACCGCAAATCCAAAGAAATGCTGATCCTCGCGGACGCCGAAGAGCAATCAGCCTGTAAGATGTCCGCAGCGAAAATCTCCCTTGCCGCTGGCGAAACCGCGACCGCTGCTGCTGCCGGACTTGCCGAAGCGCAAGTCCAGCAAGCCAAAGCTGGCGCCGTCCGCGATCAAGGCACCGCCGAAGCGGAAGTCATGCAGCTCAAAGCAAGTGCCGAAGCTGAGGGAATTACCAAAAAAGCCGCCGCGATGAAGCTGTTCGATTCCGTCGGCAAAGAGCACGAGGAATTCAAACTCCGCCTCAACAAGGAGCGCGACATTGAGCTTGCCGGAATCAAGACCCAAGGCGACATCGCGAGCAGCCAAGCCACCGTCGTCAGCGAAGCCCTCAAGCACGCGAAGATCGACATCGTCGGCGGCGACCTGGCCTTCCTCGACCGAATCACTGGCGCAGTCACCGCCGGCAAATCGTTCGACAAACTCGTAAGCAGCAGCGCCACTCTCACCGACATAAAAGAGACATTCTTCAACAGCGACCCCGAGTATTTCCACACGCAGCTCAAAGGGTTCGTAAGTCAATTTGGCCTCACGAGCGAAGATGTGAAGAACCTCAGCGTAGCGGCCGCCCTCAGCAAAATGGCCGACATCGCCGAAGATGGTAAAACCAAAGGCTTGCTCACCATGCTGCTCGGCCAAGCCCACCGCCTCGGCCTCGCGGAGAAACCCCTTACGGCGGCGGGGAAAAAGGCCTAACGATGTACGCCCAAGCCTCCCGCTACTCACTCGCTGGTTCTCGAATTTTCTCTAATGGCTGATAACGACGCTCCGCCGCAGAAACTCGAGCAAGGCACCTACGAAATCCTTCGGGCCCGGCTGAACTCGCACGGCTCCGAGCTGCGCGAACGACTCGGGAAATTGAACGCCTCGCGACAGGATGTGTTTGGCGCGATACCGACAGCGTTAGTGGCTACGGAGCGGCTCACGACGGAGAATAGTTGCACGCCTCGCGACATGCGCCACATCGGCGGTGGACGGTTTGTTTTTGGCTACAATGTGCAACTTGGGCTGCGCAGTGAGACGCAGCTTGCGGATGTCTTCGCACTTTACCAGTACAAGGACCGCGCCTTTTCCGCACTTCCGCTGGATGAGCTGGCGGATGCTCAATTTGAGGCGGATTTCAAGTCGCTCTACCGCTATTACAAAGGCACGGCGCTCTCGAAGCTCTCGGTGCGTGGGCCGCACATGTTCATGGAATTTCGCGTGGGCAAGACGGTGACGGACGTGAAGACGTGTAAGTGGCTTTGCGATGGCTCGCCGGTGCGGTATCTCGGCAATCGGTTCGACCACGAATATCTCTACCCGCCGCAGCACGAATTTGAGTGGAAGCGCGCGACGCGCGAGCAGCACCGCGCGGGGCAGCATCCGCACATCAGCATCGAGGACCGGGTGTTCGTCGAGTGCGTCGGCGGCGACCTCACGGTGAAAGTGGAGGATAACACGGCGAGCGGCGCTGGCATTTACTCCGAGCCCGTCGAGCAGCGCGACCAAACGCTTGATGACGCGGAGATTTTCCACGCCTCGCTGGGCAATTTGATCCTGCTGCGCATCCGCCCGTATCAGGAAAAAAAGACGCGCTATTTGGTCTTCAACGAAAAGCTCCGCGAGGTGCTGCGCATTGATTCGCTTGAGGAGGCGTGCGTGTTGCTGCCGGACGGTCACGGCATCATCCACCCACGCGGCTACTACTTGCAAAGCGGCGAGCACAAGGAGTTCGAGACGGCGCTGGAAGGGCTCGTTTTCCACAAGCGCATCGCCTCGCCCAACGGCGAAGACACGCTGTTCGTGTTCTACGAGCGCGACAGCGGGACTTACGTGCTGTTCGGCTACAACGTCATCGCCCGGCAGTGCGATACGCCGCTCATCTGTCACGGTTTTTCGCTGTTCGAGGGCGGCGAGTTGGCGGTCTTCCGCGCTGGACCGGAGCCGCAGAGACACCACGTCGTGCAGATTTGGCAGACGCCTTTCGTCGGCGCGGATTGGCAACCGCCGACGAAGAACGACAGCTACCTTTTTAAACTCGGAAATCCGACCGTCGTGCGAGCAATGGCCGAGTGCGGTGAAATATTGACGCTGCTCGGCAAGGACGACAGCTACGCTGGGCTCTACCTCGATTTGGTGAAGCGAACTACGGACATCCTCGACACGTATTTCTGGCTGGACCGTGCCGAAGCGTTTGCGCTGCGCGAACCGCTGGCTGCGATTAAAGAGACGGCGGCAGCGGCGCTGGCGGAGTTTGACAAGGTCACGGCGATCAAGCTCAACACCGCGACCGAGACGCAGCGCGTGGTGGAAAAAGCGACAGCGATTTTGCGGGCGCTGCAGACGCAGGCTTTTGATCAAATCGGGCACTTTGTAGAGAAGCTGGCGGCGCTACGGTCAGCGCGAGGCGAGCTGATTTCGCTCAGGGAACTGCGCTACGTGGACGCTGCACTCGTGGATAAAACAGAGCAGGAGGTCGCCGCCACGAGCACCGCGCTGGCTGAGCGCACGGTGCAATTTCTCCTCGCGCCGCAGTCGCTCGACCCACTGCGGGCCAAGGTTTCCATCCTGCGCGAAACGGTTCCGAAGATGCCGAAGGTCGCGGATGCGCAGAAGCTCGACGAGGAAATCGCCGCCGCAGCCAAAGACCTCGATTTGCTAGTGGAGACGGTCGGCAACCTCAAAATCTCCGACGCCACGGAGACGACGCTGATAATCGAAGACGTCTCCGGCATTTACGCCACGCTGAATCAGGCGAGGTCGGGGCTGCGGCAGCGCATCCGCGATTTGCGCGGCACGGAAGCGGTGGCGGAATTTGCGTCCCAGCAGCGGCTGCTGGATCAGGCGCTCGCAAACTATCTCGACCTCAGCGCGACGCCGGAGAAGTGCGATGAGTTCCTAAACAAGCTGATGGTTCAGGTCGAAGAACTCGAAGCGCGGTTTGCGGACTTCGAGGAATTTGTCGGCGAACTAGCGGACAAGCGCACCGCTTTTGCCGGGGCTTTTGAGTCTCGTAAACTCGAACTCATCGAAGCCCGCAATCGTCGTGCGAATGGCTTGATGTCAGCGGCGGAGCGCATCCTGAAGGGCATCAAGCACCGTGCGGATAGCCTGCCGGGGCTGGATGAAATCAACGCCTACTTCGCCAGCGATATGATGGTGGAGAAAGTGCGCGACCTTACCGCGCAGTTGGTCGCGCTCGGCGATTCCACGAAGGCCGACGACCTCGGCAGCCGACTGAAAACCATCCGTGAAGATGCGGTGCGGCAATTCAAGGACCGGCGCGATCTATTTGCCGGAGGCAGCGGCGCGATTCAGCTCGGGCGGCATCAGTTTTTGGTCAACACGCAGGAGCTGGACCTCACCATCGTTCAGCGCGGCGATGCGATGTGCCTGCACATCACCGGGACGAATTTCTTCGAGCCTATCGAGGATGCAGCCTTTGCGGAAACGAAGGCTGTGTGGAGCTTGGAGAGCGTTTCAGAGACTGCGGAGGTTTATCGCGCCGAGTGGCTGGCGTGGCTGGTAGTGGCGCAGGCGACTCGCCTGCAGCAGTCGCACGGGCGACCCACCCGAAGTTCCGGCGAGTCGCCGGTCAGGACAGATGCAGGCGAGGTCGCCTGCACCACAACCGAGTTCGCCGCGACTCGGCTTGGCGAGGGCTACATTAAGGGCGTCCACGATCTGGACGCTGCAAAGATCGTGGAAGCGGTCGTGGAAATGCGGCGCACGCTCGGACTGCTTCGCTACGATACGCAGGCTCGCACGCAGGCGGTGCTTGCTTGGGCGGCTCTGCCAGACGGCGAGGCGAAGGCACTGCTCTCGGCGAAGCTCAAAGGCTTTGGAGCGATGGGGCGGTTCTTTGAGCAGCAGGCTCCGGCGGCGGAGCTGTTGGGGGAGATCGTCCATAACGTCCATGCCGTCCATCCAGTTTATGGACGAGATGGACAGAATGGACTTGATGGACCGGCGGCTGAGTTTCTTTTCCACGTCCTCTCCGGCGATGGAGTTTTCCCGGCTGCACCGGAGGCCGTGACGCTGGTTGATAGCTTCCACGCGCACCTCGTTGAGCGGGCTGGCGCGGGTGCTTTCAAAGACGCTCGCAAGGCTGTATCCGCCGACATGCACGCTGAGTTTTCTCTCATTCGGAATTGGCTGCGTGCTCATGCGGGTGAGCATCTTTTTTTGGATGAGGCGGCGGCGCTTACCCTGCGCAACTCGACGGTTGCAGCGACGATCCATTCCTCGGCGGTGCGCGAACTTGCCGGGATGAATGGCTCGCACTCACGCATCTCGAATGGCGTGCTTCGGCTCGACTACCTCGATTTCTCCGCACGGATGCGCTGCCACGAAACGAACGTCGTCCCGCTTTACACACGCTTCGTTTCGCTAAAGCGCACGCTGCTGGAGGCGGCGCGGGAGCGGCTGAAGCTCGATGGGTTTAAACCGAAGGTGCTCACGAGTTTCATCCGCAACCGGCTCATTGACTCCGCGTATCTGCCGCTCGTGGGCGACAATCTCGCGAAGCAAATCGGCGCGGCGGGCGACGCGAAACGCACGGACCGCATGGGCATGCTGCTGCTCATTTCGCCACCGGGTTATGGGAAGACTACGCTCGTCGAGTATGTCGCTAGCAGGCTCGGCATCGTGTTTATGAAGATCAACGGTCCTGCGATTGGGCACAGCGTCACTTCGCTCGACCCGACAGAGGCTCCGAATGCTGCGGCTCGCGATGAGATGGAGAAGCTCGGGCTCGCGTTCGAGATGGGCGACAACGTGATGGTCTGTCTCGACGACATCCAGCATCTCAGCGCGGAGTTTTTGCAGAAGTTCATCTCGCTGTGCGACGGCTCGCGGCGCATCGAGGGCGTGTGGCGCGGCAAGTCGAAGACGTGGGATTTGCGGGGCAAAAAGGTCATCGTGGTGATGGCCGGAAACCCGTACACCGAGAGCGGCGAGAAGTTCAAAATCCCCGACATGCTCGCGAATCGTGCTGACACGTACAATCTCGGCGATGTCGTCGGAGCGCACGCGGATGCTTTTAAATCCAGCTACCTCGAAAACGCAGCGGGATCGAACCCTACACTCGCCCGGCTCGCTGCGCGTTCGCAACAAGACATCCTCGCCGTGCTCAAGATCGCCGAGACTGGCAGCACGGAAGGCGCGGACTTTGAGAGCAATTGGTCGCCTGTCGAGCAGGCGGAATTTCTCGGCGTGATGAAGAAGCTCATCCGCGCCCGTGATGTCGTGCTGCGAGTGAACGAGGAATACATCCGCAGCGCGGCGCAGTCCGACGCATTCCGCACGGAGCCCGCATTCAAGCTGCAAGGCAGCTACCGCAACATGGGCCGACTCGCGGAGAAAATCTCGCCCGTGATGAACGATGCAGAACTCGAATCGCTGCTGCAAACTTACTACCGCAACGAAGCGCAGACGCTCACCACCGGCACCGAAGCAAACTTGCTGAAGTTCAAGGAACTCACCGGCACCATCACGCCCGAGGAATCCGCACGCTGGGAGGAAATCAAAAAGACGTTCCGCAAGAACCAGCTCTTCCGGGGGGCCGACGGCAAAGACCCAATGGTGCAGGTTGTCGAGCGACTCACCGCGCTGCAAGACTCGCTCGGCGAACTCGGCGGTGTCTTTGCAAAAGCTCTCAGCAAACCCGCACCCATCCTCGCGCAGCCGATCACCCTTTTCATGACGCCACCATCCTCACCGCCTCCGCCCAAAGCGTCCAATGAGGATATGGGTGCTGCACTGCGGGAGGTGTCGATTTCTACCGAGACGCTCCGGCAGATTTGGGAGCTCATTGAAGCCGACAAAGCAAAACAGACCTCGAAAGACTGATGAAAACTAAAGCGATTCTCCTTTCCGAACACGGTGAACCAGCGGCAGTCGCACGCTGCTGCGAGGTCGAGCTTGCACCACCTGCGCCGGGCGACGTGCGCGTGCGCGTGCTCTTTGCGCCGATCAATCCTGCGGACATCAATGTGCTGGAGGGGAAATATCCCGTGCGGCCTGAGTTGCGCGGCGTCCCGGGCGTGGAGGGTGTAGGCGTCGTCGAAGAATCAGGCGAGGGATTCGACGCGGGGACGCGCGTACTCTTGCCGCATCGTTTCGGCACGTGGCGCGAGGCGGGGAATGTTTGTGCGGCGGAGCTGGTGCGCGTGCCAGACGATGTTCCGCTCGCGCAGGCGGCGATGCTGCGGATCAACCCGGCGACTGCGCTGTGCATGTTGCGGGAGTTTGTGCGGCTGGAGCCGAACGAATGGGTTTTGCAAAATGCGGCGAACTCGGCGGTGGGGCGGTGTGTCATCCAGATGTGTCGGCATTACGGCTGGCGATCTGCGAATGTGGTGCGGCGCGCGGAGTTGGTGGACGAGCTGTTGGCGGAGGGCGCGGATGCGGTGTTTTTGGATGAGCCGGGCGAGCTCCCGGTGCGGCTGGCGCTAAATGCGGTCGGTGGCGATAGCGCGGTGCGACTGGCGGGGCGGCTCTCGGATGGTGGGACCATCGTGACTTACGGCGCGATGGCTCGGCAGCCGCTCAAGGTTCCCAATGGGCTGCTCATTTTCAACGACATCGTGTGGCGAGGTTTTTGGGTGACGCGGTGGTATGCGCGGGCTTCGGCGGAGCAGCGCGCGGCGCTTTTCGATGAGCTATTCGAGCTTCTGCGGAAGGGCATCATCTCGACACCGATAGAGGCGACCTATCCGCTCACGGAAATCGCGCAGGCTCTCGCGCACGCGCAGCAGTCGAAGCGGGCTGGCAAGGTTCTGCTCCGGTGTTCAGAGTGAGAGAAATGCTAGAGCCTACACCGAATCGCCGACCCGCGCAGAAGAGCCTGCGCATCACGCTCGCCGTGATTTTCATCACCATAGCGGGGAGCATCGTGTTTGGGTGGTTTCGCTGGAAACGCTGGGATGCAGAGTGGCGCGCAGTCGCTCCGTGCGAAGCGAGCGGCGGGCTTTATCAGCAGCCTCGACTGGAGCTGAAAGTGCCCATCTTTCGCCAGAGTGATGCGCGATGGCGCACGGATAAACTCGGCAAAACCGAAGCCACACTCGGCGCGGAAGGCTGCGCGGTGGCTAGTGCGGCGATGGTGTTCGCGGCTTACGGATTCGACACCGACCCGGCGCGGCTGAACCAGTATCTCACGGAACATGATGGCTACGTGGGAAATGGCTGGATCGTGTGGGAAAAGGCGGCGGAACTCAGCGAGGGGAAGATCGAAAAGGCTTACGAGGATTTGCC
This sequence comes from Chthoniobacteraceae bacterium, assembly GCA_947471505.1. Classification (GTDB taxonomy): domain Bacteria; phylum Verrucomicrobiota; class Verrucomicrobiia; order Chthoniobacterales; family Chthoniobacteraceae; genus SXWH01. The sequence continues at coordinate 40,287 of CANIWM010000012.1, read as the reverse complement.
GAGCTACATGCTGATTGACCTGAATCTGCGATCAGGCAATCCCGTCATCGCGAAGCTGAAATCGCCCGACGGCACTCACTTCGTGGTCATCTGTGGGAAGGACGGCTACGACTATCTGACGTGCGACCCCGGCACTGCGGAAGGACGCGGCATTTACCCGCTGAAGGAGTACGGGAGCAGGATTGAGGGGATTCGGTTTTACCGGCGTGTCACGGGGAAATGAAGTGCCCTACTTCGCTTCGGCGACTTTCGGGGCGGCGCTTGCTTTGTCCACGCGGAGGATGCCGCCGCCTGCGATGGTGTTCGTCATGGGCTCGCCGTCTTTTATCAAGGTGAACGAGGCGATGACGGTCTTGTGCTGGCCGACTTGGGCGTCGGGCCCCGCTTTGAGGACGAAGCGCACTTCTTTGTCGTCTTTGGTGATTTCCTTCTCCTCGGCGGTGACGCCTTGGGGCAGGCCGAGCAGGGCGACTTTCGCTTTGCCTTCAAAGGGGGTCTTTTGGTCGAGCTTCATCGTCATGCCGCCCTCGCTGCCTTGGTCAATGTAGGTGCGGACGAGCGTGCCGTTTACGAAGGGCGGTGCGATTTCCATGAGCACGAGGCCGGTGCTGATCCACGTCGCGCCTTTGCCGAGGTCCACGGAGCCGTTCACCGCGAGTTGCCATTTCGAAATCGGTGCGTTGCCTTGACCGCTGATGGTGATCGCACCTTGGTTTTGTCCTTCGGGGATGGTGACGACGCCCGGCTGTCCGACGCCCGGCGGGGTGTAAAGGAGCTGGACTTGCACGGGGCCGTTGAAGAGCGGTTTGCCGTCGGCTCCTGCTTTGCGGTTCACGGCGACGTTCAGATTCATGGAGCCGGATTGGAGTAGCGGCACTTTGGGCTGGTGAAGCTCTAGGGTGACGGGGACTTCGTCCGTCACCGCGATGGCGAGCGTGTCTTCATCTACTCCGTAATAAGAGCGTTGGTTGCCGTTCTCGGTGACTTCCACACGATGGTCCACTTTGGAGACGATGTTCGAGCCGGCTGGCGGCTCGGCGAGTTTGGGCAAAAGGGTGAAGGTCTTTTGCACCGTGGGTGCGTCCGCTTTGGCCTCGAAGACCATCGGGATTGTGTCCACGGTTTTGTCCATATTCGTCGTCGCGACAGTCACACCTGCGGGGAGGTCTTTAGGCTCTACGATGACGTCGCCGCCCACGTCCGCTCGGCGCACACGGACGAGCGTGGAGTAGCGGTTGCCCTTGGGCACTGGCACGGCGCGGCGCTCTTGCGAGCTGTTAATAACCATGTCGGGCAGGTAGCCGAAGAGCCCCGCCTGCGGCGGCGAAACCTCCACGCGATAGGTAAAGAGCGGGCCGCCACGGCCAAGCTGATCCTTCACGGCGACGAAGTAGTCGCCATCGGCTGGCACCGTCCAGCGTTGAACGCTATCGGGGCCTCCTTGGTCGTCGTTCGCCGCGAGCTGTCCGCCTTTCGCATCGTGAATGGAGAGCACGGAATCGAGCGGCGAGCGCAGTGAACGAGCGTGAACTTTGAAATCGAACACTGCGCCCTTCGTGGCGGTGAACTTGAAGAAATCAACGTCGCCTTTTTCCTGAATGATTCCGTTAAACGCCAGCGGCAGCGGCCCCGGAGCGGCGGTGGCCTTGGCGATTTCGTTGTTCGGCTCGGCTTCCAGCACATTACCAAAAGCGGATACGCGCATGAAGTTCGACTGCGGCGCTGCGAGGCCGTCTTTTTGCGCGATCACTTCGAGGCGCGTGTCGGGCGCGGCAGGGAGCTTTACCGTCTGCTCAAAGGGCCCGCTTGCGTCGCCAAGCATCTGCACTTTCACCTCCGTGCCCGCCTGTCCGCCGCCGGGAAAGATGACATACGGGCGCGGATGCGTGCCGATGTGCAGGAGGTAATTGCACGGCCCGCTCCCGCTGTTTGTCGTCTCTTTGATCATCACGCGATACTTCCCATCCTCCGGCGCGATGATGCTCAGTGCCGGGTCTTGCCGGGTGAACGCGCAATCGTCCATCTCCGCCAACGTCGTGCCGTCGGCCTTCGTGATGGTCATGTAGGCATCATACTGCTGCTGGGTGGAAAGCCGGATGCCGATCACCTCCGCCGAGAGCCGCTGGCCCTTCTTCACCTCGACCTCGAAATGGTCCTGGTCCTCCCCCGGCGTCGAGCCGTAGATCGTCACGCCAAGCGGCACCGCCTGCACTTTATACGGGTCCGCCTTATCCTCATCCGCCTCCTTCTGCACGGGGTATGGCGTTACATAAAAGAGCCGCGTATCCGCGATGCCGGAGCTTGTCACCGCGCGGAAGACGTATTCGCCGAGCCGTGCGTCGGCGGCGATTTTCAGCTTCGCCTTAAACTTCCCCGCCTCCGCCTCCGCCACGCTCACGACTTCGATGCCGGGCTCATTAAAGAGGAGCGACCGCGCATCCATCAGGCGAGCGCCGCTCAAGACGACCTCCACCTCCGTCCCGCGCTGACCCGCGCCGGGCGTGATGAGTGAATTATTCGGCGAACCCGCGAAGGCCAAAGTGGAAAGGGCAAACGACGTGCAAAGGATGGAGTTTTTCATACGTGACGTAGGACTAAGCCCGAAGGAGCGCTCGTCTTAGCCGGACTTCTTGTAATGCAGGCTCAGCGTGTGGAAGACGTGCTTCTCCTCCTTCGCCTCGGCGGTGAAATACACGAGGTCCACGGCAGTGTTATTCTTGTTCCACTTGTAGCCCACCATCGTCTGCGTGCCCTTCCCGTCGGGGAGGTTCGTCGTCTCGCGGATCATCTGCTGACCGGGGCCGTAATTCCGCTCAAGCATCTGGCGCTTCTCGCCGAGACAGATGTTGTAGTCCGGCTCGCGCCAGCCTTCCTCTTGATACTGGAGCTCCACCTCCACGAGCACTCCGCCGATGATTCGCTCGGACGCCTTCCCATCCGCGTCCCGGTCTTTGGTGAGCTTCCCCCCGTTAAAATAAAAGAGCACTTGCTGAAACGCGGGCGGCTTCGTCACCGCGTCGCTCTTCTTAAAGCCGACGACCGTAAGCGCCCAGCGGCCATCCACCTTCCGCCGCTCTTTAATCGTCAGCTTCGCCGCAGCGATCTTCAGCTCCACACGCTTCGAGTCCTCCGCCCATTCGAGGCCAAACGGAGGATTGATCTCCCTATCGTTCGTCGAAGCCGAAGTCCGCGCCTCGCCGGGCCTCGGCTGCTGTGCCGCGACCGGAGCGAGCAGGCACATTAAAAAAAGCAGGATATTTCGACCGGGCGTCATTGGTCCACACACGACGCACGAGAACCGCACTTTCTTCAATCGCAAATGCTCAACACGGATCATTTGCAAACTCCCGCCGCCCCGCTTATCCCTCCGCCCATGGCAACTCCATCCGACAAAAAGCAGACGAAAATCCAAGTCAAATACGAAGACATGACCGCGCGCTACGCGAACCAAGTCGTCCTCACCACCGGCCAAGAAGAAGTCTATCTCGACTTCTCCAGCGGCCTCATCCCCGACCAAGGCCAAGGCTTCGCCACACTCCCCATCCACACCCGCATCGCCATGACCGGCGGCGGTCTGCGCCGCCTCTACCAAGTCCTCGGCCAGCTCCTCGCCAAGCCCGAGCCCGGCGCGACCGCCTCGACCGATCAGGCGAAGTAGGGGCGTGCGCGTGATTGGTGATTTGTGATTTGTGATTAGTCGCAAGCGGGTTCTCACGCCCCTCGAAAAGCGCGCTTGCGACAAATCACCATTCACCAATCACCAATCACAAATGCCCCGCCCTACTCCCCCAGCAGCTTCTTCAGCGTAGGCTCGATCGCGTCTGCAATGACCTCATAGCCCTTCGCCGTGGGGTGCAGAAAGTCGCCCATCATCTCCTTCGAGATACTCCCATCCGGCTCCAAGAGCTTCGCCGTCACATCTTGGAAAATGACGCCGTCTTTCCCGTCGAGCGTCGCAAGTAGCACGTTGGTCTTCGCCACCTTCTCGCGGGTCGCGTCGGGTTTCGCGCCGCGTGGGTAGATGCCGAGGAGCAGCACCTTCGCCGCTGGCTGACTGCGCCGCACTTCGCCGAGCACCGCCTTCACGCCCTCGAAGATTTCCTCCGGCGAATTCTTGCCCATGTTGTTCGTCCCGATGTTCACCACCACCGCCTTCGCCGCTGCGCCGTCCAGCTCGCCGTGCTGGAGACGCCACAGCGTGTTCTCCACGTAGTCGTAGCCAAAGCCCAAGTTCGTCGCATTGCGCGCCCCGTAGAATTTCTCCCACACCGCCTTCCCCGGCTGCCCGCGATCATGCGGTTCGCCGCCGAACATCTGCGTGATGCTATCGCCGATGAACACCAGCGACGCCTTCTTCTTCGCCGTAAGTTCCGTCACCTGCGCATGGCGGATCGCCCAATCGTAAGTGGGGAAATCCCGGTCCTGCGTGCAAGGCACCAGCGTCGAAGGGAGCGGCTTCGCATCCGGCGCAGGCGCGACCTCCAGCACAGCGGGCTCGCTCACCGTCTTCCGGTCCGCGCTCACAGAAACCGCCTGCACCTTCCGGCCCGTCGCGAGCCGAATAGGCGCGAGATACGGTCCTGATTTCGCCCCCGGCGCAGACCCATCAATCGTATAGCGAACGTGCGCACCCTCCGGTGCCGCCACCGTGATCTCCCCTGCCCCATTACGGTCAAACTTGGGCGCATCCAGCGCAGTAGCGAGGCAAGTCGTGGCGAAAAAGACGGACGCGATGAGTTTCATGCCCCGCCTCCTACCGGAAGAAGTTGCGCGTTGCACGCTCGGCGCGCGGTGAGCGGTAAAATAATGCGCGGAAGTAGAGGGTGCGTCCCGCCCCCTGCGACACACAGTGTCGCTCGGGGCCGAGACGGCCCCGCTACTATTCGCACTACTTTACAACCCATTCCGCCGGAAATGCAGTTCATTCCGTTGCAAAATATACCCATGAGTTTCCCTCCGTAATTCATTCCCTCGTTTCCTAAACTCATTCGATTGGCGGCTAAATGGATTCCGTCGGATTCTAAACTCATCCTGTCGCAGCCAAAACAGATTTCATCCCGCCCTAAACTCATCCCCTCGCAGGTTAAACTCATCCTGCCGCAGCCAAAGCAGATTCCATCCTGCCCTAAACCCATCCACTCGCAGATTAAACAGATTCCGCCCCCGCATATACTCATTCTGTGACGGAATGAGTATATGCCATCAGAGAAAAAGCCCATTTCTCCGTGGAACAAGGACGTTCCACGGCCGGCTAACAGAGAGCGGGAGGGTAAAGTGGACAAATGCCGTGAAGTAGAGGGGCCGCCGTATGTGGATAGCCCGCGCAATCGAGCGCAGAGGAGGCGAGATTTCCAATCTCGCTCAATGAGCGTGATTCTTACCCGGAGGGTTCAGCCTTCCGAACCCCAACGCCTTCGGCGTAAATGGGGGGTGATAACAACTGTTGCCAGGATGGTGGATCGGATCGGGGCGCTGCGGCGGCAACCCTGAGAATCGCCCGCGGAAAAATGCGGTGCGCGGTGATGATTCTCGCTTGACCCACCAAAAACCGGGGACTAGAGCGGACGGGCGCGAGATTAGCGCCCTCTCCGGGCCTGCTGGCGCGCCTCACAAAACAACAAACAAACAAACCCATGAAACAAATCCTGTTCAGTCTCACACTCGGCCTCGCTCTCTCAGTCGGGCCTTCCGCATTCGCGCAAGCGAAGAAAAAAGAAGCCGCTAAACCAGCCGCAGCGCCAGCCGCTCCTGCTGCTCCAGCCGCTGATGCAAAGAAGGACGACGCTCCTGCCGCTGCTCCTGCCGCTGACGCGAAGAAAGACGACGCGAAGGCCGCCAAGCCTCAACCCATGAACGCCCGCGCCGACGAGATCGATGCTGCTGGGAAGTCGTTCACACAGAAAACTAAGGAAGGCAAACTCGTGAAACATATCGTGACGGCGACCACCGAGATCAAAAACGGTGACGCTGCTGCGAAGTTCGAGGACATCAAGGCTGGCGACACCGTCGCTGGCCTCCGCACCAAGAAGAATGCAGACGGCACCGAATATGAAGTGGTGAAGATCACGAAGTTCGGCCCAAAAGCAGAAAAGAAGGACGATGCTAAACCCGCGAAGAAAGAAGACGCGAAGCCTGCTAAAAAGGCGGATTAGTTTTTCTCCGATCCATATCTCAGAGCCGGTGTCCGCAAGGGCTCCGGCTCTTTTTTTGCCCACGATGGAGGCTCACCGTCGCCAGTTGGCGGCGTGATCAAAACGTGATCCAAGAGAGTAGCTCGCGAGTCCCTTCGCGGCGTTTTGCGACGGCGAAGCCTCACGAATGAAGAAGTGCCGCTTCGCGGGAGTCATAGGGCCGCGATGGGACTCGCGAGCTACTTTCCGCTTCGCGGCATTTGGACCGTGTTTTAATCACGCCCGCCAGTTGGCGGTGGGGTTTTTTACGTGAAACGTCTGGCGGCTAGGGCTGGTCCGGGTGAAAACTTGGTAGTCGAAAGGCTCTACGCGATGGGCACCCGAGGCGAGCATCCGGGCTTTGTGGCGGATGAGGATGGCGGGGGCGAGAACTCGCGCCCACAAAGGACGGGCGGCGGCGATGGCGGCGTGCTCGGTGGCGGTGATGGGGGAGAGTCCGAGGTTTTCGCCCGTCTCGCCGAAGGTGGCGACGAAGCGGCGGAGGACGCCCACTTTCGCCCCGCGCTGGAGCATCGCCATGAACCACCACCAGTCGCCGGAGGACTTCCACTGCGTGTCGAAAGGCTGCCAGACGCGGCGGCGGAAAAAGAGGGCGCAACTCGATACGGGGAATCGCCACCAGCATTGGCTGGCTTCGGGGATGAGCGAGAAGCGGTGCGCGAGGTAGCTGCCGGTGTTGTCCACGATGAGATTATCCGCAAGGAGGACATCGAGCTCGGGCCGCGCCGCGAACTCGGCGGCGACGGCGGCGAGCGCGCCGGGGAGGTATTGTTCATCGCAGTTCAGCCACGCCAGCACATCGCCGGTGGCTCGCGCAAAGCCACGGTTGAGCGCATCGTAGATGCCGCCGTCTTGCTCGACAAAAAGCTGCGCCTTCGTCTGGCCGCGCACCCATTCCTCCAGCTCGGGGCCAGTGCCGCCGTCTTCGATGAAATGCTCCTTTTCCACAGCCTGATCCTCGATTGAGCGGACGCAAAGGCGGAGCCAATCGAGCTGCCGGAGACTTGGTGTGACGATGGAAAAGCGCACGCTGTTACAACCCGATGGCCATCAGTTTTGCTCGGAGGGATTCCGAGCGGAATGGTTTTTCGATGAAGCCGGAGAGTCCTTTGCCGGTGAAGCGGTTGACGGCTTCCTGTTCGCTAAATCCGCTCATGAGCAGCACGCGCACGTCGGGGTCTATGGCGCGGAGGTGGCGGAACGCTTCTTCGCCGTTCATGTGCGGCATGGTGAGGTCCATGAGGACGGCGCGGATTTCACTGCGGCGGGCTTTGAACTTCTCCACGGCATCGCCGCCGTCTTGGGCAAGGATGACGGAGAAGCCGAGCGCCTCCAGCAAACGGGCGCTGACGGTGCGGACGGTCTCCTCATCATCCACGACGAGGATAAACCCCGAGCCGCGAAATGCAGATTCGCCGTCGGCGACCGCGGAGAGCGGCACGGCGTGGCCTTCTGCGATGGGGAAGAGGAGCTTGAACATCGTGCCTTTTCCCTGCTCGGAATAAACCTTCATCGCGCCGTGGTGCCCGCGCACGATACCGAGGACGGCGCTGAGGCCGAGGCCGCGCCCGGTGAATTTGGTGGTGAAGAAGGGCTCGAAAATCCGCGCTTTGGTTTCTGCGCTCATGCCGCAGCCGTTGTCGGCGACTTCGATGAAGATGTAGTCGGCCTCGGGGAGTCGCTCGGAGAGCACGGTGCTGTCGAGATACTCAGCATCTACGCGGACGATTCCGGTGGTGAGGGAGATGGTGCCGCTCTTGTCGCCGAGGGCTTCGCTGGCGTTGATGACGAGGTTCATCACTACTTGGCGGAGTTGCGTGGGGTCGGCTTTGATGGGCGGCAGGTCTTTGCTGAGGTTTAACCGAAGGACGACATTCTTGGCGATGGAGAGGTGAAGTAGTTGCGTCGTCTCGTGGACGAGGGCGCTCACGTCCAGCAACTGCACGACGAAGCGGCCCTTGCCCGAGTAGGCGAGCATCTGCTTGCACAAATCGGCGGCGCGCACGGCGGTATTTTCGATCTCGGTGAGGAAGGTCTGCACTTTGTCCGTGGCAGAGAGGCTCATCTTCGAGAGGCTGGCGTAGCCAAGCACGCCGGTTAGCAGGTTGTTGAAATCGTGCGCAATTCCGCCAGCGAGCACGCCGAGACTTTCGAGCCGCTGGGTCTCCTGGATTTTCCGGTCGAACGCCGCCTTTTCCTCCACGGCCAAGCGGTGCTCGGTGATGTCCGAGGCGATGCCCGCGACACGCTCTGCCGCGCCGCCTTTTCCACGGATGATAAAGCATCGGTCGCGCATCCAGCGCACAGTGCCATCGGGGCGGACGATGCGGTATTCGATCTCCTCGCGCCCGTTTTGCTCGTCGGAAAACGCCGCCGCGACTCGCTCTTTGTCTTCGGGATGCAGCGCGGCGATCCACTGCATATTCGCACCCACTGTGGGGTCGATTTTGACGCCGAGAATCCGCTCAAACGCAGGCGTGACGAAGAGCATCCGATGCGTCTGTAGATCGTATGACCAAAATATCTCCTCGATGTTCTCGGCGATCTGCCGGAAGCGCTGCTCCGTCGCCACAAGCATCGCATCGCGGTGCTCTAGCTGCGCCGCCATGTCGTCGAACGCGCGGCCAAGGTCGGCGATCTCATCGCCCCCTTCCAGCGCCGCGCGAGCCGAGAGGTCGCCCGTCGCGAGTTGCTGGGAGGTCTTCACCAGATGCTGGACGCGCGACGTCAGCATCCGGTGAAAGATCAGCGCCATCAGCGCGCCAAGGCCGAGAAAGATCAGGCCGCTGTAAAGCATCCGGCGCTGAGTCGCACCCGCCGCGACCGCTTTCGCTGTGGATACATCGATGGTCAGCAGTACTACGCCGACGCCGCCCTGCTTCACCCCTGCTACCGCACTCACGTATGGAAAGGGGAACGCGCCGATGATGTGCTCGCGGTCTGGAGATAGCCCCACGCGCCCGCCGCCCGATGTGCGAGCTTGGGCGATCAGTTCAGCGTACAGCGCTGCGATGCTCTTTGCCAGCGGGAGCCCCATCTGCTCCTGCCGGTTCGCAAACATCACCACATCGCCCGGCCCTAGCACCGTCACTTGCTCCACATCCGGCAGCGCCGCGGAAAGGCTCACCTCGCGGCGCACGCCCGTGAGCGAATCCATCTCCACGAGGAACGACGCCATGGACGCCACCTTCGTGCCGAGCGCATGTACCCGCGTTCTTGTGCTCGCCTCAATCGCGCGATCCTCCGTCCTCCGCTCATAAATCGCAGCGAAAAAACCTACGAATGCGACAAAGCAAAAGACGGCGAGCGGAATCCAAATCCGAAGTGGTGGTGGAAACTTCATAGCGAAAAACTCCCGTCGCGCAGGACCGATACATCCACACCGGGCGGCAGAAATTTCTGCTCTTCGAGAAAGGCCGCAATCTTCCGCAGCTTCTCCGCCAATGCGGAATCTCCCGGCGAGAGCAACGCCCGATTCTCGTCGCTCGTGTAGAGATGGATCAACTGGATCGCCTTGCCAAATTGCTCTGCCGAGAGCCCCTCGCGCGGAGCCATGCGCGCCAGAGCGTCGTTCGGTTGGGTGCGGATATATTCGAGCGCGCTACGCCAGCCCTTCACCGCCAGCGCGATGTTTGCGCGCTGCGCTTCGATCCCCTCGCGCCGGAACACAAGCACATCGGCGATTTCACCGTTGAGCGCGCGGCTGTCGAAAATCTCTCGCCCTCCGCGAGCGATCAGCCTGCTTCGATACGGCTCATACGTCACCACCGCTTCCAGTTCCCCTCGAAGAAATGCGCCCTCGATTCGGTCTGCCCGCAAAGAGATGGAACGCACATCGTCGATCTTCATCCCTTTCGTCTCCAGCGCCCGCGCGAGCACAAATGTACCGACCGAGTTCGTCTCCACGCCGACGCGCTGCCCGCGTAGTGCTTCAATGTCGGCGGTGGTCTGCTTTGTGACGATCACGTCTGCGCCGTCCGAGTAGTCGAGCATGAGCACGATCCTCGGCTCGTGCCCGGCTTGCGCGAGGCGCAGCACGTCATCGAGCGTAACCGTCAGCCCGTCTATCGCCCGATTTTTGAACGCCAAAAGCGCCTCTGCCACCGTGGGGAACTCCAGCAGTTGCACCCGCTTCTCATCCAGCTTCCCCAGCGACCTCGCGAGGAAAAGAGGCTCGTAGCCTGGGAAAGTGAACGTCCCAATCCGAAGCCGAGGAACGGGGTCCGGCGAGCATCCGCCAGCGAGCAGTGCTGCCGTGGAGATGAATGCGCGCCGGGTGAACACACGGGGCGCTGTGGCGAGTGATGTGGGATTCATATTGAGACGCCACTAATGCTATCTAAGCCGCATCATTCGGCAACGGCAAATCATCCGAGCTTCAGCACGCGCCCGTCGCCTGCCTCCGGCATCCAGTCGAGATGCGTGGTCGTGATCACTTTCTGCGCAGCGGGTGGCAGCGCGGCGAGCAGGGCGTTGCGGCGTGCGGGGTCGAGTTCGCCGAAAATATCGTCGAGCAGCAGCAGCGGCGGCGTGCCGAAATGCCGCTCTAGCAGCCGCGTGGCACCGAGCTTCAGCGCGAGGACGAGCGTGCGCTGCTGGCCCTCGCTGGCATCGTCGGCGGGGAGTTTGTTGAGGAAAAAGCGCACGTCATCGCGATGCGGGCCGACGGTCGTCTGTCGGAGCCGGGTGTCTTCCACTTTCGCAGCGGCGAGAGCGGTGGCGAAGTCCCCTTGGTCGCCGGGAACGTATTCGAGGCGCAGACTCTCGCGCTGCCCGCTGATGGCAAAATGCGCGGCATCGGCGTCGGCCTGCAACTCAGCGAGGAGGCTATGCCGAACCGTGCGCACATAGTCGCCGTGCTGGAGCAGCGGGCCATCGAACGCCGCAATTTCCCGCCACCGCTGCGACGGCTGCTTGAGCAAATGGTTGCGCGAACGCAGCGCGTGCTCGAATGCGCGGAGCGAGGTGCGGTAGCCCGCATCCCGCTGTGTGCCGATGAAATCGAGGAACTTCCGCCGCTTCTCCGCCCCGCCGCGAGCCAGCTCGATGTCCTCATTGCCAAACCACACGACGCGCCCGAGCTGGAGCCACTCCTTGCTGTTCGTCTGCTCCACGCTATCGAGCGCCAGCTTCTTGCGCTGCGTGCCGTAGTAAAACTGGAGGTGCCGCTGCGCAAAATATCCATCCACCACAAAGCCCCGCCGCTCGTGCTGCACCACGCGAGCCAGCGAGGCGACGCGCGGCGATTGCAGCCGGAGTAAAATACACGCGGCCTCCAGCAGCGAAGTCTTCCCGTGGGCGTTGGGGCCGATGATGAAATTCGACCCGCTCTCTAGCTCCCACTCGAACTGCTCGAAACAGCGGAAATGTCGGACCTTCAGCGTCGTGAGCATCGCTCAATCCGCCACACGCGGCAGCTCCGGCTTTGGCTCGGGGCGCTTGGGTTTGCGCGGAGCCTCCGCAGCCGGCGGAGGGCTGTTGCGGTCAATCTTCCAGTCCACGGGGTCTTGCGGCTTGGACGCTTCTTTTTTCTTCTCCTTCGACTCGCCGAGAACGGGGAATTGGTTCTTCAAAACCAGCACCTCGATGTCCGTGAGCCCGTTCGGGATGGAGATGATGCCGTCGCTCACCGTGCGATCAATTACCATATCAATGACTTGGTGCATCCCCGCTTTCGTGCCGATAAAGAGCACCATCGCCGAGCCGTGGTTCGTGCTGCTCATCGTCTCCAGCCGGATGCGCCCACTGTCGTTCAGCTTAAAAGCGCAGCCCCAAGTGCCATCTGCGGTTTTCCACGGGAAGATGGCCTTGATGTTGCGCTCGGAGAACTCCGGGATGCGGGCAATAGACGCATCGCGCTGCCCATACTTGAGCTTCACGGGGACGGCGAAGCTGCTCGTATCATTCCGATTCGTCTCGGCGTGAAAACGGACAGTCACCTTCGGTTTGCTCGACATTCCGAGCGAGAGGGCAGCGAGCGCACAGAGCGCGAGACGAGCAGTGAGTTTCATTACCGCCGAGGATGACGCGCCAAAAACGATTTGCAACCCACCAGCCATCCGCCCACAGGCAATTCATCAAGGACGATTCCGCTCCAGCGCCTGCTTGTGAATGGCGTCCTGCGCTTTTTTCAGCCGCTCCGGCCAAACAAACGTGGGCGTGCTGGAAGGGTCGTAGCCTGCCATGTGGGCGGTTAGGCGCGTCGCGGGCTTGGTATATTTCACCTCGGTGTCGCCAAAAACTTCGCGGCACATCGCGGCGAGTCCGGGGTCGTATTCGAGCAGTTCGGCGCGGGTGTTGACGTGGTTGTGGTCGTGGTCGTTTTCACGGTTGTTGTCGAACCACGATTGCACCCCTTCGGCGAAGTATTCGTGATGATTAACGCTGGCGTATTTGCCGCGCCAGAGGCCCGCTTTCATCGCTGCGTCATAGGTTTCTTTGAGCCGGGGATCAAAGGTCGGGTCCACATTCGAGAGGCCGCGCAAGTGGATGCTGTGGGCGAATTCATGGATCAGGATGCACTCTGTCGAATATGGGTCGCCTTTGTAGCCGAGCACGTTTTCCTCCGCGCATGTGCAAAACGGGTCGTGCTGGCTGCCGCCCGTCCCGCGAGCCCGCGCGTCCCAGAAATCTTTCGCAGAGACGCCGGGAAACTCCGACTCGCCCGTGCGCCCCATGCGCTCGAATTCGGGCAAGTCTGTGGTGTATTCGTCGTGCGCCATGATGCAGAGCCGCGCCCCGCTTTGGATCATCGCTTTGCGCACGTCTGGGCGCTTGGCGAGTAGCATGTCCACGATGTAGGCAGCCTCCTTGAGCGCATACGGATTTACCTTTGCCGAGGCGACGATGGGAAAGCCGCTGGCGCGCACTGCCTGAGTGTAAAATGCGGGCACTCCGTCCATATTGGGGAGGTCGAAGCGGACGGCTTGGACTTTGGTGAGGCTCGTCCCCGTAACGCTTGTCTTGCCTTGGACGATGGCGAAGCGGTGCCCGAGCGTTGTGGTGATTTCCAAGTCGCGACCGGCTCGGACGGTGCCCGATGGCACACGTTCGGTGTCCGATTTGAGCCAGAAGACTTCGACCGGCTCTTTGGTCCCGTTGATGATTTGAAGTTTCGGTCTATCCTCCGCTCGGGCAAAAATGGAGAGGGCAAAAAGTGATGCGGCGATGGAGATGTAGTTCATGAAGATGCAGGAGCTTTGAGCGGGCGTATGCGACTGCGCGAGTCTGCGCGAACAATTTCTACCCCGATGCGGAGCGAAATGCGGATTTCTATCGACCTGGGCTTCTTTCGGTCGAACGTGGTGGGACTCGCTAGATTAAGCCCGCAACTCCGCGCATCAGCCGAATCGGTGGAAACGAGTCTCGCTATCTGCAAAGATTTTCTGAAAGATCCGCGCGTCACCCTCGTATGTAAAAGTGCCATGAAAATACTCGCCGCTCTCTCTTTACTCACCACCACCGTCGTCGCCGCGCCGGTCACGCTCATTCACGAAGGCCGAATCTGGCGAGCGGACTCGGCTTTCGAGGTCCGCTTCCCCGAGCCGATGATCGCTGCGGAGGCCGTCGGCAAGCAAGGTGCCTCGCCGCTGACCATCCAGCCCAAAGTGGCCGGGAAATGGCAGTGGCTCTCCACTCAGAGCGGGCTCTTCACGCCGACGGAGGCTCCGGCGCAAGGAGCGACGTTCCAGCTCGGACTGCGAGGCGATGTGAAAGATGCGGCGGGCAAGGCAGTGAAGGGGCCATTCCAAGAAACGCTCAAGACTCCGGCGTTCCGAGCGAAGGGCTGGGCGGCGAACCTCAATACGGAAAACGCTCCGGCGTCGCCCACAGTAAGTCTTCTTTTTAGCGCGCCGGTGGACGCGAAGGCTATCGAAGAGCACATCTGGTTTCTCGGCCCCAATCTGCTGAAAGTCGCCGCAAGGGTGACGCAGGCGGCGCCAAAAAAAGGCGGCGAACACGTCTTTCCAGAATACCGCTCGGACGACCGAAGCACGCTCGCTTGGGAAGATGCGTTCCGCGTCGCCCACGAGACCGCGACGGACGGGAAGGAACTTGCGGACGCTCTACTCTCGGCACAGAAAAATCACGTGTTCGTACAGCCCGTCACGGAGCTCCCGCCGGGCGAAGGCTGGACGCTCATTGCTGCGACGGGACTGCCCGCCTCGGCTGGCGGCTACAAGCTTGCCGGGCCTTACGAGGTGAAGATCGGAAAAGTGAAAGCATTCACCGTGGAGCGCGTGAAAACGGAAAATCTCATCAACTCCGGCAAGCTCCTCACGCTCGATTTCTCCAAACCATTCGCCAAGACGGTGAAGCAGGAAAACATCGCGCAGTGGGTAAAAGTTTCGCCCGAGCCGCCGGGGATGAAGCTCACGCTAGATGCGTCGCTATGGAGCGATGCGTCGCTAACGGTAAGTGGCAATTTCGAGCTAGGAAAGGACTACACCGTGTCCGTGGCAGCGGGGATCGAATCCGTCGGCGGGCAGAAAATGGAGGCGTGGAGCAAGGCGTTCAGTTTTGCCCCGGTGAAGTCGCGGCTCTACTTTCAGGAGTATTCCACGCATCAGCAGCGGACGGGCACGCGGGAGTTTCGCGTGCTGGGGATTAATACGGCGCATTTCCGCATCACCGCGCGCCTCGTGCCCCGCGAGCAGACGGCGGCGGCACTGGCAGCGTATCGTAAGTATCACCGCGAAGAGGTCGTGGATGAAGACGAGCTGCTCCAGCGCGTCGATGACACGGCGATGCCGGGCGAGATCGTCTGGACGAAAGACTTCACGCCCGAGCAGAAGACCGACGAGCAGTTTATCATCCCCGTGAAGTGGGACGACATCCTCGGCCCGGGCAAAAGCGGCACCGTTTTCCTCACCGCCGAACAGCCCACCAAACTCGCGCCGAACGTGAAGCGCGTGGGCTCGCAGGCGCTCGTGCAAGTCACGGACCTCGGCGTGGTGTGGAAGGGCAGCGTGGGCGGATTCGCGCAGGCGTTTTCGCTGAATACCGGCAAGCCCCTCGCGGGTGCGAAGTTCGCGCTGCTCGATGAAAAAGGTGCATCGCTCGCCGCTGCGACCTCGGCGGCGGATGGCACGGCGCGTCTGCCAAAAGTGGAGAACGCGGAGTGGCTGGCGGTGACTTCCGGCGACGACCAGCAGCTCGTGCCGTTTGGCGGCGATCGGCATGAGATGGAGTTCGGGCGCTTCCGCATCAATATGTGGGGCGACGAGGAAGACATCTACGATTTCGGCGGCGAGGAGAGCGGCAAGATGCGCGGCACAATGTTCAGCGACCGGCCTGTGTACAAGCCCGGCGAGACCGTTCACCTCAAAGTCGTCGCCCGCGATTACACTCCCGACCATCCGCACATCCCGGCGGGGAAGAAGGGCACGCTGCGTGTCTTTTCGCCGGACAACCGGGAGGTCTTTTCGCAAAAGGTGGCGCTCTCAGCGATGGGCTCGGTGGCGGCGGATGTCGTGCTGCCGAAGAACGGCGTCGGCGGTTTCCGCGCGCAGCTTTTGTTTGAAGGCGAGGAAGGCGACGGCGACGACGAGTGGGCGGGCGTGCTTCACCATTTCCGCGTGGAGGAATACGAGCCGAACGCTTTTGAAGTGAAGCTCGCGACGCCGAAATCCCCGATGCTCGGCGCACCGTTGAACGTCCCGCTGGCTGCGAAGTATTATATGGGCAAGGCGCTGGCGAAGGCGCAAGTCGCGTGGTCGCTGCGCTCGGAGGACGAGCGATTTGCGCCCGCTGGGTTCGAGGATTTCCTCTTCACCGAGGCGCTGAATGATTACCGGCTGCGCGAGAAATTCGCGGGCAAGAGCGACTACTCCGATCAAGGCAAACTCGCGCTGGCAGAAGGCGGGACGGCGACCATCACGGCGCAGATTCCGCTGAATACCGCGATGCCGCAGCCGCGTTTTGTGCGCCTCACGGCGGAGGTCACGGACCTCAATCAGCAGACCATCGCCGAGCGCCAGACGTTCACGATGCACAGCTCGGACTTCTACCTCGGCATCAGCACGATGCCGGAGGTTTTGCGCGAGGGCGATGCGCTGCCGCTCCAAGTCATCGCCGTGCTCAACGACGGCAAGCCGATGAAGGACAGCATCGAGACGACGGTGAAACTCACCCGCGTCGAGTGGCAGACGAACCGTGTGTAGGATGCCGATGAAGCGGAGAACTTCCGCAGCGAGCCAGTGCTGCAATTCGTCGGCCAAGCCACGTTGCGCACACAGCCGCTCGTGGAGAAAGCGGGCGATTGGGTGCTCGCCGCCGACGCGAAGAAGGACACGACATTTACCGTCGCGAAGCCCGGTCTTTACTTGCTCTCCGCCGTCGCGACGGATGCGACGGGCCGCAACGTCATCACCACGACGGCGGTGCATGTGTGGGGAAAAGACGCGCTCACTTGGAACTACCGCAACAAGTCGCAGGTCGAGCTGGTGCCGGACAAAAAGGAATACCGGCCCGGCGAGGAAGCTGTGATTTTGATCAAGACACCCATCAGCGGCAGCGCGCTCGTCACGGTCGAGCGCGAGAATGTGAAGCGGCATTTCGTCACCACGCTGGAGGGCAATGCGCCGAGCATCCGCATCCCCGTGGAGGAAGGCGACGCGCCAAATGTCTTCGTCTCCGTTATCATCGTGCGCGGCGCGCAGGATAGCCCGCGCAAATACAAATCGCCCGAGTTTCGCGCAGGCTACACGCAGCTCGCCATCGCGCGGCCCGACGCGAAACTTTACGTGAACTTGCGCCCCGGCAAACCCGCGTATCGTCCCGGCGATGAAGTCTCTGTCGTGTGCGAAGTGCGCGACAACGACGGAAAGCCCGTGCGCAACGCGGAGGTAACGCTCTGGGCCTCGGATGAAGGCGTGCTGAGCCTCATGGGCTTTCAGACGCCGGACGTGCTGGCGTATTTTCTGCAAATGCTGCGGCTCGACGTGACGACCGGCATCTCGCTCTCGCACATGCTCACCGACGACCCGGAAGGCGCGCTCTTTGAAAACAAAGGCTACCTCGTCGGCGCGGCAAAAGGCGGGCTGAAAGGCGGCGAGGCCGACGTGCGGCGGAACTTCCTCGGCACCGCGTATTGGAACGGCGCGCTGAAAACGGACGCCGATGGAAATATCGCGACGACCTTCAAAGCACCCGACGGCCTCACGCGCTACCGGCTCATGGCCGTGGCGCAGACATTGCGCGATCAGTTTGGCAGCGGTGAGAGCGCGTTTGAGATCAACAAGCCCGTGATGATCGAGCCGTCCACGCCGCGCTTCGCCAACGTCGGCGACGCGATGACCGTCCGCGCCGTGCTGCACAATACGACCGCCGAGGACGGCGAGGCGAAGGTCGCCGTGCTCTTCGACGAACACGCGAAAGCCGCCGAGAATGAGCGCACCGTGAAGCTCCCGGCAGGCGGATCGTTGGCCGTGGATTTCCCCGTGGAGTTCGTGGAGCCCGGCGAGGCGAAGTGGATTTGGACGGTGAACTTCACCAGCCCAGCAGGCGCTTTCCGCGACGCCACGGAATCGAAGCTGAACGTGACGTGGCCGACGCCCGTGCTCGGCGAAGTGCTCGTAGGCCGCACCGAAGGAAACCTCCTCGCCAACGCTGACCCAGCCTTGCTCGAAGGCGTGGGCACAGTGCGGGTGCGGTTTTCGAACTCGCGCATTTTTGAGTTATGCGAAGGCGTCCATGAGCTGCTGCACTATCCTTACGGCTGCATCGAGCAGACGACCTCCGGCATGTTGCCCTGGATTTCGCTGCGCGAATTTCGCCCGATGCTCCCCGGCATGGGCCGCAGCGAAGAGCAAATCACCGACCTCGTGGACAAGGCGGTTGCGCGCATTCTTTCCATGCAGAATGGCGACGGCGGGCTCGGCTACTGGCCCGGCAACCGGAGCGAACAATGGGCCAGCGCGTATGGTGGCATGGGCCTCATCATGGCGGAGCGCGCGGGATTTTCCGTGCCTGCTCCCGATGTGAAACGGCTCGGCGACTACCTCAGCAAAGCACTGCGTGGCGCGGCGGACTCCGACGATAAATGGCACCTCTCCGAGCGCGTCTTCGCCGCTTACACCCTCGCGCTCATGGGCCGCGCGGAGCCCGCTTACCACGAAGTCCTCAGCAAAAAGCGCGACCTGCTCACGCAAGAAAGCCGCGCTTTACTCGCCCTCGCAATCCTCGAAAGCAAAGGCTCCGCGAAGACCGCCGACTCGCTCATGCGGATGCAGGATAAGGCTGTGGAGGCCGACTTTTGGTTCGGCAGCACCGCCCGCGCACAGGGCATCCGGCTGCTCGCTTGGACGAAGCTCAGCGGAAAATCCCCCGCTGCCGACGAACTCGCCGACACCCTCCTTTCGCTGCGCCAGCGGGGCCACTGGGGCAGCACGCAGAGCAATGTGTGGGCGCTCATGGGCTTTGCCGAATACGTGCGCAAGACCGAGGCAGGCCGCAAAGAAACCTCCGCCACATTCGCGTATGGCGCTGCGCCCACGCCGTTCACGCTGCCAGCAAAGGGCGGCTTTTTTGAAAAGGAAATGCCGCTCGCCGGCAAGACGCCGCTCCAGCTTTCGGGGAAAGGGCTCATCTTCACGCAAGTCGCGATTTCCTCCCGCCCGAAGACGCTCGTCACGCAGAGGCAAGATCGCGGCTACGCCATCGAGCGCACCTATCAGCGCATCAACGACGACGCCACGCTCGCCCCACTCGGCGATCCGCGCGTCGGCGACCGCGTGCTCGTGACCATTGACATCACCGTGCCCAAAGCCAGCCGCTACGTCGTCATTGATGACCCACTGCCCGCGACGTTCGAGGCCGTGAACCCCGAGTTCCGCACCGCCGCCGCGCAAGGCGACCACCTCGCGAACGCATGGTGGAGCCACCGCGAAATCCGCGCCGATCGCGTGCTCTATTTCACCGACACCTGGAGCAGCGGCAAATACCAGATGCGCTACGTCGCAAGAGTCCGCGCCGCCGGCACCGCCACCGCCCCTCCGACGAAGGTGGAGGAAATGTATGAGCCCGCCCACTTCGGCCTCGGCGACTCAGCGGTGGTGAAGGCAACGGGCTTTTGAACCCTTCGGTGTTCTAACCAAGCTTCAGTCTCTCATCTTCGCCGAGAAGCTCTTCCAGAGTGCTCCATCCATTTTCATCGGTTGCTTGAAATGCGTGGAGATACACGGCCACAACGCCGGGGTCGTGTTTGGAAACGAGGTCGGTAACGACTTCGGCGATCTTCGCCTTTTCCGGCGCGGCAGGAAGCTCCTCGATGGTGCCGTGTTCGTCGTGGGAGATGCCAAGGCCGTCGAGGAAATCGCAGAGCAACTTGCTGTGCGCTCCGACGAGCCAGATTTGCAGGATGTGAGCTGCGACGTTGGCGTTGCGACTACGGCCCAGCCCTTCGCGAATCCAAGCGTAGCGCTCGGTCCGGGGCTTTCGTTCAAAGAAGACCGGGCGGATTTTGTGTTGCTCGCAAAGGGTTGTCACCGTGGCTTTGAGGAGATTGGGCTCCTTTTCTGCGAGGTGGGCGAATAGTTGTGCGGCAACGGTTGCCGGCATCTTGGCGAAAATTTCGTTCGTTTTATACATCGTGCGGGCGCGGACCATATGCGGGCTCTCCCGGCTGGCAAGCTCGCGCAATGTTGTGCTTGCGCAAGTGGGGCCGGGGAAGTTGCATGTCGCCCCTTTTCCATGATCTATTCCTTTACGCTCAAATCCGTGATGCTGCTGGTCGGCCTGCTGCTCATCACCTCGCATCTTTTCGCGATGCTCCAGGGTGGGGCGGTGAAGGGTTGGCTTAGTAGCTTTCCGCGACATAAGCCTTCCGGCGTAATTCTCACTTTAGTTTTGGCTGCGTGGTTTTTCTGGCTCGTGGAAGTGAGCGACCTCGGAGAGTTCGATAAATGGCGCAGTCTGGTGCTGTATTTGACGCCCGTTTCCGCAATATTGGCGATTCTATTCATGCAGGAATTTCTCGCCGTGCGCGCGCTCGGCGGGCTGGTCCTCATGGCTGCGGAACCACTGCTAGAGTCGGCCTTCATGCGTGATGAGCAACTACGGCTTCTGCTCGTGGCACTGACGTATGTGTGGCTCATCGCGGGGATGTTTTGGGTCGGGATGCCTTACACACTGCGGGACCAGATTTCGTGGGTGACTTCCTCGGATAAGCGGTGGCGAGCCACAGCTTTCGCAGGGCTCGCCTATGGGGTGCTTCTTTGTGTGGGCGGCTTACTTTGCCGATGAGACGACGTCGTTCAGCTTGAAGATCGGCAGGAACATCGCGATGACGATGCCGCCGACAATCACGCCAAGGAATACGATCAAGAACGGCTCCATGAGAGAAGTGAGCGCGGAGAGTGTCGCCTCGATTTCCTCATCCCAAAAGTCCGCCATTTTCTCCAGCATCGCGTCGATTTTACCCGTGCTCTCGCCAGCGGAGACCATGCGGAGCATCATCGGCGGGAAAATGGCCTGACGGCTCAGTGCTGCCGTCAACGGTTCGCCTTTTTCCACATCCACAGAGACACCGATCAGCGCCTTCGTCACCACGCTGTTGCCGGAGGTATCGCCGACGATCTGCATGACTTCCAAAATCGGGACACCAGAGCGGATGAGCTGCGCAAACGTGCGGGCAAAGCGCGTCATACAAATCTTGTGAATGAGCGGGCCAAAGATGGGCAGCTTCAGCTTCCAGCGGTCCCAAGTATCCGCACCAGCCGGGCTACTCACCCATGCCCGGATACCGTAAAAGGTCCCTATAAGCACACCGACGATGTAATACCAATACGCCCGGATGAAATCCGACACATCGATGAGAAACTGCGTCGGCGCAGGGAGCTCTCCACCAAAGTCTGCAAAGATACCACCGAACACCGGCACCACTTTGATCACGAGAAACGCCGTAATCGCAAACGCGATACAAATCACGATAACCGGATAAGTGAGTGCCGACTTCACCTTCTTCGTCAGCCGAGCAGATGCCTCTAGGAACCCAGCCAACCGGTCGAGCACTTCGGCGAGCATTCCGCCGGATTCGCCCGCCTTTACCATCGAGGTATAGAGCCGCTTGAACACGGTCGGATGCTTCATGATCGCCTCGTAAAAAGTCGCGCCATCCTGCACCTGCGCACTCACTTCACCGATGACACGGCGGAGGCCCGCTTGCTTGCGCGGGTCCGCCTGCTCGAAGAGCGCCGTGAGCCCGCTCACGAGCGGGAGACCCGCATCGACCATCGTAGCGAGCTGTCGGGTGAACAACACTAAGTCCGTCTCGCTCACTTTGATCGGGCCACGAGCAATCTTCCCCGATGATTTCTGCTGGATGGAAAGCACCATCAAGCCGCGCGTCATCAGCGCATTGACGGCGTTTTCTTCGTTAAGACCTTCTTGGACACCGGAGATCGTTTTCCCGGCTTGGTCGCGGGCTTGGTAAGCAAATGAGAGCATACAATCTGAGAAAAGCACGCACGGTGCCAACCGATGCCGCTCGTTCTGACTTCTATAATGTGGCTGCTCGCTCGCGAATCCTCTCCGCCCCCCACGCCCCGTGCTCTGCGATTAGTGGGTCCGGGTCGCGCGCGGCTTTCTCTAAAGCAGGCAAATCCTCCACCGTGCCCACGTTACCCAGCGCTACACACACATTGCGCAGGAAACGAGCGCGCTTGATCCGTTTAATCGGCGACCCTCGGAACAGCGTGCGAAACGCCTCATCGTCCAGCGCGAGGAAGTCCCTCAGCGGCATCCCCACAAACTCCCGCGCCGCAAACCGCACCTCCCGCGACTCCTGCGCAAAGCGGTTCCACGGGCACGCATCCAGGCACGCATCACAGCCGTAAATCCGGTGCCCCACCAGCGGGCGCAACTCCACCGGGATCGGCCCCTTGTTCTCGATGGTGAGATAGCTGATGCACAGCCGCGCATCCACATGCTGCGGCGCAGTGATCGCTCCCGTCGGGCACGCCGTTATGCAAGCCGTACACTTCCCGCAATGGTCGCGCGCAGGCTCGTCGGCGGGCAGCTCCAGCGTGGTAAAAATCGCCGCGAGGAAGAACCACGTCCCGAGTTTCGGGTGAATGAGCATCGTGCTCTTGCCATGCCAGCCGAGCCCCGAGAGCGCCGCGAAATCCCGCTCCAGCACCGGCCCCGTATCCACATACTGCCGCTGCCGCCCGCCGTGCGTTTGCAGCCACGCATCCAGCGCATCGAGCTTCAGGTCTATAATATCGTGGTAATCGTCACCCCACGCATACCGCGCGATCCCCGACGGCTCGCCGCGCTGCCAGTAGTTCAAAGCGAGCACGATCACGGACTTCGCGCCCGGCAGCACAAGGTCCGGGTTTGTCCGCCGGTCCGCATTCCGCTCCAGCCAAGCCATGTCGCCATGCTCCCCCGCCGCCAGCCACGCCCGAAACGCCTCCGCGTGCGGCGGCACCCCCGCCGGAGCGATGCGGCATTCGCCGAACCCAAGCGCGTGCGCCTGGGCGATCAGTGCGGATCTTAAGTTGAGCGAGTTCAGGCAGCGTCCCGGTTACGTTTAGCAAGCCGACCTTTGCGAAGCCGCCTCTCGCCACGCATGACGTAAGGAACGAGAACTCGCTGACCGTCGTAGCGGTAGAATACACGACACGGCGGCTCGACTATCTGGCGGTAGCGAGATTTTCGCAGCTCTGGCGGGCGCGAGCCACTTTCTGGATACTCAATGAGTTGCTCCACATACTCAAACACTCGCTGGACAAGACGCCGTGCTGCTTGCAGGTCATCCAGTGCGATGTAGTCCGCAATCGCATCAAGGTCTTGGAGGGCTGGCTCCGTCCAGATCAGCTCAACCATCGCTTCATCCGCTTTTTGGCCTCGTCGTGAGTGACGACGCGGCCTTCGTCCACAGCTCGTTCGCCGCGAGCGATTCCCTCCAAAATCCCGAGGCGACGATTGAGAGTATCGAATGCCTCGACTGCCATGAGATACGCCGCAGGCTTCCCGTGCTGCGTAATGAGCACCGGGTCTTGGTCCGATGCAAGCTCGGCAATGATTTCGCTAGTCTTGCGCTTCAGTGTGGTGACGAGTTCCGTTCGCATCGAGTGCTACTTTAGTGGCATTCGATTTTTGAGCAAGCCCGGTAGCCCGTCACACGTCACAAATCCCCACCGCCTGCTTGAGCGACACGAGCGGTTCGCGCTTGGGGATGAACTCTTGGGCGACGTGGCCTTTGTAGCCCGTCTCCACGATGGCCCGCATGATTGCTGGGTAGTTCAGCTCTTGTGTGTCATCAATTTCGTTGCGCCCCGGCACGCCGCCGGTGTGGTAGTGGGCAAAGTAATCTTTCCCCGCGCGGATGCGCGCGATCACGTCTCCGTCCATGATCTGCATGTGGTAAATGTCGAAGAGCAGCTTGAAGTTCGCCGACCCGATTGCTTTGCAAAGTGCGATGCCCCAATCGCTGCGGTCGCACATATAGTCCGGGTGGTTCACGCGGCTATTCAGCAGCTCCATCACCAGCGTCACGCCGCGTTTCTCAGCGATGGGGAGCAGCTTTTTCAGCCCTTCGGCGCAGTTTTTCAGCCCGGTTTCGTCGTCCATCCCGTTCCGATTGCCGGAAAAGCAAATGAGGTTCGTGAACCCTGCATCCGCCACCGCCGCGATGAATGGCTCGTAGGCTTTGATCAGCAAGTCGTGGTGCTCGGGACGATTAAACCCGTATGGGATGCTCCCAATTTTCTCGCCCTTCGGCCCCGCGATGGTGGGGAAGGAAGTCATCGCAGAAGTCAGCCCGTGCTTTTTCAAAGTGGGGAAATCGGACGGCTCCACGAGGTCAATACTCGTCATCCCCATCGCCTTGCCCGCCACACACAGGTCTTCGAGCGGCACTTTCGGGTAGCACCACTTGCAGACGGAGTGATGGATGCGCCCTTTCAACCCCGCAGCCTCATCAGCAGCGGAAAGCCGGGCAGTCAGCGCAGCGGCAGCAGTCATGGACGTAGTGAGAAATGTTCGGCGAGATGTCTTCATGGTGCGCAGAGCCTACAGTCCGCTTTAGAAAAGCAAATGCCGGAATGTCCCCGCCATGTCTCGTGGCTCCGAAGCTGCTTTTGCCCTCCCCCGAAATGCAGCCCAATCACGCAATGCCGGAGCGCCGGAGCGTCTCGCTCATCGTCGCGTCGTTATTCGTCGCGATCCTCGCTGCGTATTCTGGCGTGGTACATTGCGACTTCATCTACCTCGACGACACGAGCCATGTTTTTGAGAACCAGACAGTCCTCGACGGGCTTACGCTGGCTGGAATTAAGGAGGTCTTTTCCGAGCCACATGCCAGCTTGTGGGTGCCGCTCACGAGGGTGTCGTTCATGGCGGATGTCTCGCTTTTCGGGCTGAACCCGAGGCTCATGCACATCGAGAACGTGCTCTGGCACTCGGGCGCGGCAGCGCTACTCTTTCTCGCGCTCCGGCGGCTCACCGGGCGGCTCTGGCCATCGGCGATGGTGGCGGCGCTTTTCGGCCTGCACACGGTGAATGTGGAATCCGTCGCGTGGATTTCCGAGCGGAAAAACGTGCTGTGCGCCTTCTTCGTCATGGCCGCTCTGCTGGCGTGGAGTCACTGGGCTCTCGAACGCAGCGTGCGCGCGTGGTGGCTCGCCCTCCTCGCATTCGCGGCAGCACTTTTGGCGAAGCCGATGGCCGTCACATTTCCATGCGTCCTGCTGCTGCTCGATGCGTGGCCGCTGCGTCGTACGGGCTGGCGATTGCTGTGGGAAAAAGTGCCGTTTTTCGTGCTATCGGTCGCGGCGTCCATCATCGCTACGGGCGCGACGCGTTCGCGCAATTCCGTCCTCAGCCTCGACCACCTGCCGCTCGCGGCGCGCGTGTCGAATGCCCTGTGCTCCTACGGCGCATATCTCCGCGACCTCGTCTGGCCGAGTGGGCTCGCCGTGTTTTACCCACACCCCGGCGTCGCCCACTGGGCTCCTGCGCTGGCGCTGCTTGCGGGCGGACTCCTGCTCACGGGCATCGCCCTTTGGCAATGGCGGCGGCATCCCTATCTGCTCATCGGATGGCTCATTTTCCTCGGGATGTTGGTGCCGAATCTCGGCCTTGTGCAAGTCGGCTCGCAAGCACGCGCGGATCGCTTCGTGTACTTGGCGCAGGTCGGCTTTTTCATCGCAGTCGTTTGGTTTGCCGATGCCCTTCTCCCATCATCGCGACGGCTCCGCATCGCTGCCGCCATCACCCCGCTATTTGCTCTCCTCGTCGCCACCTCCGCGCAAGTGCCCAAGTGGGAAAACAGCCGCGAGCTCTTCCAGCACGCAGCATCCGTAACGACTGGCAATGCAATGGCGCTAGAGCATCTCGCCTACGCCCTCCGGCGAGCGGGAGAAACAGACTTAGCGATCCAGAAGCTGGAAGCATCCCTCGCCATATTCCCCGAAAACGCCATCGGCTGGAAGGAACTCGGAACCATCCATCTCCGCATCGGCGAAAACAAGCTCGCCGCCCGCGACTTCCGCAACGCCGTCGCGCTCGATCCGGGAGATACGTTTGCCCGCTGTAACTTTGCCATCAGCCTCGCCGCCCTCGGCGACACTGCCAACGCTGAGGCCCTCTTTCTCCAAGCCCTGTCCGCCGACCCGGCGATGGCGCAGGCCCATTTCCGCTACGGCCTCATGCTCGAAAAACTCGGTCGCTATGCCGAAGCCAAGGCGCAACTCCAAGAAGCCCTCCGCCTCGATCCGCAAAACACCCGAGTCGCCGAAGCGTGCCAGCGATTGAAGTCGGAGTTACCCTAACGAAAACTCCTTATCCGCCGACTCCGCTTGTTCGTTCCGGTGGACCCACACGCTGTTGATAAGGCCAAACTCGAACATGAGCATGAGCACGAAAGTCCCTCCGGAACTCACGAGCGGCAGCGGCAATCCGGTGATCGGCATCAGCCCGATGGTCATGCCGATGTTCTGATACGTGTGAAAGAAAATCTGCCCCGTGATCCCCGCGACGATGAGCAGCCCGAACGGATCGCGGGCCTGATGCGCCGTAAGCACGCACGCGAGCAGCAGCGTGCCGAAAGCCGCGATGACTGCGGCTCCGCCGAGGAAGCCCCATTGCTCGGCGATGGTCGTGAAAATGTAGTCGGTATGCGCGACATCCGAGGGGATGAGCCCGAGTTCAAGTTGCGTCGTCGTATCCGTCATCCGCTTGCCATTCAGCCCGGCAGAGCCGATGGCGATGAGTGACTGATTGATGGCGTAGCCCGCGCCCTGCGGATCTATGGCGGGGTCGGAAAACGCCACAATTCGCGCTCGCGCATAGGAATCCAGACCGAAGCAAATCGCGAGCGGGAGCAGCGTGAGGCCCACTAGAATCAGCGCCGTCAGCCACCGCTTTGGCAGTCCGCTCAGCCACAGAATCGCCATCACCGCTGGAATCCACACGAGGGTCATCCCGTTGTCCTTTTCCAATTTAATCAGCAACATGGGCGGGAGCGTGATGATGCCCGTTCCGCACAATTTCAAAAACGGATGCAGCCCGGAGAATTGGCTGAGAAACAGCGACAGCAACAGTATCCCGGCCGTGATCGCGATCTGCGACGGCTGGAACGCAGGGAGCCCCGGCAGCTTCAGCCAGCAGGTCGCCCCCGATACGAGAACGCCAAATTTTGTCAGCGTGAGCGCCAGCAAAATAAGGCTCACCACATACAGTGGAATCGCGATCCAGCGCACCCAGCGATAATCCATCAGCGACACCGCGAGGAACACCAGCAACCCGAAGCCCACGAACCGCGCGTGATTTTGCCAGTACGGCTCGCCGTCCGTGATGTGCGCCGTCGCGCCTTGGATAAAGAAGACTCCAGCCAGCGAAATCACCACGACCGCCGCGACGAGCAGCCAATTCATCCCGATCAATTTACGAAGAAACGGTGTCATGCTCCTAGAACGCGCAACGAGCGGAAATCTTTCACGCGATCTCAGGCACCGCCGCCAGCAGCTTGCGCGTATATTCGTGCTGCGGGTTCTCGTAAATCTCCTCCGCGCTCGCGCTCTCCACGATCTTGCCGTGATACATCACCAGCACTTTGTGGCTGATGTGCTGCACCACCGCGAGGTCGTGCGCGATGAAGAGATACGTCAACCCCAGCTCATCCTGAAGGTCTTGGAGAAGGTTCACGATCTGCGCCTGCACGCTCACGTCCAGCGCGCTCACGGGCTCGTCGCACACGATGAATTTCGGCTTCACCGCCAGCGCCCGCGCGATGCCGATGCGCTGCCGCTGGCCACCGCTGAACTCGTGCGGATACCGCTCCATCATGTCCACTTTCAGGCCGACTTGCTTCATCAGCTCCGAGACACGCTGCCGCCGGTCTTCGCGTGTCATTTCAGGAAAATGAATCTCCAGCGCCTCGCCGACGATTCGCAAGATCGAGAGGCGCGGGTTCAGCGAGCCGAACGGGTCTTGGAAGATCATCTGCATCTGCCGGCGATACGGACGGAACGCATCTTCCGTCAGCGGCAACACGCTTTTGCCCTCAAAAAGAACATCGCCACCCGTCGCGGGATTCAACTTCAAAATCGTGCGCCCAATCGTCGTCTTCCCGCTCCCGCTCTCGCCCACGAGCCCGACGGTCGTGCCTGCTTCCACGGTGAAACTGACATCATCAACCGCCTTCACATACCCCGTCACGCTGCGGAGCAAGCCGGTGCGAATAGGGAACCAAGTTTTGAGATTGCGGACTTCAAGAAGCGACACGCCGCGCTTCATGCCGGGTTTTTCGCGCGGCGTGAAGCGGGAAGATCAGTTGTCCGTATTCAGTAGGTCAATGGTCAGTAACCAAGCCGCCCCGCTGACTACTGAATACTGATCTACTGACGACTCCCCCGCTCTTGCCTTCCCCGCCTCGATTGCTACCGTCCGCGCCATGAACGCTCTGCTTGAACTTCCGGCCATCCGCCAGCGCGCCACGCGGATTTCCGTCGCGGACTACCACCGTCTCGGCGAACTCCCGGTCGAGCTTCTGCGCGGAACCATCGTTGATAAAATCTCGAAATTACCCGCCCACTACACCACCGCCGAAGACCTCCGCGAAATCCTCACCAGCCAAATTCAGCCCGGCCAAATCCTCCGCGTCGATGGGCCGCTCACCTTTGCCGACTCCGAGCCCGAGCCCGACCTCTGCATCGTGAAGGGCACCAAAGCCGACTTCCGCCAAGCGCACCCGACCAACGCCGAACTCGTCATCGAAGTCGCCGTCTCCTCGCTCGAAATTGACCGCGTGAAAGCCCTCATCTATGCCGAGGCAGGCATCCCTGAATACTGGATCGTCTGCCCCGAAGAAAAGTGCATCGAAGTCTATCGCACCCCGAGCGTCCAAGGCTACGCAGCGCCCGTCCTTTTCAAATCGCCGACCGTTTTAGAAAGCAGCGCGCTCCCCGACTTGCGTGTGGAACTCGGGGAGCTGTTCCGTTAGCTTCCCGCAAGCCGTTTCACTTCGCCGTGCCGACCTGAAAAGCAGGAGGGAGAAGGCGAAGTTCCTCAGGCAGGAGCGGGCGTTTTTGGGCGAATGCAAATGCGGTGGCGGCTTCCTTTTCCCGCCCGGCGGCGTAGAGAGCCAAGGAATGATAAAACGCGGGTTCGGGGGATTCAAGGTTGACCGGACGGACTCCGGTGAAGGCTGCCGCAGCTGCTGTTGCGTTGCCGGCTTTGAGTTCGGCGAGGGCAAGAGTGGCGGCGTAGGTGGCATCGCCGGCGTGGCGTTTGGCAAGGCCACGAGCTTGGGTGACGCTGTTCTCGATGGCCCGGTCGAGCAGCAGTGAGTAGTGGACCATTCGGTTGCGGGCGGTGTCGTCGTTCGGATCGAGTTCGGTCTTGCGCGCGTAGGCACGGAGAAGGCCATCAGCAGAGCGTTCGGCGATGTAGATTTCTACAAGCTTGGCGAGCGCCCACGGAGCGTCCACGCGGTTGGCGGCGGTCCAGAGGATGTCGCGGAGTTCTTCGCGCCAGTTCCATTCGTCGGCGAGTCGCAAGAGGTCTGCCGTGGCTTCACGAGAGGTCCCAGCGATGCCGACTGCCGCTGTCCATCGGTGCGCGGAGTTAATGATATCGTCCATTTGCCGGAGGGCGCGGGCAGCGTAGGCGTTGCGGAGATGCTCCATCGGGCCCCAGGTCGCAAGGTCATCGCACTGGCGACGAAGGTTGCGCCAGTCTTTGAGAATGAGTTGGCTTTCGGCGAGGCGACGGGCGAGTTCGGGGTGACGGGCGAGGCGAGGCTCCATAGTGGACGCCCATTGGAGGGCCTCCGCGGTCATGCCGTTTTGGTTCATCCAGTGAAAAATAGCGGCGGCGTCCACAGCTTCGTGGGCGTTTTTCTGCGCCGCTGCAAGGGCTGGTAAAAACTCTGTGCCTCCCAGTTGACGAAGGATTTCGAGTTGCTGAACGCGGTCGCCAATGGTGACGTTCGGTCCCGAGAGGAGCCGACGATTTGCTTCGAGTGCGGCGGGCCAATCCTTCTGGCGGATTTTGAGCATCGCGAGCGCGCGGTAAGCGGGGATCGAGTACTCGGCGGTTTTGGCCAGCTTATGGAGGTCTGTTTCGGCGGGGGCTAGTTTTGCGGGATTGTCGAAATGCCCAGCGACCAGAACGGCGTGGCGCAGTCGGTAAGTTGCATCGGCTGGGGCGAGTTCGATCGCCTTGATATAAGCGCGTTCTGCCTCGTTATAGCGTTCGAGAGAGACGAGGACATCACCGAGGAGCGCTTGGTAAGGGGCGTTGGCCCGCTTGTCCTCGGGAATCGTGTGGAGCGCACCGAGGGCCACGGAGTCGCGCTTCCACGCTAATGCAGAACTCGCCCAGCGGATGGCGTCGTCCGTATGGTGGCGTATTTGGCCAACGCGAAACCACGCTTCCACGGCGTCTGGGCTGTTGAGTTTATCCAGCGATTCAGCGGCGATTTGTGCGGCTTCCAGTAAGTTGGGATCGTCAATGAGCGCGCGTTCGGCAGCTCCGTGCGCAGCACGAAAATTCCCCTGCGCAAAGAGCGTGTGCGCGTCCTTCACTGCGCTATGCGATCGCCACCACTGATAGCTGGCTGCGGCTACCCACAGAACAAGGAGAAACGCGACGATCAACACGGTGAACTGGATGCCCAGTTTTTTCCAGAAATCGCCTGCTGATGGATGGTTGCTCGTCATGTGCCGGTCGGAGATAGCAGACTTTTGGCCGAAACGGAGAATATATTGCGCGCTCTTGCCTCCGCGGTGGAAGCCTGCCACGTTCAACCCTCTTTCGTAATGAACCAAGAATTACTCATCTACCTCGACGGCCAAATTGTCCCGCAATCGCAGGCGAAGGTCTCTGTTTTCGACCACGGCCTGCTCTATGGCGACGGCGTTTTTGAGGGCATCCGTTTTTATAATGGGCGCGTCTTCCGGCTCGAAGAGCACACTCGCCGCATCTTCGACAGCGCGAAAAGCATCCTTCTCACCATCCCGCTCACGCCGCAGGAACTCATGCAAGCCACGGTCGATACGATCAAAGCGAACGGCCTCAAGGATGGCTATATCCGGACGGTGGTCACGCGAGGCACGGGGCCTATGGGTCTCTCGCCTTACAAGTGCCCGAAGGCGACCGTCTTCATCATCACGGCGAGCATCCAGCTTTACCCCGAAAGCGCCTACCAGACAGGGCTGACGATGGCCACCGTCGCCACGCGCCGCCCGCGCCACGACATCCTGCCGCCCACGGTGAAGTCGCTGAATTACCTCAATAACGTGATGGCGAAAGTTGAGGCGATCCAGGCCGGCGCGGAAGAAGGGCTCATGCTCAACGACCAAGGACTCGTCGCCGAATGCACGGGCGATAACGTTTTCATCGTGCGCGATGGCGCAGTCGCCACACCGCCGATTTCCGCCGGAGCGCTCGACGGCATCACCCGCAAAGTCGTGTTCGAGATCTGCCGGGAACTCGGCATCCCCATCCGCGAACAGGAAATGACTCGGCACGACATTTTCGTGGCCGACGAGTGCTTCCTCACCGGAACAGCGGCGGAAGTCATCGCAGCCGTGAAGCTCGACCAGCGCATCATCGGCGACGGGAAGCCCGGCGCGGTGACGCAGCGCATCATCACAAAATTCAGAGAGCTCACCCAGACAACCGGGACGCCCATTTACTCGTAGAAAGCCCGATGAACTGCGATGTTTGCAAAAAGAAGTCCGCGTCCGTTTTCCTCACGCAGATCGTCGATGGCAAAATGCAGAAGGTGAACCTCTGCGAAGGCTGCTCGAAGGAAAAAGGCGTCACCGACCCAACGGGCTTCGCGCTCGCCGACCTACTCCTCGGCCTCGGCGCATCGCAGGAGATGGAAAAGGGCTCGACCACTTCACGCTGCCCATCGTGCGGCTTCAGCCAGGCGGACTTCAAGAAAACCGGGCGCTTCGGCTGCGCAGCCTGCTACGACGCCTTTGCCGAAGGCTTGGAGAGCATGCTGAAGGGGATGCACAAAGGGCTAGAGCACAAAGGCAAAGTCCCCCCACGCCTGCTCAAAGCGAAACTTCGCGACGAGGAGCTCAAGAAGCTCCAGCGCGACCTGCGCAAAGCCGTCGCCGACGAAAAATACGAAGTCGCCGCCGAACTGCGCGACCGCCTCAAGCACCTCGAAGCCGAAGGGCAAACCGCCATTTAACTGATGCGCCGGCCTCAGTCTCTCAGCTCTCAACCCTCAACCCTCAACTAGCAAAATGCCGATCCACAGCATCCTTTCCACCGCAGGCGAGTGGCTCCGAGGCGACGGGCCGCAGAGCCACATCGTCATCAGCAGCCGCGTCCGACTCGCGCGCAATTTGAACGGCTTCCCCTTCCCCGGCCATGCGAAGAAAAACGAGCGCGTGTCCGTGCTGGAGTGCATCAAGCCCGCCGTAGAATCCCTCCCCGAAATGGCCGAAGCGCACTCCGTTTTCTCCCAGGACCTCAGCGCCTTGGAGAAGCAAGTCCTCGTCGAGCGGCACCTCATTTCCCGCGACCACGCCGCGAAAGGAATGGGCTCCGCAGTCGTCATGAACAAACGGCAGACGCTCTCCATCATGATCAACGAAGAGGACCATTTGCGGATGCAGGCCATCCGCTCCGGCCTCCAGCTCAAGAACGCCTTCAAGCTCATTGATAAAGTGGACAGCGAACTCGGCGACAAACTCGATTTCGCCTTCCACAACCAATACGGCTACCTCACCGCCTGCCCCACGAACGTCGGCACCGGCATGAGGGCCAGCGCCATGATGCACCTGCCCGCGCTTGTCCTCAGCGAGCAAGTGAACCAAGTCATCCAAGCCGTAAATAAAGTCGGCCTCGCCGTCCGCGGCCTCTACGGTGAAGGCACCGAAGCGATGGGCAACCTCTTCCAGATCTCCAATCAAACCACCCTCGGCGAAAAGGAGGAGGACATCATCGCCCGACTGAACAAAGTCATCGAGCAAATCATCCTCCACGAAAACAACGCCCGCCAATCCCTCCAGCAAAAAAAGCCCATCACCCTGCTCGATAACGTAGGCCGCGCATTCGGCATCCTCCGCTACGCCCACAGCATGGCCAGCAAAGAGGCGCTGAATCTTTTGAGTTACCTCAAACTTGGCGTGGACCTCGGCTTTTTCCCCGAAGATTGCCAACTTCCCATCGACGAACTCTTCATCGAAACCCAGCCCGCGCATCTGCAAAAGAGCACCTCCCAAAAGCTCCAAGCCGACGAACGCGACGCCTTACGCGCCTCCCTCATCCGCGCCCGCCTAGAGAAAATGCCCGCCCCAACGCCAAAGCAGAACGAAGGTCCGGCGAAAGCGGAGTAGGCCCGCAAACGCCTTTAGATTACGCGTTCCCTCAGTCCACGCACGCGCTTCTGGCCGCCCATCCGCCGGTGGCGAAGCAGCCTTGCAGCAAGAAGCCGCCCGTTGGCGCTTCCCAGTCGAGCATCTCGCCGCAGCAGAAGACGCCGGGGAGTTTGCGCAGCGTCAGCGCGTCGTCGAGTTCACTCCAGCAGACGCCGCCTGCGCTGGAGATCGCTTCGGCGATGGGGCGCGGTTGGGTGAGCGGGATGCGGCATTCTTTCACCGTGCGGGCCAGCGTTTCTGCATCGGAAAATGGGCCGTGGAATTGCGCGAGAATCGTGCAAGCAGGCTCGGGAAGTTTCCAGCGGAGGCGGGCTTCCGCGAGGAAATTGCGGCGGGCAGATTCCATTTTGGCGACGAGTTTTTCGACGGTGAAAGTGGGCTTGAAATCAATCGTGAGCGCGGGCGCGGGCATGGCGCGGAGGGCTCGCCCGAGCTGATAAATGCACGTCCCTTCGATGCCGTAGCGCGTGAGCATCAGCTCGCCGTGCGTCGTCGTGTCACCGGCGCGGACGCGGAGATTGTGCAGCGGCAGGCCTTGCACGGCAGCGCGAGTTTCGTCGGTCCACGCAACCTCCCAGCCGCAATTTGCGGAGCGCAGCGGGGCGATGCGGATGCCGTGTTTTTCTAAAAGCGGAACCCAGCCGCCGTCGGAACCGGTATCCGGCCACGACGCGCCGCCGAGCGCGAGGATGACGGCATCGTGCTGGGCAGATGGCTGGGCTTCAAAATGAACGCGCAAGCCCGCGTCGATGCCCGTCCAGCGATGATTCACGGCGAAGCGCACGCCCAGCCCACGCAGCCGCTCGACCCAGCGGCGCAGAAGCGGCGCGGCCTTTTTCATCACGGGGAACACCTTCCCGCCCGACGCCACAAACGTGTCCACACCAAGACCAGCAGCCCATTCGCGCATCGCAGTCGCATCAAACCCCGCAAGGCACGAGC
The DNA here is from genome assembly GCA_947471505.1 of Chthoniobacteraceae bacterium. GTDB lineage: Bacteria > Verrucomicrobiota > Verrucomicrobiia > Chthoniobacterales > Chthoniobacteraceae > SXWH01. The sequence goes on along the minus strand of CANIWM010000012.1, from coordinate 6,299 downwards.
GCCAGAAAGCTGAGTCGCCGGAGTAGCGGCTGACGAACGCATCGAAGTCCGCGTCATTCGTGAGATTCAGCCCGCTCTTCCCCGCGACGAGGAACTTCCTGCCGACCGAGCGCTTCGCATCATAGAGCGTCACCGCCGCGCCCGCCGAAGCGGCGACCTCCGCCGCACGAAGCCCCGCCGGGCCTCCGCCGATGATTGCGATGTTTTTGAAATTGCTCACTGTTCGGCATCATCGGCGAACAAGTGGGACGTTTCAACGCTCGACAGCGGGCGGCGCGTTTTGAAGTCTTCACCTCATGAAGCTTCGTCCATCCAGCATCTCCGCCGATTGGTGGGATTACACCTGCCTTCCACTCGACCTCATCAATGACGTTTCGCGCTTGTCGCCAAAGGACATCGCGCAACTCAGCCGACCCGGTTTTCGCGTCGTGATGTATGACACGCTCGAAGATTTCTACCTCGCCGAAGCCCTCGAATACATCGCCGCGTGGAAGGCCAGCACCGCGGATAACCCTGTGGGTATCTGCGGTCCCATCGGCCCGACGGAGCAACTCCCGCTCGTGGCGCGGCTGGTGAATGAACTCGGACTCGACATCGGCAGCGGGCATTTTTGGGGAATGGACGAATGGTTCGACGTAGAGACGGGCAAGGAAGTGCCCGCGTCGCACCCGCTCAGCTTCGAGAAGGCGGACCGCACGATGTGCTTCGACCGCATCCAGAAAAAGCTGCGGATGCCGGACAAAAATCTCCATTTTCCCAAAGCCGATACTACCGAATATCGCGCTAGTTGGGACGCTGCGACATGCGCCGTGATGCAAGGCGGGCAGGGCGATGTGAAGCATTGGGCCTTCAACGACCCCCTGCCCCGCCGAGGCAAATTCAAAACCCGCCCGCCCACGCCGGAAGAATACCGCAAACTGCCGACACGCGTGGTCGATTTACACCCGCTCACTATAGCCCAAAACGCCCGCACGAGCGGCGGCGGGAACATTTCGATGGTGCCGACGAAAGCAATCACCGTCGGCCCCGCCGAGACGTGGAAGGCACAGAAAGTCTCCATATGGCAAGCGGGCACGCACGACAATCCGTTCGGTCAACGGCTCACCGCTTTCATGATTGGCAAACAACTCGCGAATGCCTGCGTTCCCATGTCGCTCTTGGCGGACCATCCAAACGTCCAGTTCAACTACTATCGCGGTGGCCTCGGTTCGTGTGCCGTAGAGATGCACTGAATCCGCTTTGTCCGTCGCGGCGGTTTGTGTAATACAGGCAGCACCATGAAGTACGACACACTCATCGCTGCCGCAAAGGCAGCCCGCCTCCAAGCCTACGCGCCTTACTCCAAGTTCCAGGTCGGCGCGGCCATAGAGGCCGACGACGGGATGATTTTTACCGGATGCAATGTGGAGAATCTGTCATTTGGCCTCACCGTTTGTGCCGAGCGTGTAGCGATCAACACCGCTGTCGCAGCGGGCAAAAGAGCTTTCCGAAAGCTGGTCGTTTTCGCCGATTCGAGCGAACCCGTCACGCCATGCGGCGCTTGCCGGCAGGTCCTGGTGGAGTTTTGCGATGAGCTTGAAGTGTGTAGCATCAATCTCGCAGGAAATGAGCATCACACTACCTTATCTGTGCTCCTGCCCCGTGCAAAAGCGGGTATCCTCGGATAACTTTGAAAATGGTGATGAAGGAGGAATTACGCCAATACACTTACGTAGGTCCCGCTTAAACCAAAGCCATTTATGTTCATCTATCCAAAAACTTACGATGTCATCGTCATCGGGGCGGGCCATGCAGGGATTGAGGCGGCGGCGGCGGCGGCTCGGCTGGGGTGTGAGGTGGTGATGCTTACGCAGAGTCTCGATACGATCGGGCAGATGTCCTGCAACCCAGCCATCGGCGGACAAGCGAAAGGGCAGATGGTCCGCGAGATTGATGCACTGGGCGGCGTGATGGGGCTGAATACCGATGCGACGGCAATTCAGTTTCGGATGTTGAATGGAAGTCGCGGGCCCAGCGTGCGATCGCCTCGGGCGCAATGCGATAAGAAGGCGTATCAGTTTCGGGCAAAAGTGACCCTCGAAAGGATGGAGCACCTCGACATCAAGCAGGGGAATGTCACCCGCATTTTAGTGGATGACAATGGTGCTTGCGGTGTTCAGACGAACCTCGGCTTGCAACTCAACGGAAAGTCTGTCGTCGTCACGACCGGCACCTTCATGCGGGGATTGCTCCATGTGGGACTGCAAAATCAAGCAGGCGGACGAATGGGCGACAGCTTCTCCACCCTCAGCGATTGCCTGCGCGACCTTGGGTTTGAGGTAGGCCGTTTCAAAACCGGAACCCCCTGCCGACTGAACGGAAGGACCATTGATTTCTCCAAATGCGAACCCCAAAACGGCGACGACCCGGCACTTCCGTTCAGCTACGTCTCCGACCGACTTATCAAAAACCGCAACGACATCTTCACCCTCAACGAATGGAAAGATGGTAAGTTCCATGTGGAACAAATCCCATGCTGGATGACTTACACGAACACCAAAACGCACGACATCATCCGCAACAACCTCGACAAGTCGCCACTCTACGCGGGGAAAATCGAAGGAGTCGGCCCCCGTTATTGTCCTTCGATTGAGGATAAAGTGGTGAAGTTTGCCGAGAAGGATCGACACCAACTTTTTCTCGAACCGGAAGGGCGTCACAGCGAGGAATACTACGTGAACGGCGTCTCCACCAGCCTGCCGATGGAGGTGCAATACGATTTCATCCGCACCGTCCCCGGATTGGAAAACGCCGACATCATCCGCCCCGGCTACGCTGTGGAATACGACTACTGCACCCCGACCCAACTCCACCACACCTTAGAGACGAAGCGCGTCGCCGGGCTTTACTTCGCTGGGCAGATCAATGGAACCTCCGGCTACGAGGAAGCGGGTGCCCAAGGGCTCATGGCTGGGGCTAATGCGGGCCTGAAAGCATTGGGCAAAGGAGAGTTTGTTTTGAGAAGGAGCGACGCCTATATCGGCGTGATGATTGATGACCTCGTCACCAAAGGCACCCGCGAGCCCTACCGAATGTTCACGAGTCGCGCCGAACATCGGCTCATCCTGCGCCAAGACAATGCCGACCTTCGCCTCACCCCGCTGGCGGCGAACCATGGGCTCGTTGATGATGACCGCCTTGCGCGTGTGACGAAAAAGATCGGTCAAATCACCGAGCTTCGCGAGTATTCAACGAATCATTCGTTCGACGGGATGCGGATTCTCCCTTGGCTTAAACGGCTAGGCAATTCCCCTGAAATGTTACCACCGGAGCACTTCGGAATGTTCCATGTGGAATCTTGGGAGGCTTTTGACATCGAGGTAAAGCACGCGGGCTACATCCAGCGCCAAGAACTCGCCATCGAAAAGCTCCAGCGCAACGAAGACCAACGCATCCCGGAAGGCTTCGCTTTTGCCAATCTCCACGGACTTCGGGCAGAAGCCCTCCAAAAACTCTCCGCCGCAAAACCCAAAACCCTCGGGGAAGCATCTCGGATCAGCGGAGTAACCCCCGCCGACATCACATTGCTCCAAGTCGCCTTGAAATAGACGGGGCAAATAGCGCGTTCCACGTAGAACATTACTACCCCAGCAACTCCGCAATCTCCCGCTCCAACTCCGCCGCCTGCCCGGCCAGCCCCTGGATCTCCACCTCCAAACTCGCGATATGCCGCCCCACCGTCTCGTCGAAAAACGCCGGGCTCCGCGCCGTCAGCCGTTGCAACTCATAGTCTGGGCTCTCCCGCAGCGCATTCAGCGCCTCCAGCACGCGGACGATCTCCAGCTCGATACTCTCCCAAAGGCGACGCAACTGCGCGATCTGCTCCGTGTCGGCAAACTCCAGCGACGCCCAGCCTTGCCGCAAAATAAACCCTTGCGGGTCTTCCGCAATCTTCCGCAGCGTGGCCAAATCGCCATTGTCCTTCGCGTGATTGATTGCCGCCGTGAGCTTTTCGTAAGTCGCCTGCTGCACCGGGTCGCTCGCAAACCGGTCCGGGTGAAACAGCTTCACCAGTTTCCGCCACAGCCTGCCGAGTTCCGCAGCCTCCCCCGGCGCGAGTTCCTTCCACTCTGCCATCGCCGCCGCCGTCTCCGAATACTCCCGCTCATTCCGCGCATCCGCCTCCCGGTATTCCTCATCAATCTTCCCCGCATCCTCCTCACCTAACCGCACCAGCGTCTCCAAATACTTCCGCCGATAGCTCACCACCAGCCGCAGCCGGTCCCGCTCTTGAAACTGCGGGCGCAGCCGCGAAAAAAGCCGCGCTTTCAACGCCCCAATTTGCGCCTTCTCCACTGTAAAACCCGCTTCCAACTCCGCCAGCCGAGCCCGCGCCGCATCCACCAGCCCGCGCAGCCGGTGCAATTCCGGGTTCACATAAACCACGAGCCCTTGGCCGGACGTACCTCTGCCCGCTGCCCCGAAAAAAGTACACCTCTGACTATGGCGAGCACGGAAACATCGTAAAATCCGGCACGGAACATGGAAAGCCACTGTCGAAGTAAAGGCGCTCACGTTGCTTTAGTGCATCTTCGCTCAATGTGACCACCCTCGGCATTCCCACTTGTGCAAACACGGAACTCGGATCAAACACGACAAGATTTTCGCCGTAGTGACGAGGGCTTCTATGACATATTCCAGCATAGCCTTTGTGCTTCGCGGCATCTGCGACGAAACGAGGAACCAGATACTCAGGATGAAACTCTGCTCCTCGTTCTTGAGCGTGATACAACAATTCTCCGAAGATTAGGGCGACCGCCAGCAATGGATACTCACGAGGTTCGCCATGCTCATCCAAAGCACGTTCATCTTCTGCGCAATAGGCTCGCAAGTCCAAAATCTCCGCCAGTGGCGGAACGCGAAACTCTTGGACCCATGCACTGCATTCTTCCTTCGATGTGATTTCTGAGACAGCCGAGTCTGGACTGCTCGTGAGATACCAATGTGATTGCTCGGCGTGGTTGAATCTGCCTCCCATAATCCTGTGCTTTAGCGGGTTTGGCGGCATCATCTGATCGGGTGATGCGTCAGCCATGGCCTTCGTCGGACGAGCGCGAAACCAAGTCCGCTCGGGTAATGCGGATTTAGGGAACATCTCAACCTCCCTCAGAATCTTTTTTCCCACCGGGTGAGTCCCTCCTAAACTCGGATACGTTTTTAGAAACTCTCTGAATTGGATAAGCGACTCGTAAAAGCGGCCGGCTGCATTCGCGAGCATTCCTTCGTGATGAAGCTCAAACGAATACTGTGTCCCGACATCTTGCCACGTCTCGAGAGGGCTGTTGCACTTTGGACAAACCAACTCTGCGATAACCTCATCCTCCATGTCTTCCGGCACATCGGCGTTCTCAAGCAGGTCGCGGAGCGGTGTAGGACAACCAAAAATCCAGATGGTATCGCCATCCTCAGAGGTTTGTTCGTTTGGACAACTCACAATCCTGCTTTGGACTTCGGCGGCGAGGCGTTCGATGCGGGTAGAACGTGTAGGACGGCTCATGTGGCGAGACTTCAAATTCCCTTTGATTGCAGTTCTTGAAGTCGCTGGCGGACTTGAGGAACCAAGTGAGCGCAATGCGGCGACTTCAATTCCAAGAACCTCGTGTAGCTGGCAGTTGCCTCTCGCCACTGTTTCAGTGCATACTCTGATTCCGCTTTGCTGTAGCACGCACTCACATAATGCGGAGCGATGGCGAGGGCTTTAGTATAGCATTGGATCGCCTCCGTGTGTCGGCCAAGCGCGCGGAGGCTGCCGCCTTTGCCATACCATCCTCGCACGTCCCGTGGATCGACCCCAACTGCTTTATCGTAACAAGCGATAGCTTCGTCGTGCCGGCCAAGCGCACGGAGAGCATTGCCTTTGTTACTCCAAGTCGTCGGCCTTCGCGGATTGATGGCAAGCGACTTGTCACAACAGCGAATTGCGTCTTCGTGCCTCCCAAGCTCTGAGAGTGCGAAGCCAGCGTTGCACCAGGCGATGTCGTCAGTCGGATCAATTTCTAACGCCTTCTCATAGCACTGGAGACCCTCTTGGTAGCGACCGAGACAATCAAAGGCTGTGCCTTTGTTGCACCATGCGTGAGCGTATCGGGGTTCGAGCGCCAAGGCATTATCATCCTAAAAACGGCAGTTGAACGGATTTTCAGAGAAAAATGAGCCTTGGACGGGTGAGTGATTTTCAACTGCTCCGCAGTTGGCAATTTCCAGAGTAAAATACCCTATTTTTCGGCCTCAAAAACGGGGTCAACTGCCGTTTTTAGGAT
>CANIWM010000011.1 GCA_947471505.1 Chthoniobacteraceae bacterium | reverse complement strand
TCGTCCTGGCCAATTATTGCTTTGAGTTCACTCACGGTCTTCTTATTCTTTTTATGGGTCATGGTTGTTTTTTAGGTTTGGGTTGCTTGATCGCTCCCTTCCTTACCATGACCCGCTTTCTTTTTGCTGAACTCTTCGCACTCTACCCAGAAATAGCAGAGACCGCAGAAGAATACGGGCTAGCCCCCAGTGATTTAATCAATCTGGCAACAGCAAAACCGTCATGGGAAGATGTTCTCCAATCCTTGGAAGTGAATGGGCGTACGTCATTCGGCGAATCCGTTGAAACCGCCAAAGCTGAGGCATTGCGAAATATCGCCCTGACCGAAGATGAAAATCGGCACAACAAGGAGCAAATCATCAAGCAATTGCGCCATCTCAAATTCTGGTCGTCTTCGCTTCCTTTGGAGATTATTAGCTCCGTTTGGATTGGTCATCATTACCCAGAGCACACTCAAGAGGGAAACCCACTTAATTTCTTTCGCGAGCAAGAAGAATCCATGAAGAGCCTTTACGCAACTGAGGAATTTGGCGGCCGTAAGCCTCCGACGGATTCTGAGTGCGAAGCTAGTGCTTGGTCACAAGCACTGCGATACAGCATCGAGTGCTTGATCGAAGCCTGCGGTGATGCAGTTCAGCAAAGTCTCGGCGCATTGTCGTATCTCGGGCCGCTGCGCTGGATTCCCCCACGCTTGATTCCCGAAGGCGAGCAGTTCGACGCGAGTTGGGCGGCGGGTGGCGGCGCGGCGTGGCAGCGGTTGCGCAGAGAGCCGGAGTTGCTGGGCCGGGTGAATCGCTTCCTGCAAGAAAGGTTGCATTCGCAGTATCGGCTGCGATGCCAGAACCTCGCGCCGGAACTGGATCCGGAGACGATTGCGCTCTGTGTGAAGCGGGCCTTGGAAAACAGCGCCGCCGCGCCGACGGAAGTTCCCGACACTGCACGCGTCGCTGAAGACGCTCGACCTTATGCAGACGCAAAGGCGGGCAAACCGGATTTGGCCACAGCACTGCAAGCCGAACTGCGTGCGCAGAATTCCGGCGGAAAACTGGCGGAACTCTCGCTCGTTGATGCAGAGGGCCTTGCTGTTTCGCATCGCGATGTCGGCACAGGCATCAGCCAACTACTCCCCGTCCTCGTCAACGCGGCGGGCGGGCAGAACCAGTTGATCGCCATCGAGCAACCGGAACTCCACCTACACCCCGCGCTCCAAGCCGAGCTTGGCGATGTCTTCATCGAGTCCGCCCTCGGCGAAAACAAAAACACCTTCCTCATCGAGACGCACAGCGAGCATCTGATCCTCCGCCTCCTGCGGCGCATCCGTGAGACGGCGGAGGGAGAACTGCCGCCCGATGCCACCCCGCTTCGGCCAGAGGATGTGGCGGTCCTTTACGTGAAACCCGGTTCGGAAGGCTCGGAAGTGATCGAGTTGCCCGTGAACCTAGAGGGAGACTTTGACAAGCCCTGGCCCGACGGCTTTTTCCCCGAACGATCAAAGGAACTATTTTAAGGTATGGAACGACTGGTATCCGAATTCGCTGTTGATCCCGAAGCGATTGATGACTGGCGGACGTTACAATTGTTGGACGCCAGCTTCGGCTGGGAACGCGGGCGGCTCATCGCACGTTTTCCAAAAAAATGGTTCCAGATGGTGTCCGAACGTCTGAGCAAGGGCTTCGTCAGCGATGCAAAAGTCGAACTCTGTCTCCAGTCTCTGAAAGGAAAAGCCATTCGGCTCGGGCGACCAAAGGAACTCGGCCCCGGTGATTGGCTGGCGAACGCTCGTCGCGAGCATGTCCGCCACCCATTCCATGCCATCATCACGCGAGAGAATTCAAGCACAGAGCCTTTCATTCTGCAAATTGACGAACTGCATGACGGAACGCCGCGTTGGCAGGTGCCGACGGATTTGGCGGTAGCACGCGAGGCTTCAGACATGGCTTCGGTAATCGCACATCTGCTCGCGCATTCAACTGATGTCGTTTTCATCGATCCGTATTTTCATCCGAAAAAGAACAAGTTCGTTCGTCCGCTTCGAGCCTTCTGCAAAGCCGCGAAGCATCCAAACTACGCGACGAAAACTTTCCACTACCACTTATTGAAAAGCGCTGATTGGGAATTGGCCGACTTTGAACGGGACTGCCTTAACGAACTGCCTCTGGTGATTCCAACGGGCATCAACGTCGAATTCCACATCTGGTCAGAGCGCATGGGCGGGCAGAGTTTTCACGATCGGTTTATCTGCTTCAAGGAAGGTGCAATATCTTGGGGGCACGGACTCGACGACAACCCTCACGCAGACGGAATCGTGAATGTTCGCCTGCTCAGCAAAGCCGCACTGCAATTGCGCCAAGCTGAGTTCGATTTGCAGACCAGTCCATTCGAGTTCCTTCGCTGCATACGTGTTGAGGGTCGCCGCTAACTACCGCATTGGAAAATCTTCCCACTATGACGAAGGCGAACGGCTGGCCTGCGGAGTAGTCTTTTATGAGATGGAAACGCTCCCTCGGCAGGCTCACTTCGAACCGTTACTCAGCGCTCAAGGAGAAAATGACACCTCGAACATCCAGTGCAAACTCATCATCGGGATGGCGTGATGTTTGCGCCGACCGCCGCGTGGCCAATTGTCGCGCTCGCCGCAGCCACGGGCGCGGAGTTGCGGCGCTAACTCGCTGAGTCCGCTTCGTCTTCCGCCTTTGATTCATACACAGTGCGGTCGAGTTCATCGACCGTAGCCGCGAGGAGCGCGATGGCGATTTGCTTGCTCGGGCCGTGGAATACCGGCTCGTGCTCAATGATGTCGGCGAGCAGCGTGAGGACGTCATCCATCACGCGAGGCTGGCGACACTTCGCAAAATCAGCGCCCCTCTTTTCCCAGATAGCAAAGCCGCCGGCGAGCCGCTCCGCGTCGATCTCGTAGCGTTCAAGTTCGTCGGGCACGAGGATCGCGTAGATGCGAGGAAGGACTGCGAACATTGCGTCCCACTCGTCGTCGTTCAACCGTTCACCGCACGCAGTCCATAGGCCGTCGAGCAGGTCCGACGCTTCTTCGTCGAACCATTCGATGACCTTTTCCGGTGGGGTGGACTGGACGAAGGCGGAGAAGCGATCGAGCCCGGCTTCGAGTTCGTCTTCTGTCATGGGCGCGCGTGGTGGTTCGGTGTTTTCCGGCATCAAGAGAGTGTGCGCAGCGGCATTGACGTTGAAAAGCGGAAAGGCGCCCCGTAAGCTCCCGTGCTATGAACTACGTCGTCGAAATCGAAGTGCAGTGTCCATTTTGCGGGGAGGTATTTCCGAGCCGTCTGGACGCGATGGAGGGGACGAACTCGATGATCGAAGACTGCGCGGTGTGCTGTCACCCGATCCAACTCGTGGTCGAATGCGACGGCGGCGAGGTAGTCGCAGTGGAGATCGGACGCTCGTAGGTCCTACCGGGCATCGTCCCTGCTAAACAGTAGGGTGGAATTATTTTTGGGTCGATTCGTTGACATCGTCCCGCTCCGTTTCGATATTCAGCAAAAGCCATGAGCCTAGATTTAAACGACATCCTCAATGAGTGGCCCCACCAACCTGGAGGCCTGCAAGTGCGACGGATCGAAGGAAACGACGGGAAGCCCAAGATACAACTGCGACTGGACCTCGGCGTCCTGCAGTTCGAGCTCAACGGACGCCCGGACGGCACCGAGCCTTACGGACTAGAGTCGCTGTTCGAGTTTCACCAAATGCGTGCAAAAGAGTCCGAGTCGGCGACAGGCTCGTTCGAGTTGACGGCGGACGAGGTGGGCGACTTGCAGAGCGAGGGCATCCAGTATTACCACCGCTACGTCGCCCTCTTTCAGCTCGGCGACTGGCACGCCGTCGCCCGCGACACGCGGCGCAATCTGGACATGTTCACCTTCGTCGAGAAGTACGCACCGGAAGCTGAACTCGCGTGGGGTGTGCAGCAATTTCGCCCCTATGTCCTCATGATGAATACCCGCGCCAAAGGCTCGCTGGCGCTGGAAAAGGACGACGCTGAAGCTGCCATCGGGCTCGTGGAAAAGGGAATCAAAAGCATTCAGAAATTCCTGACGGATGCTGGCGAAGCAGAGCAGATCAAAGAGAGCGTTGAAATCGCCTCACTGCGCGATTGGTTGAAGGACTTAAAGAAGCTCCGTAAAATCACCCCGATGGAGAAGCTACGCAAAGAGATGGCTGCCGCGATTAAAGCGGAGCAATACGAACGTGCCGCCTCGCTCCGGGACGAGATTCAGGCGCTCCAAAACAAGAGCTAGAGCCCGGCGCTCATAGCAGTGACATTTCGGCGTTACCTCCGCCGCCACGGATGTGCCCGCTGCGTTCGCTTTCTGACAACTCTTCCCACCAATCGCGCGCTTCCTTCTCCGAGTAAGCCATGATCTCGAAGTCCTCTCCGCGCCACGTCTGCAAGAAGTTTTCGGCACCGAACTCATCGGCACGACATACGATCCAAGGAACCCGGACGATTTTCATGGCACGCTAGACCCAGGTGCCGTCAGGGATGACGGCGCTCTTCGGAATGATGACGATGCCGTCGCGGATATACCACCGTGGGCGCATTCCTCCATCGGGCCAGAGTTCATCAGGGCCGTCGGCATTGTCGGGCTTGCCTTCGGGGGTGATGACGACGCCATTTCCAATACGGGCGTTTTTATCAATAATAGCGTGGTCCACGATGCAGTTCTCGCCGATGCCCATCGGTGGTTCCCCTGCCCTCGCAGGCCGGATGCCTTCGTAGTAATCCGCGCCCATCACGACGCTGTGCTTAATCGTGCTGCCGCTCTGAATGAGTGAGCGAATGCCGATGACGGAACGCTCAATGTGCGCATCGGAAATGATGCACCCGTCGCCGATGATGGCGTTCTTGACCACGGCCCCGTTCACCTTACTCCCGGGAAGGAAACGCATGTGAGTAAAGATCGGCGAGCGAGCGTCGAAGAAGCTGAATGGAGGGAGCGGATTCGTGAGCGCGAGGTTCGCGTCGAAGAACGAGCGGATCGTCCCAATGTCCTCCCAATAGCCCTGGAAAATATAAGCCGTCACCCGGAACTTCGTGATCATCTCGGGGATGACGTGCTTGCCGAAATCAATGTGGGAATTATCCAGCGCAGCGATGAGCGCATCACGACTGAAGACGTAGATGCCCATACTCGCCTGATAGAGTTCCTCGGTTTCCCCACGCTCCATCTCTTTCAGCAGCGTCGCTGGGATGCGCAAGCTGTCGAGAAGCGCGGGGTCTTTTGGCTTCTCTTCAAATTGGACGATCCTCCGCTCCGCGTCCGTGTGTAGGATTCCGAACGCGCCTGCGTCTGTACGACTTACAGGCAATGTGGCGATCGTGACATCGCTTTTCGTGGCGATGTGCTGATCCAGCACGTCGCGATAATCCATCCGGTAGAGCTGGTCGCCGCTTAGAATGACGTAGTATTCGTATCCACCGCTGAGGAAGTCCGGAAGATTCTGTCGCACCGCATCAGCGGTACCCTGATACCATCCCGCATCCGTCGGCGTCTGTTGCGCAGCGAGAATCTCTACGAAGCTGCGGGTGAATTGATCGAACTTGTAACTCGCCTGAATATGTCGATGTAACGACACGCTGTTGAACTGCGTGAGGACGTAAATCTTCCGCATTCCGGAGTTGATGCAGTTGGAAATCGGAATGTCCACGATGCGGTATTTCCCAGCGAGTGGGACTGCCGGTTTGCTGCGATCTTTCGTGAGTGGGTACAGGCGACTGCCTGCTCCTCCACCCATGATGATTGCAAGTGTTCTGTCGGTGACGCTACTGGTTCTGGCCATAGTCTCGCGAAACTACCGAAGACGCCGCCATTTATGGAAGCCGGATGTGCAATCCACGCACACTTTTCTGCTTTTTCCCGCGAAACTCTTGCCAATGCAAACGCGCTTCGCGTAGGGTGCCCGGCCCGGAAGGTCACGGCCTTCTTGGATGCGCCAGCATAGCTCAGTTGGTAGAGCAGTTGATTTGTAATCATCAGGTCGCCGGTTCGAATCCGGCTGCTGGCTCCCTCTTCAAATCTTTGGATTTCGATGAGAGACGTCACACGGTCGAAAAAATAGCCTCCCGCCCGGCGTCCGCATCACTGGGTTCCCTTACGTATGCGGGCGCTCTTGCAACTGGCGTCGCCACCTTCATCCGCGATGCGGACTTTTGGCAGAATGAAGACGGCCCAAATCGTCGCGGCGATCATCCACACGTAGGCGGCCCAATTCATCCCGGTCGGACGCGTCTCTGCGAGGAAATCCGCCCATGCCCGCATGACGGTGCTGGCTATGATGAGGAACGCCACGATGCGAAGCGATGGCAGTCGTGTATCGAACATGGCCTCGTTTCCCGAATGCCCGAGCACCACACGCGTCGCGACGGTGAACGTCACGAGACTGAAGCCGCCGATGAAAATAACATGCAGGCCGGCAACACGCTGTCCGGGCCAGAAAAGCGGGAAGATCAAACCGACGAGCAGCGCAAGCATCGCGAGATTCACGGCGAGCGGCACCGTTTTCCCCGGCTTCGGCGTGCGGTGAATCGGCACCATCACCAACACATAAGCCAGCGCCACGCACCCGCGGAGAATCGCGGCGGACTTGATCTCGGCGTATGCCGCTTCCAGCCAGTAGCTGCCGAGAAACACCACGCCTAGCACAAGCGAGAACGTAGCGCGTTTCCGCCACGCGGGCGAAGCGACGCGCTCTTCCGCCATGGGAACCAAGTCCGGCAGGCCGAGGAAACGCGGAATCAAAAACGACCCGACGCCAAGGATGAGCAAGAGCGAAAATCCCTGGTTCAGCCAAAGCCCGCCCAACAGCATCGCGCTCCCGGACACCCATCCTTGCGTGCCTGCCAGCCAAAGCGACGTGCCGATTAGACCGGAGAGATACCCCAGCCCGACAAACACAAACCCCGGCGGCGGCAACTCCGCGCGCCGACGAACCCGACTGATCAGCAGCGCGGCAAAAATGACGAGTTCCACGACAAACAACGCATCGCCCGCGAAGTCCTTGTGGGCGATGTGTAGACCGGCAACGGTCATGTGCAGCACGACCAGCGTCCATACTTCCCTCGCCCGGAGCGCCGGAGCGGAGAGAAGACGCGGCATGGCCGTGCCCAAAAAACCAATGACGAACGCGGCGAGAAAGCCGTGAATCATCAACCGTGCGTGCATGAAACCGGGGTAGAATTTGTGCATCCCCGTAAAGAACAGCGGCCACAACGACACGCCGGAAACCCCGAGCAGCGTGCCGAGCGGGAAAAAGATGCGGAACGGTTCGGCCGGGCAAAGCGAGAGCCACGACGGGCGGCGATTATTCATAAAAGATTCCCGTCTTCGGTGGCGGCAGCGCTCGAAAAGACCACCTCAAAGTCATCATCCGCACGACGCGTGACCACTGCCGTGAATCCTTGCGCAGAGAGCATGTTGATGAGCGGGCGCGGCTCAAACGGGGCGATGAGTCGGAACGTATCGCCATCGCGAAGGTGGGACACGGCGTCCATGATCTTGCGGAACGGCTCGCGCCCTTCGCGGATGTCTTCTCGCACGTCGAGCGTGACGGTCGTGGGTTCCATGTTCAGCGTTTGGCGTCCTTCGCAGCTTTTGCGACCGCGTCCACGAGCGCGGTTGGTGCAGCGTTGAGGCCGGGTTGTTGAAAGGCGATTTCGCCCTCGGCGTTGAGCACGGTGATGACGTTCGAATGCGCGAATTGCCCGCGTGCGTCTTGCGAGTAGTTGATGCCGAGCAGAGCGGCGAGTTCCCGCACGTCGTCTTCTCCGCCTCGCAGAAGCGTCCAGTTTGCGGTCGGGATTTTTTCTTTTTTCCGATACGCAGCGAGCGCGGCGACCGTGTCGCGTTTCGTGTCGAATGAGACGAGCAGAAAGTCCGTCTTCGCGCGCACGTTAGCGGGGAGTTTCGCTTCGAGGGTCCTCATGTCGTTCACGATGATCGGGCACGCGTATTCGCAACTCGAAAAGAACATCGCCACGACCTGCGGACGTCCGCGCAGGACGGAAAGCGGGATGGTTTTTCCGACATCCGAGGTCCATTTCGAATCGAGCAGATAGAGCGATTTGTCGGTCGGCTTTCCGAGCGGCACTGCGGGCCGGCAGCATGGAGGAAGCTCCGCAGCAGGCTTTGCGGGCTCGGCAGCAAAGACGGATGCCGCGCCGAGTAGAAGAGCGATGATGGTTGTTTTCATTTTGATGGGATGTCTTTGGCGCAGCGGAAGCCGAGGTTGTGAACAGTGTAGCCCGCTTTCAAGCTGCTGCGCATTCCGAATCGCATAAAGGCCGGAAAGTTGCCCGTGTCCTTCGCGCCGAGCGAGCCGGCGCCGCAGAATAGATTACGCTCCAGCCCGGTGTCTCCGCGTGCGTCGCCGGTCACGATGGCGCTGTTAAAATCGCTCGTCCACTCCCAGACAAGCCCGTGCAGATCGCGAAGGCCGTGGACGTTCGGCTTTCCGCTCCCGGCGGCGGGGAGCACATCCGGCGTCGGGGTCCCGTACCATTTTGCGATGGCCTGCTGAAACTCCGGCTCTTTTGTTCCATCCGGATTCGTAAATCCCGCGCCTGCCGCAAACTCCCACTCCGCCGTGCTCGGCAGCCGCTTTCCGCTCCACGCTGCGAATGCTTTCGCGGCAAACCACGAGACCTGCGTGACCGGTTGCGCGGGGTCCGCTTTGCCGAGGTCCCCGTCGCCGGCCCAGTGCGCGAGATAGCGTTCATCAGCGAAGAGACGCTTCACCTGCGAGCGCTGCCACTTCGGATTCTCACGCACAAAGCCGAGGAACTCGCCATTGGTCACCGGACGCTCGTCGAGCTGAAAAGACGCAATCGCGATCTCTTTCGCATCTTTCTCGCCACGAAAAAGCGGACGGTATTTTCCATCCGGAAGCGTCGCCATGCCAGGCTCGCCGCCGTGGGCGAAAAGGCACACGGCGGCGAGGATGGCAGTAATGGCAGGAAGTGGCTTCAAGGATTATTGACCCGAGCTCTCCGCGTGGATCTTTTTGACTTCTTCGACGGTGACGATGTCGCCGCTATTGCCCCACGAATTGCGAATGTAAGTGAGCACGCTTGCGATCTGTTCATCGTTGAGCATCGACGGCGGCATCACACCGTTATACGCCTGCCCGTTGACTGTGATGGGACCGCTCAAACCCTTGATGAGCGACGTAATGGCACGCGTCTTGTCGGCCATGAGGAAGTCTGATTTTGCGAGCGGCGGGAAGACACCAGCTAGTCCCTGGCCCTCCGGCATATGGCACGCAAAGCAGACCTGCGTGTAAACGCGCTTTCCCTTTTCCATGATGATGTCCTTGCCCATCGCTGCGATTTTCGGGTCGGTCGCGATGGCCTTTTTCATCTCCGCTTCCATCGAGGCGACCTTGCCTTCCACTCCGCCCAGCGAACTCTCGCCGAGATACGTCGCGTCCACTTCCTTGCCTGAATAGACGAGCAGATTCGGGTCGCCCGTCACCTTCAGCATCCCGAGCGCACCTTTGTCAAACGCGCGGAACAGCGAGTGATCCACGAGGATGTAAGTGCCGGGAACATTCGTCCCGAACTCCACAATCGCCGATCCGCCCGCAGGCACGAGCGTCGTCTGCACCTGCTCTTGCGACACTTTGATGCCGCCTTCCTGATACACCTTGTCAAAAATCTCGCCGATGACGTGGAACGACGAGAGCAAGTTTGGCCCGCCGTTTCCGACGAAGAGCCGCACACGGTCGCCGACTTTCGCCTTCAGCGCCTTGTCGCCGACGAGCGAGCCGACCGCGCCGTTAAAGACGACATAACTCGGCCTTTCATCCAGCGCCTTTTCCTGATCAAACGGCTGCAATCCCTCCTCGCCAAATTTTCCCTTCGTATAGAAATCGCCCTGCATCACGTAGTATTCCTTGTCCACCGGCGGCAGACCTTCCTTCGGCTCCACGAGGATGAGCCCATACATGCCGTTCGCCACGTGCATGCCCACCGGCGCAGTAGCGCAGTGATACACGTAAAGACCGGGATTCAGAGCCTTGAACGAAAACTGCGATTCGTGCCCCGGCGCCGTGAACGACGAAGCCGCGCCGCCGCCCGGTCCCGTCACAGCGTGGAGATCGATATTGTGCGGCATCTTCGAGCTCGGATGATTTTTGAGGTGAAACTCCACCATGTCGCCCTCGCGCACCCGTATGAAAAGTCCGGGCACCTCGCCGCCAAACGTCCAAAACAAATAGTCCACACCATCCGCCATGCGCTTCACGACTTCCTTCACCTCAAGGTCCACGCGGACCTTCGTCGCGTGTTTGCGCTGAATCGGCGGCGGCACATTCGGCGCTATGGTGAGCACGGCTTTTTCTTCGCCGACAATTTCCGGGTCCACGCCTTTGGCCTCGGGTCCGGGAAGCGGCGCCGCTGTGGCCGGCGGCGGCTCAGCCGAGAAGACGTTGGAAGTGAGGGTGAGACCGAGCACGCTTGCGACGGCTGCGGTGAGTAGAGATTTGATATTCATAGGATTCATATAGGCCCCACTATGCCGACTGAGGGGATCCATTCTTTGACGTGCGTCAAATAGTTGCGATTTCACTTCGCCTGCCTCGCGTCCTTTCCGGCAAAGCTCCCTACGATGCCGCATTGAGCCAGTGGCGTTCCGAAGCGGCTCTACCCCATTCCGCCGCGGCATCCCACCGGAGAATACGCTCGTCCGGCTCACAGGAGATTGATGCATCAGCGTTCGGGAACATGGCAGATACCTCGGAGCGCTTCCATTTCGCTACTTTGTCCTCAAAAAGTGACTAATCCCCTCGGCCAAACGCGGACTGATTCCCGGCACGCTGGCGATCTCTGCCACTGTCGCACGGCGGAGGCGCGTCACACTTCCGAACTGCTTGATGAGCGCCTGCTTCCGCGCTGCGCTCACACCGGGGCATTCGTCCAGCACACTCACGGAAATGCGGCGCGTCATCAGCAGTTGATGGTAGCCGTTGGCCCAGCGGTGCGCCTCGTCTCGGATTCGCTGCATCAGCTTCAACGCGCCCGTCTCGTGCGGCAGGACGACGGGCACCGGGTTGCCGGGGCGGAAGATTTCCTCCCGCTCTTTCGCCAGTCCCACAATGGGCACGTCGTCGAAGAGCCCCAGTGCTTGCAGCTCCGCGCACGCCGAGCTGAGTTGCCCTTTCCCCCCATCCACGATGATGAGGTCCGGCAGTCGTGGCAGCGCCGGGTCGTCGTCCAGATTCTCCACACGCCGCACCGCATCGCGCAGCCGCTCTTGCGAAAACTCCGCCTCGTATTCGACATGCGTGCCGTCCTCGCGCTCCGGCCCCGCCGCCCGCGCGACCTGCGCCGCCACCTCGCGCAACACCCGGCTGTATCGGCGACGCACCACCTCCGCCATCGCCGCGAAATCATCCTGCCGCCCGCCCAGCGTCTTGATGCGATAGCGCCGGTAGAGATGCGTCGCAGGCCGCCCATCAATGAAGCACACCATGCTCGCGACGACGTGCGTCGTGCTGATGTTCGAGATGTCGAAGCACTCCATCCGGCGCGGCGGCCTCATTAAAGAAAGCGCCTCGCCCAGCTCCGCGAGGTCCGCAGCGGGGACGATGGTGCTGGGGAGCTTGAGCCGGTGCCGCATGGTGGTGGTGTAGCGGGTCATCTGCTTCGTGGTCTGCCGCAGATCGTCGAGCATGTTGCGCAGCTCTGCCGCCTTTTCAAAGTCGAGCTTCGTCGCCGCCGCACGCATCTCCAACTCCAGTTCGTCGAGGAGTTCCTTCGATTTCCCCTCCATGAAGTCGCACGCCGTCTGCACCCGCTCCCGGTATTGCTCGGCGGTGATGTCGGCCAGCTTCATCGGCACCTGATACGTGCTACTGCGCAGCTCCCGCTCCGTCGGCGAGCCTCGCCCAAACGTCAGCACGCCGAACTTTTTCCGCATGAAGTTCATCGTCTGCCGCAGCGCCCCCGAGTGCGCGAACGGCCCGAAGTAGCGGCACCCATCATCGCCGACTTTCAAGCGTGTGAGCCGAAAGCGCGGCCACGGCTCCTTGTCGTCCACCTTCACCATCAGGAAGCGTTTGTCGTCGCGAAAGCTCACATTGTAGCGCGGGCGATACTCTTTGATCAGCTTCCCCTCCAGCAGCAGCGCCTCCGGTTCGCTCCCCGCCACATGCCAGTCGAAATCATACACCGCATCCAGCAGCGCCACCGTCTTCCGGTCCGCCCGCATCTGCCGGCTCGGCGTGAAGTATTGCGCCAGCCGCTTCCGAAGGTCGCGCGCCTTGCCCACATAGATCACCCGGTTAAAGCGGTCGCGATGCAAGTACACGCCCGGCTTGTGCGGCACCTCGCCCAGCTTCTTTTTGAAATCTACCTTCTCCCTCGGAGCAATCATCGCCGCCGACTATGGAGCAAGGCGCGGCGGATGACGACTCGTCATTCACTCAGCGGCGACGCTAGATGCTTTCTGTAAATTGAACGAGGAAGCTCAGGAAATGAGCCGGATGTTTTCTTCGGTAAGTTCGGGACATTGCGGACATTCATCTGTTGAAGTCAGACTTCACGTTGGCACTTCGAACAACCACAAATCATGCACCACAGACTCATCATCACACTTTGCGCCGCGCTGTCGTCCGCCCTTCACGCACAAGAACCGGTCGCCGTCGGCAAAGGCTCGTATGCATCCGCACCGCAAGCCGGGATGATGGTGGATAAGAAGAGCGGCGTGGACAGCGTGGCTGAGGTAGAGAATCGGAAGCTCTATCTCGTGAAGGACGACGGGCGTCCGATTCCGACCAATGAATGGTTTCAGAATCTGTTGCTCAAGGATTTCGGCACGGGCCTGTGGGCGATGCCGCACAAGGTGGACGCGACGAAGGAAGGGATTGAGATTTTTCAGCCGACGGGGTTCAGCGGCGATGGCGTGCGGGCGATTGCGGAGTGGCCGTTGGTCATCACGGGGAAAGACTTCAAGCCGGTGGATTCGCGGGCGAAAGATTGGTCGGATTGGACGGTGTCGTTCCGTTCGTTCGAGAGCGACACGCACTTCATCGATGTGACGCTGGGCGAAGGAATGCCAGCGGTGTGGTGCGAGTTCACGGGCGTGCAGCCGGTCATCGCGCTCGGCGGGCAGCAGGGGAAAAGTTCGCGGGGAAAGAAGGCGGCGACGTTCTTTAATCTCACGGGCGCTGCGACGACGCTGCCGGCGACGGGCGATGCGCTGGGCCTTAGCTACGAAGGGCGCACGTTCGGCGTGTTCGCGCCGGTGGGGACGAAGTTCGAGCAGACCGACGCGGGCATCGCGGTGACGTTCGCGGGCAAGAGCGCGTTCCTCGTCGTGTGTCCGCTGCCGGCGGAGAAGGACATCGCGCTTTTCTACAAACACGCGTTCGCGGTGCCGCGCGACACACAGCTTTTGTGGAACTACGACCGCAGCGCAGGCAGCATCACGACGATCTGGAAAGTCATCACCGAGCCGTTGAAGGCGGGCGCTCCAAATACGGTCATTCAAGGTTTCCTGCCCCATCACTGGCGCGAGAACACGGCGAAGCTCGACCTCAGCGGGCCGAGCTACACGACGATTCGCGGCACGATGAAATGCGCCGCCGGCGACACGTTCACCATCGCGTATCCGTTCAACGGCATCCTGCCAAACCTCCCGACTCCGACTGCGAAATCATTCGACGCGACGCGCGTGAAAGACTTGCTCGCGCAGCATTACACCGACCCGAAGAAGACACTCGGCGGCGATACCTACTGGGGCGGCAAAGAGGTGGAGCGTTATGCGCAGGCGGCGTTCATCGCAGCACAAACCAAAGACCCGTCGCTCGATGCCATCCTCGGCAAACTGCGCGCCGGAATGGAAAACTGGCTCACCTACACGCCGGGCGAGAAGGGGCAATTCTTCGCCTTCTATCCACGGCACAAAGGGCTCGTCGGCTTCCCTGCGGCCTACGGTTCGGAGCACTTCACCGACACGCATTTCCACCAGGGCTACTTCGTCTATGCGGCGGGATTGCTTTCGCAGCTTCAGCCAGACTTTGCCGCCAACTACGGGGAAATGGCGCGGCTCGTCGCGAAGAACTACGCGAACTACGACCGCAAGGACACACGCTTCCCGCGCTTCCGCACGTTCGACCTCTGGCGCGGACACAGCTTCGCCGACGGCAAAGGTTTTCCCGATGGCAACAATCAGGAGAGCACTGGCGAAGCCGTGAATAGCTGGGCCGGGATGATTCTTCTCGGAGAAGCGCTCGGCGACGCGGACCTCACCGCTGCGGGCGTGATGGGCTACTCGTTCGAGACGCGCGCGAACGTCGAGTATTGGTTCGACCCGCACGACGACGTGTTTCCGAAGAGCTACGCCCACAACGCCTGCGGCATGATTTGGTGCGGCAGCATCGTGTGGGGAACGTGGTTCACCGCGAGCCCTGCTTGGATCTACGGGATCCAATGGCTGCCCTCCGGCCCACACATGGCGTTCTACGACCGGCAGCCGGACTTCATCAAAAGGACCTACGCCGACGTGGAGCGCGAACTGAAGACCTTCGAGGAAAAGGAAGCCGCAAAGAAGCCCGGCACCACGCCGAAGCCCGTCGAAATCAAAACCCTCGGCGGCGAACTCGGCGCCTACCACCTCGGCTTCCTCATGCACTCCGACGCCGCCCGCGCGGTGGCCGAAATCGACAAGCTCTGGGCCGAGCCCGGCGACAAAGTCGCGCACAACGAGTGGATGCTCGCCACTTACTACGAAGCCAGCGCGCTCAACGATCTGGGCCGCGTGGACTGGTCCGCCCACGGCTCCACCCCGACCTCGATGGTCTATACCAACACCGCGACGAAAGCGCGCACACTCATCGCCTGGAACCCAACCGCGAAACCACAGACGGTGCAGTTTTCTGAAAGCGGCAAACCGATCGGACAGCTCACCGTGCCACCTCACAGCATCGCAAAGGGCAGCGGGAAATAGGCAAGCGCCCGTAATCGGAATTTCCAGCCGAAGGCATCGGAAAGCACTGTTTTACCAGTCGCGGATTCTGGACTCTACTTGGGGACTTACCACTCTCTATGAAGACACAACGAATCGGCATCATCATGAACGGCGTCACGGGACGCATGGGCACCAATCAGCATCTCATCCGCTCCATCAAAGCGATCCGCGACCAAGGCGGGGTGAAAGTGGGCGACGATCTCATCTTGATGCCGGACCCGATCCTCACCGGGCGCAACCACGACAAGCTCGCGGCGCTGGCTGCCCGCACAGGAGTCACGCGCTTCACCACCGACATCGATGCCGCGCTGGCGAATCCCGAGGACGAGATATTCTTCGATGCGTCGGGCACCTTGCAGCGGGCTGGCTTCATTGAGAAGGCGGTGAAGGCGAAGAAGGCGATTTATTGCGAGAAGCCGACGGCGGTGGAATCGGCAGAGGCGCTGCGGCTCGCGAAGCTTTGCGAGGATGCAGGCCTGAAGAACGGCGTCGTGCAGGACAAGCTGTGGCTCTCCGGCATCCGCAAGTTCCGCACGCTGCGCGACCAGGGATTCTTCGGTCGCATCCTCAGCGTGCGCGGCGAGTTTGGATACTGGGTCTTCACCGGCGAGGATGGCGATCAGCCGGCGCAGCGCCCCTCGTGGAATTACCGCAAGGAAGACGGCGGCGGGATCATCGTCGATATGCTCTGCCACTGGCGCTATGTGATCGATGATCTCTTTGGGAAAGTGAAAGCCGTGAGCTGCCTCGGCGCGACGCATCTCCCGAAGCGAGTCGATGAGCGTGGCAAGCCTTACCCGTGCACAAGTGATGACGCGTGCTACGCGACGTTTGAATGCGAAGGAGGCGTGATTTGCCAGTTCAACAGCTCGTGGACCGTGCGCGTGCGGCGCGATGATCTTCTCACCATGCAAGTCGATGGCACGCATGGCAGCGCGATTATCGGTCTGCGAAAGTGCTGGGTCCAGAGCGCAGGCACGACGCCGCGCCCGACGTGGAATCCAGACATCGATCAACCAATCGACTTCTTCGGCGGCTGGCAGGAAGTGCCCGATAGCACCACCTACGACAACGCGTTCAAAATCCAGTGGGAGTCGTTTTTGAAGCATGTCGCCATCGGCACGCCGTTCCCTTGGACACTGCGCGAAGGGGCGAAAGGCGTGCAGCTTGCGGAGCTTGGCTTGCAGAGCTGGGCTGAACGGAAATGGCTGCCGGTGGACGATCTTCCCGTTGCTTAATCAGCCCATGAACCCACTCATCTCAAAACCCCAAGACCTCACGCCGAGCACCACTTGGACCGAGACCCAATGGGCCTGGACCGGCGAAGAGGAACTCATCGACCACACGAGCAAGCCGCGCCTCTGCGCTGCGGCGTTGCTGCCGTTTCGCGATCGAAAGCCAGACTGGGAAGGCTTCGTGGCGAGCATTCGCTGGATGCAGGCCACTGCGGACCACTTCGGGGTGGAGTTGGTCGTCGTGCTCAATGCGGATACCGGCTACATCTTCGATCTCGACGACGCGCTTTACTCCGAGGTCCTGCGACGCTTTCGCGCGGAGTTCCCTACGACGACGTTCATCGCGGGTGTCACCGCTCGCGACGCTCAGGACGACACATCATTCAAAGCCGAGCGCTATCGTCCGCTCATCGACATCGTGCAGCAACACGACAACTGCGAAGTGATGCTCATGACCTCAAAGTGGCTCAGCGCGCTCGATCCCGAGCCGTGCCGCGATGCCTACTACGAGATCGCAGAGTGGCTCATCCGCCCCGGCATCGTCCACGCGCTGGAGCCTGCGTTCGTCCCGTGGGCGCGGCCGTTTGGTCCGTGGCTGCTGCATCAGCTCGCGCTGCACCCGAAGTTCGTCGGCGGAAAAATCAGCACGCTCGACGAGCCTCACTTTCTCTACTGGGCAGCGATGTGTCGCGACCTTGGGCTCGATTTTACCCCGCACAGCGGCGACGACTTCGGTATCGCCACCGCGATCAAGCTCGGCCTGCCATTGCTCATCGGAGCTGCCGTCAGCGGGGCACCGCTCATTTGTGCTGCGAAGGATATGTGGCTGATTGACGCCTCGCCGCAGAAGAAATTCCCCACGGGCACCGGTCGCTTCGATACGCGGGTCTATAAAGTCTTCGAGGCATTTCAATCACTGGAGGATCAAGTCTTCCGGCTCGATGGAAACATGAGTGCCGCAGCCTACAAACACAGCACGGCTCACGTGTTGCACAATCTCGGCATCATCGCCGCACCGGACGCGCATCCCTCATGCAAAGTCCTGCGCGGGGCCGACGAAGCCGCACGCATGGCTGAGGCGCTGCGCCGCCCAAAGCGCGTGGCCGAGCGGTTGGGCGTGGCCTACTGACGCAGTTTGATTCCCCGCCTTATCTGCGGATGAAAAGAGGCGTTCAGGGTTAAACGATTAACCGCTCTGTGGCGTCTCGGATTTGGACTACCCTTCCCTCAAACTACGTCAGAAATCGCTGCAAAGATGATGAAGCGCCACTAGTCAGCGGTTACTTCTTCCCAAGATTCGCCATGATCTCGTTTGTCAGCTTCTGCACGAGCGCTTCGACTTCTGCGTCACTGGTGGTGGCGTTGGTCATCGGGTTGCAGGGCGTGACGGGCGAGGAGCAGCCGTGCGAACCGCACATTTGCACCCACGGGTCCACGTCGCAGAGGCCGGCTGGCTTGAGGTCGTAGCGGTCGTCGGGGAGTCCAAGCGATTTCTTGATGGTGAGAAGCTCGGGCAGTTTGTCGCATGGAATCGAGGCGCTGCCGGGGATGCTTTGCGCGAGGATGACGGTACGGCAGTAGGCGTCCGTGATCTCCATTTTGAAGTAGGCGTCCTCAACGGACTTGCCCCAGCAGATGACGCCGTGGTTGCCCATGAGGATGGACTGGTGCTTCGGCGCGAGCGGGAAAATCTCGGCGGCAATCTCGGGCGAGCCGGGTGTTTTGTAAGGAGTGTAGGCCACAGTGCCGACGAACACTTCGAGCTCGGGGATGAGGCGTGGCGGCGGCTGCATGCCTTTGATGGCGAATGCTCCGGCGTGGACGGGGTGAGCGTGGCAGACGCTGACGGCTTCGGGCGTGCTGTGGAAAATCGCCATGTGCGTGGTGATTTCGCTGGAGCGCCTCCAGGTGCCGCCGCACTGCTTTCCTTTGCCATCGACCATGCACATCATGTCGGGCGTCATGAAGCCTTTGCTGACGCCGGTCGGCGTGCAGATAAACCGATCGGAGCCCAGTCGTGCGGAGATGTTGCCGCCGTTGCCGTCGCAATATTCACGAGCCCAGATGCGGCGACCGATGTCGCAGATTTGCGCTTTGATTGAGTTGGCCTCGGGCGAGTTCCAAAGGGCGATGTCGGCAGCACTGTAGTCGGAGCCGAGCGCGGCGGGCGCTGGATTCGCAGGTGCGGCGGGCGCGGCGACGGTGGCGGCTGCGTCGAAGACGAGCTTCACGTTGGCTTCGTTGAAGATGTCCTTCGCGCCGGGCGTGACGCGGATATCGGCGTTGTAGCGAAATTCGCGTGCGCCGGATTTAACGAAGTCTGTTGCCTCTTTTTGCGAGATGAGTGTCATAAGTTATTTCTTGTAAAAGTGTTCATCGACTAAGGCGGCGCAGTACGCGTCCACCGGGACTGGAGAAGGAAAAGGACAGGCAGCTTCGCGGCCTTCGCTGATGGCGATATGGTCGCCCACGCCCGCGCCGAGCGTGTCATAGACGACGATGGCGGGGTCGTGTTTTTGTACGCCAGCGAAGGTGTCGCGGTTCCACGGAAGCGTGAGCATCAGGCGCTCGCCAACGTAGCGCGGATGGCGCACGGAAAGTGTGACTCGGCCGATGACGGTGCCCATTCTCATCCGACGTTGAGTTCTCCTTCCGGGTCGATGATTCCCATGACGCTCCAGCGTGCAGGGCTGCGTTCATCTTTGACGATCTTGCGAGCCTCGCTTCCATCGCTGGAAATGAGAACGCGCTGACCGATGGCGCACCCGAGTGAATCGAGCACGATCTGCGGCGCGAGGTCCGGGCTCTCGGGCACAGCGATGAGCAAGCGCCAGCCTTCGAGGCTGCGGTGCTTGACCGTCGATGTTGCGTAGCCGTGGATCGTCGCGATGCGCATTTAGAAAAGGTTGAGGTTTTCCACCATCACGCAGCGGCGGGAGCGCGTGAAGGTCATTGGCGTGGTGACGCCTTCGCCGGTTGGCGTGGCGACTGAGAAACTGAGGAAGCCTTCGCCGCCGAGGCCTAGGCCGGTCATGCACGGGCCGTTCTTGATGAAGAGCGTGGTGTCCACGACCTGCGCCATTTTGGTGAGGTTGCGGATGTTCTGCGAATGCATGATCGCCGTGTGCTTGTAGTTGTGCTCGGCCTTGATGGCTTCTTCGATGGCGACATCCACGTTCGGCACGCGGACGATTGGGATGAAAGGCATCATCTGCTCTTCATCGACGAAAATGTGGTCGGCTTTTGTTTCGCCGAAGAGCAACTGAGTGGATGGCGGAACGCTGAGTCCGATTGCCGCTGCGAGCACTGCTGCGTCGCGTCCGACGAGGTCGCGATTGACGACTGGATGCGGGCAGCCCGCGCCTTTTCCTGCCGGGAAAACGAACGCTTTATCCGCGAGCGCCTCGATTTGTTTCGAGTCGAGTTGGACGGCTCCAGCGTTGCGAAGAGCGGCCATGAGTTTGTCGGCGACTGCTTCAACGACGAACACTTCCTTTTCGCCGATGCAGAGGAGATTGTTGTCGTAGCTCGCGCCCTGAATGATGCAGCGGGCGGCGCGGTCGAGGTCGGCGGTTTCATCGACGACGACTGGCGGATTTCCAGGGCCGGCGCAAACAGCGCGCTTGCCGGTTTTCATCGCCGCATTCACCACGGCCGGACCGCCGGTGACGCAGAGAAGACGGACGTTCGCGTGTTTGCACATCGCGTCGAAAGTTTCGAGCGTCGGCTTGATGACCGTCGTGAGCAGGTCGGAGATTCCGATTTCCTGATAGATGGCTTCGTTGTAAGCGCGAATCGCGATGGCCGCGACTTTGCAGGCTGCCGGATGCGTGTTGTAAACGACCGAGTTACCAGCCGCGATCATGTTGATCGCGTTGCCGGTCAGCGTAGGGACGCTGTGGGTAGAAGGAGTCACGGCTCCGATGACGCCCCACGGCGCGTAATCAATGACGGTCAGACCGAAGTCGCCGCTGAACGCCATGCGCTCCAAAAACTCAACGCCGGGAACCAAGTCGCCGCAGATTTTGAGCTTCTCGATCTTGTGGTCGAGACGTCCGATCTTCGTCTCGTTGAACTCGATCGTCCCCCATTCCTCCGCCTTCGCCACGCACATTTTGCGGATCACCTGAATCGCTTTGCGCCGAGCCGAAACGCCCATGTCGCGGAGCTTTTCAAAGGAGCGATGCGCGGCTACGCAAGCGTCTTCCATGCGTTCGTAAACGCCGAAGCTGGTCTGAGCGGCAGGTGCTGTCTTCGATTGCGCGGCGAGTCGTGCGAGGACCTCGCTTACCACACGCGATACGATTATTTCGTCAAGTTGAGCCATAGAAAATCAGGAGATTACTGCGCTTTGTAGATGATCGATTTGCCGATATCCACGGTGTCCACGATCCCGATGACGACTGCGTCAACGGGTGAGTCTTTGTCCGTCGCCGCGAGCCGAGCCGAGCTGCCCTGCACGATGAGGACGACTTCGCCCTCGCCAGCGCCAAGGCTGTCGGTTGCGACGATCGTACTTGTGCCGGGCTTGAAGCCGGTGGCGTTTGTCGCGTCGATCACGAGCGGACGAACGAGCAGGAATTTGTGCCCGGTCATCTTCGTGTTCTTTTTCGTCGCTACGACGGCTCCCTCGACTTTGGCTAAAATCATGGTTTCAGAGGATGGGACTTACAGGACAAATGTGACCTATTGGTCGCATCTGTCGCATCTATCCCATTTGGTTACTTAGCTTTTGGAAGAACCGCGACGAGGTCGTTGTGCGGGCGTGCGATGACGCTGACGCTGACGATTTCGCCGAGTCCCTGCGCTGCTGTTTTGCCGGCTTCAGTCGCGGCTTTCACAGCGGCGACATCGCCAGTGACGCAGACGGTCACCATTGCGTTGCCGACCTGGGTCATTGGTCCGACGAGTTCTACGTTGGCGGATTTGAGCATCGCGTCCGTCGCTTCGACGAGTGCGATGAGTCCGCGTGTTTCGATCATTCCGATTGCTTGTTGTGCCATAATATTTGGTTTTGGTTACTTGGTTGAAAGTTTTGCCCACGCGTTGCGGGCGATGATGAGTTCTTCGTTCGTGGGGATGACGCGCACTTCGATTTTCGAGCGCGGCGTGGAAATCACGGCTTCTTCAGCGCGGACGCGGGCGTTTGCCTCGGCGTCGAGCTCCAGACCGCAGAAGTCCATGTTCGCGCAAATCTGTGCGCGAAGTTCAGGGTTATTCTCGGCGATTCCCGCAGTGAAAATGAGGACGTCGAGTCCGTTCAGTTCCACGAGGAATTGACCGATGTATTTTCGAATCGAGCCGACAAAAACATCGAGCGCAATTTTCGCGTCGGCGTTCCCGTCTTTCGACGCAGCGATGAGGTCGCGAATGTCTCCGGTCGCAAGACCTGACATTCCTTTGAGCCCGGACTGCGACGTGAGCATCTTTTCCACAGCGTCGATGCCCAGCCCGAGGTCGCGGGCGAGATAGATGAGCGCAAACACATCGAAGTCTCCGACGCGATTGTTCTGCGGCAGACCGCTCTGCGGGGTCATGCCCCAGCTAGAGTTGATGGCCTTCCCGTTGCGAACGGCAGCGATGGAGCTGCTGCCTCCGAGGTGGCACGAGACGATCCGCAATTGGTCCGTCCCGCGCAGTTCCGCGCAGCGCTGCGTCACGAACCGATGACTCGCCCCATGGAAACCGAAGCGGCGGATGCCATACTTCGTCTCCCACTCGCGCGGCACCGGATAGCGCACGTTTTCCACCGGCACTTCGTCGTAAAACGCGGTCTCGAAAGTGCCAATGCACGGAAGCGACGGGTGCGTCTTGTGGAAGCTGCGGACCGCCGCCACGTATGGCGGGTTGTGCGCGGGAAGAAGGGTGTTGATTTCCTCCATCGCCCGCAGCACCGGCTCGTCGAGCACTTGCGTGCCCGAGATTCCACGCGCCATCACGGGCTTGAAACCGACCGCCGCCAGCCCATCAAAGCTGCCGAGCGCTTTCTCCACCCACGCAATCGCCGCCGCATAATCCGGCATCGGCGAAGTCCCCTCGGTGGCCGGCTGATCGCCGATCTGCACCTTCCATGGAGACTCCGCGCTGCCGATGCGCTCCGCGCCACCTTTGGCGAGGACGCGCTCGGAAGGCATCTCGATCAAGCGAAACTTGAACGAAGTGCTTCCGATATTAGCGACGAGGATTTTGTTGGCAGTCATGGCTCATTCATCCCATTCGTCCTATTGGTCCCATTTGATGGGACTTATGAGACAAATGGGACCGATGCTACTTCGTAGCCGCAGGCTTGCCGCCGAGGAATTTGCCCAGCAGGCAAAGGTCATCATGCGGACGTGGGATCACGTGAACCGCGACCACTTCTCCGATTGCG
This sequence comes from Chthoniobacteraceae bacterium, assembly GCA_947471505.1. GTDB lineage: Bacteria > Verrucomicrobiota > Verrucomicrobiia > Chthoniobacterales > Chthoniobacteraceae > SXWH01. The sequence goes on along the minus strand of CANIWM010000011.1, from coordinate 88,381 downwards.
TTTGCGGCAGTTGCGCCAGCTTCGACAGCAGCTTTCACTGCTGCGACATCGCCGCGCACAAATACGCTCACGTAGCCCGAACCGACTTTTTCCCAGCCGATAAGTTCCACGCTTGCGGCCTTCGTCATTGCATCAGTTGCTTCGAACTGTGCGACGAGACCCTTGGTTTCGATCATTCCGATTGCTTGTCCAGCCATAATATTAGTTGAGAGTTGAGTGTTGAGTGATTAGGAGGTGAAGAATTTTAGGACGTCAGGACCCGGACGGGCGATGACGTGTGAGGCAACAAGGTTGCCTACGCGTTTTGCGGCCTCGCGGCCTGCTTCCACGGCTGCTTTGACGCTGCCGACATCGCCTTTGACGATAGTCGTAATCAGCGCGCCGCCGATTGGAATGGATTTTACTAGTTGCACGTTCGCAGCTTTGACCATGGCGTCACTGGCTTCCACCAGGCCCACGTAGCCGCGAGTTTCGATTAGTCCGATTGCTTCGCTCATTGTGTGTTTATGTTATTTGGTTAAGTTGAAATTGTTACTGCTTCACGAGTTCCACCTTCGTGGCGCGGTCGAGGTCGCAAGCGTTTGCCTCGTCCGTATCCATGTGGACTTCGAGTTTGAAAGACGGGTCCACGCGAACGATCAGGTCATCAAAGCGCGTATTGCAGCCCGCCGAGGTCACTTTTAGCGTGATGATGTCGAGGTGCTTCACTCCGTAAAACTTTGCGTCCGCCGGCGACATGTGGACGTGCCGGGCTGCGCGGATGATGCCGTTTTTCATCTCCAGCATCCCTTTCGGCCCCATGACGTATCCGCCCGGAGTGCCTTCGATATCGCCCGACATCTTCACCGGAATGTCCATGCCAAGTTGCACGGCGTCTGTGAGTGCGAGTTCGATTTGCGTCAAATTCCGGCAAGGGCCAAGAATGCGAAGATTTGGAATTACCCGCCGACGAGGTCCGATGAGAGTCACGGTCTGCTCCGCCGCAAATTGCCCTTCCTGATAGAGCATCTTGTGGACGGTGAGTTTCGCGCCTGGCCCAAAAAGCGTTTCCAGATTTTGCGGAGAAATGTGCATGTGCCGCGCTGAACTGCTCACCTTAAGCTGCGGTAGGGGCGACGTCGGCACCTGATGCCCGATCGTGCGAAACAACGTCGAACGGACGAGTTCTTCAACAATAGTGCGGCTTGGATTGAGTATGGCGGACATTCTGCGAGCGAAAATCTAAATGACGGATGGCAGTCATATAAAAATCGCAGGAACCGTCAATGGAAAATTTTAGGAATTTTAAGACCGACCTCCGTCATAACGTGAAACTCCCCCCGAGAACGTTCGGACTTAAAACCGATTGATAAGCATCGTGATGGCCGCATCACAGGCAGTCGCGGCATCGGCACAGTCGGCGTTGCAGGTCGCGACGAAGCATGTGTTTTCAGTTGGGCTGAGCCACATGACGGCGTAAGAGTTCGTGTTTTCACCGCTGTGCATGAGCGCGGTGCCTCCGGCCCACTTACGGGTGGTTACAGCCCATCCCATCGCGTAATCCTGACCTTCCGGCGGGGTGTGGAGTTTCTTGAACGAACTGGCGTGGAGGAGCGGGGCCTTACCTCGATCCCCTTGCACGTGCCAATTCGCGTAACGGGCAAAATCCGCGATGTTCATGTGGACGGTAGCAGCAGGAGCAAAGGTTGGTGGATAGTCGGCGGATGGACCAGAAGCAACGGGCTTGAATGGCGCTTCATAGCCTCGGTGACCGAGGGGTTGGTCAACCATTCCCGGTGTCGCAGGCGGGCCAAAGCCGGCACTCCGGAGCCCGAGCGGTATAAAGACCCGATTTCGGAGAAGGTCTTCAAAAGGTTTTTTCCCAACACGTTCAAGCATGGCGCCGGCGATGGAATATCCGCTATCACTGTATATCCATTTTGAACCCGGCTCAGCGGATGGCTCGCGACTGAGTAGCCCTTTTACGAAGTCAAAACGCTGCTCGGAGGGAGTGCCCTTTCGTGCCTCCGCCTTCGCGAGGAGGTCCGCTGGAGGATTATGTGGAGCGCCGCCGCGGTGAACAAGGAGCTGTTCCAGCGAGACATCCTGCCACGAAGGTTCAATATCATCGCGAAGTTCGGGGAATATCTCCGCGATGGTTGAAGTCCAACGGATGGCACCATCCTCTACGAGCATCGCAGCTAGGCTGGCGGTGATGCTCTTGGTGCAGGAGCTGATGACCCAAAGATCGTCGTCCGTGACTTCTCGACTGAGTTTAGTGCTGCGGACACCGTTTGAGCCTATAGCGACGAGTTCGCCTTCATCAAATGCTGCAGCGGCTAAAGCGGGAACGTCAAATTCATCGCGAATTTTTTCGAGCGTGGATGATACGTCAGTCGGTTCCGTTGCGCCGACGATCGCCACCCTGAGTGCCACCACTAAAACCATATTCCATCTCATTATGTGAAAGAAGCGCGATTCGCCGAGGAATGCGAGTGACATTCCATTCTTATTTCGCTGGGCTCGTTATTGGATGTGAGGGGACCAAAATTCCCGCGGAGCGACTTGGCTCAGTGCGGTAAAAGTCGCGCCATTTACCTTCGGGATTTGATCCGGAGGGAGTAGAATAAATGCGTTCCCAAGGATGTCTTTTCCTTGTGACGTGACGAGCGAAGTTCCTGGCTTCGCATAAGGAAGCAGGTCGGTAATTGCGAAATTCGACGTATCCGTTTTGTTGTTTTCGATAACGTACATCTGGATCGCTTCATCGAGCATTCGGAGATCGGATTTCACCTGCCCAGCTTGGGTGCGTTTGCGAGCGCGGAGGTAGTTGGGCACTGCGATAATCGCCAGTACGCCGATGGTCGCTACGACAATCATAATCTCCATGAGGGTGAACCCTCTCTGACCGGCGTTATGATGCACCTGTTGCATTCAATATTTTTAGCAATCTGAATGCCACCCTGATTTCGAACCCCTATTGATACCAACGCATCATCACATCTTGATGTGATGTTTTGTTCCTTGAACATTGGAATGAAACCGGCTATCGCGTCGGGATGCCTGCTACACATCCACTCGCTGAATTACTCAAGAAACGTATTGTCGTCATCGACGGCGCGATGGGGACGACCATACAGCAGTACAAGCTGACCGAAGAACAGTTCCGGGGGGAGCGTTTCAAGGATTGGAAGGGTAAAGACCTCAAAGGGAACAACGAACTCCTGAACCTGACGCAGCCGCAGATCATTCAGGAAATCCACCGCCGTTACTTTGAGGCAGGAGCGGATATTGCAGAGACGAATACGTTCAACGGGCAGTTCATTTCTCTCGCCGATTACGACATGCAAGACCTCGCGTATGAGCTGGCCCGGGCTGGGGCAGAGTGTGCGCGGAGGGCTGCCGATGAAGTGATGGCGGCGCAACCGGGGCGGGTCTGTTGGGTCGCGGGGGCGATTGGACCGACTACGAAGACGTCGTCCATTTCTACAGATGTCAATGACCCGGCTCACCGTGGAACGAATTGGGATGAGCTGGTGCGCGCCTACTCCGAACAGGCTCGGGCGTTGCTCGACGGTGGAGCAGACATCCTGCTGGTCGAGACGATTTTCGACACCTTGAACGCGAAAGCGGCTTTTTTCGCGATTGGGGACGTGTTCGCGGAGCGCGGGCTGACTCCGCTCCCCTACGGCGGCGAACCGGAAGCGGGAAAGCGCATCGTGCCGTTGATGGCCTCAGTGACATTCATCCAAGTCAATTGCGACCGGGGCGTGACTGGGCAAACGGTCGAGGCTTTTTGGAATAGCATCTCGCACGTCCCACTCCTCAGCGTAGGCATGAACTGCGCGCTCGGTCCGAAGGAACTGCGCCCACGCGTCGAGGAGCTATCGGCCTGTGCGCCGATCTATCTCAGCGCGTATCCGAATGCCGGTCTGCCAAATCCGCTGCTCCCCACAGGCTTCCCCGAGACGCCGGAATCGCTCGCACCGTTGCTCCGCGAATGGGCAGAGGCCGGGCTCTTTAATATCGTCGGTGGTTGCTGCGGCACGACGCCGGAGCATATCGCGACCATTTCAAAAGCGGTCGAGGGCATCGCCCCTCGCGTCGTCCCGACCGTCGAGCCCTATCTCCGGCTCAGCGGAACGGACGCTCTTACCGTCACGCCGCTTACAAACTTTGTAAATGTGGGCGAGCGCACGAACGTCACGGGCTCGCCGAAATTTGCGAAGCTCATCCTCAGCGGAGCTTACGAGGAGGCAGTCAGCGTCGCCCGGCAGCAGGTGGAAAATGGGGCGCAAATCATCGATGTGAACATGGACGAGGGGATGCTCGATGGCGCCGCGGCGATGACGAAATTCATGAACTACATCATGACGGAGCCCGCTATTTCAAAGGTTCCGGTGATGGTCGATTCCTCAAAGTGGAGCGTCATCGAAGCCGGTCTGAAGTGTATCCAAGGCAAAGGCGTGGTGAACTCTATCTCGCTGAAAGAGGGCGAGGAAAAGTTCCTCGCGGCTGCTCGGCTCGTGCGGCGTTACGGCGCAGCAGTCATTGTCATGGCATTCGATGAAAAGGGCCAAGCGGACAACTTTGAGCGGCGCTGCGAGATTTGCGAACGCAGCTACCGACTGCTCGTGGACAAGGTCGGCTTCCCGCCGCAGGACATCATCTTCGACCCGAACATCCTCACCGTCGGCACCGGCTTGGAGGAGCACAACAACTACGCCGTGGATTTCATCCGCGCGACCGAGTGGATCAAAAAGAACCTCCCTCGCGCAAAGGTGAGCGGGGGAGTGTCGAACATTTCATTCAGCTATCGCGGCAACAACAAAGTGCGCGAAGCCATGCACTCCGCGTTCCTTTTCCACGCCATCCGCGCCGGGCTCGATATGGGTATCGTGAATGCCGGGATGCTCGAAGTTTACGCCGAAATCCCCAAGGATTTACTGGAGCTTGTCGAGGACGTGCTGCTCAACCGCCGCCCTGATTCCACTGAGCGTCTCGTCGCTTATGGCGAAAAGCTCAAGGCTGCGGGGACCGATACCGTCGCCACGGAAAAAGCCGAAGCCGAGTGGCGCAAAGGCACCGTGGAAGAGCGCCTCTCGCACGCTTTGGTAAAAGGAATCGTCGAATACATTGATGTCGATACCGAGGAAGCGCGGGTCAAATACGGCAAGCCGCTGCTCATTATCGAAGGCCCGCTCATGGCTGGGATGAACGTCGTCGGCGACCTCTTTGGCGCGGGTCAGATGTTCCTCCCTCAAGTCGTGAAAAGCGCCCGCGTGATGAAAAAAGCCGTCGCCTATTTGACGCCGTTCATGGAGGCCGAAAAAGCCGCCGCGCTTGCCGCTGGCGAGGCCACGAAGGCGCAGGGGAAAGTGCTCATGGCCACCGTAAAGGGCGACGTTCACGACATCGGCAAGAACATCGTCGGCGTCGTCCTCGGGTGTAACAACTACGAGGTCATCGACCTCGGCGTCATGGTCCCGTGCGAACGAATCCTGAACGAAGCCATCGCGCACAACGTGGACATCATCGGCCTCAGCGGCCTCATCACGCCGAGCCTCGACGAGATGCAGCACGTCGCCCGCGAAATGCAGCGGCGCGGCATGAAGCTCCCGCTTCTCATCGGCGGCGCGACTACGAGCAAGGCGCACACTGCCGTGAAAATCGCGCAGAACTACAGCGAGCCCGTCGTCCACGTCCTCGACGCCAGTCGCGCCGTCCCCGTCGTCAGCGCGCTTCTTTCTGCGGAAAAAAAGCCCGCTTTCGTGGCGAAGAACGCTGCCGAGCAAGACGCCGCCCGCGCCCAATTCGCAGGCAGTGCCGCGAAGCTCGTCTCGATAGAAGACGCCCGCGCCAAGCGCCTTCCGTGGAGCCTCGCCGAGCAGGACGTGCCGCAGCCCGAGTTCACCGGAGCCCGCGTGCTCGACGACGTGCCGCTCACGCTTCTGCGCGACTTCATTGATTGGACCCCGTTCTTCCACACATGGGAATTGCGCGGCGTGTACCCCGCCATTTTCAACCACGAGAAATACGGCGAGCAGGCGCGCAAAATCTACGCCGACGCCAACGAGCTGATGGACGAAATCATCGCCGAGAAGCTCATCAAAGCGCGAGTCATCTACGGCTTCTACCCCGCGAACAGCGACGGCGACGACGTGATCATCTGGACCGACGAGACGCGCACCACCGAGCAGACGCGCTTCCATTTCCTCCGCCAGCAAGTGCAGAAAGAAGGCAACGACACCGCCAATCCGTATCGCTGCCTCGCCGACTTCATCGCCCCACTCGGAGCCACGCCCGCGCTGGGTAAAGCCAAAGCGCAAGACCACCTCGGCGGCTTCGCAGTCACCACCGGCCTCGGCCTCGATGAACTCGTCAGCGGCTACAAAAAAGCGGGCGACGACTACAACGCCATCATGGCCGAAGCCATCGCCGACCGCCTCGCCGAAGCCTGCGCCGAATGGCTGCATTCTCTCGCCCGGCGCGAGTGGGGCTACGGCAAAAGCGAACGCTTCACCAGCGAGCAACTCATCGCCGAAGAGTATCGCGGCATCCGCCCCGCGCCCGGCTACCCGGCGTGCCCGGATCATACGGAAAAGGGCATCCTCTGGAAGCTCCTCGATGCGGAAGCAAAGACCGGCATCCGCCTCACCGAGAGCTTCGCCATGTGGCCCGGCAGCAGCGTCAGCGGCTTCTACTTCGCTCACCCGGACTCGCGCTACTTCGCAGTCGGCAAGCTCGGGAAAGACCAGATCACCGACTACGCCGCCCGCAAGGGCACCACGCTACGCGATGAGGAGCGCTGGCTCGGCCCGTGGCTGAACTACACGCCGGAGTAACTACTGCTCCGGCGGCGGGATGCCGAGGCGCTCAAAGCCATAGAGCAACAGCGTGCTGGAGTCGTTCCAGATGCCCGGCGAGTTTGAGTGCATCACTACCGAGATGACCTCCTGCCCTTGCCGAATCGCGGAGGAGACAAGGACTTGTTGCGCGGCGCGAGTGAACCCGGTTTTCATCCCCGTGCAGCCGGAGAATCGCCAGAGGAGTTTGTTGTGATTGCGAAGGAGCACGAACTGCTCGCCCTTTAGCAGCCATGCCTCGGGCGTTGCGACGATCTCCCGAAAGAGCGGATTCTTCATCGCAGCAACCGCGATCCGCGAGAGGTCGTGGGCGGTGGTAAAGTGGTGCGGGTCGTGCAGTCCGTGCGGGTTCGTAAAGTGCGAGTTTTCCGCGCCGAGTTGTTCAGCGCGGCGGTTCATTTTCTCGGCAAATGCGGCGACGCTTCCTGCGTTATCGCGGGCCAGACACATCGCGACATCGTTCGCGCTTTTGAGGAGGAGCGCGTAGAGGAGATGGTTTCGGGGGTATTGCTCGCCCGGCTTTATCTCCAGAGCACTCGGCTCGACCTTTGTATCTGCGAGTTCGACCGTCACCATTTTATCGAGGTCGCCCTCTTCGATGATAATCAGCGCCGTGAGAATCTTCGTGGTGCTTGCGGGATACTGCACGTCCTCCGCGTTCTTTTGGTAGATCAGCGCGCCGCTGCTCGCATTCACAAGGGCGGCAGCTTCGGCGACGAGCGGAAGTTCACCCGGCGCAAGCGGCGTGGGCGAAGCCTTTGGTGCCGGCGGAGCCTTGGGCGTAGCCGGAGCCTTCGGTTTCAAGAAAGGCTTGGCGACGACCGCCTTTTTCGGCGCGGCAGACGCGACGGCTCCAAAGCAGAGCAGCAGAAGTGCGGTGAGTAAATTGCGGCAAGAGTTGGCCATCGAAGATTACCGCGTGGGTAACAGCGTCCGGGATGGCGATCAAGTCTGCCGCCGCTACGGGCGCACGATTCGCACCCGCAGCATCGGGCACGGAGAGGGGCTACTTACCGGGGTCGTTCACGAGCCGAGTGAAGAGTTTGCGAATGATGGGCGTGCCCGCGCCGTAAGGTTGGAGCGTGAGGAAGTCGCCGCCGAGCAGAACCTTCCCATCCGCCTGCACCGCCACGCTACGGACGGTACTGTTCGCATTGGGATCGAAGCCGGTGTCCAGCGTTCCGTCGGCATTCACTCTTGCGACCTTGTTGCGCGCGGTGGGCGCACTCGCGCCGTTGGGCTGGAGCGTGGTGAAGGCACCGCCAAGGAGCACCTTGCCGTCCGCCTGCACCGCCACGCTAAACACTTTGTAGTTCGGCTTGGGATCGAAACCGGTGTCAAGCGAGCCGTCGGCATTCACTCTTGCGAGCTTGTTGCGCACGGTGGGCGCGCTCGCGCCGTTGGGCTGGAGCGTGGCGAAGGCACCGCCGAGGAGCACCTTGCCATCCGCCTGCACCGCCACGCTACGGACCTCTTCGTTCACGTTGGGATCGAAACCCATGTCTAGCGTCCCGTCGGCATTTATCCGCGCGATGCGATTGCGGATGGTGTCCGCGCTCGCGCCATTCGGCTGAAGCGCGGTGAACATGCCCGCGAGCAGTATCTTCCCATCCGCCTGCACCGCCATGCTCCAGACGTAATACCTCGCCTTGGGATCAAAGCTGGTGTCGAGCGTCCCGTCGGCATTCACCCGCGCGATGTATTGGCGCACGGTGCTCGCGCCCGCACCGTTGGGCTGGAGCCTTGTGAACAAACCGCCGAGGATGATCTTTCTATCCGCCTGCACCGCCATGCAATGGACAGGATTGTTCGTTGCGGGATCGAAGCCCATGTCCAGCGTCCCATCGGCATGGAGCCGGGCGATATGATTGCGTGTGGTGGGTATTCTCGCGCCGTTGGGCTGGAGTGTGGTGAAGCCGCCGCCGAGCAGCACCTTACCGTCCGCCTGCACCGCCACGCAATAGACAAGACTGTCCGCCTTGGGATCGAATCCCATGTCCAGCGTCCCATCGGCATTGAGCCGGGCGATATGGTTGCGCGGTACGCCGAGCACCGAGGCGAACTGCCCCGCGATGATGATCTTCCCATCTGGCTGCACCGCCGTGGCATATACGAAGCCACCATAGACATTTGCATCCAGCGGTATGAGGTCAACCGCGGCGGCGGGGGCGATGGGCGCAGCGGGGGCGATGGGGGCTCTTGGGCGGAAGGTGGGTTTGGTGAAGAAGTAGAGGGCGAGGGCGAGGAGGAGGACGATGGCGAGGCGGCAGTATGTTTTCATAGGGTGATCAGGTTGGTTTCCAGAGAAAAGTTCCGGTTTCGCCCGGCGGTGCAAGCGAAACCTTTGGCGCGGCGGAAGCCACGGCTCCGGGGGCGATTTTCCCCGCTAACGGGCGGGTTCGTTCAGCCAATGGCAGTCGTCCATTTCCGCCTGCCCCTCATTCGGCGACATGGGAGTGAGGTCAAAGCCGTCGATTCGCACGTATTGCGTTTCGTTCGCGCGCAAGTTCACCGTGACGTTCCCGCGTTTGCGCACCTCGCCCGGTTGCATGATCGCACCCACGACCAATCCAGCCGCACCCGAGCCCAAGCCCGTCGCCACCCATTCACCAGCCGTGCGCTTTTCTGGGCGGTAGCTGAACGACAGGGCGACGGGGCCGGGCGCTGCATCGTAGGAGTAAAACGCCCCTCTTCCCATCGGGCCGACGAGTTGCTCATTTGCGAAAAGATAGAGCTTCGTGCCAGCACCAGCGAATCCCGACGTTCGATAAACAGCGACCCGTCCCTTCCCATCATGTGGGACGAGAGTGCCTGCGGCTTTTGCATCGCGAGCGAGTGTCCCCGACGCACAGCCGGAGAATGCGCAGCAGAAAGCGACGGCGATGAGAAGGAGCCAATGGGGAGCGATGGTTGTGGATGTGTGTGTTTTCATTGATTTTGTGGGTCTAAAGGTTGTGGCGGAGTTCAAAGCTCTACACGTTCGCCAGCGTCCAGCTCAGCCACGCGCTCCACTGGCCGAAGTCTTCGCCTTTATAGATGTAGCGGAGACGGACTCTGATGTTCACGGCGGTGCCGGCGGGAGGGAGCCAGTCGATGGTGTAGTTCGGGCGGAGGTCGATGTCGGTTTTTAGCCCGCCGGGACCGAGGTCGAGCTCGATCTTCACTCCGTCGAACTCGCCTTTGGTCCACACGATTTTGCCTTTGCCGCCGCTGGTGGGGCGGAGGCTGAACTCGGGCATGGTGGTGAAGGCGTCGGGGGCGTGTTTTACGGTGCCTTCTACGCCGAGTTCGATGGCGATGGGGCGGGTGTAGCCGTCCGACAGTTTTACTTCGCGGCCAATGAATGCGAAGAGGCGCTTGAGGCAGCCGTAATCGACGGCGGCGGGCGCGTCGGCGGGGGTGGTGAAGGTGATCCATGAGATGGGGCTGGCGTTGTCATCGTTGTAGAGGACGGAGTCGATGAGATGATACCCGGCACCAGCGAATGTCTCGATTGCACCACGATATTTTTGGAGGGCGTAAAGGGCGTTTTCGATGTCGAGCAGGATGGCAGCGAGCTTGGGGGCGGGGATTCCGAGTGCTGCGGCGTGTTTGGCAATGTTCACTTTGAATACGTTGAGCCAGACGACTTGGTCGCCGATTCGAGTAGGGAAGTAGTCTTGTCGTTTCATAGTTTGTTCGTGATGGTCGTGGTTGGGTTGAAAGTGCGCGGTTGGTCCCGTTGGCCTCAGTGGCAGTTTGCTATTTTAGGCAGGCCTTCTCTGGTGGCGGGCGTGGGATTTGATAAGGGGGGCGTGAATCTCGGCGATGGGGGCTCCCCCATTATGAATGGGGGCTCGGTTCTCTCTGAAGGGGGTGGATTTCTCGGCGGCGGGGGCGCAGGTTTTTTTAATGGGGGCGGCGGTTTCTGCAAGGGGGGCGACCAGTTCGACGATGGGGGCGTGGAGCTTGAAAATATCTCCGGAGTTATTGGGAAGTTCCGCGCCCCCATCGCCGTCCTCCCCTTCCCCATTCTCAAGTTGGCTGGCGGTCCTTATGTTCTCCCTGCACCCGCCAGTGCTCTGTGCGCCCCCAGTTTCGCCACTCCCAGCGTGCACGAATCGTCGCCCGCGGATTGCGCGAGGCATGAGTTCGGAAGCTGGCGGCGAAACAATCATATCATGATTTTCTCCGTGCTATTCCTTCGCAGGGAATTAGCAAATACATTTTCCGGGGTTTTTATTCGGATGCCCCATACGATGATTTTGCCCGCCTCTTTTCATCCGCAGCTCTCGCCGATTGTCGCAGACAAGGCTGGAATCGAACTGCGTGAAAAGGCCACTCACCGGGCTCACGCATCTAAATTCCCCTGCTGAAAGCGCGGGAAATGCGAATCGGAGCGGGGCTTTCCTAAGCCCCGTTGCCACGGCAGTGGCAAACGCCGTTGTCCCGATGGATCGGGACACGCACGGGGCTTAGGAAAGCCCCGCTCCTTTCCCGCTCTTCCCTCCCACCAGAAATATTTAGATGCGTGAGTCATGAGGCCACTCCCAACCGCTCGGCCACGCGCTTTGGGCGATGACGCCGCCTTCGCATTCGAAACTCACTGCACAATGCGCTTGGCGTCTATGCTGCCGCGTTGGGCGTGGAAATCGCGACTTTTTCGGGGGCGAGGAACTTTGGGGCGGCGATGATGCTATGCCCGTCGCCGCCCATTTTTTGCCAGCTCTGCCATTCGTGAATACAAACACGTCCCCCGTCCGATTCTACCAAGACTCGCGCGCCGCCGTTTTTTGCTGACTAAGAGGCGCGTTCAGGCCAGCGTCTGCGCGTATGTATTCCCGTTCCGTACAGTTTGTGTTCGCAGTCGTGTTCTCGCTGTTGGTGCAGGGATGTTCCAAGCGCGCTCCGGAGGCCGATGCTGGCGGTGTTCCTCCGCCGGCGAAAGGTGTCACCGATATTCTTTTCACCTACGGCTCGGAAAAGCAGGCGTGGGTGGAGCAGGTGACGGCGGATTTCAACAAGCGGGGCGCGAAGACCGGGAGCGGAAATACCATCCGCGTGACGACGCAGGCAAAGGGCTCGGGGGATTGTCTCGATGAGCTGATCGCAGGCATCAACAAGGCGCACGTCACCAGCCCGGCGTCGTCAGCTTTTATCAAACTCGGCAATGCGCAGTGGCGTGCGAAAACGGGCAAAGACCTGGTGCCGAGCACGGAGAATCTTGTGCTGTCGCCCGTGGTCATCGCCATGTGGCAGCCGATGGCGGAGGCGCTCGGCTGGGGCAAGCAGCCGATTGGCTGGGAGGAGATTCTGGCGATGGCGACGGAGCCGCGCGGGTGGGCGGCGAAGGGGATGCCGCAGTGGGGACAGTTCCGGTTTGCTCACACGCATCCGCAGTTCAGCAATAGCGGGCTTATCTCGCTCTTCGCGGAAGTTTATGCGGCGACGGGGCGAAAATCCGCGTTGACCGTGGCGGATGTGCAAAAGCCGGAAGTCGCGAAATTTCTCGGCGGTATCGAGCGCTCGGTGGTGCACTACGGGAGTTCGACGGGATTCTTCGGGAAGAAGATGTTTGCGAATGGTCCGGGCTACGTGAGCGCGGCGGTGCTTTACGAAAATACGGTGATTGAGAGCTACCAGCAGAGCCAGCCAACGTCGTTTCCGGTCGTCGCGGTTTATCCGAAAGAAGGCACGTTTTGGAGCGATCATCCGGCGGGAATCGTGGACCGCGATTGGGTGACGCCCGAGCATCGCGACGCTGCGCGGAAGTATCTCGATTTCCTATTAGCCCGGGAGCAGCAGGAAAAGGCGATGGCTCTAGGCTTTCGTCCGGCCCTTGCCGAGCTGGCGCTCACGGCTCCGCTCGATGCCGCGCACGGGGTAAATCCAAAGGAGCCGCAGACGACGCTGGAGGTGCCGTCCGTTGAAACGATGGACGCCATTACGCGGCTCTGGCAGCAGCAGAAAAAGCGGTCAAACGTCACGCTGGTCATGGATGTTTCCGGCTCGATGAATGACAATGGCCGCATGGTCAGCGCGCGGACCGGGGCGCAGGAATTTGTGAAGATGCTGGGCGACGAAGACACATTCCGGCTGCTGCCTTTTAATAGCACGGTGATGGCTTCCGCACCTGCTGCGCCGCTCGGGAAGATTCGCGCGCAATCCATGTCGGCGGTCGGTTCGCTCATCCCCGGCGGCGGCACGGCCCTTTACGATGCGATCAGCTCCGCGTTCAACGAGCAGATGGCGAATCGTTCCGCGAACACGGACAAGATTTCCGCCATCGTCGTGCTTACCGATGGCGCGGATACGGACAGCGCGACGAAGCTCCAGACGCTCCTGGAGCACATCCGCTACGACGGCGAAAAACAGACGATCCGCATTTTTACCATCGGCTACGATTCCGGTGCGCAGCAAGACGTGCTAAAGAAGATTGCCGATGCTACACAGGCGAAATTCTACGAAGGAAAGCCGCAGAACATCCGCGAGGTGTTTCGCGACATCTCCACATTTTTCTAAACATGGCTGATTCATCTCAAGGCACCCGTCTCACCTGGCTCGGCCAGCTCTTCGTTGTTCTGTTTGTCGCGGCCTGCGGGTTCGGCGCGTGGAAGATGTTTGCCACGAAGCCGACCGGCGGCGAGCCATCCACGGCTCGTTCGATTTTTGGTGGAAATGACACCGCGCCTGTCGAAATCGGCGTCGCCTATGGGACCGAAAAACAACGCTGGCTGCAATGGGCCGTCGAGCAGTTTGCACAGACCGCAGACGGCAAGCGCATCAAGGTCAACCTCATCGCCAAGGGCTCGCTCGAAGGCGCGCAGGCCATCCTCGCGGGCGACCAGAAGATCAACGTCTGGAGCCCTGCCAGCGAGCTTTACGAAGACGTCTTCTCCCAGGAGTGGCAGATCAAACAAAACAAGCCGCCCTTCCTCCGCAAAGAAGCGCTCGCGCTGACGCCGATGGTTTTCGTCATGTGGGCGGAGCGTCAGCAGGCATTCGCGGCGAAGTATAAAGACGTATCGTTCGAGACCATCGGCAAAGCGCTCAAAGAACCCGGCGGATGGGACGGCATCGCGCAGAAACCCGAGTGGGGACTATTCAAATTCGGACACACCCACCCGAACCAATCCAACAGCGGATTGATGACACTCGTCCTCATGGGCTTCGACTTTCACAAAAAGAACAAAGGACTCGAAATGAAAGACATCCTGAACCCCGAATTTCAGACCTGGATGAACGGCATCGAGTCCGGCACCACCGGCATGTCAAACTCCACCGGCACCATGATGCGCGACATGGTCCTCCGCGGGCCGTCAAGCTACGACGCGCTCTTCGTTTACGAAAACGTCGTCATCGATTACCTCAAAAACGCCGAGGGACGATGGGGCGAGCTCCACATTTCCTACCCAAAGCAAAACATGTGGAACGACAACCCCTACTACATCCTCGACGCCCCCTGGAGCACCGCCGACCAGCGCAAAGCAGCCGGCGTCTTCCTCGACTTTCTTCTCACCGAGACCGTCCAAAAAGAATCCCTCAAACACGGCTTCCGCCCCGCCAACCCCACCGTCCCCATCAAGACCGCCGAGAGCCCCTTCGTTCAATACTCACGGTTCGGTTTACAGATCGACCTATCCACCGTCGGGCAAGCGCCGAAAGCCGACGTCATCAACAACCTCCTCTCCGCATGGCAGCGGAGCCAGGGCAATCGCTAGCTCCACGTGTTCCGATACCTCAAAGCTGCATTCTGGCTCACCATACCCATACCCGGCTTCGGACGCGTCCCACTCAACGCCCTTACCGCCCTCGGGCTCGCCATACTCGGCTTTGGCAACCCCGGTTTCTGGCTTCTCGGCCTCGCGATTGAAGGCGCATGGCTCATCAGCGCCGCAAACAGCAACCGCTTCCGCGCACTCATCGACGCACGCGGCGACCTCACCGACCAATGCACCACCGGAGAGCAACGCCTCGCCCTCATCGGCCGCCTCAACCCCGAAAACAGAAGCCGCATGATCGCCCTCGAACTCAAGTCCCGCCGCGCCATCGCCCTTCAACGCGAAGCAGGCGTCAGCGAGCTCATGTGCAACCTCAACGCCGACTCATTAGCCCGCCTCGAATGGTTCTTCCTCAAACTCCTCGTCGCCCGCGAAAACCTCCAGGCCCTTGGCGACAAAACCATGCGTCGCAGCCTTGAGCAACACGCCGCAACACTCGAAAAAGAACTCGAAATGCGCAGCACTCCCGCCCTCCGCGACTCCAAGGAAGCCACCCTCAAAATCCTCCACCAGCGATTAGCCCACGTCGATCGTCGCGAAGAATCCATTGCCGAAATCGACAGCGACCTTACCCGCATCGAAGCACAACTCGACCTCGCAGTGGACAGCGCAGGCCTCCGCGGCAAAGACAGCACCGTCTCCACAGACATCCATTTCGTCAGCCAGTTCCTCGACGACTCCATCTACGGCGACTCCAGCGCATCCATCGCCGCCCTCGACCAAAGTTACAGCGCCCCGCAGCGCCGCAGAGTAGCCGAGTAACCTCCCCGCAAAACCCATTTCCCTCGCACACACGAGCCTCCGAACATAAAAGCAAACATCGTGTCCATCACCTCAGTCGTGCTGGTGCAGCCGCCCCTACTTCCCCGCCGGCATCTCCCGCGCGCCTTGCGCTTCCACGATGGGCCAGGTGGCGCGGTCGGGGCTGGCGTAGGGGCCTATTTTTCGGCGGGGATTTGTTGGAAGCCGAGGGCGAAGGCGGGGCTGTCGGGGGCGAGGCGGTAGTCGTCTTTTTCGGGGGCCAGGAACTTTGGGTCGGCGATGATGCTGTGAACGTCGCCGCCCATTTTTTGCCAGCTCTGCCATTCGTCGAGGGGTTCGGTTTCTTCGAGCGCGATGTCGTCGGCAAAGAGCGCGCCTTCTTTCTCCGCCCAGTCGATGCGGAGGCGGAATGTCTTCATGCGCTCGTGGTAGCCTTTTTCGCCTTTGGCGGGGATGGCAAATGCGAACTCGACGTCTTTCCATTCGCGCGTGACGGCGACGTTGCTCGGGCTGCTGGCCCAGAAATGGCCGGGCTCGCCGTCCTTTGCGCCGTGGTAGTATTGGACCATGAACGCGGCTTTTGCGGTGTCGCGGTCGGTGCGGAAGCGGGCGCGGATGCGGTAGTTTGCGCCGGGGCGGAGTTCGATTTCGCGGGCGACGACGATGGGGTAGTTGTCGCGCTTTTTTGTATCGTCAAATGCGGCGTCGATGCGGAGGACGCGCTGGCCGGCGTCCTCGACGAGCGCGGCTTTTGCGGCGGGCGGGCGGATTTGGAATGTCCAGTCGGCGGGCATTTTTCCGGGCTCGCCGATGTCGAAGCCGGGGTTCGGGGCGAGGTTGCCGCCGATGACTTTTCCGGTGACGCGGATGCCGGTTTTGAGCGGCTTGCCGTCGTGCCAGTAGAGGTTGTGGTCGAACGTATTTCGCGCGGCGCTGAATGCGACGGTGTTGAGCGCTTTGGCCTCGTCGTTTTTCCACGCCATGATGTTTTTTTGGAAGACGTTGCCGGACATGACGCGGCCTTCGGCGTCGGGGATGTCACGCGGGTGGATGTTCATTCCGCGCATGGTTTTCCACGCGGGGAGATTCGCGACGGACTCGTAGCCTTTCACCATGGAGTCGAAGTGCGAGGTCCAGAAATGATGCGTGGTGAGC
This sequence comes from Chthoniobacteraceae bacterium, assembly GCA_947471505.1. Classification (GTDB taxonomy): domain Bacteria; phylum Verrucomicrobiota; class Verrucomicrobiia; order Chthoniobacterales; family Chthoniobacteraceae; genus SXWH01. Next base: position 71,859 of record CANIWM010000011.1, on the reverse strand, counting down.
CAGCCGTTGAACTCCCACTGGCGCAGTCCGCCCTCGACGAAGATGTTGTTTTCCACGCGGGAATCGCGGGCGCTGTGGCCGTGGAAAAGCGAGCGTCCGCAGCGGGCGACGATGTTGCCGATGACGTCCACGCCGCCGGAATTGTCGTCGAGATAAATGCCCCACGCGAAGTAGGGCGACACCCATTTGCCCTTCCATCCAAAGCCGAGGACGTCGTGGATGAAATTGTAGCGGATGACGGTGCCGCGCGGGGAAATCCAATCGCGCCCGCCGCAATACGTCGCGCCGACATCCTCGGTCTCGAGCGCGAGGTGGCGCATGTGATTAAACTCCAGCGTGTGGCTGTTGCCGGTGAACATGATGGCGAAGCGCGGCGTGTCGTGGATGAGGCAGTGCGAAACGCGCTGGCCGACGCCGCTGAGCGCGACGCCGACGCCCTGTTTATAATAGACGCCGGTGTGGTGAATGTAGCAGTTGTCCGCGAAGTTCTGCGCCCCGGTGAGCGTGGGCACGTCGCCGCCGCCGAGCGCGATTCCGTTGCTGCCGGTGAACGAAACATCGCAGCCGAAGATGCCATTATCCACACCGTCTTTTACGTTGATGCCGGTGCCGCCGAGGTGCCCGACATTGCGCACGGTGCATGCGATGACGCGGTTGTGGTTCGCTTTGGAAAACGCGATGGCGCTGCCCTCTGCGCATTCAAACGTGAGGCCGCGCACGGTGATGTATTCGGTGCCGTCGAACCGCAGGATGTCGCTCGTGGTCGGGGCGTAGGCCTTCGCGCTGTCGATGGGTGCGGGAGGTTTGAAAAAGAGCGTGGACGTTTGCTTGTCGAGATACCACTCGCCGGGCGCGTCGAGCTCCTCGATGGCGCCCTGGAAATAGTAGCGGTCGTTTGCGCGCATGGCGTAGCTGGCGTCCTTCGCGGTGGTGACGGTGTGGCTGGATTCGTCCACGGATTTGACGCGGACGATGTCGTTCCACCAATTGTAGCGGGCGAAGACGAACACCTCCACATCCTCGGGCCGCGACCACTTTCGCCAGTCGAAGTTTTTGACTTTCAATGTGTGGCGGTCCTCGCCGTCCTTGTCTGCGTACATCGGCCACATCTCGCCATCCGCGTAGGCCCAACCGCCGGCGATGGGGTTCGTCGCGTCGAAGTTTGGATACCGCGCGAGCACTTGCCGCTCGCCGTTGAAGATGAGTTGTTTAAACGCGACGCCCTTGCCGACATCGGCCTGGAAAATGCCATCGCGCCAAGGCTTCCAGTCCGAGATGACGCGCCCGCCAATTAGCAGCGGCGTCTCCTTTTCAAACGCCTGCCAGACCACCGGCGCATCCTTTGTCCCGGAATCCTCCGCAGAAAACTTGAGCCCCTGCGGAAGTTCATACAGCCCGCCGCGAATATGCACCGTGCGCTTTTCCTTCACCCCGCGAATGGCGTCGCGGGCTTTCGCGAGCGTGGCAAAAGGGCCATCGGTCTTCGCGGCATTCAGCGCGGGAAGTTTGCCGGACCACGCGTCATTTCCATCCGGCGCGACATACCAATCGGCGGCGTGGAGCGAGGCGGCGACGAAGAGAATGGTGAGAAGGCTGCGGGCGATCATGTGCGGAAGTTAGTGATAAAAGCGCATGGCTCGGATAGCCGAAATTCGCGGAATCAGGAGTCGCCTGAGCAACTTCCTCACTCTGAGAGGAGGAACTGGAAGTCGTCGAGGGTGAGGGCGCGGGCGAAGTTTTCTTCGCCGAGGATGTCGGCGGCGAGGGCGCTCTTGGTCTTTTGCAGGGCGCGGATTTTTTCTTCGATGCTGTCCTTCACGATGAGGCGGTAGGCGATGACTTTGTTGACTTGGCCGATGCGGTGCGTGCGGTCGATGGCTTGGTTCTCCACGGCGGGGTTCCACCACGGATCGAAGAGGACGACGTAGCTGGCGGCGGTGAGATTGAGGCCGAAGCCGCCTGCGCGGAGGCTGATGAGGAACGCCGCTGCGCCTTCGTGGCCTTGGAAGGATTTCACTAGCTCGCCACGGTTTTCCGTCTGGCCGGTGAGCTTGAAGAGTTTGCACGTCTCGCCGAGTCGCGTGGCGAGTTCGACTTCGATGCGGGAGAGCATTTCGACGAACTGGGAGAAGATCAAAATCTTGTGCCCTTCTGCGGCGAGGGGCTCGATGATGTCGATGAGTGCGTTCATTTTCGCGCTGTCCGCTTTGTCGGCTTTTTCGGAGACGAGGCCGGGATGGCAGCAAATCTGCCGGAGCCGGAGCAGTGAGGTGAGGATGTTGAAGCGCGCTTTATCGAGGTCCGCTTTGGTGTTCAGCTTGAGCAGGGCCATGCGTGCGCGCTTCAGCTCGGCGCGGTATAGCGTGGCTTGCTCGGAGTCCATTTCGCAGACGAGGTCTTCCTCGACGCGGTCCGGCAAATCCTTGGCGACTTCGCCTTTGGTGCGGCGGAGGATGAAGGGGCGCATCCGCGCTGCGAGTCGGCGACGGGCGAGTGGGTCGGTGCGTTGATCGAAGACTTTCCCGAACGCCGCGCGGGCGCCGAGGACGCCGGGCATGGTAAAGGACATGATGCTCCAAAGGTCGAGCAGTCGGTTCTCGATGGGCGTTCCGCTGAGGGCGATGCGGTGCGGCGAGTTCAGTATCCACGCGGCTTTTGCGGTGGCGCTGTCGGGGTTTTTGATCGCCTGCGCTTCGTCGAGGATGACTGCGCGCCAAGGCACTGCGGCGGCTTCTTTTTCGAGGAGGCGCAGGTGGACGTAGTTCATCACTACGAGGTCGGCGTTCTTCCGCGCCTCGTCGAGTGCGCCTGCATCACAGGCCCCCTTGCCGAGAATCGCGACGCGAAGTCCCGGCGCAAAACGCTCGGCCTCTGCGCGCCAGTTATCCACGACGCTCTTCGGCGCGATGACGAGGGCGGGCGTATCCATCGTGGGCTGGAGTTTGGACATTTTCTTGTTGGGCTTTGCCGCGCCGGAGCCTTCGGGCGCAACCTCTACTTCGCGGTCGCGCAGCCATAGGAGCCACGCGAGCGTCTGCACGGTTTTGCCGAGGCCCATGTCGTCGGCGAGGATGCCGCCGAAGTGGTTGGTGCTGAGGTAGGCGAGAAAATGGAAGCCCTCGAGTTGGTAGGGGCGCAGCGATGCGCTCAGGCCTTTGGGCAGGTCTGGCGTCACACGCGTTTTGATTTCTTCTGCCCGCATGGTGATGGCGCGGATGGCGGGTTCTGGGAGGAGGTTCTTCACTTTTCCCGCAAGTTGGAGCGCGTGGAGTCGCTGCGGCCCGGCGTCGAAATCTCGCGCGCTCAATCCCAGCTCGGCGAACTGCTCCTCGTCCTCCGCGCTGAGCTGGAATGCCAGCCGTCGCCAGCCTTTTTCGCCGAGGCGAACGAAGCCGCCGCGTGCATCGAGAAGTGCCTTCAGCTCCGCCTTTGTGAGCGTTGTGTCGTCCACATCGAGCGCGATGCGGATGTCGAACCAATCGATCCCGCTCTCCTCCACATCAAGCTTCACGCGCGCCGCGATTGCGGGCTCGTGCAGCGAGGCGAGCATCGGGTCCAGTTCCAGCGTCAGCGAGGATGGAAGGCCCACCAGCCACTCGGAGAACTGCTCCGCGAACTTCTTGCCCGCGGTCTTTTGCCAGCACTGCTCGCCGTAGCCGGACCACGTCGCTTTTAACGCATTGAGAGCCGCTGGCACTGCGACCAGCGCGTTGCGATCGTTGCGGACGATCGCGCCGTCCTGCCCCGAATCTACGTGACGTCCTGTCGTCAGCCATCCATCGCGCCCATACTGCTCGGTGCGTACGCCATCGCTCTCCGCGAACGCATTCACCACGAGCATTTCGCCATCGCCAAAGCCGTTCTTTTGCAGGCGGCACTGAAGGATCGCGCGAGTCTTCACGACCTTCACCCGCGTCGCCAGACGCCCTGGCGGCGCGACCCGCAATCGCTCGAAAAGTGCCACGCCGACACCGCTCTCGATCGCCTCTGCGGGCACCACGATGGGTTCCATGAGATTCAACCCGGCCAGCGGCGGCGCCTCAAATACTTCAGTTGCCGTAACATAGAGCGCAGGCACGCCATCCAACGTGAATAGCGACGGCGCGGGGCGCGAGCCATCCGGCAAAACCAGACTGAACTCGTAGTTCACGGCCTTCCCATCCTCCACTCCCACCTGCCACTCCAGCTTTCGCGGGTCGCGCACCAGCGGCCTCCCGTTCGTCCCGCAAATGACGGGCTCGAATCTCGGCTCCCGTAGGATCGCATTGAGCACCCGTACGCCGTCTTTTTCTCGATACTGGAGCAGCCGGTGGCTGTCGTAGCCTGTATAAAATACCCGCCACAAATCGAGTGACACGCCCTCCAGCGGCAGCGCGCCGGAATAGCCCGCACTGATGAGCGTGCGGAAAGCCGAATCCGTCATCGCCTTAAACTCCCCTGCCCCGTCCTTTTTCCACTCCAGCCGGAAATCGTCCGCCGTCAGTCGCACTCGCAATTCGTGTTTTGCATCGTCGCGCACCGCCTGCGATGCTGCGGTCGTGAGCCACTTGCTCCACAGCTCCACGCTTTTCTTCCTCTCCCACTCGCCCACATAGGCATCCACTTTGTCCCAATCCGTCATCTCGGCAAACAGCGGCAGGAGTGCGATTCCGTTCCGCCGATAGTACGCGGCGATTAACATCCACGCCTCGTCGATGTTTGTAGGGCGCAACTCTGGCCACAGCTCCACGGTGTGATACGCCCAGCCACGCACGGGCAGGCCCGCCGCTTGGTCCACCAGCGATTGCATCACGCCGTATGCGTGCCGATGATCCTCGAACAGCTTGTCCACCGCCTTCGCCGCAGTCGCTTCGATCTTCGTCAGCGCCCGTCCCGCATGAGCGATGGCCATCGCGTGAAAAGTCTTCGCTTTGGTCACCTTGACTGGAGCCTTTTTATACTGCTTCTCGTCCGCGAGCAAAAGCGCGTACATCGCCGCGCAGCAGTGCTCGCAATTCAGCTCCACGTCGCAAATACAATCCCCGATCCACCCCTCGCGGTCCTTCAACATCGTCACATCATACATCTCCCCGTCGGGCCCTCGCACCACCACATCGAACACCGTGGGAGCCTCCTCCTTTACAGAAACCACGCCCCCGCTCCGATAAATCTCCAACCCATCCACTTGGATGCCTCCATGAAGGCCTACAATATACTTGCGTGCGGCCTGTTCGTATTCTCGTGCGATCAACATTGCCGCCCACTTCATACGGACACACCCAAAGGTGCAAGCATCGCGGTGAAGTATTCGCTGCGGCTTAAAAGGTGCAGGCGCAAAAACGTAGCTCGCCATTCCAATGTCGAGTCGCGGCGCAGAAGAACAGAACGCCCTCTCTGATAGGGAGGACAAAACTCGACTTCGGAAAGTCGAGCTACGTCGCGCCTCCGACTTTTTGCGCCCACATCTTAAAAGACTCGGCGTTTTTGAACGTGCCTCGCGCACGGCATCCGTGATAGTTCGGCCCGCATATGCTATGCCGACTTTTGCTCAGCCTCATCTTTGCCACCACCGCCTTTGCCGAGCCACAGATCCAAGTCACTAAAGTGTGGGACGCAGCGCCGCATAGCGCATTCACCGACCTCGCACGGTGGCACAATGAATGGTGGATCGTTTTCCGTGAGGCTGATGCGCATGTGGGCGGGGATGGAAAGATTCGCGTCCTCCATTCGACCACCGGCGATACGTGGGAAAGTGCGGCACTTATCGCAGAGGAAGGCACCGATCTTCGCGATCCGAAACTCAGCATCACGCCTGAGGATAAGCTCATGTTGGTGGCTGGCGGCAGCATCTACAAAGGCGGCACGAAGCTGCTCGCTCGCCAGCCGCGCGTCGCCTTTTCCAAAGACGGTCGCGAGTGGAGCGCGCCGCAGCGCATCTTGGGCGAGGGCGATTGGCTCTGGCGGGTTACTTGGCAGCACGCGACGGCGTGGGGCGCTTCGTATAAAACGAGCGCGCCCGAAGGCACGGCCGAGGATACCGGTGAGTGGACGCTGACGCTCTATAACAGTGAAGACGGCATAGCTTGGACTGCGGTCGCTCCGCTAAAAGTGCGCGGTCGCCCGAATGAGACAACGCTCCGGTTCGACATCGAAGGTGACTGCACTGCGCTCGTGCGGCGAGAGTCCGACGATAAAGAAGGCTGGCTCGGCACGGCAAAAAGCCCATTCACCGATTGGACATGGAAACCCATCGGGCGAGCAATCGGCGGGCCGAACTTCCTCATGCCTCCCGGGCGTATCGTAGTCGCCGGGCGCGACTATCGGCCCGAGGGAGCGAAGACCGCAATCGGCCCTGTGGTGGATGGGAAATGGCTCCCCAGCGTCACACTCCCCAGCGGCGGCGACAATAGCTATCCCGGCCTGTTCTGGAATCGCGGCGAGTGGTGGATCACCTACTATTCCAGCCACGAAGGAAAGAGCGCCATCTACCTCGCCAAAGTGCGCGGCTTGTAGTGCTCCCTGCTATTCGCGCCAGAAGTCGCGAACCGTGCGGAGCCATTCATCGGCGATGAGCTGGTGACCGGCGTAGGTCGGGTGGACGCCATCCCATATCCAATAATCGGCAGGGGCGCGCTGAGTGGCGGATTCAAAGATGGGCTGGAGGCGGACGAGAGCGGCGTGGTATTTCGACGCGAGCTTTTCGGTGATGAGTGCCCGGGCTTTTACATCGGTGAACCAAGCGTCGTAGCCGTCTTTGCGTTTGCCCACAGGGAGTGTGAAGGGAGCGCAGAGGACGAGTCGCACGTCGGGAATGGCGGCGCGGGTATCGGCTAGAAGCTGATCGTAGGAAGCTTCAAATTCTTCAAGCGGGACGCCTTTTCCGGCGTCGTTGATGCCGACGAGGATGCTGATGAGCGCGGGCTTTTGATCGAGAGCGTCCGGCTGCCAGCGTTTGGCGAGGTCGGTCACCTTATTGCCGCTGATTCCACGATTGATGAAAGTCAGGCCGAGTTGCGGGTAGTCTGCGCCGTATTTCGCAGCGATGATGAAAGCGTAACCGTGGCCGAGTATGTGGTTCGGGTCAGCGCTGCGCCCGCGATTGCCGTCAGTGATCGAGTCTCCCTGAAACAGGATGCGACTTTCCTTTTTGAAAGCCGGGACGGGTAGTGGAATCTGAGCGTGAGTGGTGGCGATGAGCGCGGAGACACAGAGCGTAAGGATGATTTTCATGGCGGCGACGGTTTGTGCATGAGGGGCTCGGATTTGCAAAGGGTATAGGGAACGAATGCTAATGAGCGCTCGCATTTCCCCGAGTAAGCAACAACTCTGCGCACGTCTAATGCACTCGCCATTTCGTTTTCTCGCCTCGTTCATCGCCGCTCTATTCGTTGCCGCGTGCGGTAAGCCTTCCGCCGCCGTCTCGGCGCCTCCGCACGGGATACTGCGTGTCGTGTCGTGGAATCTCCAGTGGTTCCCAGGGCACAAGCCCGAGGCGACGCCCGAGATCGCTGCCGCACACATGGCGGCAGCGCAAAGAGCCATCGTAGAGCTGAAGCCTGACGTGCTTCTGCTGCAAGAAGTGCGGGCATGGCAAGGCGCTGCAGAGCTGTGCAAGGCGGTACCGGGACTGACTCCGCAAATCGTGACGGCGTTTGACTTTATGATCCCAGATGGGCGTCCGCAGAATCAGGTAATCGCCTCGAAGTGGGCGGCGGATTCCGCGTGGTCGGCGAAGTGGACCGGCGGGCACTATGGCCCGCCACGAGGCTACGCGTTTGCGGCTCTGGATGCGGGCGGAGGGAGGTTCGTACTGTGCTGGTCGCTGCACTTGAAGAGTAACCTCGGAGTGTTCGACGAAAACGTGGCGATGAGAGCGGAGTCGGCGCGGCAACTCATCGCGCACATCCAAGAGATGCTTGCACTTTACGGCAAGCGCGGACCGTGCGCCGTGGTGGTGGCGGGCGATATGAATACGTCGATCGACGACCCGAAATTTGCAAAAGACCCGACGATTGCGGGCTTCATTGAGGCTGGGCTGTGGTGGACGCACAAAGGCGTGCCGTTTGCAAACCGGACGACGATTCCCGGAGAGGGGAACTACCCGGACAATTGCTTCGACCACATTCTCACTGCGGGGCTCGGGCGTCCGGTGGCATTTGTGAAGCCGTATCCGGGACTGAGTGATCACAATCCCGTGGTAGTGGACATCGATCTTTCCAAGGCAGACTTTCTCCCCGTCATCGACGGTGCAGCGGGCCTCAATGCACTGGCAAGTATCCCCGCGCCAAGCGTGCCGGTGGAGCTACCAGGCGTGCTCGCCGCGAGCGATGATGCCGCGATCCGCGCCGCCATAGGAAAGCAGGTGACCATCCGAGGAAAGGTCACGGGGGTCGGTGCGACGAAAACGGAGACGATGACCTTCATCAACTTTGAAGGGAGCCCACGTGGAAAGTTTGTAGCAATCGTGAAGAAGGATCATCTCGCAAAGGTAGCAGGGGTAGCGGGCGGAAAGATCGAGAGCTTGGAAGGCAAGACCGTGGAAGTGCGCGGAGAACTCGTCCTTTATAAAGAGACGCCGGAGATCGAACTGCGAGGGGAAGCCGACATTCGGATCGTGCCGCAATAGTTTCGCTGCGCGGATAATTCCGCATCGGAGTGGCGTGAATCCCGCTTTTGCATCCGCCGAATATGGTCGATCCCATTCCGAACATGGACAGTGAATTCAGCGCTCAATTGCAGGCTCTCGTCATCGAAGCTGAGCAATCGCGCGACGCTGAACTGAGCGCTCACGTCCACGCGCCAAGGCCGACGGCAGCACCAGACGTGCAATCACTCGTCCGACGAGTCTTGGACAGTATGGAATCGCTGCACCGCTCCCAAAACGAGCAACTCGCGACGCTCGATCGATTGGACAGACTAGCAGCAGCCAGCGAGTCCGTGCCGCAGACGCTCGCCGAAACAAAGCAGTCGCTGGAGTCTCGGAATACGGTGAGCAAAGCAATGTTTGAGGCACTGCACACCGAGCTCAAGACTTACAAGGATGCCTTCATCCTTGAATCGGTCCTTCGCCCCGTGATTCGCGACCTCATTTCCGTATATGACGACATGGCGGACATCCACAGGCAGCTTACGCTGACAATTACATCGTTCGACGAACGGGAGGCCGGAGGCAGCACCTTCAGTCTGCTAGAAAACATGCGACAGGCGGTGATGAACCTCGACCACAACACCCATTTCATCCTTGAGGTCCTCGAGCGCCTCGATGTCACGCTAGTGCCGTTGACGTCTGAAAAACTCGACAAGCGAACCCAGAAAGCCATGTCGGTGGAAACGACGGATGATCCTGCGAGGGATCAGGAGATTGTGAAAGTCCTCAAACGGGGCTTCGTCTGGAAAGATCGCCCAATTCGCCCCGAAGAAGTCGTCATTAAAAAATGGAAGGAATCCCCCGCCGGCAATTCAGAAACACTCGAATCCAATGTGTAAATCAAACGCTTCTCGGCACATTTATTGCGACGTAAGCCATACCAAACAGCCCTAGCCATGTCAGAGAATCCTACAAATCGTAAATCAATCGGTATCGACCTCGGAACCACATTCTGTGCGGTCGCCCATATCGACGCCTACGGAAAACCTCAGATCATTCCCAATGCGGAAAGCGAACGTATCACACCCTCCGTGATCTTGTTCGACGGAGCTAATGCCGTCGTAGGAACGGTCGCGAAGCAGAACGCCGTCGCGGAGCCCGACAAGATTGTCGATTTCATCAAACGCGAAATGGGGAAATCGAAATCCCAATTTTCTCGGGCGTTTGGCGGCAAAGTGTATTCGGCGGAGGAGCTCTCGGCCGTCATCCTCCGCAAGCTGAAGAGCGATGCGGAAAAGTATCTCGGCGAGCAGGTGACCGACGCCGTCATCACGGTGCCCGCGTATTTCAACGACGCAGAACGGACCGCGACTCTCCACGCTGGGCAGCTTGCAGGATTGAACGTTTTGCAAATCATCAACGAACCCACCTCGGCGGCTCTCGCATACGGCCTTGATAAGCTGGACCAAGACCAGACGGTCTTCGTGTTCGATCTCGGTGGCGGGACGTTCGACGTCACGATCATGCGCATCGAAGGGCACCACATTCGGATGGTCGCGAGCAATGGTGACCACCGCCTCGGGGGTAAAGACTGGGACGACGTGATCGTGAATTGGGTGGCCGACGAGTTTGATAAGCAGCACGGCGAGAATCCCCTGCTCGATCTCCAGAGCTACCAAGACCTTTATAACCGCGCCCTCACCGCTAAAGTGCAACTCTCCACGCGCCAGCGGACGACGCTCGTCCACAGCTACAACGGCAGGAGCGTGAAAATCGAACTCACTCGCGAAGACTTCGAGGCCAAGACGCAACACCTCATCGAAAAGTGCAAATCCATCTGCGAAATCGTCATGCAGGAAGCGCAACTCGGCTGGGAGGATATCGACCGCGTTTTGCTCACAGGAGGTATGACCCGCGTGCCTTCTGTGCGGACCATGATTACGGAATCGTCGAACCGTCCAGTCGCCGAAGATGTGAGCCCCGATGAAGCCGTGGCGCTTGGTGCGGCGATACAGGGGATGCTCTCCATGCTTCAGCAGGAAGATGACATCGGCGAGCGCAGCATCGCGTCCGAAGTGCGGGACGTCTTCTCCGCTGCGGATGGTTCCCTGATCAAGGTCACCAACATCACCACCCACACCCTCGGCGTAGTACTCTGGGACGACGGCAAGATGGAAGAATACGTATTCACCATGATTCCGAAAATGACGACCATCCCGAACGAGATCAAAAACAGCTTCGGCACCGCAAAGGCCAATATGAAGAACGCAATCGTGCGGGTCGTCGAAGGCGAGAGCACCGTCCCCGGCGAGTGTACGCCACTGGGGATTTGCGACATCGAGCTACCGCCCTTCCTGCCGAAAGGCTCCCCGGTCGAGTTGACTTACCACTACAACGAAAATCAGGTGCTTGAAGTGGTAGTGGAGGCATACGGACGCACAAGCCGCGTCTCCATCGCAAGGAACACGGGCCTTTCAGAAAACGAACTCGAACTCGCAACCGCAGACCTCGCCCAGCTTCAGATTTCGTAGCGGGCAAAGGCGCGCATTAGCCCACGCACTTGGCTCTTCCAAATCCGATACCAGACAATCCACTCCGATGGGAAGGATGGCGGAGTTACAATTCGCCAAACCTTTACGAGCGCCTGTGCCTCGATCACACAGGCAACGTTAGCGCCGATCTCATTGAGGAAAATACGCGGCTTCTCCACGTCTGGTGGCAGAAAAAACTCCCGCTCAAAAACCAGCCGAGCAACCCGATGGCGCAACTGTTGCGCCAAGGGCTCGATGAAGCGCCCCACTTCCTCGCCGAAGCTCGCACTCGCCTGCTCGATCCCGAGAAACGCTCGAAACACGACGCGGAACTGCACCTCCAATTGGTCGCTAAGGCCGTCGTGGAGTTTCGGAAGCTCATCACCTTCACCCTCGCGGAGAAAAAGCTAACGGAGGAGAGTCAGGCTCGTCTTTTCACCGCCGGCGAAGCGATGGGGCTCAAACACGACGACATGATTCCCGTCATCGACGCCGAACTCGAACGCACCGGGAGCGCACGAATCGGCGCGATACCTCCACCACCGCCAGTCGTGGAGGTGCCGGTTATTGAGCAACTGCCGGTCGCCCACCACATTCTCCCTATCGCGTCACCAGTTCCGCAGGAGCGGGAACCATTCGCCGAGTTTCGCAAAATCCTAGGCATGTCGCGCCTGTGCCTTGATGGCGAAGAGATGACCGATGATCAGCGCGACGCCATGTGCAACCTCGGAGAAGGTCTTGGCCTCACGGGTGGGCAAGCGGAGGATCTGATTGACGAATACCTCGAAGAAATGGCCTCCAAGCCAATGCCAGCCAGCGGACCACCACCGCGCGCGGGGGCGGCCGCAACCATTGCTCCGCCACGCCCCGTTGTCGCCCCGGTGCGCCATTCCCCCTCCACAGTGCGTCCGGTCCCGGCGCCCAAACAGGAGATTAACATGTCCCCCATCGCCCGAGTTGAAGAGAAACTCCGTTATCCAAACTTCATCAATACGCTTGGGCTGGACATGTATCTCATCCCCACCGGCCAATTCCGCATGGGCTGCGAAACGCCAGATGGGCAACAAAACGAGCAACCCGTCACCCCTGTCATCCTCTCCGCTTTCCACATGAGCCGCGTGCCCATCACCAACGGGATGTATGAGAAATACGACCCCGCCCACCGCAACAAACGTGGCGCGTGGGCCGACGATACGCACCCCGTCATCTACGTCAGTTCCGTGGAAGCTGAGGAGTTTTGCAAGTGGCTCAGTCAACGCGAGAACCGCAAATATCGCCTACCGAGCGAAGCAGAGTGGGAATATGCTGCACGAGGCGGCGAGACTCGACTTTTCCCGTGGGGCGACCGCACCGTCACCGGACATCTGGCAAATTTCGCCGACGTACGCACGCAATTCGCATGGCGTGACTCAAACGTGGACGATGGCTTCGCCGAGACAGCCCCCGTCGGCAGCTTTCCCCGAGGGGCAAGTCCGTTCGGAATTGAAGATCTCGCTGGCAACGTCTTCGAGTGGTGCCTCGATGCATTCGAGCCCTACAAAGGTCGCGAGACTGTGAACCCCAAAGCCACCAAAATCACCACCAAGCGCGTATATCGTGGAGGCTCGTGGAAATCACGCATCTCCAGCCTCCGCTGTTGCGCCCGGAACTCAAACCTCCCGACTTATCAGAGCAACGACGTCGGCTTCCGAATCGTCTGTGAGTGCTCATAGGACGGGACTCCTGCGATTTCATCGAATGCGGGAGGCATCCCGTTTCATGTGCGTGCATTGACAAAGTCAGTGATGAACTCCGTGATGATGTCTTCCGTGACGTGCGGCAGCGTGATGATGTGACCGATGTCGCCTTTCGGAGCGACGATCCATTTCTCCATGAGTGCGGCGGGCGGGCGGGGAAAGACGACGGTCACGGAGTTCTTGTGCCGCCAAGCAGGGATGCCCGCAGCATTCATCCGCTCTTCGGCAAAAGCGGCGAGATCAAGGCTCCGGCGGACGATTTCCGCGATACCAGAAGTGCCGAGCGTACGCAGCCGATACCAAAGAAATAATGGCCCGAATGCGCTACGCGACCCCGCGATGGTGGTATCGAGCGCACCGATGTACTCGATGCTGCGAGCGATGCGATCCACGTTCTTTTTCTTCGCGAGAACGATGCCGCACGGCAGGGGCGACCCGAGCAGCTTGTGCCCGCTGATGCTGATACTATCAGCCCCCGCAGCGAAATTCCATGGCTGCGGCTCGGCGACAAATGGCAGAATCATCCCACTCAGCGCAGCGTCGGCGTGGATGTAGGAAGCCGGGATCGCCAGCTCCCCGAGGATACTGCGGATGGTCGCGAGGTTATCCACTGCTCCCTTCATCGTCGTACCGATATTCGCGAAGATGATCGGTGGCGCATCACGATGGATGCGCAGCGTCTCGCGCAAATCGGTGTAGTCCAGTTCGCCGTTCGGCTGCGATTTCAGCATGATGCTCCGCGTGTGCTGGAGGCGCAGAACTTTCGCCACGGAGTAGTGTGTATCTTCGCTAAAATAGCAGATACCATCTGGGAATAACTCTCTCGCCACGTAGAGGCCATACATATTGCCCTCCGTGCCCCCGCTCGTGACGTAGCCCCACCACTGCCCGTCCTCCGCCTGCGCAAGTCGCGCAAACTCGCCGAGCACCTCGCGCTCAAACTCCAGCGTATTCAGCCGATAGTTCGACGGCCCAAACGGGTCGCCGATATTATTCGCAGACCATGCGAGAAACGGGGCGAGTTCCGAATAGTCAAAATCCTGATTACAGGGATAACCGATGTTCCTTTTCCGCAAGTCGCCGAAGCTCGCAGCGAGACCATCAAGGCGCCGCTGATCGGCGGTGGAAAGTTGCGGACGTTGGTTCATGTGACTCACGGTAACGGGCAAGCCGGCGTTCGGCAAATTAGGATTGGATCGATTCGCCACACCGCGCATTCTCTGAACGTGAACAATCGACTGAGAGCCCAAGTCATCGCCGAATGGCGAGGTATGCCGGAGACGCCGTTTCCAAAGGATACGGCAAAGGCAATGGGGCCGCTCGTGGACGCGCTCATGAAGGAACTCGGGCTAGGGAGTAGGGTGACGGAAGAAGAAATCATCGCCGCGTGGCATGAAATTGTTGGCGAGTTTCTCTCAAATCACTCAACGCCGAGTCGCCTTTTTGAGGGGATTCTTTACGTCCGAGTGCTTCAGGCTTCGATGAAATTTGAGCTCGAAACGACTTGGAAGCGGGAGATTTTGACGAAGGTGAAGAAGCGTTTCGGCAAGTCCGTCAGAGATATTCGCTTCAAAATGGGGTGAGCGGCCGAGTCTGGCTTGGGATGTTCAACTAGGAACGAGGGAAAGAGGGGCGGTTGCTCGGCATGATTTTTGAAATAAAATCTTGTCACAAATGAGAATTTTGCTTCAGTCGCTTGCGTCGCTGCCGTGCACAAAAGCAAAAAAGCCGGAAGGTGTGGCAGGGGCAAAACAACACAACACAACAACAGTGAAAAAGTCCTTATCGCACTGACCTTTGCCTTCATTGCCGGCCCCGCTCTCCAAGCGATGGTCGTCAGTGAATCACAGATTCAGGAGCAAGAGATGAAGCGCCGCCGCTCGGAAGAGCAGGAGATGAAGCGCCGTCGTTCTGACGAGCAGGAGTTCAAACGTCGCCGTTCCGACGACCAAGAAATGAAACGCCGTCGCTCCGACGAACAGGAGATGAAGCGCCGCCGCTCGGAAGAGCAGGAATTCAAACGCCGCTAAATCCATCCCGGATAGTATTCACTCAAGGCCGTGTTCTTCGGAACACGGCCTTGTTTTTTGCCTTTATGATGCGGCTATCCCTGCCGCCAGCGCCGCGCTTTCAGCTCAAACCGGGGAAGCTCCTCCACCAGCGTCACGGGGATGCGCAATGAGAACGCTTCCGTGAGCGCACGCTCTAAGTGCGCGGCGGCGGCGGCATCCGCGCTTTCGATTTCTACGGAGAGTTCGGTCAGCTCGCTCCGCTTCCAGACGGTGACGCGATACTCGGCAATCTCCGGCACGGTGGAAACCACGGCATCCACGGCGCTGGGGTAAATGTTCACTCCGCGCACGACGATCATATCGTCCACCCGCCCGAGGATGCCGCCTTCCAGCGCGCTGCCTCGTCGGCGGACGAGGTCGCCCGTCCGGTAGCGCAGGAGCGGCCATGCGGTGCGGCCTAGCGGGGTGAGGACGAGTTCGCCCAGCTCGCCATCGGGCAGCGGCGCGAGCGTCACGGGGTCTATCACTTCGGCGAAGTAGCTCTCCTCGATGATGTGAAGCGCGCCGTCCTTTTGGAATGCCACCGGGCCCACCTCCGTCATGCCGTAGTGGTCCAGCACTTCCGCCCCGCTCCACGCGGCGCTGATCCGCTCGCGCACGCTCGGGATGCTGCCGCCGGGCTCGCCAGCGACGATGATTTTCTCCACCCGCGCCTCGATGCCCTCCTTGCGCGCGACTTCTGCGAGATGCAACGCATACGTGGGCGTGCAGCAGAGGACGCGAGGCCGATGGGTGCTCATCGCGCGCAGTCTGGCGATGCTGGAGAGCCCGCCGCCAGGGATGCACAGCGCCCCGTATTTCGCCGCCGCCTCAAACGCCGTCCAAAAGCCAAGGAACGGCCCAAACGAAAACGCAAAATAGATGGCGTCGCCGGGCCGCACACCCGACTCGCGGTAGATGCGCTGCCAGTTGCCGAGCATCCAGTCCCAAGACTCCGGCGTATCGAGAATCGCCAGCGGCGTGCCCGTCGTCCCGCTCGTCTGGCAGAAGTGCGTGTAGCTGGCTCGCGGGAAAGTCAGGTTGCTCCCATAAGGCGGATGCGCAGCGTAGTCGGCGACGAGTTCGGCCTTCGTGGTAAAAGGCACGCCAGCCCAGCCATCCGCGATGCGCGTGCGCTGGAAGGCGTTGCCCGCGAGATCGCGGAGGAGTTCCTCAATATCCGCCATCAGCCCGCCTATTACTTCGCAGCCTCGAGCGTCGGCGTTGGCTTTGCCACAGGCGCAGGCGCGTCCGGTTTATACAGCGCCACCATACTGCCGCCGATGGCTGCGATGAGGATTCCCGCCCAGAACTGCCATTTTACCGAGGCCAGCCCGTGCGTCGGCGGATGCTCCATCATTGAGACAAAGGCGTTCACGATGGGCGCTCCGCAAAAGATGATGGACATGACGACCGGCACGTAAACCGGCTTCGGGTCCGGCGCTGCGCCAAAGGCCAGCAGCACCCCGAACGCCCCGACCGCGCCCACCACGCCCGCGATGAGCGACCACACCCAGCCCGTCGTGGGATACGCGAGGAAGTTCGTCGAGCCCGCTTTCCCGCTCAGTCGCAGCATCACGAGAGGGGCCAGCACGGCGACGAGAAAGTAGGCAAAGCCGACGAACAGGAACGCTTTGTAGCGGCCATTAATTTTGTCCTCCATCCCCATGCTCCCCTTGTGCAGGAGGACGCCATAGACGCCCCAAGTTACGACGGTGAGAAATGCGAAGAGTAGCCAGGTCATTGATTTTTGTTTGGTTGGTTGATTGGACATTGAACGTTGAGTGAGAACCGCAAGCCGCGTGTTTACTTGGCCGCGGTGGGTGAGAAAATAGCGAGCAACTCCGCAGGCGCGATGCTGATTGCCGCGCGCAGCGCCTCGGGGATCGGCACAGCGGAGAGCTTCTCGCCCATCGCAGTGCAGACGGTGGTGACGGCCCCGCGAGCGACTTCCACCCGCTCCGCACCGTCGTGTTTCCAAAAGCGGAACCCATAGCCGATGGAGCGGTTGCGGATTTCCGTGATGAGAAGCTGGACGTCCACCATGTCTTCAAATCGCAGCGGCTTAAAAAACTCGCACGACGTAAAAACACGCGGCCAGCCGATGCGGACGCCGCCAATCTCCTGATGCACCGAGAAGCCCAGCGAGCGAAAGAACGCGTGCTCCGTGGACTCCATCATCCGGTAGAAGTTCGCGAAATGCACAATCCCCGCCATATCCGTCTCCGCAAACTCAATGCGGCGGGTCTGTGTAAATTCGTAAACCATCGGCGCAGAGGGAACGGTATCCGAGGGGGCGGGGTCAACGGAGGATTTTTCGGAACGATGCGAAGCGTCGCCGGAGCCGGATCAATGCCCTGCGCTCGGAGTGCCCTGAATGGCAATTTCGCGGTACAAGTTGTAGCCAAGCGGCCCATCCGAAAACTCGAAGCGCAGAGCCACGATCCCCCGCAGCTTCGAACTGGCGGCAATGCTGACTTCCGTAGCTCCCGATTGCGTCGGGAGCTTCACGGTCTCGACTAGATTGAACTTCGTAGGCTCGTGCGCAGTGGCTGCTAAAAGCTTGAATGCCTGCGATGCGCGTCCGTCGCCGTGGCCGGCAAATGTGCGGATTTCTGAAAGGTCGTATCCTCCGTGGGCTTTGGCCGTATCGAGCATGACGGTCAGCATGTCGCCCTTTCCGTAGCCACGGAAAGTCTTACCGTCGTCGAGCGTGGCGGCTTGTGCGGAGCCGTTTCGCGTGGTGCCGTTAAACAGCGCGCTGGCATCCGAACCGCCGCCGGGATTGCTCGCTTTGTCTTCGGTCTTTGCGACGGCGATTCGGAGTTTTGGGATGCGAGCTTCGAAGCCGTCGAGTGCGGCATTCGTTCGCGGATCGAGTTGCGACGGAGCATCAATGATGAGCACGCCCTTCATCACGCGCCAGTGGCCGGGAAATGTGCAAATGTAAGGATACTCGCCCGGCTCTTTCGGCGCGTCGAAGGTCAGTTCGGCCTTCGTGTTTGGCGCGACCAGCGGAGTCGCGAATAGGACTTTCGGCGACAAAGGGACGTAGTTCTTCGCCATGCCATTTGGGTCGGCGGCGAGTTTGTCTGCGAGCGCGCCAACTTCCTCTTCAGCGCCGCGCGCAAGCAACACAAAGTTGTGCATCATGAGGTCCGGGTTATCGAAAATGAGCCGCACTTTCGCGCCGGGCTTCACACGCAATTCGCGTGGTGCGAAAATCATTTGATTCAGCACCGCTTGCACTCGCAGCGCCTTGCCGAGCTTGGCGTTCGCTTTCTCATACTCGGCGGTAAAAGCGGCGAGTTGCGTGTCGTCGGAAGGCAACTGTGCGCCGGAGAGTTTCTCGCCGATCGGGCTAAAGAGATGCACTGCCGGTGGTGCGTTGCGCAGCTTCCGATATGTAATCTCCAGCGTGTTCAGTCCAGGCTGCAACTCTAGACGGGCCTGTTGATCGCTGCTCCATTGCGAGTCAAATGACAGCACTTGGACTCCGTTGAGCGATACGTCGAGAAAGCTGTATCGCAACGCGAGCACTGCCGGTTGCGCGGCATCGCTGCGGATGAACGTCTGATAGACTCCTTCGCCGAGACTATTCCATTTCGCGAGTAGAGCGTCCTTCGGAACTTCGAGCACCGGCACACTGCTGCCAAGCCGAGCGGCGGTTCCGAAAGAAAGGTCCGCGAGCATTTGTTTCACGCTCCCATTTTGCTCGCCGTGGAAGGCGTGTACGAGTTTCTCGACCACTGGGAATGCCGGGCGCAGATGAGCGACGGCGTCCACGACTTCCATGCGCACTCGGGGATGCGGATCGGCTGCGACGCTTTCAAGCAGTGCGACAAAATCCGGCAGCCGCGCTGCCTGCAATCGGACGAGGTGCACAGCGGCAGCACGGTGCATCGGTGATTGCGATTTCAGCAAAGCACCGAGCAACGCCGGGCGTGTTTCGCCGCGCCCCTCGCATACGAAGAGCGCTTCGAGCACGGCTTGATCATCGCTCATTTTTCCAGCAATCCACGCATCCACAGCGGTGAGTGCGGGCTTGCCGAGTTTGCGCAGTTCGATGCGTGCGTGATGCCGCACGATGTCCTGCGAATGCGTGAGCAAAGCGCACAGCTCCGGTGCAGGGCGGCCTTCGATTGCGGGCCAGTCCTTGACCACCGGCTTGCCATCATACACGACGCGCCAGATGCGGCCTTTGGTGTGATTCCAGCGCGCGTCGCGCATCGGGTTTTGCGCGTGACCGATGATCGCGCTGGAGAAATCCGACACGTAAAGCGCGCCGTCGAAACCGAAGTTCATATCCACGGGGCGGAACGCGGGGTTTGCCGACGACAGCAAGTCGAGTCGGTCACTGCCGCGCACTGCGCCTTGGCTGAAGTCGCATTTTGTCAGTGCCACCACATAGGGCCCGAGCAGCACGCCGTTGGCGATGCCCTGCTGGTATTCGTCGGGGAAGTTCGGACTTGAGATGCTCGTGGCTCCGCTGCCTTTGCCGTAATCGAGCAACTTGCCGAAGGCGTACGGCTGATAAATGCCGAGCGGGGTCCATGTCAGTTGCAATCCGTCGAGCACGTCGCCACCTCCATACATCTGGAAGACGTTGCCCGTGCGGTCAAAAGTCACACGCCACGGATTCGGAGTGAGGCTCTGCCACTCCGTCTCGATGCGCCCCGTGCGCATGTCTTGCCGATACGTCGAAGAATCAAATCCCCTATGCACCCCGAACGGCGTTTCAAATTGCGAACGATGAAATACGCCGTCGGAAAACCACACGCCGCCGGTTGGATCTGTCGCCACCATTCCGCCGTGGTGCGAGTCGGTGACATCGAGCCCGCGCAGCGCCTCCGTCTTGGTATCCGCGCGTCCGTCGCCGTCGGTGTCGCGCATCAGCCAGTGGCGCGATTGCTCGCCGATGAGCGCGCCATCTTCGGTAAATGCGATGCCGTCCAGCGCGTCGAACCCGCCTGCGAAAGTCGTGCATTTATCGGCCGTGCCGTCGTGGTCCGTATCTTCGAGGACGATGATTTTATCCTCCTGCGGTTGTCCTGGAACGGTGTGCGGGAAGCTCGGCATCGTCACGACCCACAGCCGTCCGCGCGCGTCGAACGCAATCTGCACCGGCGCACGAAGCTCGGGAAACTGCTCTTCCGAAGCGAACAGATTCAGCGAATATCCCGGTGCAACTTTCAGCTCTGCTTGCATCTCCGCAGGCGACTTCACCGTGCCCACGCCGCTGTTCGAGCCGCCCTTCGTCACCGGCGGCAACGGTGCCAGCGCGATAAACGGAAAGTCCGCGAACCTCGCGCCCTCGCTCGCCGCGACTTCGTGCACGATCGCATCCGCTTTGGAAATGCGCTCAAGATAAAGCGGCAACTCCGCCGCGCGCTCATTCGCGCGCTTCCGCTGGCCGTAGTAAAGAATGCCGTTCTTCGGACGCACGACCTCCGCCGTGTAATATGCGAGTTGCGAAGCCGCCGCCGCGACCTCCTTCACGTG
This sequence comes from Chthoniobacteraceae bacterium, assembly GCA_947471505.1. Taxonomy (GTDB): domain Bacteria; phylum Verrucomicrobiota; class Verrucomicrobiia; order Chthoniobacterales; family Chthoniobacteraceae; genus SXWH01. The sequence continues at coordinate 51,473 of CANIWM010000011.1, read as the reverse complement.
CGCCGCATTCGCTTGCTCTGCCGCTTTCCCCGCGAGTGCAGACGCGATGACGACGGCCATCTCGTGATTACCCGCGTCGTTCAGATGAATCCCATTCGTCGTCAGCGGCGTCTTGCTCTTCGCATAGGCCGACGCACTCGCCGCGAACAAATCCACAAACAGCGCCCCACGCTGCTTCGCCGCGTCCGCCAGCGCATCCGCATAAAGTTTCACCACAGCCGTGCGAGTCGCATCGCCCTCCGTCGCGATGGGAGACAGGATCACAAACGCCGCGCCCGGATGCAGCCGCGACAATTGATCCAAATACCCCGACAGGGCCGAGCGAAACGCTGGCAGTCCCGCCCCGCCGGCAAACGACTCGTTCCCCCCGTAGCCCAGCACCACAACATTCGCCGGCCACGCAGCGAGCAAGTCTTTCATGTGCGCCGCGTAGCCCTCCGCGCGAAGGCGATTCGCCACTTCATCGCCCGTCCAAGCGAGGCTGCGAAAATGAACATTTTTCCCGCGAGTCGCGATCTGCACCCGGGCCTCCAGTTCACCATGCTCCAGCAACCGCTCCACTAAAGCGTTCCCATAAAACAGAACGTGGGCATCCTGCGGAAGAGCCACCTCCGCACGTGCAATCTGCACGAAAAGAATTACGACGACGGCGGAGCGAAACAAATAGGCGACTAAAGACAACATTGCGATGTCGTGCCTTCCAATCGCAAACCACGCAAGCTCCCAAAACACGCGCAAGGGTGTGAATAAAAGAGGACATGACAAAGAGAGCACGCTTGCACCGTAGGCCCGGCAAGTCGGACGCGCGGCGTAGCTCGACTTTCCAAAGTCGAGTTTGGACATCTTCGTCAGAACGAACGCCCTGCTTTTCCCCGACGCTCACTCGACATTGGAATGTCGAGCTACGTTTTTAAGGTTCGCAATATGGCACGAATTACCTGAACGCAGACGCTTGTAATCGTCGAATTCCCCCATGTTATATGAATCCATACGCGTGTAAATGAGTGCCGGACCGCTGTTATATGAACCCAGACGCTTGTAAATCGACCTCTGGGTTGGTGCGCGTCGGTCTCTGGGTTGAGTTATATGAATACAGACGCTTGTAAATCGAGGTAAAAGCCGATTTTTCTCCATCCGGAGGCGTTTTATATGAACGCAGACGCTTGTAATTCGCACATTCGCGCCATTTATATGAATGCAGATTCTTGTATATTCGGTGCTCGTCTCTGTAACGCGGTCATTCGGAAGGAAAAACGTTCAGCAGGTCGGGTGGTATCGCCCATCAGAGCGTTGCAGGTGATGGCGGGCAGTTTGGCACGAGGCTCGGAGGTCCGCGCGTCTCGTAAAGCGCGGACGCAAAACCGTAGCTCGACATTCCAATGTCGAGTTTTGACGCCCTCAATGGGGAAAGTTCTCCCGGTCGAGAACGCCCAGACTCGACTTTGGAAAGTCGAGCTACGTCGCGCTCCAAAAGGCAATCCCGCCTCCTCCGTGCTTTACGTTACTTGCTCAGCACTTCGTCGAGATTCAGAAGTTGGCTGGCGAGCATCGTCCATGCGGCGAGTTGTGGCGGGGGGAGTGCGGGGTCGGCTTTGCTGTCGCCCACGGTGAGGAGGGCGGTGGCGTCGGCGGGCGTTTGCGTGTAGTGCGCGGTGAGGGCGGCGAGGCTGGCTTCGAGGACGGGGACTTCCGCAGTGCGGAGCGGGCGGCAGAGGACGCGGCGAGCCATGAAGTCGAGCGTCGCCTTTGCATTACTGGGCGCTGTTTTGAGCGCGGTCTGCGCGAGGTTGCGGGCGGCCTCCACGTATTGCGGGTCGTTCAGCATCACGAGGGCTTGAAGCGGCGTATTTGTGCGCTCGCGGCGGATGGTGCAAGTCTCGCGGCTCGGTGCGTTGAACAGCTCCAGCGACGCGGGCGGCGCGCTCCTTTTCCAAAAGGTGTATAGGCTCCGGCGGTAGAGCGACTCGCCGGTGTCGCGCTTGTATTTCCCCGTGTCGCTGCCGGGCATCGCCACGGCTTCCCACACGCCGTCGGGCTGGTAGGGGCGAACGCTTGGGCCACCAATCTTTGGGGAGAGGAGGCCGCTGGCAGCGAGCGCGTAGTCGCGCAGCATCTCGGCATCCATGCGGAAGCGCGGGCCGCGTGAAAGCAGGCGGTTATCGGGATCGCGTTCGATGAGTTCTTTGGTCAAAGCACCGGTCTGTTTGTAAGTCTCGCTCGTCACGAGTTGGCGGATGAAGCGCTTCACGTCCCAGCCGTTCTGCTGGAAGTCCACGGCCAGCCAATCGAGCAGCGCCGCGTGCGAAGGCGGGTCGCTCATGATGCCGAAATCGTCCGACGTTTTCACCAGCCCGGTGCCGAATATCTCCTGCCAAAAGCGGTTCACCGTCACGCGCGCGGTGAGCGGGTTATCTTTCGCTACGAGCCACTGCGCGAGGCCGAGACGATTGCCCGGAGCGCCAGCGGGCATCGGGTGCAGCGCGGCGATGACGGCGGGTTTCAGCTCCTCCTTCGGCTGGTCGTATTGGCCGCGACTGAGCAAGCGCGCCATCGGCATCGAGCCCTCTTTTTCTTTCTGGATATGGGTGACGGGGCTGCGCTTTTGAATCTCCACTTTCTCCGTCTCCAGCGCCGCCACTTTCAGCGTCAGGTCATTACCCTGCGGGTCGCCTGTGGAGAAGAACGCGAGCAACCGCTGCTTCTCCTCCGGCGTGCGCGTGGGCACGGGCTTCGCGAGGATGGTGCGCAAGTCGGGCAGTTCGTAAATCGCCAGCACTTGCTTCGCATTCAGCGCGCCCGTGTAGAGCCGCACGTCCTGCACTGCACCGGTAAATGTCTCGCCGGGGCCACCCGCACGCCGCCCGATGTAGAACGGCACTTTCGTGCGGATGCTGCCTTTGAGTTTGTCCACCTCGACCTTCGTCTTGCGCAGCTTGCCGCTCACGTAGATTTTCACGCCCGCCGCTTTGCCAGAGCCGTCGTAGCTCACGGCGACGTGCCGCCACAGGTCCGGCTTCCCGGCTTCATCCGTGGTGCTCACCTTCAGCGCGTCGTCCGTCCATTTGCTCACGATGTGAACGGTGAGTTCGTTGCCCACGTAATAAATGTCCCACCCGCGATAGCCGCCGCCTTTATCCATGCGCGAGATGATGCTGCCGGACGCCGTCGTCGCCGCCGGGCGGAAAAACCACGCGCTGGCGCTAAAGGCGTCGCTCTTCTCAAAGTCCCCTACCCCGCCGATCTCGATGCTCGCGCCATCCGCGACTTGCGCGGCTGGGCCGCTAATGCCGTCGGGCTTCCACAGCACCGTCGGAAGGATGGGGAAAGTCTGTGGCTTCCCGGCAATGGTCGCTTTTACGACCGCGCCACCGCCGTCGTTCAGCGGGATGTGGGCGACGAGCGTCTTCGTGTTCGTCGCCGCTTCGATGGACTCCACTTTCGCCGTCGCCTGCCATTTTTCAAAGTCCGCGCCGATGGTGGCCTGCCGCGCCGCGAGCTTCGCATTTGTCGCTACGATCTCCGCCGGGATGGCTTCGAGGCGCTTCGCGTCGGCGCCCGTCGGGATGACCAGCACCGGCGCAGTATCGCGCACGTTCTTATCGCTGTGATCCTGCACCGTGTTGCGAAAGAACGCCGTCATTGCGTAAAAATCCTTCTGCGTGATCGGGTCGAACTTGTGGTCGTGGCACACCGCGCAATTCGAGGTGAGGCCGAGCCACACCCACGAAGTCGTCTCCACGCGGTCCTTCGCGTAGTTTGCCAGATTTTCCTCGGGGATCGTCCCGCCCTCCGCCGTCGTGATGTTGCAGCGGTGAAAGCCCGTCGCCACGAGCTGCTCGCGCGTGGGCGTCGGCAGCAAATCTCCCGCGAGCTGCTCCACCGTAAATTCGTCGAAATGCTGGTTCCGATTGAACGCATTGATCACCCATTCGCGGTAGGGCCAAATCTCCCGATAATTATCAATGTGCAGCCCGTGAGTGTCGCCATACCGCGCCGCATCCAGCCAATAGCGCGCGCGATGCTCCCCGTAGCGCGGCGAGGCCAGCAGGGCATCCACGAGCTTCTCGTACGCGCCCGGCGTCGCGTCATTTACAAAAGCCTCCACTTGCTCCGGCGAAGGCGGCAGCCCCGTAAGGTCGAGCGAAACACGCCGCGCCAGCGTCCGCTTATCGGCCTGCGCAGAAGGCTTCAGCCCACTCGCTGACAGCCGCTCGCGGACGAACGCATCCACGGGATTCCCCCCGCCCGCTGGCACCGTGGGCTTTACCGGAGCGAGGAACGCCCAGTGCGGCTGCCACTCCGCGCCTTGGGCGATCCAGCGTTTCAGCACCGCGATTTCCGCAGGCTTCATCGTCTTGTGCTCCTTCGGCGGCGGCATGATCTCGTCCGCATCGGTGGACGTGATGCGCGTGAACAGCGGGCTCTTTTCCGGCTGCCCCTTCACCACCGTCGGCCCCGCATCCTCGCGCTTGCCAAAGAACCCCTCCTCGCGGTCGAAGCGAAGCCCCTCCTTGCGCGAGCCGGGGTCCGGGCCGTGGCAGTGGTAGCAATACTCCGCCAGCAAGGGCCGCACATCGCGGTTAAAAAGAACGCGGTCCTCCGCAGCCGACGCCCACAGCGGAGCAGCAGCGACCAAGAGCAGTGTAGTTTTCAAAAAGGAATCCATGGCCCCATACAACCCATTATCCCCGGCGGAAGAAGCGCGTTTTTTCACAATCGCCGCCTGCGCGGGTGTGATTAAAAGTCGAAACGGGCAATCCGATGAAGTTAAGCGCCAAAGACTACGTTCGCTGCCAGTCCTCCAGCGTCAGCCCATCCACACGCGAAAACTCTCCTGTATTGTTCGTTACCAGCACCAGCCCCGACGCAAGCGCGTGCCCGGCGATCAGCACATCAAATGGCCCAATGACGCTCCCTGACTTCTCCAGCGCGTGCCGCACTTTTGCCGCACTCTTCGCCGCCGCATCATCAAAAGAGAGCACCACCACCACCGCGAACAACTCCGCGATCTTCTCCAGCTCGCGCTCCGGCTGCGAGCACCGCTCCAGCCCATGAAATAACTCAAAAGCCGTGACGCTCGAAATTGCACAATCCCCCGGCAGCAGACCCTCCATCCGCGCGCGCACACTCACGTTCCGACGCATTAGCGCGATGCAGACATTTGTATCGAGCAAGAAGTCCACGCCTTAAAACACCACGCCTTCCGGCATCGCGCCCTGTTCCGGGCGGGTGAAAGCCGGATCATCAATCGCGATGCGATCAAAGAACCCCACAGGCCAGCCAGTCGCCCCCGATTCACCGCACGGCTTTAACTCGATATGATCACCGACCACCGCCGCTGCGAGTTTTGCCCCCTTGCCGATGTGTAGCCCATTGCGAAGCACCTCCGGCAGGACCAGCCTGCCATTATCTTCAAGCGTTATCGTCATCATTCACTGGAGCTACCTCCCTGTCGGGCCTCGCGCAAGCCGCAAAACCACCTTCCTCCGAAACCGCTTTGGGCTGCGCCGCACTTCCCGCTTCGCTTTCCCGTGCATTCCCGCAATCACTCCCCTATGCGAATCGAAGTCATCAATACCGGCACCGAGATCATGCTCGGCAATGTGCTCAACTCTCACCTCGGCCATCTCTCCATGGCCATCTTCCCCCTCGGCCTCCGCGTAGGAAGACAGGCCACCGTGCCCGATGGCGACGCGATCCGCGATGCACTGGCAGAGACTTTCGGCAGGGCCGACATCGTCTTCGTCACCGGCGGGCTCGGGCCGACGACGGACGACATCACCCGCGAGATCGTCTGCGAACTTCTCGGCCTCACCATGCAGCACGATGAGGAAATCTGGCAGGCGATCACCGCCCGCTTCAACCGTCGCGGCATCCCGTGGAATGAGCGCGTGAAACTCCAAGCCATGCGTCCGCCAGAAGCCCGCGTGCTGCATAACGCCAACGGCACCGCCCCCGGCCTCTACTTCCCACCCATCGCCGAGCGGAAGTCCCCTCACCTCTTTCTCCTGCCCGGCCCGCCGCGTGAGCTACACCCGATGGTGCGCGACCAAGTGCTGCCCATCCTCGCGGAACTCGTCCCGCCGCAGAGCCTCCACGAACTGCGGACGTTCCGCACCACCGGCCTCGGCGAGAGCCGCGTGGAAGACATGGTCGGCGCGCAGCTCTTGGCGCTTGGCATCGAGGTCGGCTACTGCGCCCGCCCCGGCGAAGTGGACATCCGCGTCATCGGCCCGCGCGCTTTGCTGGAGCAAGCGGAGGCCATCATCCGCGATACGCTTGGCGTGTCCGTGTTTACCCGCGACGACATCTCGCTGGAGCAAGTCGTCGTCGCCGCGCTCACCGCAAACTCAACGACTTTAGCCATCGCCGAGAGCTGCACGGGCGGGTGGATTTCAAATAAGATCACCAACATCCCCGGCGCGTCGGATGTGTTCATCGCCGGCTACGTCACCTACGCGAACGAAGCGAAAATCCGCACCCTCGGAGTGCCCGCCGAACTCATCGCCCAGCACGGTGCAGTCAGCGCGCCCGTAGCGCAGGCGATGGCAGAAGGTGCCCGCGCTGCGTCCGGTGCCCACATCGCCATTTCCTCCACAGGCATCGCCGGTCCCGGCGGCGGCTCGGCGGAAAAGCCCGTCGGCACCGTCTTCATCGCCCTCGCCCAGCAGGGCAAGGAGACGGCCGTTTATCAATACCACTTCCCCACAGACCGCGAGACGTTCAAGCACCTCGTCACCCAGACCGCGCTGGATCTCGTGCGGCTCTCTATTAAATGAGCGGGAGAGATTAAACCAAGAAGCGCTCGGGCACGAGCACCTCGCGCTTTTCGGTAAGGCGCTTGATGAGCCGATCCCAGCTCTCTTGGCCTCGGATGATTTCGACTTCGATGCGCAGGTAGTAGATGGGGACTTCCAGCTTCTCGATGCCGGGGATTTTCGCCGGAAAGCGGACAGCGTCCTTTTCCGTCGTCACGATACAATCAAGGTCGCGGGCTCCGGCGCGGAGGATGAAATCGCGCAGCTCCTCGTCGTTGAAGCGGTGGTGGTCGGCAAAGCGGGAGGTGATGACGCGGTGCGCGCCGAGCTTCTCCAGCGAGCCCTCGAAGCTCTCGGGCCGCGCAATGCCGCTGAGGACGCCGATATAGCGCCCGTTGAGAAACTCCAGCGGAAGCCGGTCGTCCGGGTCATACAGATTCTGGATGTATTGCGGCTTGTGCGCGCACTCGATGATTTCGGCGGTGGGGTTGTAGCTCTGGATGCGGTCGATGAGTTCCTGATTTTCGCCCGCGACGGACTTCGTGATGAGGATGTATTGCGCGCGGCGAATGTTCGCCGGTGGCTCGCGGAGAGTGCCGCGTGGTAGGAGGAACTCGTTCCCGAAGGGTGCTTGGCGGTCCACAAGGCAGATGTCGATGCGGTGCTCGATGTTCTGGTACTGCATCCCATCGTCGAGGATGAGCAAGTCCACATCATACTCGCGCACGGCGTGCCGCCCGGTGCGGGCGCGGTCGCGGTCCACGAGCACGATGACGTTGCCGAGCGAACGCGCGAGCATGAAGGGCTCATCGCCCGCCCACTCGGAATCGAGAATCATCTTCCGCCCATCATGCACGACGCGGGGCTTGAACTTGCCGAGGAAGCGACGGCGGAAGCGGCGGTAAAATGGGAGCGTCTTACTTTTATAACCACGGGAGAGGATCGCGATCTTGCGCCCGCGGTCGCTGAGTTGGCGGGCCAGCATTTCTACGACGGGCGTTTTCCCCGTGCCGCCGACGGTGAGATTGCCGACGCTGAGGACCATGACGCCGAGCTGCCGCCCTTTGCGCAGGCGCTTGCGGTAGAGCCAGAGGCGCGTCTGCGCGATGAAGCGGAAGACCCACGAGAGCAGGTAAAGGAACCACCGCAGAAAGAGCGCACGCTTCCCAAAGCGCCGCTCTAGGATCACGTCCGTGGCGAATTGCTCAAACCGGTCGAGGCTGTCGCGAAGTGCCATGCGCTAGAGGATGGTCGCGCCGGAATTATCGGCGGAGCGGATGAGGGTGAATGCGCCCGCATTCCCGCTGGCGGCGAGCATTGCGGCGGCGACAGCGTCCGCATTTTCCAAAGTGATGCAGCAGATGGTGGAGCCACTTCCGCTGAGGAATCCGCCTATCGCGCCTGCGCCCTCTGCGGCGGCAATGACGCTGCCGAGGAATGGGATGAGCCGCTCGCGATACGGCTGGTGCAGCCCATCGCCAAAGCTCCCGCGCAGAAGCTCATACCTCTGCGTGAGGAAGGCCGCCGTGATGCGGCAAGCGTTCGACGCGCTCATCACTGCGTCGCGGCGCGGGATCGTGTCGGGCAGGATGCTGCGCGCCATCGGCGTGCTCACCTCGAAGTCCGGGATGAGCAGGACGAACTTCAGCGCCGGGGCGACTTCGCAGCGGATCGTCTCCACGCCAGCGCGGGATACGGTGAAGCCGCCAAACGCTGCGGGCGCGGCATTATCCGGGTGCCCCTCAAGGTCCGCGCATAGCTCGAAAAGTGCCGTCCTTTCCAGCGGAGAACCGGATAGCGCATTCAGCCCGTGCATCAGCCCCAGCCGCACGGTCACGCTGCTGCCGAGGCCGCGCGACTGCGGGACTTCGCCCGCGATGCGCCAGTCGAAACCAAACGGCACCACTTTCGCTGCCGCGAAAAACGAGCGCGCCGCATCCGCAAACACCGTCGGGTGCTCCGTGCGCTCGCTGCGCGAAATCGTGACCTCGTTCGCCAGCCCGAGCGCGATGCCGAGGCTGTCAAAGCCGGGGCCGAGATTCGAGGTCGTGCCGGGGACGCGTGTTGTTACCGTTTGCTGCATATCGCGCAGGATTCGTTTCTACGGCGATGCGTCAATGCTGGCGTTTCATTCGCTGCGATACTCTCGGGCAAATACGGGCGATTCGTCCGCATGAGCAAGAGACGAGCGCATCGTTAAACCGAGAAACCGCGATGGAGATCCACTAAAGGCGTGCCACGGATGAAAACCCTTCGATGGAGCTGAAAACACAAACTTTTCTCTGTAGCTCCCCTATTTTCCCTCCACCGAAGCAAAGAAAGAGACGGGATGCGCCGGAAGCGACGTGCCCCGCCTGCGCGAAGCGCTTTGGAGTGCGGAACAACCCGAAGGCGCAGTTCCGCCTTGAGCGACGTGCCGCGTGGCTGACGGTAAAAAGCGCAACTGCGCTTACGCTTGTTGCGCACTCCAAAGCTTCGCCTCCGGCAATCGCGCCTACACTTTCTTTCTTGTTTCCTGGAGTTGGTATCATCCCTTCACCGGAACATAGAGATGGGATGAACCGGGGCCGAAGCAGTCAAATGTGCGACTGCCAATCGGGGCCATCGCCCGCGCTGCCGGTCATCAGCTCCTTCACCCAGTGTTCGCGTCCGTCTTCTCGATAGGCGTGCCGGTGAAGCCGATGAACGACGCATTCCGCAAGGCATCGCGCAGGTTGCTCGCGAAGCCGGAGGACATCTCGCCGGTCTTTTCATTCACCTTGCCGCCGAATCCATACTGGCTGCGGTGCGCTTCATCCGCGGGTCAACTAGCGGACTATGGTTTCCTCGGCGGAAATACCTTTGTTGTTCGTGATCTGCACGTCATTGGTTTTCTCAACGAGGACTTTTGGCGTGCCTTTGGGCGCACTCTCAGCGAGCGGGCCGAACGTGTTCCCGCGAATCATGACATCGGCCGCGTTGGTAATGGTAATTGCCGGGCCGACGGGCCAGTTCCACCCAAAGACACTCGGAGTGGTGCCGAAACCGGCAAACGAATTGCCTTCAATCAGGATCTTCGTGCTATCGAGCGAGATGTTTTCCGGCGCATCGCTAACGATGGGTTTGGTGCCGGGAACTCCCGAAAGCGGAGACGCGCCGATGACAATGTTGGGGTGATTGTTATCGGTGAAAGTGCAGTCGCGCACCGTGAGGTTGCGAATCGACGATCCTTCCTCGAAATACCACTCGGGCGCGGCGGAAATCGCGGGCTGGAAGCTATTGCTGAAAGTGCAGCGTTCAATGGTGCAATTGGCGGCTTTCAAGTTGAGGCACTTCGCGCGAAAGACCTGAAACTTGCTGTCACGGATGATGGTTTCCTGTCCCACCGTCGCCACGTTGATGAGCCGGTCGATGCCGTCGGTCATGGACTCGCGGCTGAACTTGATGCCGAGGCCCACGCCGACGCGCTCGGTCACGACATCGCGATCCAGAGCAATAACGAACGTTCCGTCGGGGTTGCGCGTGGCTGTTGCGATGATGGCGTCCGACCGCATTCTTTTGTGCTGCCAATCCCAGAGTTCCACCCGGTCGCCCGCGCGGTAATCGCTGTTTTTGGCCTGCACGATCAGCGTCCGCGGGTTTCTTTGCTCGATGATGCGCGTGTAATTGGACAACACATCAATGCCGTCGTCGTCGATTTTGGAAAAGTCGCACTGATCGAGCAGAAGCTTGCCGCGAAGGCCGCTTATCTGACCGCCGCCTGCGCAGGAATAAAGTCGATTTGAGCCGGGAGGCACGCCGATCACGAAGCGCCGGAACGTCGTGGTGCCTTCCAGCCCGAGGACGTAAAAGCCCGCGTTGGCCCCGCCGCCCCAGTAATGAATGTCTTCCAAAGTGGTGTCGCGTAGGTTGATGAGGATGAAAGCGTGGCTGCGACTCTCAGTGTAGATGAAGAACCTCTTGCCGGGCCAGTTCTCGATATTAGGCGGCCCTTGCAGCTTCCAGCGCCACGTGTGCTCACCGGTTTTTACCATTTCAGACGGGTTGGGCCAATAGCGGTCAAGTTGATAGTAATTCTTCTCCGGGAACACGAACGGATGCACCTGCGAGCCTTTGAATGTCGGATCGTTTGGTGCGGGATAGCCGGAATCAATCGAGACTTCGCAAGTCATGTTCGGGATGTCCACGCCCGTAATCGTGCCCTGCGTGTAGCCCAGAGGGTCGTGGTCAATGGAGATTTTGCGGACAGTTACGCTCTTGCTGTCAACGAGGCGGAACACCGGCTCATCCAGATCACCCGACACGATGGTCGTGTCGCCTTCGCCTTGAAACGTCAGCCCGTCAGCACCCGTGATGCGAATGGACTTTTCCGCACCCAGCGCCGTTTTGTAGCGGCCCGAGGGCAGCGATACGACGCCGCCCGCACCCTGCTTCTGTGCCGCAACAATGGCTGCGTTAATAGCTGCCGTATCGTCGGTCACGCTGTCGCCTTTGGCACCAAAGTCTTTGACGTTGATCGGTTTCAGCTCGGCTGCCGACACCGGGAAGGAGGCAATAGACAACAGCGCAAGCGCCACCATCGCGAGGGATGAAAAAGCAAAAGGCCGGAGTGTGTGGCTGTTCATATTGTTCATTGGTCTTGGTCTCGGAGCGTGCGTTTCATGGGCTGAATTCGATTGAGGTCATTTCTGCGCAGCCTTGCTCGTGTCCGAGTGCTCCTTGATACACGTTTCCGCCTCACTCCGGCGGCGCTTTTCATCCATCGGGCTGGCTTTGATCACGGCTTCGATGAGGAAGAGCCGGTTCTTGGCTTTGGGGTGGATGATGACATCGGGAAGCTTGGCGGCGCTGGTGTCTTTTGTGTGCTTCGCTTTCGGAGGCATGGGGAAGGGTCTAGGGTTGCCGCATCGCGATGGCAAGGGCGACGTTGGTTTTGGCCCGTCTCGCGCAGACAAGTTGGGAGCAAGGCAATCGCCTTTGCGCTTCACTCGCGCGGGGCACTTCCCTTGGGGAGAAAGGGGTTGGTGTGCTAAAGGCGATCATTCCCTCTCGGGAAACAAACGACACGAACCACAATGACGCGCAACTTTATCCCTAAAGCGCCCCGATTTCCCATGACGCCATCGGGAATCGGGTGACAAGCCGCACGCACACTTCGCAGACGAGCGCGGCGACTTGGGTGAGCCACGCGCTGAACCAATAGCGGACAGCGGCAAACGCCGTGGCGCAAGTGACCGGAGAAGCCGCAGCGGAGGCCACGGTGAGCGCCGTGCTCTCGGCGGCGGAGTGCCGGGTGACGGTGGATTCGCTTCTACGGCGATGCGTCAAGGGCGATCCCGAAATCGTTTTTAATGTTCATCACGCTTGCCATTCCCCACGCGGCGAATAGCACTCATCCGACATGAAGAAAATCGAGGCCATTATTAAACCGTTCAAACAAGAAGATGTGAAAGATGCGCTCGCGGGCATCGGGATCGAGGGAATGACGGTGACGGAGGTGAAAGGCTTCGGCCGCCAGAAGGGACATACGGAGATTTACCGTGGGAGCGAGTACACCGTGGATTTTTTGCCAAAGGCGAAGTTTGAGATCGTGGTAGCCGACGACCGTGTGGACGAAGTCGTCCGCACGATTATCGCAACGGCGAAGACGGGGAAGATCGGGGATGGGAAGATTTTCGTCTTCCACGTCGAGGATGCGATCCGCATCCGCACAGAAGAACACGGCGAGCGCGCAGTTTAACACGCACGCTCGATGTCTGATTGGCTCGTCGCACTCATCCTCGGCCTCGTCGAGGGGCTCACGGAATTTATCCCCGTCTCATCCACAGGGCATCTGCTCATTGCGGAGCACTTCCTGAAAGCGGGTCCGTTCTTTCGCACGGAGGTGTATAACGTCGCGATCCAATGCGGCGCGGTGTTGGCGGCGCTGCCGCTTTTCAAGGATCGATTGGTGACGCTCGGGCGCTGGCGGGAGCCGGTGTATCGGGATTATTTCGTGAAGTTGCTCGCCGCCTTTTTCATCACAGGCGTGGGCGGACTGATCTTGAAAAAAGCAAACCTGCGACTACCGGAGACTCTGCTGCCTATCGCGTTGGCGTTGGCCGTGGGCGGGGTTCTTTTCATAGTCGTCGAGCGGTGGCTACGCGGGCGTGGCAGCGTGCTGGGGGTGACGTGGCCTATCGCTCTCGCTATAGGCACCGCACAATTGGCGGCAGTCGCTTTCCCCGGCACATCGCGCTCGGGCGTCACGATCCTCGTGGCGCTGATGATGGGCCTCGGGCGTGGTCCCGCGACGGAGTTTTCGTTCCTGCTCGGCATCCCGACGCTCTGCGCGGCTGGGGCGCTGAAAATCCTCGAATCCATCAAAGCTCACGGCGCAGTGCTGGAAGTGGGACACGGCGCGGACATGGTGAAGCAAGTCCTGCCGATGCAGTGGGGACCGCTGTTGATTTCCTCGGTAGTCGCGGCGGTATCGTCGGTCTTCGCGGTGCGTTGGCTGCTGGGCTACGTGCGCTCCCATACATTCACGGGGTTTGGCTGGTACCGGGTCGCGCTTGCTGCGTTGCTGCTCGCGCTGCACTTCGGCGGGGTGCTGAACTGAAAGCCTATCTCGGCTCCAGCCTCACAGAGCCTACGCGGTCGGGGCTGGGGAATTGTCCGATGGCGATGCTGGCTTTTTGAAATACGATGCCGCTGAAGGTCTGGCCTCCGTTAAAACTGCCTCGAAAGTTGCCGGTCGCTGTTACCAGTCGGGTTTTGAACCCGCCACCCACGGGGAGAACCGGCGCGATGGTATTCCTCACGCCGAGTCGTACGTTGATGCTGGCGAGGGTGGGCAAGTCGCCGCCTTCAAACACGAGTCGCGCGTCGGTCACGGATAGGAGATTTGCCCCCGCTGCGGGGACGATGAAGCGCGAGCCGAGCAGCGTGACCGGGCGGGAAAATCCGCTGATGTATCGCTGCGCCGTGGGCCGCACGGGGCGCGACCAACTGAGCGCGCCGGAGAAGTCGCTGCCGCTTTCGCTTTCATCGAAATGCACCGTCCCGCCGATGAATCCCTTGTCTTCATAGAGCGGGATATGGAGCACGGTGTCGTGGCCCTCGGTGATGTAGGTGCCGCTGGAAAACGGTGCGCCGTCGCCGAGCACGCCTTCAAGCCGGAGCGCACCCGTGCGTGTGATGCGCGCGGTGCCGTAGCCGTAGCCAAATCCGCCCGCGTCTGGCGGGGGTATCTGGAAGGTGTATTGCCCGATGAGCGCGCTGATTCCGCTCGGCGGGAAGAGCGGGCGAGCACGGGATACGGAGGTGAAGCGGAGCGCCCCATCGTCCACTTGGAGCAGGAGACTCGGCACGCCGTCTTGCCTCGCGAGGCGCAGGCCGACGGTGAGTGGGAGCGCATTGCCCACACGGGGGAGTCGCACCGTGACACCGCTGAGGGCGGCGGCATTTCCCGTGAAAGCGAACACCGCGCCAGCGTAGCGGAGCTTTGCGCTAAATGCGCCGTTCACCCCGATGGTCACGTCCATCATCCCATCCACGATGACATCCTCGCTAGGGGCGAGCACGGCGCGGTACGTGCCCGCGTAGCTGCGGAGCATATCGAAGTTCGCGACGAGTGCCATCTGCCCTTGGAACTGAAAAGTGAGCGGGTTCTGCGTGGTCGTCGCCGCACCAGTCCAGCCGGTGAATCTCGCGCCCGGCCCGGGTACCGGCGTGAGAGATAGCGACTCGCCGAAAAAGTGCGTCGTCGTGCCGCTAGGTGCTCCGTGCACGGAGCCGAGGCCGCTTGCCGATAGGGTGAGCGGCGCGCTCGAGGTTGACTCGAAGTTCGCGGTGATGCTCGCGTCGCCCGTGACCGTCACGACAATGACGCTCAGGCTGCTCGTCACCGAGCCCGTCCAGCCGACGAAGCGACTCCCATCTGCGGGAACGGCAGTAAGTCCGATTTGCTGTCCGGGGAGCGGGTGTGTGGTGCCAAGCAAATTTGCAGGCGTGATCGTGCCGTGGCCGCTGACGGCGACGGTGAAATCCACCACATTCGAGAAATTCGCAGTGAACGCCATATCCGACGCGACCGTTCCACTGAGCGTGGCCGAGGTCGAGGTGCGGGAGCCGGTCCATCCGCTGAAAACGGAGCCGGAATTCGCCGTCGCAGTGAACGAATACGCGGCACCAATCTGCCGCCAAGTCGTCCCGGCGTAGCTGGCCGTGACGCTGCCGCCCGCGCCCGCAGTCACCGTGAATGGGGTAAGCACGTTGAGCGTAATGGTGCCCGTCGCCTCGATGCTTGCTGTATCCGTCACGAGCAGTTCCACGGTGTAATTTCCCGCAACAGTTGGAATGCCGGATATGAGCCCGCTTGCCGGATTAATGCTCACGCCAGCAGGCAGTCCCGTGGCGGAAAATGTGACGCCATTTCGGTCGCTCGTGACGGCGACCGAGAGCGAGTCTCCGCGACGCACAGTGGCCGTCGCGGGATGGGTGATGGTGAACCCGCCCGAATCGCGCCCGGTGCCATAGACGCGCAGTTTACCGACCTCCGTGTAAACCGAACCCGACGTGTAAATATGCCGCCCACGCGAGTCGGTGATCAAATCTTTGGCATCCTGCGGAATGGTGAACGAGCCCGTCTGCACAAAGGTGCTCCTGCTGAAAACGAGGACTTTATCCTGAGTGTTCGGGGCGGTGTAAAAGAATGCGTCGTCCGGGCTGAATGCGCCATTTGTGGGGTATGCACCACATTCAAACGTGCCGATTGCACCGTCCACATTATCAATGGGGATGAGCCGGATGTCGTAGCCCGAATTGCCCCCGCCCACCGCGTAGCATACAGCGTCGCCCGTGTGCGACATGATCACGCTCTGCCCGTTGCCGCCGAGATTTGAACCGGCCTGCTCAAACACAGGCGTCGCCGTAGCAACGTCGAACCGCGCCAGTGTTCCCGGCGAGAGCCCCACATTGCCCATGAAGAGCTTCTTCCGGTCCGGTGTGAGCACGAGTTGCGCACCGTAGTACACGAACACACCGCCTCCAAGAGTTGCCTGCACCGCGCCGTCCACTGCGCTGATTTGCCGCAAGTTGTCGTAGCTCCCGCCGCCTACGGGAGAAATATAAAGTCGGTCCTCAAGCCCCGCCGCAACGTCGGCTGGCGCGTAGGGCGTGGGCAGGCTCGGCAGCTTTTGCAGCGTGACCAAATCAATGACGCCGATGCCCGCAGTCGTCGAGCCACCACACGCAACGAAAAGCCGGGAACCGTCCGCATTTACATCCAGCCCGCTCGGGTTCGAGCCGATGGCAAACTCGTTCGTGACCTGCACCGTCTGCGTATTAATGACGATGACCGTGTTCGCCTTCGTCGTGGCATAAATGCGCGCCCGCACCGGGTCGCGAACGAAGCGGACGACATCGTAGTCGAACTCCCGCACAAGCGTCCCCAACGGCTCGGCAAAGCCAGCGAGCGTGAGCAGGAAAAAACAGAGCGCGGAACGGAACAGGGTCGGATTCATAGCGAGCGCAGGTAGAGAACGGCGAGATCCTGTTCAAGTGCGAACTTTAGAACGCAACCAGATTATGGGCTTTCCGGTGTCACGGCCGTCCACACCTGTTTGCCCTCGCGATGAAGAATGGAGGTTCCCAACCGGTCTATTTCCTGCTTTTGGAACTGGCTTCCGAAATCAGCCCCGGATGAACCAGAAAACAGAACGTAGTCTCATCAGCGTCGGCATCGCCGGTATCGCAGTGATTGTCGCCATGATGGCGGCGGGCTTCTTCGCGCCAGAGACGTCGCTAAAATGGGTAATGCTCGGGGGCGGAGCGCTGGTCGCTAGCGCTATGGGTGCTTCTCTCCGCCTCGTGAAAAAGGGTGCGATGGAGAGTGCCGCAGCTCTGGCAGAGTTGACGGAGGATTTAGCTCGCTCCGAGGAGTCTCGCAGACAGTCGTTCGAAAGCAGTTGCGATGCGCTTTTTACCCTGAAGGAGTCGGGCTCTATCGCCGCCGTGAATTCTCAAGGCTTGCTGTTGATTCAGGCTGCCGGACTGGTGCCGAATACGAGGATTCTTTGGCGCGACCTTTGGTCCGCTGAGCATCGCCATGCTGCAAGCGGGGCTTTGACCGCGGCTCGCTCGGGCGGGGTCGGTGTATTCCAAGCCACCAGCCAGATGTCCGATGGGCGAGTCGTGACTTTCGACGTGACGCTGACACGCTTGGGCAGTGAATCGGAAAGGCATCCAAACTTTTTCGCGACTGCACGCGACGTGTCGGCTCTGCTGGCTTCGGAGGAAAAGTTCCGTGCGCTATTTGATAATTCGGCGGCTGGGTATTTCATTTTTGACGGAACGCGAATCGCCGATTGCAACCGCGCTGCGGTAGAGATGCTGCGCTTTGGGACAAAGCTCGAGTTGCTAGCGATGTCGGTGGACGAATTAGCACCTGCCGTGCAGAGCGATGGCTCGCTTTCGAGCGTGAAGCGCGAAGAGCTGTGGGATTTGGCGAATCAAGCGGGACATCTCCGATACGAATGGATCGCGAGATGCGCGGATGGCGAAGAATTTCCCGTAGAGGTGGCGCTGACGCCGATGCCCCTCAACGGGCGCTCCATACTCATCGCTTCATGGCTCGACCTCTCAGAGCGACGCTATGCGGAGCGGGCGCTACAGGACTCCGAAGAGCGTTTCTTGGCATTTATGAACCACAGCCCAACGCTGTGCTTCATCAAGGACGACCAAGGGCGGATGCTGTTTATCAATGAGGTGATGGCGGACGCCTTCGATACGTCGCAAGAGGAGATGATCGGGAAGAGCGACTTCGATTGGCTACCAATCGACTCGGCGCGCAGGGTCGTGGAATATGACCGCAATATCCTCGAAACGAACAAAGCTGCGCAGCAGATCGAAGTCGTCACAACAGGAGCAGGAAAGGAGTACGAGTGGCTGGTGGTGAAGTTCCCGATCGTGACGCCCGAGCGCACGCTCCTTGGAGGAATCGGCGTGGACATCCGGGAGCAACGCCGAGCCGAACGCGCATTGAAGCTGAGCGAATCACAGTTTCGCGATCTCTTCGACGATGCACCGGTGGCCTACCACGAGCTCGATATCGAAGGCCGCATAAGTCGCGTGAACGCCACGGAACTGGCGCTTCTCGGCTATGAAAAAGGCGAGATGGAGCGGCGGCCCGTGTGGGAGTTTGTTGTAGAGCGAGTGGTCCACGACTCCCTCGTCGCCAAGCTCGCCGGGCGGGCGAAACTGGACGAGGGATACCAATGCACGTTCCGCAAAAAAGACGGCTCGCTTGTACCCGCGCTCGTGACGGAGCGCCTGATGACCAATGCCTCCGGAGCCATCAGCGGACTGCGCTGCACGATGCAGGACATCAGCGCGCTACAGCAAGCAGGGCACGAAATCCGAGCCGCTGAGGAGAAATACCGGAAGATTTTCGAGAACGCGATCGAGGGCATTTTCCAGACGACGCCCGATGGTCGCTACTTGAACGCGAACCCGGCCCTCGCAGAGATTCACGGCTATGCTTCACCGGAAGCGCTCATCAACTCAGTGGACGACATCGCCCGGCAAGTTTACGTGATCCCGGAACGGCGGCGCGAGTTCTGCGAGTTGATGGAAAAGAACGGCTCCGTTTCGGAGTTTGAGTCGCAGATGTACCGGAAGAGTGGAAACATCATCTGGGTCTCCGAGCACGCGCGATGCGTGCGCGACGAGCAAGGAAAGATCATCTATTACGAAGGGGCCATCGAAGACATCACCGCCCGCAAAGAGGCGGAGCAAGCGATGGCCAAGGCGCACGCTGCCGCTATCGAATCAGCCCGACTCAAGAGCGAGTTCCTCGCGAACATGAGCCACGAAATCCGTACGCCGATGAACGGTATCATCGGGATGACGGGACTACTGCTCGACATGGACATGCCGCAGCGTCAGCGCGATTTCACGCAGACGATTGCGGATAGCGCAGAGGCGCTGTTAAAGATCATCAACGACATCCTTGATTTTTCGAAGATCGAGGCAGGAATGATGAGCTTTGAGGAGATTGATTTCGATCCGCAGGATGTCGTCGAGGGCGTACTCGATTTATTCGCAGGACACGCCGTAGAGAAGAAGCTCGATATTGCTTCCGTCGTCCCTCACGGGCTGTCGGGCGGCCTCTCTGGCGACCCTGGCCGCCTGCGGCAAGTGCTGGCAAATCTCGTCGGTAATGCCGTGAAGTTCACAGGGAAAGGATACGTCTTTGTGCAGGTCGAGACCGTCGAGGAAGCGGGCGACGAAATCCTCCTCCGCTTCAACATCACCGATACCGGTATTGGCGTTTCAGACGAGCAAGCTACCAAACTGTTTCAGGCATTCGTGCAGGCCGACGGGTCGACGACGCGGCGCTACGGCGGCACCGGCCTTGGACTTGCGATCTGCAAGCGATTGGTAGCCCAAATGGGCGGCGAAATCGGCGTCCGGAGCGAGCCTGGGCAGGGCTCGACTTTTTGGTTTTCGGCACGCTTCCGCCGCTCGTCGGCATGGGCGGCACAGGCCGATTCGCATGGCATGTTCGCGGGAACTCGGGCGCTAGTGCTGGATAAATGCGAAGCCGTGCGTAAATCGATCTGTCATCTACTCCACGGCTGGGGCGTGGAGACTACCCCGGTTCTCACAGGAGCGGCAGCGATGGACGCTCTCAGTGCAACAGGGAAAGGTGGCCCCGCGTTCGATCTGGCGATTCTCGATCTCCACCCCAGCGATATCGATGGCCTTGCGCTAACCCGAGCGATTCACGGCGATCCGCGGTTTGCGAAGGTGAATCTGATCGCGCTGACGCTGCTCGACGAAACCGAAGACCTCTCAGCACTGAGGGCGGCGGGAATCAAGGCCCACGTCACCAAGCCCGCCAAGCGCGCAGCACTCCGCGCCGCAATCCGCCTATCGCGCTTGAGTGAAAAAATGGTGCAACCCCCACGGGTGGTCCCAGCAACAGCGGAAACGAAGGCGCTCGGGCAGGGCCTCCGCATTTTAGTCGGCGAAGACAGCAAGCTGAATCAAAAAGTGATGAGCCTTCAATTGCAGCGCCTCGGACACACTGTGGATATCGAGTTCGACGGCGGGGCTGTCCTTGCTGCTACCCGTACGACTGCATACGAGGTAATCCTGATGGATTGCCAAATGCCCCGACTGGATGGATACGATGCCACCCGCGAAATCCGAAGACTGGAGGCAGGAACCGCGCACCGCGCATGGATTATCGCGATGACCGCAAACGCAATGGCCGGCGACCGGGAACGCTGTATCAATGCTGGAATGGACGACTACCTGTCCAAGCCCATACGGGCCGAAGAACTCGCAGCCGCCTTGGATCGCTTTATCGCCTTACGGGATAGTGAAACCGGCGCACTGAACTGGAGAACAGCCGTCGATTGCGAAGCGCTCGACGAACTCCGCACCATGAAAGACGAAAACGGAAATGGCGTTTTATCCGGGCTCATCCGCATATTTTTGGACAACACACAACCAGTCATCGACGGCGCTCACTCCGCGATCGGCACAGGCAACGTCGGCTACCTCAGCCGCGGAGCCCACATGCTAAAAGGAAGCTGCGCCAACTTCGGCGCAACCCGAATGTTCGAGGCCTGCGAGCGCCTGGAGTCCGCCGCAATCGCTAGCGACATCGACGCAGCGAAGCTCATGCTTGCGGAACTGGAACGCGAATTTCACTTTGTCCGCATTGCTTTGGAACACGAACTGTGTGATACCCCCGTATGAAAATTCTGATCGCTGAAGACGACCCCGTGTCGGCAAAAATCCTCCAGTTCACGCTAGAAAACGCGGGGCATGATGTCGTCGTCGCGGCGAATGGCACTATCGCTTGGGAGCTATTCAACGCATCGCCGGTCCGCGTCATCGTCAGCGATTGGATGATGCCCGAGCTCGATGGGCTGGAGCTTTGCAACAAAGTGCGCGCCCGCCCCAAGACCGACTACACCTACTTTATCCTCCTCACCGCCATCCACACCGGGCGCGAGAATCTCCGCAAGGCCATGGAAGCTGGCGTGGACGACTTCCTTACCAAGCCGCTCGACCGCGAAGGCATCATGATGCGGCTCCGTGTCGCCGAGCGGATCGTTGACTTCACCATGCAAATCAAGGTTCTCAAAGACCTCATCCCGATCTGCATGTACTGCAAAAAGATCCGCGACGATGGGAACTTTTGGCAGGGCGTCGAAATCTACATATCCCAGCAGACCGGCAGCAATTTCAGCCACGGCATCTGCCCAGACTGCTTTGAAAAACACCTGAAAATGCTCCCCATGTCGGGCGACGTGTAGGTGCCGCGCGATTCTGCATTTGCACAACGTGCGGCGGCTGCATAAACCGCCCGCGCATGAAAACTCAACGCACTCGTCGCTCCTTCCTACAACAACTCGCCACAGGGCTCATCGTCGCGCCGTGGGTGACTACTGGCCTCCGCGCACAAGCGCCGAGTGCCCGCATCCGCCACGCCTCTTTCGGCTGCTCGGGCATGGCGATGGCAGATGTCTCCTCTATCGCTGGCCACAAGTCCGTGGACATCGTCGCCGCGTGCGATGTGGATGCGAAGAAGGCTGCCGAGTTCCTCAAAAAATTCCCCAACGCAAAAATCTACACCGACTTCCGCGAGCTGCTGGAGAAGGAGAAAGACCTTCAGACGGTCAACGTCTCCACGCCGGACCACATGCACGCCGCCATCGGCATGACGGCCCTCCAGCGCGGCGTGAACGTCTATGGGCAAAAGCCCCTCACCCACGACCTCTACGAG
Organism: Chthoniobacteraceae bacterium; assembly: GCA_947471505.1. Lineage (GTDB taxonomy): Bacteria > Verrucomicrobiota > Verrucomicrobiia > Chthoniobacterales > Chthoniobacteraceae > SXWH01. The sequence continues at coordinate 29,951 of CANIWM010000011.1, read as the reverse complement.
TGCCGCCGCCTCACCGAAGTCGCCCGCGAGAAGAAACTCGTCACCCAGATGGGCATCCAGATCCACAGCTCCACGGAATACCGCACCGCCGTCATGCTCGTGCAGACCGGGGCCATCGGGAAAATCAAAGAAGTCCACACATGGAGCAGCAAAAAGTGGGGCGACAACGGCAAGATGCCCACCACCACGGACACCCCGCCCGCCGAACTCGATTGGGATAAATGGCTCGGCGTCGCCACCGAGCGCCCGTTCATCGGCAACGGCTTCTACCACCCCGGCAACTGGCGCAAGCGGCTCGACTTCGGCACGGGCACTTTCGGCGATATGGGCTGCCACATTTACGACCCCGTTTTCAAAGCCCTCGCCCTCACCTCCGCCGTCAGCGTGAAGAGCCGTGGAGCCGCCCCGAACGACCACTCGTGGGCCACCGACGCCATCGTGGAATACGTCTTCCCCGGCACCGCCTACACCGCCGATAAGACCGTCCGCGTGACGTGGTACGACGGCGACCAACGCCCGCCCAAAGACGTGCAAGACCTTGTGGCGGAAAATGGCAAGCTGCCCGACCAAGGGAGCATTTTCCTCGGCACCGAGGGCATCATGATCCTCCCCCACATCGCAATGCCCAAGCTCCTCGGCGAGAAGAACAAAGGCGCATCCTACGAGAAAGTCGCGGGCGATAACCACTGGCACCAGTTCATCGAAGCCGCACTCGGCAACCGCAAAAACGGCGACGCAAACTTCGACTACGCAGGCCCCATGACGGAGGCCGTTCTGCTCGGCAGCGTCGCCTCCCGTTTCCCCGACGAGTTGCTGCAATGGGACGGACCCGCGCTGAACTTTACCAACGTCGCCAAAGCCAACGAATTCGTGAAACGTACCTACCGCAAAGGCCACGAAGTCGCCGGTCTCTAAGCCCCATGTCCGAACCACATTGGCGCGAAGCGGCGATGCAGGCAGCCCTGCAATCCGAGGCAAACTACGGGAACTCCGCCAGCACCCTCATCGCCCAAGTTCGCAAGGCGCTGCCGAAGTGCTCCGTCACTATCATCCACGCCAATCGCCCGCAGACGCTGCGCTTCATGGAAGAGCGCGCGACCGGCTTCAAGAGCCAGCTCGCGGGTAAATTTCTGCAAGGCGAAGGCGAGAGCATCCACCCGTATCTCGGCTGGTGGTCCGTCACTTGGCAGGGCGATACCATTGAGCTTGTCGTGCCACCCGGCTTTGGCAGCAGCGGCGAAGTCGTCTGTATCGCTGTGGATGAAAACGTCGTCGCCAGCTTCGCATCCGCGCTCAGCGATTACACCACGCGCCCCATCGGTCGCTCGCTGCGCTACAGCGGCGGCTGGGACAATGCGCCCGACCTCGACGCCGAGCTGGGCCAAGTCTCCTGGGGCGACCTCATCCTTCCGCCCGACCTCCTCGCCAACATCCAGCAAACGGCGCTCTCGTTCGCCGAACAGCGCGACGCATTTATCCGTCTCGGCTTCCCGTGGCGGCGCGGCGTCCTCCTCATCGGCCCGCCCGGAACAGGCAAGACGATGGTGTGCAAAGCCGTCGCCACCGCGCTGCCAAACTTCCCCTTTCTCTACGTCCGCGATGTGCGCGACATGGCGCACCAAGACGCCCTCGGAGCCATCTTCAGCCGCGCCCGACGCCTCGCACCGTGCATCCTCGTATTTGAGGACGTGGATGGATTTGTCACCGACTACAACCGCACCGCGTTCCTCAACGAACTCGACGGCTTCGGCGACAACGAGGGGCTCTTCATCATCGCCTCCTCAAACCACCCCGGACGCATTGACGAAGCCCTCCTCAAGCGCCCCAGCCGGTTCGACCGCGTCTTCCACCTCGGCCTCCCCGAAGAACCCGAGCGCCGCCGCTACTGCGAGACGCTCCTCAGTCGTGGAGCCCTCGCCCCGCACATCACCCCGAGCCTCGATGCACCCAAGCTCGCCGCCGATGTCGCCCATCGCAGCGCAGGATTTACCCCCGCGTATTTGAAAGAAGCGTTCCTCTCCGCCGCCCTCCTCCGCGCCCAATCCGGCAAAGCCGACCTCGACAGCGAATTCGCCGCGTCCGTCCTCCAGCAAATCGAGCAACTCCGCGAACACATCGCCAAAATGAAAACCCCCGACCGCCTCTCCACCATGGAGCCGCCGTCGGGGCGGATGGGCTTTGGAGCGTAGCAAATCGCACCGTTGCGAAGTGGGTGGGGTGTGAAGGCGCGGAGCAGCTCGACATTCCAAAGTCGAGTTTGGACGTTTCCATCCGAGAGAATGTCCTGCTTTTCCGTAGCCGCCACTCGACATTGGAATGTCGAGCTACGTTTTTGCGCCCGCATCTGGGAATAAGCTCGAAGTTGAGAGAGGGACAAGGAGCGGGGCTTTCCTAAGCCCCGTTGCCACGTCAGTGGCATACGCCGTTGTCCCGATGGATCGGGACACGCACGGGGCTTAGGAAAGCCCCGCTCCCACTGATGAAATGGCTGGTGAATTGACGGGATGCGCGATGCGCAACATTGTGGACCGATGACACGCGAAGATTTGCTCCATTTGGCCACAACGTTCCGGGATGCGGCGGCGGATGACCTTGCGCAGGCCCAGCAGCTCAGTGACATCCACTGGGCGACGTTTCGCGCACAGGAGCGGCTGGATTCTTTGGAGCAGCAGCTTTTTACCGGGCTGGAGGTGAAGGTGGATTGCCGAGCGGGCTGTTCTGCTTGCTGCCATCTGGCGAAGATCGATGCGCGGGCGCATGAGATTTTCGCGCTGGCGGCGTGGATCACGGAGCACTTTTCCGAGGAGAATCGCGTGGCGCTTATCGCTCGGGCGAAGGCGCACGCGGAGGCTGTGGCGGGGCTTTCGCTTGCCGAGCATCTCCGCACGGTGCGGGCGTGCCCGATGTTGCAGGATGCAAAGTGCAGCGTGCATCCGGGGAGGCCTAGTGTGTGCCGGATCGGGCATTCGACGGATGTGAGCATCTGCGAGCGGGCTTTTGAAAACCCGAACGATCTAAAGGCACGTGGCGGCCATGACCCGGACGTGAAGGCGTCGATGACTGCGGCGGCGGATGGTTCGACCTTTGCATTTATCGAGGCGGGGATGGACCGGACGACTTATGATCTGAGCAGTGCGCTCTACGAAGCCCTGAGCGACCCGGAGGCGCTAAATCGCTGGATCGGAGGGGAGCAGGCGTTTTCGGATTCGGCGAAGGCGAAGCAGGAGGGACTGGGGCTTGGAGTGGCGAGTGACAACATCCCCGCAGAATAAGCCGACACTGCGGAGCAAATAGGAGTGCAAGCGGATAAAAAGGCCATCCGCGAACGACTCAAGAACCGGAGCCTTGAAGGGTGGCAACGCCAGCGGCTACAGGCGGTGCTACTTGCGTGTGATCCAGCGCGAACGCTGCCTGAGGTCGCTGCTGAGGTGGGAACCCACCGCATTACGCTCACCGAATGGTTGCGGGTGGCCAGAGCACAAGGGTGGAAGGCGCTTTTAGAGCGTCAACCCAAAGGCAAAGGACCGGAAAGCTGGCTGACCAAGAAGACCGAAGAGCGACTCAAGGCCAAGCTCGACGAAGGTCAATTGCGGCGCGGCGAAGACGCCCGCCAATGGCTGAAAAAGGAAATGGGCTGCAAGCTGAGCTTGGTCCGCTCGTTACTCGGAAGCGGCACCGTGCCCAGCGAAGCAAACACTACTGCCAGGACCGTTCGCCGTCTTTGAGTATATAACTCGTCTTACTCCCGAGCGCAGCAGCGTCGTTTTCATGCACCTACTTTTCATCAAGCTTGGGGTGGAGGGGGATGGAGGCGGGCCGCGGCTGAAGTTTTAAGTCGATGATCAGCTCGTCGGGGCGCCGTTTAGACATCTCGATTGCGAGGAGAATGTACTGCTCCGATTCTTCCCGATGTCCGCTGTCGATGAGCAAATGGGCGATCCTACGCACTTCGTAATATAATTCGTGAGAATAGGGTCCGTGTTTTTCCGCGAGGTCTGTGAGGTTTTGGCGAAACATGATGTGCTCGATGCTGAATTCGACTTGGTTTCGCGTCTGGAGGGTGGCCCATTGTTGCGCGGCGGTTGCGGTCTGGCTGGAGGGTCCATCAAGCTTTTTTCGGATGTCGAGGGCTTGCCTCCAGAGTTCGGCGCTTTCGCGGAACTTTCGATTGCGAGCGAGGACGCGGGCGAGCTTGGAGATGACTTCGTCGCGGAGTTGGGGCGGGCTGTCTTTTGCGGCTTGGAAGGCGGCGCGGTAGTCGATCTCCGCGTATTCATACTGGCGTGCAGAAATTTGGGCGTCGCCTTTGAGCATGGAACGTTGGACGAGGCCGTCGTTTGGGGAGTCTCTGGCATCGTCGGCGGCGCTGTTGGCTGCAAGATGGTCGCCCGCAAGGAGTGCGAAGCGTGCGCGATCGATGTGTTCGGCGTCGAACGATTCGGCGTCCTTGCGGGCGTCGGCGAGCAGTCCGCTGAGCTGGGTGACGCTCATGTGGTTGGACTTGGCGATTTGAGCCGAAGCGCGGCGAATTTCGGCGGGGAAATCATAGTCTTTGCCGGGGAGCGCACGGAGATAGGCGACGATGGAGATGTCGCGGGCGAGGCCCGTAGCGTAGCGGAACCGGTCGCGGGCTTGGGCTTCGCGGTGGATAGTCCGGCTTTCACCGAACTGGATGCACCAGACGAGGAGGCGGGCGTGGATGAGTAGGGAGGCGAGGAGGATGAGTTTCCCGCGATGGCGGCGGAGAAAGCCGATGCGCTTTTGCGCGGAGTTCGGGCTGTTCTGTTTGGGGATGGGAGCGCTCATTTTCCGGAAACCGTGGCGGCGGGGAGCGATGATGGCGGGCTATTTCGCGCCGAAGAGGTCTTCTTCTTTGTGGAAGCCGTCTTTTACGACGGTGTCGCGGAGGTTGTCTTTGTGGACGGCGATGATGTCCACTTGGAGGGTGGGGACGTCGCGCTTGCCGTTGGGGGTGACGCCGGTGGTTTTGATGGGTTGTTTCTTGGCGAGGGCTACGGCGGCGTCGGCGGTTTGTTCGGCGAGGAGTTTGAGGGGTTTGTAGATGCTCATGGTTTGTTCGCCGCGGAGGATGCGGCGGCAGGCTTCGAGGTCGGCGTCTTGGCCGGTGACGAGGACTTTGCCGGTGAGTTGCTCTTCGAGGAGGGCTTGGATGGCGCCGCCGGCGGTGCCGTCGTTGCTGGCGAGGATGGCGTCGAGGGGGGTGGCTCCGGCGCGGGTGATGGCGGCTTGGGTGATCTTTTTTCCGTTTTCGGGCTTCCAGTCTTCGGCCCAGTCTTCGTGGACGATTTCGAGTTGGCCGCTGTCGGCGTAGGGTTGGATGGCGTTGTTCTGTCCTTGGCGGAAGAGTTTGGCGTTGTTGTCGGTGGGTGCGCCGTAGATGCGGGCGATGCGCTTTTTTTCGCCGCCTTGCTGGACGCCGCCGGGGAAGAGGCGCTGCATGAGGAAGCGGCCTTGGAGTTCGCCGACTTTGACGTTGTCGAAGGTGAAGTAGTAGTCGAGGGCGCAGTCGCGGATGAGGCGGTCGTAGGCGCAGACGGGGACGCCGGTGGAGTGGGCTTCTTCGACGGCGCGGGACATGGCTTCGCCGTTGTGGGGGGCGATGACGAGGACGTCGATGTTTTGGGCGAGGAGGGAGTTGCAGTCTTTGATTTGTTGGACGTCGTCGCTGTTGGCGGAGAGGACGATGACTTCTGCGCCGAGGGCTTGGGCTTTGGCGACGAAGGTGTCGCGGTCGCGCTGCCAGCGTTCTTCTTTGAGGGTGTCGAGGGAGAGGCCGATGCGGGGTTTGGCTTTGGACTCGGGGGCGGGGGCGGGCTTCATCTTAATGAAGAGCTTCGTGTCTGCGACGGCCGCGGCTTCTTTTTGTTTCGCCTTTACGTCCGCCATCATCGCGTCGAACAGTTTTCCACCGGAAATGGCTTCGGTTTGGCTTACCAACATTCCCTTTGCCGCCTTGAGATCAGCAGCCGTTCTGTCTTGTGTAGCGGCGAGCAGGTCGCGCTCTTTCTCGACTTGCGCGACTTTGTCGGTGAGAGGCTTGGTTTGTTGTTTGGAGATGACGAGCCCGAGGACGATGCTGAGGGCGCAGGAGACGATGGCAAAGGCGATGCGAAGTTTCATGAGTGGTTGCGGAGGGTAATCCCCTGCCCCGCGAAACGAGAAGCCCGAAGTGTGGAGTTAGCGTTCTTCTTCGCTGGAGTTGGCGGGGCCGAGGGGTTCGAGGGGCATGGGCTGGTCGTGGTCGAGGGTGCGCTGGCAGATGGCAAAGAAGTCGTGGCGGGTGGAGACGCGGCGGATGTCGTGGTGGAACTCGGGGGCGGCGATGCCAGCGGCGATGAAGTTCAGATACTTCTTCATTTTTTGCACCTGGGAGTGCTCGGGGACGTCGTCGGAGCAGACGGCGGCGTAGAGGGCTTCGATGTAGGCGAGGACGTCGCGCCCGGTGGGGAGCGTGGGTTTTTCGCCTGCGAGGTGGGTGCGGATTTGGGTGAAGAGCCAGGGGTTGCGGATCATGCCGCGTCCGAGCATCAGTCCACGGCAGTTTGTCTCGGCGAGGACGCTGGCAGCGACGGCTGGCGAGGAGATGTTTCCATTTGCCAAGACAGGACACGGGAGCGCGCGGACGGCGGCGGCGATGCGGGGGTAGTGGACTTCGCCGCGATACATTTGCAGGACGGTGCGCCCGTGGATGGTGACGAGGTCCACGCGGTGTTTGGCGAAGAGCGGGAGCAGTGCGTCTATGGTCGCGTCGGTGTCGAAGCCGAGGCGGGTCTTGACGGTGAAGCGGCCGGGGATGGCGTCGCGGAGTGCGCCGAGGATGCTGTCCACGCGGGGGATGTCGCGGAGGAGGCCGCCGCCCGCGCACTTGCGATAGACGACGGGTGCGGGGCAGCCGAGGTTTAGATCAATGGCGGCGACTTTGTGTTGGAGCAGCTCCTTTGCACTGCGGACGAGGGCGGGGATGTCGTTGCCGATCATCTGCGCGATGGCGGGGCGGCCCGTGGGATTTTCGGTGATGGAGCGGAGGATGTGCTTATCGAGACGCGAGTCGGGGTACACGCGAAAGTATTCGGTGTAGTAAAGGTCCGCGCCGCCGTACTGGGCGATGAGTCGCCAGAACGGCAGGTCGGTGACATCCTGCATGGGCGCAAGCGCCAGCACCGGCGCAGGGCCGGCGAGGAGTGCGCCTAGCTCATCCAACGGAGACATTCAGCGCGAGGATACGGCGGGCGACTTCCTCGACGTTTGCACGGGAATTGAACGCGCTGATGCGGAAGTAACCTTCGCCGCCCGCGCCGAAACCTGCGCCGGGTGTGATGACGACGTTGGCCTCGTGGAGCATCTTGTCGAACATCTCCCAGGAGGACAGGCCGCCGGGACATTTGACCCAGATGTAAGGCGCGTTGACGCCGCCCCAAGTGGGCCAGCCGGCTTTGTTGGCGGCTGCGAGGAGGACGGCTGCGTTGCCGAGATAGTGCTCGATGAGCGCACGCACCTGCGCCTTGCCTTCGCTGGAATAGAGCGCCTCTGCGCCGCGCTGGACGATGTAGGAGACGCCGTTGAACTTCGTCGTCTGGCGGCGCAGCCAGAGCGGGTGCAGCGGTTTCTTTTCGCCGGAGGCGGTGGTGGCCATGAGCGTCTTGGGCATGACGACAAATGCGCAGCGCACGCCGGTAAAGCCGCCGTTTTTCGAGAAGGAGCGGAACTCAATCGCGCACTCCCGCGCACCGGGAATCTCGTAGATGGAGTGCGGGATGCCGGGCTGCGTGATGTAGGATTCGTAGGCGGCATCGAAGAGGATGATGGCGTTGTGGGCCTTGGCGAATGCGACCCATGCTTCGAGCTGCTCGCGCGTGGCGGCTGCGCCGGTGGGGTTGTTCGGCGAGCAGAGATAGACGACGTCCACATGCTGCGAGGGAGGGGCTGGGATGAAGCCGTTGGTCTCGTCGCCTTTCAGATAGACGAGCCCCGCGTAGGCGCCGTGCTCATTGGCGTCGCCGGTGTTGCCGCACATGACGTTGGTATCCACATAGACGGGATAAACGGGGTCGGTGACGGCGATGACGTTCTTCGCGCCGAGGATGTCGAGGATGCTGCCGGTGTCGCACTTCGATCCATCGCTCACGACGATCTCGTCGTCGGCGATGTCGAGGCCGTGGGCGCGGTAGTCATTCTCGGCAATCGCCTTGCGGAGCCAGTCGTAGCCTTGCTCGGGGCCGTATCCTTTGAAAGTGGCGCGGTCGCCCATGTCGTCCACAGCCTTGTGCATCGCAGCGCGCACCGCATCGGGGAGCGGCTCCGTCACGTCGCCGATGCCACAGCGGATGAGACGCTTTGCGGCGTCTGGATTTGCTGTGGTGAACGCGGTGACGCGCCGCCCGATTTCCGGGAAAAGGTAGCCTGCTTTGAGCTTGAGATAGTGGTCGTTGAGAAATGCCATGAAGTTAGTTGAGAGTTGAGGGGTGAGAGTTGAGAGATTTTGAGCGCGGGCGTCAAAAGCTACTTCACCGTTTGCTCCAATCCGAGCTTCGCGAGCACTTCGGGCGGCGGGCCATCGAACGTCGGGAGGGGCATATTTCCAACGAAGCCGAGGGCTTTCCACCCGTCCTGCGTGCCGTAGTAGGCTCCGGCGCAGAGCGCGCGGAACTGGACGAAGAACGCGGATTCCTTGCGGTCGGGCGGCCAGCAGATGTCGTCGCAGATGGCCCGGTGCTGCTCGGCAGTGAGCGCGGCGAAGTCGCTCTTGAAGCGCCGGTGCGCTTCCGCGTCAAGCCACGCGAGGCCCTCGATGATTGGGGCGCGACTCGCTTGCTGGTCGGGGTAGGGCGCGCTGATCCATTCGTCCACGTAGTCCGCCACACGCAGCGTGCTCGCGGCGGGGCCGAGATCGTCTGCGGGGAAAATGACATCGGCCAGCGCGATGGCGGCTTTCTTTTCCGCAGCGGAAAAGGTGAGCGGCCACACGTCGCCGGGCTTGTATATCTTCGTGAGGTCCGGGTCGCTGCCGTAGCCGCGTGCGGCTTGGGCAAAGGCGGGGAGCTGGCTTGCGGCGAGTGCGGCGGCGAAGAAGCTGAGCACTTCGCGGCGGGTGAGTCGGGTCGTTTCCATAGTGTGTTACAGGTTTCCTTTCCGTGATTGCTCGATGATGTAATCGCCGGTGCGCCACGCGAGCGCCATGATGGTGAGCGTGGGGTTTTTGTCGGCGTTGGAGGGGAATGGCGCGGCGTCGCAGAGGAAGAGATTCTTTACCTCCCACGTCTGGTTCCATTGGTTGCACACGCTCGTCTTGGCATCCGCGCCCATGAGCGCGCCGCCGACTTCGTGGATGATTTTTCCGCCGGGAGAGATGGCTTCCCGTCCTGATTTCGCGATGGGGTTGGGCGTGCCGCCCATTTCCGTGATGAGCGCGGCGAACGTCTTCTGCGCGTGGACGGCTTGCACCAGCTCGTGGTCGCTCCAGCGCCAGTGCCAGCGGAGCACGGGGATGCCAAACTTGTCGCGCACCGTCGGGTCGAGGTCGGCGAACGAATGCTCGTTCGGGATCATCTCGCCGCGCGCTGCGTAGTGGACGAAAGAGCCGTAGTAGCGCCGCGCCTCTTGTTTGAGCTTCGTGCCGTAAGCCCCGCGAACCAGCGCATCCGAGAACGGGCTGCGCCCGCCGGGCATCCCACGCGTCCCGCCGATCTCGATGTGGTAGCCACGCGCGAAATCGAGCTTCCCCGCCTTCTGCTCTTGGTAGAGCCACCACGGAGTATAAAAGTGGTCGCCGCCCGCGCCCTCGTCGTGATGCGGCGGCAGGTTCTCCATCGCGGGAATCTGCCCGCCGAGCGAAGTGCCCACGCTGTCCATCACGTATTTCCCCACGAGCCCGCTCCCATTCGCCAAGCCCTGCGGATGCCGTGCGCTCTTCGAGTTCAGTAAAATGCGGACGGTCTCCCCACTGCTCGCCGCCAGCACCACCACCTTCGCCCGCACGCGCTCCTCTTTCCCCGTCACTTTATCAATGTAGAGCACGCCCGTCGCGCGACCGTCTTCGCCGACGATCACTTCCCGTGCGTGGGCGTTCGGGATGATGTCCAAGTTCCCCGAAGCCAGCGCCGGAGGAAGATGCACGGTCGTGCTTTGGTAGTTCGCCTTGATGCTGCACCCGCGCACACACGACGTCGCCCAAAAGCACGCCGCCCGCTCTTTCATCGAGGCCGCGACGAGGCGCTGCGCCTTCTCATTTCCGGGATGCAGCTTCGCGGGGATCGTCTCCGCATCGAGCGGCCTCGTGAGCACCGCGCGGCGGATCGGGACGACGGGAATGCCGAGCTTTTTCCCGTGCTTCTGCGCCATCAGATCGCCCACGCGGCCCTTCGGCGGCGGGAGCAGCACGCCCTCCGGCGAGTCCGGCGTATTCTCCATCCCCACATTCGCGCCATACACGCCGATGAGCATCTCCACCTTTGTATAATACGGCTCCACATCCTCGTAGCCGATGGGCCAGTCGAAGCCCAGTCCATCGCGGCTCTTCGGCTTGAAATCATACGGCCCATTGCGCAGCGAGATGCGCCCCCAGTGGTTCGTCCGCCCGCCCAGCATCCGCGTGCGCCACCACCAGAACTTCTCCTCCGCCTTATCACTCGCCTGCGTGTAAGGCTCGCCGGGCACCTCCCAGCCGCCATCAATCGTCCCATCGTAAAACCCAAAGAACTGCTTGTCCGGCGTCGGCGAGCCCCCGAGCGGCGCTTGGTCGGGCCGCTGAAACATCGGCGTCTCACGCACCGGATCATAATTGCGCCCCGCTTCCAGCATCACACACCGCAGCCCCGCAAGCGCCAGCGTGTAAGCCATCTGCCCCCCGCCTGCCCCCGAGCCCACAATGACCACGTCATATTCCGGCTGCGTTTTGGATGAAGTAATAATCGCCATGAGCGAAATGGAATGCCCACGCTCCGTCCGGCAAACAAGGGAAAACGAAAAAGCACACACGAGCAGAACCGCTCGCAAAAAATCTGCATTTCATATTTGACAGCCCGGGGTTGGTCGCTAGTTTGCCCGCCCTTTTTCTGGGGTCGAATTGACACCGGGGGAAGGACTCAAACAAACAACCGCAGGAGGGCGGTTCTCTTTTCGTAATCGAGAAACGTCCGCCAGCACTGCAAACATAACATGTCTCTTAAACGTTCAAAACGCTATCGTTCTGCCGCTGAAAAGCGCGACGGTGCAAAGGTGTATCCACTCGCGGAAGCTGTCGCTCTCCTCAAGGCGATGCCGCAAACCAAGTTCGACCAGACGGTGACGCTCGCGTTCCGCCTCGGTGTGGACCCGAAGCAATCCGACCAGATGGTCCGTGGCACCACGCCTCTCCCACATGGCTCCGGCAAACAAGTCCGCGTCCTCGTCTTCGCAGAAGGCGCTGCCGCAGAAGCCGCTCGCGCCGCTGGTGCAGAGTTCGTCGGCTACAAGGACATGATCGAAAAATGCGTCGGTGGTTTCCAAGATTTCGACATCGCAGTAGCGACTCCCGGCGCAATGGCCGAAGTCCGCAAACTCGGTAAAGTGCTCGGACCTCGCGGTCTGATGCCCAACCCAAAGACCGGCACCGTCACCGACGACACTGCGAAAGCCGTGAAGGAAGTCAAAGCGGGCCGCGTCGAGTTCAAGCTCGATAAGAACGCGAACATCGCCGTCCCCGTCGGCAAGTTCAGCTTCACCGCCGAGCAACTCATCGAAAACGGCAAGACCGTAATCGAAGCCGTCGTCAAAGCCCGTCCGGCCACCGCAAAGGGCCGCTTCGTGGATAACATCACGATTGCAGCGACCATGACGCCCGGCGTCACCGTGGACGCATCGCAATTCCTCAAAATCGCTTAATTCCAGAAAGGAAACGCAACCATGCATCCTGCAAAAGCAACTCTCGTCCAAGACCTCAACCAGAAGCTCAACGAATCACCATTCGTCTTCGTAGCCGACTACGCCGGTCTCAACGTCATCCAATTCAGCGACCTTCGCACACGCCTTCATAACGCTGGCGCGCGCTGCATCGTCGTCAAAAACAGCTTCCTACGCCTCGCTGCGAAAGAAGCCGGTTTGCCAGACCTCGGCGAACTCACAGGCCAGACAGCAGTCGTCGTCGGCGACAAGGATGTCGCCGCCGCCGCGAAAGTCCTCAAAACTTTCGCAGCCGAGACCAAGAAGCTCGCCCTCAAGGGCGGCGTCGTGGATCGCCTGTCGGTGACGAAGGAACAAATTCAAAGCATCGCAGACCTTCCAAGCCGCGACGTTTTGCTCGCGACCTTGCTCGGCGTGCTCCAAGCACCAGCCAGCACGCTCGTCCGCCTGCTCAACGAACCAGCCAGCCAGCTCGCACGCGTCCTTCAGGCCAAGGCCGACAAGGGCGATGCAGTCGCCGCAGCGCCAGCCGCTACGGAGGAAGTCGCTGCTTAAACCAATTTTCGCTGCTGCCATTCAGCGGAACGCGGCACCTCGATAGAGGAACGCTGCGCAACCAAAACAAAAACAAAACAACATATGGTTCCTCGTCGGGATGGTGGCAGCCGTCCTTAATTCGCCCGAAGCCTCGGGTGGCGACGATACCGACAAAAACAAACATAACATTATGGCAGATATCAACTCACTCGTTGAAAGCCTCAGCGGACTCACCGTCCTGGAAGTCGCTGACCTCGTAAAACAACTCGAAACCAAATGGGGCGTCAGCGCCGCAGCACCTGTGGCAGTCGCCGCAGCAGGCGGCGGTGGTGGTGCTGCACCTGCAGCAGCCGCTGAAGAGCAGACTGCATTCGACGTCATCCTCACGGAAGCCGGCGCAAGCAAGATCAACGTCATCAAGGAAGTCCGCGCAGCGGTCCCTGGACTCGGCCTAGCCGAAGCCAAGGCGCTCGTCGAAGGAGCCCCGAAGACGGTCAAAGAAGGCGCGACGAAAGCCGAAGCCGAAGAGATCAAGAAGAAGCTCGAAGCTGCTGGCGCGAAAGTCACCATCAAGTAACGAGACTCGTTCGAGTTACTCGAATTCATCAAAAACGCGCGGAGGCAACTCCGCGCGTTTTTTGCGTTTTTGGGATGGGAGCGGAGACATTCTTGTCGCCGACAGGTTGCATGGTCCAGGTAGAGGTTCTCCACTTGCGCCCCTTCTACTCTCGCATTTTCACTCCATCGCGCTTTTCGGTTTGGCGTCGCTGTCGGCGGCAGGAATGCCGCCGCTCCTATCCGTTTTCCCTCGTTATCAACTAACCGGATAAGCAGTGAAGGAAAGTGCGGGCGCCATTGGCAGACGCGAAGCTTTGGAGTGCGCAACAAGCGTAAGCGCAGTTGCGCTTTTCACCTTCAGCCACCCGGTCCGTCGCTCAAGGCGGAACTGCGCTTAGGCTTGTTCACGCACTCCAAAGCGCTGCGCGCAGGCGGGGCGGTGGTGTGGCTGGCTCGGTGTTCATTGCGCGGGGCTTGGCTCAGGGGCTCGGGGGCTTGGGGGCCGATGGGGCAGGGATTGCGATTTCTACGTTTGGGAGGGCTGCGCTTAGCGCCTCCATGCTCTCCCGCGTGAGCCCGCGACTTCCCCCGAACAAGAGTAGTTGCAGCGTGGTGAGGGTCTCGAGGGCGTCCACATTCGTGAGTGCGGTGCAGTCGTTGAAGGCGACCTGTTTCAGCGCCGGGAGGTTCTTGAGCATGTCCACGTTGGTGAGGTTGTGGCCGCCATAGATGAGGAGGGACTCTAACCGGGTGAGCCCTTTGAGCGCGGTGAGGTCGCGCAAGTTTGAGGCGTTGCTGATGATTAGTTGCTTTGGATTCAGCCGTTGCACGATGGCGCGGTGCTGCTCAAGCTCTTCACCCGTCCCAATGTCGATGGCGGTCACTCCATCCAGCCATGTCTCTTTCCTGAATGCGTTCTTCCAGTTCTGCCGAATCAATTTGGCCGGGTCGGTGTAATCCACCTCCCACCCGAGCGCCTTTGCCTCCTTTAGCGCGGAGCGGAAGGTGTTTTGAGTCCACCCGGCGTATGCTAATAGCGAGGCGGCGAGGAGGAGGAGCCAGCGTTGGAGGTGCCATTTGCGGCGGGGCGGTGGTGTGGCTGGCTCGGTGTTCATTGCGCGGGGCGTGGCTCAGAAGCTCGGGGGCTTGGGGACGGGTGTGATATCGATGCGGATTTCTGTATTCGGGAGGGCGGCTTTTAGCGCCTCGATGCTCTCCTTCGTGAGCCCATGACTTCCGGTGAAGCGGAGTGTTGGCAGTGCCGTGAGGGTCTTGAGGGCGTCCACATTCGTGAGAGCGGTGCAGTTGTTGAGCTCGACCCATTTCAGCGCCGGAAGGTTCTTGAGCATGTCCACGTTGGTCAGCTTGGAGCCGCCAGTGATAGTGAGGATTTCCAAGCGGGTGAGACCTTTGAGCGCGGAGAGGTCGCGCAAGGCTGTGGTGCCGAGGATTGCTAGTTCCTTTGGATTCAGCCGTTGCACGATGGCGAGGTGCCGCTCGAACTCTTCGCCACCAAAGATGCCGATGTACGCCACCCTATCCAACCAAGTGCCTTTCCTGAATGTGTTCTTCCAGTTCTGCCGAATCTCTTGGACCGGGTCGGTGTAGTCCATCTCCCACCCCAGCGCCTTTGCCTCCTTTAGCGCGGAGCGGTAGGCGTATTGGCTCCACCCGGCGTATGCTAATAACGAGGCGGCGAGGAGGAGGAGCCAGCGTTGGGGGTGCCATTTGCGGCGTGGTGTGGGCTGCGGCTGGCTTTTCATGGGGCGCGTTCGCTTTATGAAAGGAGGGCTTTGACGGGGTGGCCGTGGACGTCGGTGAGGCGGAAGTCGCGGCCTGCGTGGTGGTAGGTGAGTTTTTCGTGGTCGAAGCCGAGGGTGTGGAGGATGGTGGCTTGCATGTCGTGGATGTGGACGGGGTTTTCTACGACGTGGAAGCCGAGGTCGTCGGTGGCTCCGTGGGTGATGCCTTTGCGGATGCCGCCGCCTGCGAGCCACATGGTGTAGGCTTGGGGGTGGTGGTCGCGGCCTAGGGCGCGGCCTAGGGAGGGGTTGCTCTCGACCATGGGGGTGCGGCCAAATTCGCCGCCCCAGATGAGGAGGGTTTCGTCGAGGAGGCCGCGTTGTTTGAGGTCGGTGAGGAGGGCGGCGCTGGCTTGGTCGATCTGGGCGCAGTTTCCCCGGACGTTGCCGGCGACGTCGCTGTGGGCGTCCCAGCCTTCGTGGTAGATGTTGATGAAGCGGACGCCGCGCTCGATCATGCGGCGGGCGAGGAGGCAGGCGCGGGCGAAGGAGGGTTTGTCTGGGTCGCAGCCGTAGAGGGCGAGGGTGGCGGGGGGTTCGGTTTTGAGGTCGATGAGGTCGGGTGCGCTGGTCTGGAGGCGGAAGGCGAGTTCGTAGTTGGCGATGCGGGTGGAGATTTCGGGGTCGCCGACTTGGCCGAGGCGGCGTTCGTTGAGGGCGCGGATGAGGTCGAGGCTGTCGCGCTGGAGGCGGGGATCGACGCCGTCGGGGTTGCGGAGGTTGAGGATGGGGTCGCCTTGGGAGCGGAGGCGGGTGCCGGTGTAGAGTGTGGGGAGGAAGCCGCTGGACCAGAGGGAGGATCCTGCGCTGAGGCCGCCGCCGGTGCTCATGACGATGAAGGCGGGGAGGTCTTGGGCTTCGGAGCCGAGGCCGTAGAGGACCCAGGAGCCGAGGGAGGGGCGTCCGGGGACGGCGAAGCCTGTGTTGAAGAAGAGTTGGGCGGGGGCGTGGTTGAACTGGTCCGTTTTCATGGAGCGGACGATGGCGATCTCGTCTGCGACTTTGGCGAGGTGGGGGAGCATTTCGCTGAGTTCGGCGCCGGATTGTCCGTGCTTGGCGAATTTGAAGACGGGGCCGAGAACGGCGGCGTCGGGCCGGATGAATGCGTAGCGTTGTCCGCCGATGACGGATGGGGGAAGGGGCTTTCCGGCGAGTTTGGTGAGTTCGGGTTTGTTGTCGAACAGCTCTAGCTGGGAGGGTGCCCCGGCCATGAAGAGGTGGATGACGCGCTTTGCCTTGCCGGGGAAGTGCGGCTGCCGGGGGGCGAGCGGGCCGGGTGCGGCTTTGGCGGTGCCCGCGAGGAGGCTGGCGAGGGCGATTTTGCCAAGGCCGACGCCGCAGTCGGTGAGGAAGTGGCGTCGGCTGATGAATTGAGAACGAAGCTGGTGAAGGTTCATTTTAGAAAAGGCAGTTGGTGTCCGCAGATTGCGCAGATTTTCGCAGATAAGGCAGGGGGATCGGTCTGCACGGTTTTATCCCAGCGAATCGTGGTAACTCCATCTGCGTAAATCTGCGCAATCTGCGGACCAAACTGCCTTTTCCATTGTCATCCCGCCGGGTCAGCGTGTGAGCTGGTCGCCGAGGAATTTGACGACGGAGCGGATTTTGTCGTCTTCGGTCATGCGCTCTTTAATGAGGCGATGGGCGTGGAGGACGGTGCCGTGGTCGCGTCCGCCAAATGCGCCGCCGATTTCGACGAGGGACATTTTGGTAAGCTCGCGGGTAAGATACATGGCGACTTGGCGGGGGAAGGCGATGTTCTTGGGCCGACGTTTGCTGGTCATGTCGGCGTTGCGGATGTCGAAGTGCTCGGCGACGCGCTTTTGGATTTGCTCCACATTGACGGCGCGGCGGGCTTCTTCTTGGAAGATGTCTTTGAGGAGCATCTCGATGCGGTCGGGCGAGGGGTTGGTGCCGCTGAGGGAGATGTAACTGGCGACACGCATGAGCCCGCCTTCGAGGCGGCGGACGTTGGTGCGGATGCGCTCGGAGAGGTAGGTGAGAATGTCGCGCGGGACTTTGACGCCGAAAGCTAGGGCTTTCTTTTGCAAGATGGCCATGCGCGTCTCGATGTCCGGCGGTTGAAGCTCGGCGGTGAGCCCCCACTCAAAGCGGGAGACGAGCCGAGGCTCTAGGCTGCCGATCTCCGAAGGCGGTCGGTCGGACGTGAGGACGATCTGTTTATGCCCGTCGAAAAGGGTGTTGAAAGTGTGGAAGAACTCTTCTTGCGAACGTTCCTTGCCAGCGAAGAACTGGATGTCGTCAATGAGCAGCACGTCGAGCTGCCGGTAGCGTTTGCGAAAGCGGACGATGGTGTTCGTCTGCAAGGCGTCTATGTATTCGTTGGTGAATTTTTCGCTGGTGAGGTAGGCGATCTTGATGCCCTTGCGCGTGGCCTGGAGATGCTGGCCGATGGCGAACATGAGGTGCGTTTTCCCCAGCCCGGTGCCGCCGTAGAAAAAGAGCGGGTTGTAGGCTTTGCCGGGGTTGTCCGAGACGGCGCGGCAGGCGGCGGCAACAAATTCGTTGGTGGGGCCGACGACGAAATTATCGAAGGTGTTGCGTGGGTTGAAGCCGTTGGCGAGGGCGCGCTCTTCGGCGGCTTCCTCGGAGACGACTTCGACTTGCGGAGCCTTCTCGGTGGCTGGCTTCGGCGCGTCCGCAGCAGAGCCGCAGATGAAGCGGACTTCGCGGGCACCTTTGAGGACCATGAGCGCTGCCGCACGGAGCGGTGCCATGTGGTTATCCTCGATCCAATAACGATAGATGTCGTTGGGGACGCGGAGTGTGAGGTGTTCAGGGGCAAGTTCGACGAGGCTGGTTTCCTTGAACCAGCGGTCGAAAATGTCGGGCGTCACTGTAGAGCGAAGCTCTTCAGCAATGCTGACCCATACAGGGCCAAGTTGGTCTGTTATTACGTTGTTATCCACAGGGGCGATGAGCTGTGTTTTAATGGTTGGTAGTGGTAAGTAGCCAGCCGGAAATGCACGTCCGTCAGGCCACTCGGTAGCGGCTATCGTTCCACAATCGGAGGCGCAAGCCCATCCCCACGAGATACAAAGCACTGTATCTCACAGGGTTGCAGGGCGCGTCGTTGTGGAACGCTGATATTTACGAGCCCGTAACAAAACGCAATCATTTCTCCAGCCGGGCAGGCTGAAAAAAATTCACGTTCGTTGATGGTTTCGTTTCTATTCACAAGTTATTCACACCCCGTCGGAGGTTGCCCGCCGGAGTGGCGTCAGTGTTTCGTTTCGCACGACAAAGTGCCAAGTCATTTCGCGAACTTCGGTGAAACTTTTTCGTGAAAAAAACCTTGCCCACGGTACCGTTGCTTGGAGTTGAGCGGTTTGCGGCAGATTGGTGACAAAGGAGTGTAGGAAACGTGCGGGTTTTACCTTCTGCTCGGTCTTTTGAAAACGCGTTGCGCCGCTTGCAATGGCCGATTTCAACGCGTTGCGAGCGAATGGCGGTTGCGAGGGAAGGCGGTTTCATCGCAATGTCGCGCAGATTCACCATGAAACGACGCACTTTCCTCGGACTCACCACGCTCGCATTCCCTGCCATCCTTTCCGCGCAGTCGCCTGCTCGCAAAGTTCGCATCGCCGTCATCGGCATGGGCGGGCGCGGAACTTCGCACGCCGTCACGCTCGCGAAACTGCCGGGCGTGGAGGTTTCACACGTCTGCGACCCGGATGGAAAGCGGGCGACTGCCGCTGCGGCGGCGGTGGCGAAAGCGGGCGGTGGAAGCCCGGCGACCGTGCGCGACTTCCGCAAGATCCTGGGCGACGCCAGCGTGGATGCGGTGTCCATCGCCACGCCAAACCACTGGCACGCACCCGCCGCGATCCTCGCGATGAGCGCGGGGAAACACGTCTATTTGGAAAAGCCGTGCTCGCATAATCCGCACGAGGGCGAGCTACTCGTGGCGGCGGCGCGCAAGCACAAGCGCATCGTCCAGCACGGCACGCAGCGCCGCTCGTGGAGCGGCATCCGCGAGGCGATGGAGCGGTTACGGTCCGGCGAACTGGGACATGTGCGATCCAGCCGCGCGTATTATTTCAACAGCCGCCCGACGATCGGAAAGGGAGCGCCGGGACCGTTGCCCGAGGGGCTCGATTGGGCGCTGTGGCAAGGGCCCGCGCCGGAGCGGGAGTTCCGCACGAACTTCGTCCACTACCATTGGCACTGGTTCTGGCACTGGGGCAACGGCGAGTTGGGCAACAACGGCGTCCACATGCTCGACCTCTGCCGCTGGGGCGCGGGCGTGGAAATGCCGGAGCGCACGGTCAGCGCAGGAGGGAAGACAGCGTTCCCCGATGATGACCAGGAGACGCCGGACACGAACACGGTGACGTTCGATTTCACCACGCCGCGCGGGCCGACAACGATCTCGTGGGAATGCCGGAGCTGGATGAATAAGACGCCGCTCGACCCGCAACACGACGTCGCCTTTTTCTGCGAAAAGGGAACGCTGCTCATCAATGGCAGCACCTACACCATCCACGACCCGAAAGGCGCGAAACTCAGCGAGGGCAAAGGCTCAGGCGGCGACGAGGCGCACTTCCAGAACTTCATCGACGCCATCCGAGGCGACGCAAAATTGAACGCCGAAATCGAGGAAGGACACAAGAGCGCGCTGCTCTGCCATCTCGGCAATTCCGCATGGCGCACTGGCGACGCGAAGAAGCTCTGGAAGCGCGAATACCGCCCCGGCTGGGAGCCCGTAGTATGATAGCGCCCACGCCTCTCGGCCATCGCTCTTCCGTGGCGCTCGGCCTGCCGATTGAACCCACACTTTACACCGAGCGCGCGCCCGTGATCCTCCACCGACTTGGCGGCGAAAAAGACCGCGAACGCTGCGGCCCACGCGAACTGCGCGAGGCGACTTGCGCTGCGTTTGAAAAGGCGGGCTGGCCCGAACACTGGGGGCTCGGCGGCGTGTGCGTGGAGATGGATGACGCCGCGAATTTCGCCATCGCGGGCTACTCGTGGTTCACGTTTGATCTCGCGCCGCGTCTCGATGCGTTCGCCGACGAGGCCTCGCTCGACGCGCTCGACGCCCGCATCGTGGCGCTCGAAGACTCCGGCTGCTACAAGCTCGGCTGGCACGAAGCGTATCTCGGCGAGGGCTTCGACGAGGAAGCGCTCGCTCGCGCAGCGGTGAAATTTGGACCCGCGCTCGCGCACGCCGAGCAGATGCAGCAAGCGATGCGCACCATGTGGAGCGGGCGCGGAGAACTGCCAGACATCGAGATCAACATCGCCCGCGCACTGCGCCGCACGACCGCGCTAGAGCTTCGCTTTTTGGCCCGCGAGTTAAACCGACGCGGCGTCTGGGCGAGCGTGCTCGCGCCGTGCCTCGGGCCGGATTTCCAGCCAGGGCTCATCACCGATGAGCTGCCCGATGTCGCGGGCTTCGCCGAGATTCTCAGCCCCATCCGCCTCGCGGCGCCCGGTGCCTCGCATCTCGACCAAACCGACGCCGCACTCTTCGCAACACTCCGCCGCATCGCCGAGAACGATCCTTCGCTCTTCCGCGAAATCCTCCTCGCCGCGCGCAACGCCTTCCCGCTCATCTGCACGGGCTGGCACCTCTCGGTGAGCGACGAGGATGTTCAAACCATGCCGCAACCCGACGACGACGCGCTGGCCGCGACATTCCTCGACCACCCACATGGCCGTCAGCTTCTCCTGAGCACTTGGGAAGCCGTATGCGAGCCGCTCGGGGAGCGCATTCGCGCATGTGCACCACTTCCCTAATGGGGACTTTCTCGACCCTTCGTTGGCGACAGTGGGCTTGCCATCTTCAACGTGGCAAGCGAAGCATCTTAACTGTGAAACGACTGCTGCTTTTTCCTATCCTCATGACACCCGCGTTCGCCGCCGATGCGCCGCTCCCGGCGCGGGTGGAGTTTAACCGCGATGTGCGGCCAATCCTCGCGGATACGTGCTTTCGCTGTCATGGGTTCGATAAGGCGACGCGGAAGGCGGACTTGCGGCTGGATGTGCGGGATGTGGCCGTCGCCGAGCGCGATGGCGTGCGCGCCGTGGTGCCGGGGAAGCCCGATGAGAGCGACCTATGGAAGCGCATTCACTCTACGGACGAGGACGAAGTGATGCCACCGGGCAAGGCGAACCGGCAGCTCTCGGCCCGCGATAAAGCGGTGCTGAAAAAATGGATCGAGCAAGGTGCGGAGTATCAGGCGCACTGGGCCTACATCCCGCCGACAAAGCCCGCTGTGCCGCAGCCGGACATGGGGAAATGGACGACGGGGACTCCAGTGGATGCGTTTGTTCGGGCACGCCACGCGGAACTCGGCCTCGCGCCTGCGCCGGAGGCAGACCGGGCGACGCTCGCACGCCGTCTTTCTTTCGACCTCCTGGGCCTGCCGCCGAAGCCCGCTGACGTGGACGCTTTTATCAATGACACCGCGCCGGATGCTTACGGGAAGCTCGTGGAGCGACTGCTGGCCTCGGAACAATTCGGCGAGCGTATGGCGGTGTGGTGGCTGGACCTCGTGCGCTTTGCGGACACGGCGGGCTATCACTCCGACAATGGCCGGAACGTGTGGCCATATCGCGATTACGTGATCCGTTCCTTTAACGAAAACAAGCCGTTCGACCGATTCACCGTGGAGCAAGTCGCGGGGGATTTGCTGCCGGATGCCAGCCGCGATACCCGAGTGGCGAGCGGCTACAATCGACTGATTCTCTCCACGGAGGAAGGCGGCGCGCAGGCGAAGCAATACGAGGCGAAGTATGTCGTGGACCGCGTGAAGAGCATCGGCACGACTTGGCTGGCGCAGACGTTCATGTGTTCCGAGTGCCACGACCATAAGTTCGACCCGGTGACGGCGCGGGATTTTTATTCGATGGGCGCGTTCTTCGCGGATATCAAAGAGCCCATCATCGGTCGCCGGGAGGAAGGCATGGCAGTCGCATCGAAAGAGCAGGATGCCAAGCTGGCCGAACTCTCCACAACGCTCGGCGAGCTGCGGGCGAAACTGGTCGCACCAGACGCCGCTCTCGACGCCGCGCAGACCGAATGGGAAGCGGCGAACGCCGATGGAGCGCCCGATGTAGCGTGGACCGTGCTGCGTCCATCCGCTGTGGATGGCGCGAGCAAGCTCGTGCTCCGCGAAGACAATACGGTGAAAGTGGAAGTCGCGGACAACCCGGCATCCGACACGTATAAACTCACGCTCTCGTTGCCCGCTGGGACGACGGGCATCAAGCTCGACGCGCTGCCGAGCGCTTCGTTGCCCGCCAGCGGCCCCGGTCGCGGAAACGCGGGCAATTTCGTCCTCAACGAATTCTCCGTGGAGCACGGCAAAAAGAAGCTGAAGCTCTCCCAAGCAACGGCAACTTTTGAGCAAAAGGGATTCCCCGCCAAGAATGCCATTGATTCCAAGAACGACGGAAAAAATGGCTGGGCCGTGCAGGGAAATGCAGGCCGCGAGGCATCGGCGTATTTTGAGTTCGAGCAAACGCTGGAGCAGCCCGCCGAGGTAGTGGTGCTCATGCGCCAGACCTACGGGACGAATCACACGCTAGGGAAATTCCGCCTTTCTGCCACCGTGGCTCCGCGCCCGATTCGCGCGCCGAATGCCGACACGCCGCCGGAGATTCTCGCTGCGCTCAAAACTGTGCCCGCCGACCGCAAGCCGGAGCAGGTGAAGCAACTCGCCGCTCATTTCCGCAACACGACTCCGCTGCTGAAGGAACTCCGCGAGCGCATCGCGAAGACAGACAAAGAGCGCGTGGACTTCGAGAAGACATTCCCCCGCGTGATCGTGAGCGATAGCGGTGCGCCGCGCACGGTGCGCATCCTCCCGCGTGGCGATTGGCAAAACGAAACCGGGGAAGTCGTGCTGCCCGCGACGCCGCGCTTTTTACCCGGCGCGGTGGAGAGCAAGGCAGACAAACGCCTCACGCGGCTGGATCTCGCGCAATGGCTCGTGAGCCGCGAGAACCCGCTGACGGCGCGCGTCTTTATGAACCGGCTGTGGAAGCAGTTTTACGGCATCGGACTGAGCAAGACGCTGGAAGATATGGGCACGCAATCCGAGCTGCCCGTAAACGCCGCGCTGCTCGATTGGCTGGCGGTGGATTTCATGGATCGCGGCTGGGATGTGAAGGCGATGGTGCGCCTAATCGTGATGAGCAATGCCTACCGGCAGTCTTCCTTTGCGCCGAAAGAGATCGCCGCACGCGACCCGCAGAATCGCGAGATTGCGCGACAGAGCCGCTGGCGGCTGGATGCGGAGTTTGTGCGGGATAATGCGCTGAGCATCTCAGGCCTCCTCACGCTCAAAGTCGGTGGCCCGAGCGTGAAGCCCTACCAACCCGGCGGATATTGGGAGAACCTCAACTTCCCGACACGCGAGTGGCAGGATGACCACGGTGAAAACCAATGGCGGCGCGGCCTTTATACGTGGTGGCAGCGCAGCTACGCGCACCCGGCGATGCTGGCGTTCGACGCACCGACCCGTGAGGAATGCAGCGCCGACAGGCTCCGTTCCAACATCCCTCAGCAAGCGCTCGTGCTTCTCAACGACCCAGAGTTTGTAGAGTCCGCACGTGCCCTCGCGCTGAGAATGTTGGCCGATGGCGGTTCCACGCCGGAAGCCCGTATTGGATGGGCGTGGCGGCAAGCAACGGGTCGCGCGGCACGTGAGGACGAGGTGACGCTTCTGGCCGGCCTCCTGCAAAAACACCTCGCCGCTTTTCAAAATGACACAAAGTCCGCAGCGGCGCTGCTGGCCGTGGGGCTATCAAAAGCGGAACCGAGCAACGAACTCGCAGCCTACACCTCCGTCGCCCGTGTGATCCTCAATTTGCACGAGACGATCACGCGATTTTAGGTTCGCTGAGTTGCGACCATTTCTCTGTGAGATTCGATACAATTTGGAGGACTTCGATGGGATCAAACGGCTTGCGCAAAATGAGCAGTCGGTCTGATTTTCCGAGCTTCGCTACAATTTCCTCCCACGAGTAGTCCGAGTAGGCGCTACAAATCACCACCTGTAAATTCGGCGCTTTCTCCCATATGCGGCTGATCGTCTCCACGCCGTCCCAGCCAGGCGGCATCCTCACATCGACAAACGCCATCGCGTATGGGCAGCCCTTGTCCTCGGCGTCTTTTACGATCTCGAACGCCTCGCTTCCTTGGTACGCGGAACTGATCTCAAAATCGTCCGATGTCTCAGCAGATACGGTTTCTCCGAAGAGTTGATCTTCCATCGCTTCGAGGGCCGAGTTGGTCCGGAGACACGGCGCGAGGATTTTGCGGTAGTCGTCGTGAATCGCTCGATTGTCGTCGATAATCAGTATTTTTCGGTTTGTGGTGCTCATGGGTTTCGGAAAAGGTTACTCGCTTGGCGTCGTAGAAGTGACGGAACGGATTGGCATGTCTAAATGGAACGCCGCACCGCACCCCGCGCCAGCACTTTCTGCAAAGAGCCCGCCGCCCATTTCCTTGGCGGCATTTGCGGCGCTGTGAAGGCCGAAGCCGTGTCCGTCCTTTTTTGTGGTGAAGCCATGGTTGAAGATTCGCGTCAGATTCTCGCTGGGGATTCCGCATCCGTTATCCCGCACGGAGATGCGCACCATCCCGCCAGTGTCCTTGGCAGAGATGGAAATGAGCCGCTTGCCGTCCGGTTGTTCGGTCGTCGCCTGACGGGCGTTCGTGATCAGGTTCACAAGGATTTGCATGACTTTGTGGCGATCGATCATCACCTCTGCCATGTCGGATGGGCAGGTCCACTCCACCTCCACGCGAGCCCGCCCATTCTCTGCTGCCGAGAGTTGGATCGCCTCGTCCAGAAGCACGTGCGGCGAGTGATTCTCCAGCACTCCCGTGACCTTTGCGTAGCTTTGCTGCATCGCGACGATGTCTTTGATGTGAGCGATGTTCTTGGTGAGCTGAGCAAGCTCCGAGAGCCGGGCCTCTTGTTCGACGGCGATCTGATCGTTGAGTGTCGCGAGGTAGCCTGGGAGCATCTGGCCTTTTCCGCCAGGGGCGAAAAACAACGAAAGGTCCGCTCGATTTGCCTCAAGAAGATCGACGACCCGCTTCAGGCTCCCTGCCTTGGTCTTCTTCACGCTGTCGGCGAGAACGGTCGCCGAGACGTTTACGCTATTGAGCACGTTGCCGACATTGTGCAGCACGCCCGTGGCGACTTCCGCCATGCCGGCCTGCCGGGAAGTCTCCATGAGCTTTCGGTGCAGCTCCACCAGTTGCCGCTGGGCGGCGTTGCGCGCGGTGACATCGTTCGCGAGGACAATCTTTGCCACTTTGCCCGAGAACATGATCGCGTGTGCCGTCAACTCCACCTCGATGTTACCGCCCTGCTTCGGTATATGCTTCCACTCCCCCGCGTTGAACGACTTTGCGTTGCTGCGGAATGCGCGAATCACCGCTGAGTAGTCCGCGCCAGTCGTAATAGACGGCAATGAAAGCCGAAGAAACTCTTCCTGCGAATAGCCATAGTGCTTGATTGCCGCGTTATTTACCGCGACGAAATTGAGCGACTCCAAATCCATGACGAACATCGGCATCGGGTTGTTCTCAAACAGATTGCGGTAGCGGTTCTCGTTCTCCCGAATTAGCTCCTCGTTTCGTTTCCCCTCCACCATGCGGTGGTGCAGTTCGCTCGTCCGCTCCATCACTTTCGTCTCTAGGTCGAGTTGCGCCTCGCTGATCGCCTCATCGCGCTTCTGAATCTCGCCCAACATCGTATTGAACCGATCCACGAGTTGCCCGACTTCATCATCGCCAAACTTCGCAGCCCGCAGCCCGTAGTCTCCCGTTTCGGCCACGGCGCCCGCCACAGACGACAGCTCCATCACGGGCTTGACGATAATACCGCTGAGCCGCGACGTCAGCCTGTGGCCAAAGAGCGATGCCGCGATCAACACCACGATGCTCGCGATGCCGTAAAACTCCATGCGCCGGTAAATCGACCCCATGTCTGACTCGATGATCAAAGTCCCCAGGCGCTTCCCATTTTCCATGACCGGCTCGACATACCGGATACTGCCGAGCGACATACTCGCCCCACCGGCCATATCCGCAGGAATCTTGATCGCTAGCACCTTCTTCAATCGAGCCGACTGCGCAAAAATCGCACCATCCGCCTGATAAAGAGCCGCGCCTACGACCGTTGGATGGTTCGCAAAAGACTCGAACATCGCTGCCGCCGACTGCCGATAGCCATAAGTGAGCGATGTCCGGCAGTTCGCCGCGATGACACGCCCTAGCGCAGCCCCAGAGGCGCGGAGCCTCGCCACTTCGCTCAACAAATCGCACGCAAAAAAGATCGCCACTGCGGTGAAAAGGACCGCGTTGCTCACTAGCGCCACCACCCATACAAACTTCCTTTGGAGAGGCTGCTCGGCGAGCCATGCCTTCAGCCTGCACTCCAATCTCGCTACAACCCCGCCCTTTACCGGTGCAGAATCGACCGGACGAGGCACCTCGGGGGCGGTTCCAGGTTGCGGTTCTAGAGCTAATTTCTGAGTGACAGACATTGAGAGTTCGGCCCCGCCTAGTGCAGATTCCACGCCAGATCGCTCTCGTTATCAGAGACGCCGCGAGTTGAGCTTGAACTCCCCCGCCCCGTTCGCTTTCACGGAGAACATGGCCCGATACTCCGAATTCATAGACCGCGTCCTGCGCACGTCCGATCTGCTCACGAAACTCATCCCGTCCAGCCCCCTCACATGGAATCTCCCCGGCGAAATCGCCAAAGCCGACGACTCCACACTTTTCGACGGCAAGCCCCTCCTCGACGCGAGCGCGCTCGCCCGGATTCGCGGCGGGCTGCTTTACGCCGTGGACGCCATCCACGAGGCGCACACCATTTTCCAAGACGACACGAGCGACCTCGGCAGCTACTGGCACGGCATGATGCACCGCCGCGAGGGCGACTTCGATAACGCCCGCTATTGGTTCCGCCGCGCCGGGCGACTCCCCGTCGCCCACAAACTCCACAGCGCCGCGTGCGAATACTCCCCCAACATGGCCCGGCAAGAAACATGGGACGCCTACCTTCTCACCGGCCTCTGCGAGCAGGCAAAATTCGGCGCGCAAGAACTCGTCGGCGAGTGCATCAAGCTCCAGCGCGTCGAATTCGACGGCCTCTTCGCGTACTGCTGGCGCCAGGCCGTCGGAGACTAGAATCCCCTCGCCTCTTTCCCTCACCACTGCCAAGTTTCCAAACGTGCCACGGCTCCTTTCTATCCTCGTATCGCTCCTCCTCGCCGCGTGCTCGCGCCCTGCACCGAAAGTCGCGCCCGCCTCGCAGATCTACCCCGTTCGCGGCACCGTCGTCAGCGTCGCACCGGAGCGCAAACTCCTCCGCCTCGCCCACGAAGACATCCCCGGATTCATGGAAGCGATGACCATGGAGTTCGACGTCGCCACTTCCGCAGAAATCGCCGCGCTTCTCCCCGGCGATATCATCACCGGAAAGCTCGAAGTCACCGAGACCCACACCACCCTCCTCGCGATCCAGAAAGTCGGCCACACCGCCCCCCCGCCCCCACCTGCCCAAGTCGGCGCACCCTCCCCCGGCTCCCTTCTCCCAGACGCCACGCTCCTCGACGACACTGGAAAACTCCTCCGCATCTCGGACCTTCGTGGCAAAACTCTCGCCCTTACATTCATCTATACCCGCTGCCCCCTCCCCGACTACTGCCCGCGCATGAACTCTCACTTCGCCACCGCCGCCCGCGAACTTCCCGGCGACAACTTCCGCTTGCTTTCCCTCACCATCGATCCCGCCAACGACACCCCGCAAATCCTCGCCGACTACGCCAAACAATTCCAGCCCCGCCCCGCCCAATGGCGCTTCCTCACCGGCGAACTCCCCGAAGTCACCCGGCTCGCCACTTTCGCCGGGCTTCAAATCCGTAAGGCAGACGCCCAACTCGATCACAATCTCCGCACTCTCATCATCGCCCCCGACGGCACCGTCGCCAAAATCTTCACCGGCAACCAATGGCAGCCCGCAGAACTTGTCGCCGAGATGAAACGCCTCGCTCCCTAGGGCGCGACGTAGGGCTCGGAGATGAAGAGGACGCTGGTATTGGGCGAAGTGACGGAGACAGGCACGCCGCCATTATCGAGGATGACGTTCACTTTGACCTCCGGGGCCACGCGGCAGGAAAAGACATTCGGCATCCCAGCAAAGGTGCCGAAAATGGAATCGGGCTGCATGAGGGTCATCACACCTTCGTGGACCATAACAGCGTTCAGGTCGCCGAGGGTTGAAAACTCTGCCATTGAGCGCCCGCTGCTGGCGACGTTTGTCGCGGTGATGGCAACAACGGATGGCTGCTTTTGCGGTGCACGCTTCGAGGGCTTGGGAACCGAGATATTGCTGGCTAAAGCGGGTGCGGAAGGGAGCTTGGCAGGCGCGTCTTTTTTATTCGCCACCAGCGTCACCGGAGCAGCGGTCGATTTCGGCAAAGCAGGCCGAGGCGACTGTGCTGCAACGGTCCTGACAGGCAGGAACGGAACGGGGCGCGGGGGCGTCGCGACGTTCTCTGGGAGGGATTCAACAGCGGTGCCCGGAAGCGAAAGCAACTCTGGCAAAGGGAGCGGCTCCACTAGTTCCGTTTCATCTTCGCGGCTCGGGAAATCTTTCACCACGTTCGCCTCCACACGGATGCCTATCGAGTTTGTCGGCAACACATTCGCGACGGCCAGTGCTGGTGCCGATTTGGAAATCGCAGATTGTTTCGGCAATGCGGGAGCCTTTTCTGGCTGGTGGTTGCCCGGTTGCTCCAGCACGGCAGACGGCGAAGTCGAACCTCGTGTGATGCCGGGAGATTTTGCCGCAACTTCCGCGAGCGGGAGCGGTCGGTCACTCCACGTAATCGCGACGGATGCGATGATTGCTCCCGCTGTGACGCCAGCCGCCGCCGAGAGCGCCCATACGGGCAAGGGCTTCCGACGAGCAGGCTCGAACGGGATGACGCCGGGCGTTTCCTCCACGCCAACTTCGGCGAAAATCTCGCGCCAATGGGCTGACGATAGTCGGGCGTTCGTTTCCGCCGTCATGGCAAACTTTAACTTTTCAGCGAAAGCCGCCGTCGTCTCGGCTTCGCGCCAAAGCTCTTCATCAGCGAGAACAACCGGCTCGATGGCCTCTTTTTCCGCCGCAGGTAGGGCATCAAGCGCGTAAGCGGTGAACTTGGGATCGTCGATGCTCATCCGAGTCCGCTCCTTTCTTTCCCCCCGCGCTCTGCGAGGACGCGGAGCCGCTTCAGTCCGTGATGGAGGAGAAACCCGACGTTCCCCGATGAGAGGCCCGTGACGACTGCAATCTCCTCGTAGCTCATGTCGCTCTGGAACTTCAAGCGAATGACCTCGCGCTGATTCGGTGGAAGTTGATCCACGAGTTTGAGCAGCCACACGGCCTCATCCCGCGCCTCGGCAGACTCCGCTGGCCCCGGTGCCGGACAGCGCTCCTCGCTGGCTGCAAAGGGCATGGGCACGATGCGCTGCTGCTTGCGCACGTAGTCGAGCGAGCGGTAACGCGTGACGGTGAATAGCCAGCCTTCGAGGTGCTCTTTCTCCGTCGGAGGAGCCTCTGCGCCTGGCGCTCGCTCTTTCGTCAGCGCACGAACGTAGGTGATGAAAGTCTCCTGCACGATGTCCCGCGAAGCATCGAGGTCATTCACAAAACTATGCGCGTACTGGATCAGCGGGCGCTCGTAACGACCGAGCAAAGCCTGGAAATCTGGCAGCGATGGAGATGACATGTCTGAAGTGCAATCGCACGCAAAGGCGCGACTCTTGGAGAATTATCATATTTTTCCGCCGGTGCCATCGGTTTATCTGCCATTGCCCCTCGCAACTAGGGATCCGCTAATTAAATTCAGGACAGAAAAGGAAACCGCTAATCTCCGCTAATCTCCGCTAATTTTCAGGCAGGAAGCAGCAAAGATTAGCGAAGATGAGCGCAGATTAGCGGTATCAAAATCTGGTTTCCGATTTAACCTAAAAACGGCAGTTGAGGGTTGAGGGCGAGGGGGAGCGGCGCGGGTTGGATTTCACGGTGGCGGCAGGTCGATGATGCTGCGCGCGGTGGTTGCGCGGTCGCTGTTTTAGAAAATCAGCGCGTTTTGTTTGGGTGGGGAGGG
>CANIWM010000010.1 GCA_947471505.1 Chthoniobacteraceae bacterium | reverse complement strand
TGGTCAGGTCCGGCGGCAGGATTTTGCCCACCACTGCGGCCTCACCCAATAGGTGAACGTTTTTCGCGCTCGTTTCGTCGTGCATCTCTCTGTTGTTGCACGACTTCCGCCATTTTCACATCCGGCTAACTGCTTTATTTAGGTTCAGTGTGTTGACTGCGCTCGTTTGTCTCACCGCCTCTCCGAGTCGCGCTGCGCTGGTGTCTTACGACGTGGAGGCCAGCCTGAGCAGCCTCAGTCTCTCAGGGACGTTCCTCGGCCAGCCTATCTCGCAGCAGTCGCCGGGTTCGTTGACGGATTTTTGGGATGGGACCATCACGGGCGACCTCGTGGGCTCGACGCTGACTTTCTCCGGCGGCAGCGCTGTCATCGCGCTGGGAAATCCTCATGCGCCCTTTGTCCCGGCTGGCTCCGGCGTGGAAAACTACGGAGGGCAAGTGGTCGCGTATGGAGCCATCGCGGCCTCGCGGGATTTGTCGTTCGATTTCACAGCGGGCTCGATCACCCACGGCGTCGGGCCTGGCGGGGCGAGCACTGTCACGATGCTCACGGGGCGTTCGGATTATTTCGTCCCGCCCTCGACGAGCAGTTCATCGCTATCGATTGGCGACTTCAGCCAGAATAATTCAGCGTCGTTGGTGAGCATCAGCCAATCACTCGGAGTCGAGACGCTCACGCTGCCGATGATGTTCACTTTCAGCACCGACAGCGGAGTGATCCAAACGCTCACGGGCACGCTCGTGGCGACTCGCTCGGTGCCGGAGCCGACGACGGCGATGCTCGGCGCGGCAGGGCTCGGCCTTCTGTCTATGCGGCGGCGGCGCTCACCAATCGAGCCCCATCGCGGCTAGACCGCGGCGGAGTTCCGGGAGGTTAAAAAGGTAGGCATTATCCGCGTCGTGCAGGACGAGTGTGGAACCGTCGGGGCTGAATTGCAGACGGTTGGCGCGTGATGATGCAGGCGGCTCGAAGCTGGCGACGTTCTCCAGTTTCGCGACGTCTATGAGGTCCACGCGGCGACCATCCTGCGTCATCGCGAGGAACGCGCCGTCGCCGGAAAACGCCGTCTCCCCCGGAAGGTTTTCGAGCGGGTGTCGCTCGAATGATTTCACACGCTCAAACGTCGTCGCATCCAGCAAGTCGCACGAACCGGAAGTCACGAGGGCGAGGAGTTTGCCACTAGGGCTGAACGTGGCTTTCCCCGCCCGAGTGCCGAGCGTGCGAATCACCAGAAGCGTCGCGGCGTCGTAAATGATCGGCCCGCCACGGCTATTCGACACGGCGATGCGCCTGCCGTCGGCGCTCCACGAGAGCCCGGAAATCCGGTTTTGGGTGAGCGTGACTGCGCGGGCTTTTTCCGGCTCCGCCAAGTCGCAGACAAAGAACACCTCGCCGTTCGCGCGCACCAGCAGCCGCTTCCCATCCGGGCTCGTGTCGCCCGCATTGCCCGGCTCGCACGGGTGCGGGAGCGCCTTCGTCGCGGGCCATCCGAGCGACAGCGCGCCATCCCTTATCTCCACGGTGCTACTCACCAGCCCTGTATTCCCGACGGCGAGCAACGTGCGCCCATCGCGCGTGAAGCCCGCCCAGCCCAGTTCTCGGTCGCCCGCGAAGAGTCCGCCGAAAGTGCCCGCCTTCTTTCCGGTGCGAACTTCCCACAGATCGGCAGTGCTGTGCTTATCTCCCATCGCCAAGAGCAGCCGCCCGTCGGGCGAAAAAGTCGTCACTTCCATCCGATGGCCCGCCGAGCGTATCGGCAGGCACAATCCCGGTTGGTGTGTGATGTTGCGCGTCTCAAAACCCGTCGCCGTCGCAAAGACGACGCTCTGGCTGTCCGCGCTAAATTGCAGCCCGAAAGCGTCTGGGATAGACGCCACACGGAGTATCCCACCGCGAGTGTCCCATAACCGCGTCCCGTCGTCGGCAGAGGACGAGATGAGGAGCGCGCTATCCAGTGAAAATGCGACATTCCCCGGAACTCCGGCGTGAGCGACTCGCATGATAATCTTCCCGGACCCCACGTTGAACACAATGAGTGCGCCATCCGTGAGCACCCCCGCAACCAAGTTCCCATCGGCACTCCACGCGATATGCCGGAAGGAAAAATTTGCGCCTGTCCCCTTCGGCAACTCTTGCCCCATCACCTCCGCCTTGGAAGTCGCGCTCCACAGCGTCCCACCGCCGGGGCCCACGGAGCCGAACAAGTCTCCGTTCGGGTGAACAGCAAACGCCGTCTGCCGTAGCGCACTCTGCGCGACCACGATTTCCTCGCCAGTCGCGCAGGAGAAAAGTGCCACCTTTTCCCCGACGCAGAGCGCCACTCGCTCGCTGTTCGCGGAGAACGCCGCTGCAGCCACTGCGTCGCTCCGGTCGAAGTCTCTTTTGATCACGACCTTCCCCGCTTTCCAGTCCCACACGAGCACCCGTTGCTGCGTGCCCGCTGCCACGTAGCGCCCGCACGGGCTCCACTCCACGGCGCGGGCAGTCGCCCCAACGCCGGGCAACCGCGCCAGCTCGCGGCCATCGGCGGTATTGGTGATGACGAGATCATTCTTGTCCACTAGCCACGCGCAAAGCTCCCCATCCGGCGAAGGCCGTGCCCGCAGCGGACGACGCATATTCACGGTGAAGCCATCCACACTGTTCGCCAGCGGGATCGCCGGGCCGACTTCCATCGCCGGGAGCAGTGCCAGCGCCTCATCGCGCAACGCTCGAGAGGGCTTGATGCGCGCTGCCTCCGCGATGGCCGCCAGCCCTTCCGCACGCCGCTCCGCTCGGTCGCTCGCGTGCAGTGACTTCGCCTGCGCCAGCCGCGCTGCTGCGAGATTCTCCTGCGCCGTGTGAAAGTTTGCGTCTGCTCGGACATTTGCCCGCAGTGCGGAAAAATAGCCCACTCCTGCGAAGAGCGCGACGACCGCCGCCACTGCGCCAAACCACCGCAGCACACGCACGCGCCGTTCATTTTCGCGCACTCGGCGGATAGAATATCCGCTTTGCAAAAGGAGCAGTTCCTCGCGCAGTGCAGCCGCACTCGGATGACGATCCTCAGCGCGACGGGCGCAGGCTTTGTTGACGATCAAGTTCAGCTCTCGAGCAAGATCAGCGTCCTCTTCATCGAGCCCAAACGACGACGGAATGTCCGGGAACTGCTGCTGGGAAAGGCCCGTGTTGATTTCATAAAGAACCCGCCCCAGCCCGAAAATATCGGCCTGCGCGCTGCCCGGTCCCTCGATGGGCACGTAGCCCTCCGTGCCGACAAAGGACATGTCTTGCGTGGCATCCGCGACGAGCCCGATGTCTGCCAGCTTTGCGCGCCCGTGGACGAAGATGATGTTTGCGGGCTTGATGTCGCGGTGGATCAGCCCGTGCGAGTGCAGGTGCTCCAGCGCAGTCGCCAGCGCGAGCCCCGTCTCTAAGCATTGCTTCGCGGGGAGGCGTTTTTTTTCCGCCAGCTCGCTGGCCAGCGTGCGCGGCGAGTAAGTCTCTGGGTCAATGTCCTGCACCGTGCGTGCGTCGTCCGCCAGCTCCATGACGTAGTAAAAATACCCTTCGCCTCGTCTTGCCCGACGTGGAGAATATCCACCTGCGAGTCGTGCATCCGCGAGATGGGCTCGAACTTTCGGATGCCCTCAAACTCTCGCTCGTACGGGCGCTCCGAGCTGAACCCATCGCGCCGGACGATCTTCACCGCCCGCCACGCGCCCATCACATTGCGCGCCAGCTACACCTCGCCGTAAGAGCCGCGCCCGATGCGGCGTAGCAGGTCGTGGTCGGGGATGTGTGGAATCTCAGGAGCGGGCATGGGGATGCACGTTCATCAAAAACCTTCCGCTTCCGCGATGGATTTTTTCATCACCCGGCCGACGCAGTATTTCGCCCAATAGACTTCCATCCGCTTGATGCCCAGCCGCCGCGCCGTCTCCCCCGCGGCGATGCCCCTCATCACATGCAGCCGATACGCTTGAAACTGCACCGGCTTCACCGCCTGCCGCACATGCTCCTCCGCCACGCGCAGCGCGTGCTGCCGCCATTCATCGTCCCACACACGCTCAAACTCCGAGTCGGCCTCCACGTTGCCATCGAGCGTCGCTGGGTCCATGAGAAGCTCGCGGGCACCGCGCGCGTCCCCTTGCCCGTATTTTTTCGCCCGCCATAGATTCGCAATGCGGCGGCGGACAATCGTCAGCAGCCAGCCCTTGAATCGCCCCCGCGAACGCTCATAGCGGAAGCTCGGCATCTCCCTCGCCACCTCGATGATCGTCTCCTGCACCACATCCAGCGCGTCCTGCTCCAGCAGGCCCGCACGAATCGCCACCGCCATCAACATCGGGCGATAGAGTGTATGAAAATGCTGCCAGCTCGCATGATCGCGCATATCGCGCAGGGCAGAAAGCAGCGTGGTGCTCGTGCGGAGCGTAGCTGAATCTGCGGTGGATGCGGTCATGGCGGCATTATTTAGCCCGAGTCGATAGATTCGGCGCGTGGAAAATTGTGTTATTTTCTAGTGCCCGTCCTTCACCAACCGTTCCCGTGCCGCCTCTGCATCGAGCTCGTCGCACTCGATGAGTTTGTCCCGCGATTTTTCACCCGAAACAATGCGCACGCAGCGTGCAGGTATGTCCAGCTCCTCTGCGAGGAACTCTAGCAGTGCGGCGTTCGCTTTCCCGTCCGTCGCGGGAGATTGGATTTTGATTTTGATGGCACCGCCGTGCATCCCGACGACTTCGGTGCGGCGGGCATTCGGGACGATGCGCAGAGCGAGGCGAGCCATTACAAGTTCCCGAAAACTGCTTCCGTGAGTTCAGGGAACTGAAAACCGAAGCCTTCCGCTGTAGCGACCGCGGGCAGGACTCGGCGGGAGAGGAGTAGCTCGTTGGCGAACTCTCGCAGCACGAGCCGGAGCGCGAAGGCGGGGGCGCGGAAAAATGCGGGTCGGCGGAGGCTGCGGGCGAGGGTCGCTGTGAAGTCGGCGTTGCGGATGGGCCACGGGGCGGTGACGTTCAGCGGCCCGCGAATGTCGAGGTTGCGCGCGGCGAAGAGGAGCAGGGCGACGGCGTCTTCGAGGTGAATCCACGACATCCACTGCTGCCCATCGCCGACGGGGCCGCCGAGGCCGAGCTTGAAAATTACTCGCATCGCACCCAGCGCGCCGCCTTCGCCAAAGACGAGGCCAATGCGGGCGCGGACGACGCGGCAGAGCGGCTCGGCGGCCAGAATCTCGGCTTCGTTGTCGGCGCAAACGTCGGCGAGGAAGCCGGTGCCTCGTGGACTTTCTTCGGTGAGGTCTCGCTCGCCTTGCCCGCCGTAGTAGCCGATGGCGCTGGCGGCGATGAGCACTTCGGGCGGCACTTTGGCAGCGCGGATTCCTTCGACGACGCGACGCGCTCCGAGGACGCGGCTGTCGTGGATGCGCCGCTTTTTCGCAGCAGTCCAGAGCCCTGCTACGTTTTCTCCGGCGAGGTGGATGACGCCGTCGCAGCCGGAAAAATCGGGCACTTTATCGAGCGAAAAGCCACGCGTCTCCACGCA
Source organism: Chthoniobacteraceae bacterium (assembly GCA_947471505.1). Lineage (GTDB taxonomy): Bacteria > Verrucomicrobiota > Verrucomicrobiia > Chthoniobacterales > Chthoniobacteraceae > SXWH01. The sequence continues at coordinate 107,406 of CANIWM010000010.1, read as the reverse complement.
GCCGCCGACGGCCCGCGATGGGTCGCGGGTGTAGGCGATGACTTCGATGCCGCTGCGGGTGGCAGCTTGGATGAGGCGTTTGCCGGCGAAGCCGGTCGCGCCAGTGATGCCGAGTTTCATTTCGCCGTGAGGCGTGGGTTTTCTAAAACTGACGGAGCCACTGGTAGGGGAATTCGTCTCCGGGGCAGTCGGTGGGCCAGCGTGGGGGGTTGATGTTGCGATGCGGTTCGACGACTGCTTTTTGCCCATTCACGCGGCCTACGCGGTCGCGGACGGCTTTAATGAGTTCGGTGAGCGAGGCCTTCTGTGCGTCGGTGGGCTTCTGGCTGTTGAAATCGCCGACAAGGCAGATGCCGATGGAGATATTGTTGAGGTAATCGCTGTGGACGTGGCCACCTTGGATTTGGCGGCTCCAGCGGTTGCCTACTTCGATGAGGCCATTGCCGGTGGAGGTGCCGTTGCCGATGACGAAGTGGTAGGCCATGCCGTTCGACATGCCGCGCACGAAGCGGTGGTAGTGTTCAAACGCCTTCGCGCTGCCCTGCCGCGTGCCGCTGTTGTGGACGACGATGTAGCGCCAGCGGCCACTGCGCACGGGCGCTCCGCTGATGGCACGTTTCACGGACCCGGTGACGTATTTATAGGATGAACCACCGCCAAAAATCCGGGAGAAAAATCCACGGCTCTCTTGCTTCGGCTGTGGCTCTTCATCCACGCGACCGATGGTGCTTTTCTCCACCGTGCCGATGGTCTCCTGCGGAGGAAGCTCGACGATGGGCTGCGGGCGCGGCGTTGGCGGCTGGCGGACGACGGGCGGCACGCTCGGCTCGTCCTGAGGCTTGGGCGTGAACGGCTTCACCGTGGGCTCCTCGCGGCTAGGCTGGGGCTTGGGCTTGGGCTTGGGAGCGGGTGTCTCCGCATTGGTAGGCGGCGTCCACGGGATCGTGGTCATCTCTTCGCGTGCCTTTAGAAACAGGCGCTTCTTTTCCTCATCCGTCAGCGATTGCTGCGCGGATGCACGGAAAGAAGTCAGAGCAAAGATGGCAAGCAATAGGGCTGTAGAGCGGCGCATGGTGCGGTCTTATTTCAGAGGCGGTCGGAAAACTCAAGCAGCGACCACGGCAATGCCGCAGAAAGTTACGCCGCAGCCTCTTCTTTCGGCACTTTCAGCGCGATCAAGGCGACAGCCGCGGCGACGAGCAGACACGCGGCCCAGGTGAAAGCGGTGCTGTATCCGTGGTCCAGAGCGGCGGGGGCGAGGGTCTGTGTCGCAAACCCCGCAGGCAGCGCAAACGCAGCGATGAGCGGCCCAAGCCAACGCCCGAGGCTGCCGATGCCGGAGCTGAGCCCGAGCACGCGCCCTTGCGCGCTGCCGTGGACGTGGCGGGAAACCATCCCAGTCAGAACGGGAACGAGTAGTCCGTTCCCAAGCGCAAGCAGTGCAGTGGCTCCTAAAAAGGCGTTCGTCGTATCCGAGCGCGGGAGCAGCCAGAGGCTCACGGCGAGGATGATCGCGCCGGTGATGGCGAGTTGTTTCTCGATGTCGCGTTTCAGCAAACGTCTCAGCAGCCCACCTTGCACGAGCACGCCGATGACACCCACATAGGCAAAGGCATATCCGATTTGCGCCTGTGTGTAATGAAGGTGGTCGCCGCAGAAGAGCGAGAAGAGCAGGTGGATGGACGCGAAGCCCGTGGTGGAGAGCAGATTCGCGACGAGGAGCAGGATGATGAAGGTTCCACGACCGCCGCTGAACACTTCGCCGAGCGGAGCTTTCTGTGCAGGGCTCAGGCGCTTTTCTTCCGTCAGGGTTTCGGGCAGCATCTTCACGACGAGCACGCCATTTACCACCGCCAGAAGCCCGGCAAAATAGAATGGAGCCGAATGGTGCCACTGGCTCAGCAGCCCGCCCAGCGCAGGCCCTAGGACGAAGCCCAGCCCGAACGCCGCGCCGATCATCCCCATCGCCTTGCTACGGTCCGCCGGGGTCGTGACATCCGCGACGCACGCTTGCGCCGCTGCGATATTGCCGCCGCTCGCACCGTCGATGATTCGCCCGAGAAAGAGCATCCACGCCGAGCCCGCTGCGCCGGTGACGAAGTAACCCACCGCCGTGCCAATGATGCTCACGATGAGCACCGGCTTGCGCCCCACGCGGTCGCTCACTTTCCCCAGAATCGGTGCCATGAAAAACTGGACGAGAGAAAATATCCCAGTGAGCCAGCCGAGCGCCGTGCCCGAGAGCATGAACGGCTCGTTCTTCGCATAGACCGGCAGGACCGGAATCACGATCCCAAAGCCAATCATGCTCACGAAGATGGTGAGGAATATCACGCCGAGGGTAGCGTGTTTGCGGCGTTTTTCGATGTCAGGTGTCTGGTCCAAAGCGGGCGGATAAAAGCGGTATCACACCGAGAGCGCAAACGCCGAATGCAGGGAATGCCCAAAAAAGAACACGCCGCCCGGACGAATGCCCGGACGGCGTGTATTTTCCAACAACAACACTGAAAAAATCTTATGCGGCTTCTGCCGTTCGTTCCCGCGCTACTGACAGCGGGAAGCGAGTTTGCGGAGCCTCCAGCCGGAACCCGGCCGCCTTCGCATCGCGGTCAAACATCCGCACCGTATCGAGCGAAAGCGCGGCGAGGTCCGTCCCGCACATTTCAATAGCTTTGCGCAGAATGTCGTGCGGCACGGTGACGATGTGGCAGCCGGCTTCGTTCGACTGGAAAATGTTAAACACCTCGCGAACGCTCGCCCACAGCAACTCCGCGTGCGGCAGATGGTCCATCATCCGGCGTGCGCTCTTCATGAGAGGCATCGGATTGCATCCTGTATCGGCGATACGGCCCGCGCAAATAGACACCACCGCGGGCACATCGCAGTGCAGCGCACTGATGACTTCGGCGGTCTGTCGTTCCGTCAAAATAGCCGTCACATTCAGCTTCACACCCGCATTTGCGAGGTCGTGGATCAGCTCCACCGAGCTTTCTCCACGGGGATTGGAGACGGGAATCTTCACATACACATTCCGTCCCCACTGGCTGATTTGCAGCGCCTGCCGCCGCATATCGTCGAACTCATCTGCGAACACCTCGAACGACACCGGCTTCTCCGTCACCGTGCCGAGCAGCTCTTTAGCAAAGCCCTCGTAGTCGGTGATGCCCGCCTTTTTCATCAACGTCGGATTCGTCGTCATTCCTTGAATCAAAGGATTACGATACATCTCCAGCATCCCGGCCATGTCAGCGCCGTCTGCGTAAATCTTCGTTGTTAAGTGACTCAGAGAGTTCATTCGGGCTCCCATAAAAGCCGAATCCGTGCCAACTCCGGTGAGCCGATTATATTAACTCAGGATGCTGCGCACGCACTCCTCGACGAGGTTCCAGTTCACATTCTCGCGCGGTTCCCATGCGCCGAGGGCTGTGGGCAAAACGAAAAGGTTCTTCCCATCGCGGAATTTCTTGTCGGACTGCATCGCCTTGATGATCTGCTCGAACAGCCCCGGCGTCTCCGGGAAGCTCATCGGCAACCCGGCGCGCTGGATGAGCGTGAAGAGCCGCTGCGCAAACGCTTCGCCGACCATGCCGAGCTGCACGGCCATGCGTGTTGCGGCGACCATGCCTATGGCGATGGCCTCGCCGTGCGTCAGCGCATATCCGGCGCTCAGCTCTAGGCCGTGGCCGATGGTGTGGCCGAAGTTCAAGACGTTGCGGATGCCGAGTTTGTCGAACTCGTCGCGCTCCACCACGTCCGCTTTCAGCCGACAGCATTGCGCGACGATGTCGGTGAGCGTCGCGGGGTCGAGCGCGAGGAGGCGTTCCATCGCGCCGTCTTCGAGTTGGCGAAAGAGAGGCTCGGAGCACACGACGCCGTATTTGATAATCTCCGCCGTCCCGCTCCGCACCTCGCGGGCGCTCAGCGTCTTCAACACGGCGAGGTCGCAAAACACCAACCGGGGTTGGCTGAACGCGCCCATGATATTTTTCACGCCGCCGAAATTGACCGCCACTTTCCCACCCACGCTGGAGTCCACAGCGGAGAGGAGCGTCGTCGGGATTTGCACAAACGGCACGCCGCGCCGGAAGACTGCCGCTGCGAAACCGCCGAGATCGCCCACGACCCCGCCGCCGAGCAAGATGACGAGCGGGATCGACCCCGCATCGGGAAACTGCCCCAGCATCCCCGCGCACGCCTTGGTGAATTCATCCCAGTTTTTCCCCTGCTCCGATGCCGGGATGTCGTGTCGCACCACGCGCCGAAAGCCCGCGCCTTCTAGCGATGTACGCACCGTCTCGAAGTAATGCGCGCCCACTTCTGGGTTGGTGATGATGAACGCGTCGCGCTGCGTCAGGCAATTTTCCCGCAGCGCGATGCCCAGCGTGCCCAGAGTATTTGAGCCGATGAGAATCGGATATTTTCGGGCACCAAGGTCCACCAACACGCGCGCAGTCGTCATACCTCCACGACTAGCCGCAAAGCGCCCCCGGCTGCAAGAGCGGGCACGCGCTACGCAAACAGCCGCCCCAAATCCCTTGGCAGCGGCGACTCGAAGCTCAGCTCCTTCCCCGTCACCGGATGTGGGAATCGCAGCCCGCACGAGTGCAGGCCCAGCCGCTCAGCGGGGTCTGTCCGCGCGCCATATTTCTTATCGCCGATGATGGGGCAGCCGACATCCGAGAGATGCACGCGGATTTGATGCCGCCGCCCCGTCTCCAGCGTCAGCGCCACGAGACTGCGATTATTTTTTTCCGCCAGCACTTGGAAGTGCGTCACCGCATGGCGCGTCAGATCGCTGCGCGGCACACTGCGGACGCGGAAGGGATTCGTCTCATCGAGGTCCGACTCGAACGTCCCCTTCTCCATCGCCAAGCGCCCTTCGATGATCGCCTCGTATCGCTTCTCAATCGTCTCCCAGCCGCCTTGCAGCTTCTCTTTCGCCTCCAGCGTCTTCGCAAAAACCATCAGCCCCGAAGTCTCCCGGTCCAGCCGATGCACGATCCAAATCCGCGCCTTCGAGTCCGGCTTCCCCTGCCGCACATAGTCCGTGAGTTGAAAGTAAGCCGTCTTCTCCTGCTCCGCCTCGCTGGCGATACTCAAGAGTCCCTCCGGCTTATCAATGACGATCACCGCCCCGTCTTCAAAATACACCTTCATGCCCTTCGCCAACGTCGTCTTCGGCACCGCGAACCGGTCCGTCCGCACCGCCACCACATCCCCTTTCACGAGCGGATGGTCGAACTGCGTCACAGGCCGCCCATTCACCGTCACCGCCTGAAACTTCAGCCAAGTGCGAATCTGTTTTTTCTTCAAATCGGGCCACGACGCGAAAAGAAACGGGAGGAGTTCGGCAGGCTGGTCAACGGTGCAAGGCTTCGGCATCTGCGCACACTACGGAGCGCCGCCCGCCGCGTCACTCTTTTGCCTGCGGGAGTGGACAATTTGCTCGCGAACTCCGCTCCGTGGCTGCACAGGTGCAGCATGCTGCTACTCATCAAACTCGCCATCGCGCTCAGTTCGGGCCTCGTCATCCTCGCGCTCTTGTGAGGCCATTCGGCTATTGGCGGGATGGCCTTTTTCTTCTCGGCTGTGCGCTCTACGCGCTCAACCGCTGGGCCATCAAGCCGTGGACGACCTCGCCTTTTCTGCACGGATATTTCAACGACGTCCTCCTCATCCCCTGCGCGCTCCCGCTCGTCCTATGGATGCAGCGCAAACTCGGCGCACGCGCGCACGACCGCCCGCCCACCGTGGGGGAAGTGGCCGCGCACCTCGCCGTATGGAGTGTGCTCTTTGAAGTCGTCGGCCCGCACCTCATGCACGTCACCGGCGACCCTCGCGATGTCCTCGCCTACGCAGCGGGCGGGGCACTGAGCGCGTGGTGGTGGGCACGATAGGATCAGTTCTCTCTTCCCCCCGCTGGCGTGCTCCGGCAAGGATGGTGGCCTTATGTCAGACCAAGTGAGAGTGAGATTTGCGCCATCGCCGACCGGATACCTACACGTCGGAGGGGCGCGCACGGCGTTGTTTAATTGGCTCTACGCCCGGCACACCGGCGGCGTGTTCGTCCTGCGTATCGAGGACACCGATAAAGCCCGCAATACCGATGAGGCGATGCAGGCGATCTTCGACGGGATGCGCTGGCTGGGGCTCGACTGGGATGAAGGCCCACAAAAGGGCGGCGAGCATGGGCCTTACTTCCAGAGTCAGCGCGAAGATGTGTATCTGTCCTACTTTGAGAAGCTGAAAGCGGACGGGCATCTCTATGAAGATGGCGGCGCTTGGCGGTTCAAATTTGCGCGCAAAAAAATCGTGATGGACGACCTCGTATGCGGGCGCGTGGAGGTGGATATGGCGCACGTCGAGACGCACCCGGATATGACGATCCGGCGCTCTGATGGCGGGTGGATTTTCCATTTCGTGAACGTCGTGGATGACATCGAGATGCGCATCACCCACGTCATTCGCGGCGACGATCATCTCTCGAATACGCCGAAGCATTTGCAGCTCTTCGAGGCGCTCGGCGTCCAGCCCCCGCGCTACGGGCACATCCCGCTTATCTTAAATCCCGATGGCTCGAAAATGAGCAAGCGCGACACCGGCAGCGCTGTCGGGTGGTATGAAGAAAATGGCTTTGCGCCCGAGGCCGTCACCAACTTCCTCTCGCTGCTCGGCTGGAACCCTAAGACGGAGCAAGAAGTCATGCCCACGGCGGAAATCGTGAGCCTCTTCGACGTAGCCGCCATTCACCGAAAAGCTGCCGTGTTCGACCTCGCGAAGTGCGAGTGGATGAACCAGCAATACATCATCAAGATGCCCGTCGAGCAGCTTGCCGTCTTGGTGGAGCCCATCTTGGCAAAAGCGAATATCGCCACCACCCGCGAGACGCTTCTGCCGGTATTGGTCCTCGTCCGCGAGCGGCTGAAGCGCCTCACCGACGCGCCGAGTTGGGTGGATTACTTCTTCACCGAGGCCGTCACTTTCGACCCCGAGGCTGTGGAAAAAGTGATGCGCAAACCCGGCGCGCTCGACCGACTCCGCGCCCTTGATGCCGTATATCGCACGACTGCTTGGAATGCCGTGGAGCTGGAAGTCGCACTGAAAGCCGCCGCGACCGCAGCGGGCGCGAAGGTCGGCGAATTTGTCCATCCCGCCCGCGTCGCCGCGACGGGCCGCACCGTGGGAGCCAGCCTCTATCACACGCTCGAAGTGCTGGGCCGCGAGCGCGTCTTGGCGCGGTTCGCCCGTGCGCTGGCGGAGTTTGCGGCATGAAGAGCGTCTATACGCTGAGCGATTTGCGGCAGTGGAAAGCGGCGACTGCCGACTGCACGCCGCCGCTGCGCCTCGCCGTCATCGGCGATCCCGTCGCGCACTCGAAGTCGCCGCAGATGCACAACCCCGCGCTGGCGGCGGCGGGTATCGCCGCCGCCTACACGCGGCTGCACATCCTGCCGGGGGAAATTGCCGAGTGCCTCCGCTTGCTGCCCGAGGCTGGATTCATCGGCATCAACTGCACCATCCCGCACAAAGCCACCGTCCTCGCCGCCGTGGATGCGCCCGATGAAACCGCCCGCCGCGCAGGCGGTGTGAACACCGTCATCGTCCAGCCCGACGGCACCACCGCAGGGACGAGCACAGACGGCGGCGGCTTCTCCCGCGCCGTGCGCGAGTCGTTCGGCGCTTCGCTCAAAGACCTGCGCATCCTCGTCCTCGGCGCAGGCGGCGGAGCGGGCCGCGCCGTCGCGATGCAGTGTGCGGCGGAAGGCTGCGCCACGCTCACGCTGGTCAACCGCACCGCCGACAAACTCCCGTCCCTCGCCGCTGAAATCGCCACATTTTACCCCGCCGAAAAACTCTCCCTGACCACCGACCTCGCCGCCGTGGACCTCATCGTGAACTGCACCGCTGTCGGCATGAAAGCGGACGACGTTTCGCCCATCCCCGCCGAGCGACTTTCCTCGCGCCACCTCGTCTATGATACCATTTACGTCGGCCACCGCACGCCGCTCCTCCGCGCCGCCGATGCCGCCGGAGCGCGTGGGGCCAACGGCCTCGCGATGCTGCTCCATCAAGGCGCGCTGGCCTTCGAGCACTGGTTCGCCTGCCCCGCGCCCATTGAGGTAATGCGGGCTGGTCTCCTCGGATAAAACAGTTCAATTTTCTCGCCTATGAAAACCGCCGCCGACTTTCGCCACTTGGAACTCCCTAACGTCGCCACCTTTTCCGACACCGCCGGAGGGCTTGTGCGACTCAAGGTCGCCACGCCGCTCGCCACCGCAGAAGTCTATCTGCACGGCGGGCACATCACGAAGTTCCAGCCAGCAGGCGGTCCGCCGGTGCTGTTCCTCAGCAAAAAGAGCCTCTTCAATTCCGCGAAAGCGATCCGTGGCGGCGTGCCGGTGATCTTCCCGTGGTTCGGGGGCAAGGCCGGTCAACCCGAGCTGCCCGCGCATGGGTTTTCGCGGACGATGGAGTGGGATGTCGAATCCCTCGCGCTCACGCCAAGCGGAGAAGTGGCGCTCGTCCTACGCATTACATCCACCGACGCGACTCGCGCCCTCTGGCCGCACGACTTTATCCTGCGCCACTGCATCACCATCGGCTCGTCGCTGGAGATGATTTTGGAAGCCGAGAACACCTCGCCAGCGCCATTCACCTACGAGGACGCGCTGCACACTTACTTCACCGTGGCCGATGTGCTGGAAGTCAGCGTCGGCGGGCTACCGAGCGTGGACTACATCGACAAAGTGGACGGCGGAAAACGCAAGCAGCAGGGCACAGAGCCGATCCGCATCGAGGGCGAAACCGACCGCCTTTATCTCAACACGACCTCCACTTGCACCGTGGACGATCCTTCGCTCGGGCGGCGCATCGTCGTCGAGAAATCCGGTTCCCACTCCACCGTCGTGTGGAACCCGTGGGCGGGAAAAGGAATGTCGCTCACGGATCTCGGCGAGGAGTGGCCAAGGATGATCTGCATCGAGACGGTGAACGCCGCCGAAAACGCGATCACCCTCGCCGCCGGAGCGCGCCACGCGACGCGGGCGCTCGTGCGAGTCGAGGCACGCTGATCGAGGCTTACGGCTTCTCGACTTTGCGGCGCTCGCTTTCCTGCTTCGGGTCTTCGCGGAAGGGGCGCTTCTCTTTGTAGAGCATGACGCGCTCGCGCATCCCTTGGACATCTTTCGGGTGGGTCTTTTCGGCGAGTTTGGTGGCTTCTTCCTCCCACTTCACGGCCTCCTCCCAGTCGCCCGCTTCCGCGTAGGCGGCGGCGAGGGTGTCGAGGGTCGGGGCGTGCTTGTAATCGCTCCCGTGGCAGGCGTCCTTCGCATACTTCACGGCTTTGCGCCCGTCGCGGACTTTGTCGTTGGGATTAGTCGCGAGCGTCCACGCGTAGTCGTTCGCGGCACCGGTGTATTCTGGGGCGCGGCGGAGGACTTCCTCGTAGTCGAGCAACGCGTCTTCCGCTTGGTTTTCCACGAGGTAAAGGTGGGCGCGGTAGAGGTAGGTCGCGGCGTTATTGGGGTCGAGGTTGATGGCCTCTTTGTAGTCGGCGAGCGCCTCCGTTTTCCGCCCTGCATCGGCGTGGGCAGAGCCGCGAAGCTGGCGCGGCATGGCGCTCTTCGGCGCGAGTTTTACGGCTTGGTCGAAATCCTCAAACGCCTTTGCGTCGTTGTCCGCCTGCGCGTAGCAAAGCCCACGGCTGCACAGTGCCTCGACGTCTTCGGGTTTGCGTTTGATGAGCTCGCTGAAGTCGGCGATGGCCTTGTCATAAGCCTTCATCGCTTGATACGTCGCGGCTCGGAAAATGAGCGGGCGGTCGTCGTCCGGCTGGAGCTTCAGCGCCTCGGTGTAATCCTCCACGGCCTGGGCGTATTCTTCTTTCGCAGCGTGGGCGAAGCCGCGCAGGACGATGGCGGGGGCGAGTTTCGGGTTCCCCTCGATGGCTTGGGTGAGAAGCTTGATCGCGCCGTCGAAATCCCTTTTCTCAAACGCCTCTTGGCTGGCTTTAAGGATTTCCGCAGGGTCGCGTTTGATGGCGGCGGGACAGTGCAAAATCAATCCGACGAAAATAGCAGCAAGGAGCGCGAGACGTTTCATGGAGCGGAATGTGGGCGGTTTGCGCGCCAGCATCAAGGGCGCGTCGTGGTATTTTTTCTAGCTCTAGAGTTCGTAGCCTTTGCGATAAGACTTGGTGACGAGCTTTTGCGCCTCCTCGGAGTTCTGAAAAGCGAGCTTGGCCGTATCCCATTCCAGCAGTTTGCCGGGGACGCGCGTGGCGATGTTGCCGAGCTGGACCGTCTCCGTGAGCGGCCCGGCGTAGTGGAAGCCGTCCGTCGTCTTGGTGTTGGCGATGATGCCGTCCACCCAAAGATGGTAGTGGTTGCCGCCAGCGACCTTCTCGGGCTTGGGGAATTTGTCGGCGGGATAAAGCGACGGCATCCCGACGTGGGGCAGGACCATCGTGCCGCCTTCGCCGATGAAGAGACTGCCGCCGCCCGCAGGCAGCTTTTTATCCGCAGGCATCTGCGCCAGCTCCGCGTCGGGCAGGCGTCCGCCGTCGTACCACGTCACCGGGATAGTCCGCTCGGCAGTGAATGCGGTGCCGGGGAAAACGTAGGCGACCGTCTCCGCTTTGGGCCATGTCTCGGGATGCGGCTCTTCATTTTCTGCGCGGACGGAGACGGGCGCGGTGAGGTCGAGCGCGGAGAAAACGGGGTCGAGAATATGGCAGCCGAAGTCCCCCATCGTGCCGCCGCCGAAGTCCATCCAGTCGCGCCATTTGAACGGAGCATAAAGGTCCGGCACATAGTCGCGCTGCGGGGCCGGGCCGAGCCACATATCCCAGTTCAGCGTCGCGGGCGGCGGGGCCACGCGGTCCGCCGGGCGCGTGCCGAGGCCGGAGTATTGGTTGCCGCGATTTGCCTGCCACGAGTGGACGGCTTTGATTTTCCCGATGACTCCGCTGCGGATGATCTTTACGCCGGTGCGGTAGGCTTCGTGGCTGTGAATCTGGTTGCCCATCTGCGTGATGACGCCCGTCGTATCCGCCGCGAGCCGCATCTGCCGCGCCTCATAGACCGTGTGTGTGAGCGGCTTTTGGCAATAGACGTGTTTGCCCGCGCGCATCGCGGCCAGCGAGATGGGCGCGTGCCAGTGGTCCGGCGTGCTCACCTGCACGGCGTCGAGTGTGTCGCCGAGTTTCGCGAACATCTCACGGTAATCGCCGAAGGTCGGCACGCCGGGAAATCGCTTGAGAGCATCGTCGAACCGCGCCGAGTCCACATCGCAAAAGCCGACAAATTTCACCCGCGGATGGGAGCCGATCTCGCCGAGGTCGGAGAGCCCTTGCCCTTTGCAGCCGATGACGGCGACTTGGACGTGAGAGTTTGGATTTTTCGCGCGCAGCACGGCGGGAAAAGCCAGCGCGGCGACGGTGGTTCGGCGGAGAAAAGAGCGACGTGTAATCATAGCGCGGGGATTACCTCCGCACTGCGGATTCCTTGGATCTCACTGCGCCTTTTTGATCGGGAGGTCGTGGCGGCGGGTCGCCTCATCGCGCTTGAACATCGGCCCCACGGCGACCACGCAATTCTCGCCCTCGGCGGTCATCAGCGCGCAGTCGGGAGAGCCCGTCGCACCCTTGGTCGGGTCGGGATAATAGGCGGATGCTTTCTTCACGGCAGCCCGCTCGCCGTTGAGTCGCGGCCAGCCGAAAGTGACGTTCACTTTCGGGATATTGGAGCGCGGAATCTTGGCCGTGGAATAGACTTCGACGAAAGCCGAGTGCCTCGCCCAAAAGCTGAAATCGTCCCCTTCAAAGCGCAGACTCCCGACTTCGACAGTGGCGTCCGCTCCCGTCTTCGCGTGGTCTTTTACCCGGCAGATGAACCACGTCGCAGGCTTGCCATCGATCTGCTCCGTTTTCCCCTTCGTGATGCTCCAGGTGTAGGTGCCCTTTGTCCACGCAAACGGTCGCCGCACGCTGGCGAACTCGCCTTCGTAGCCCGCGCTCTCGACGAGACAATCCGGCCCCGCCGTCTGCGCGTGTTCGAGGCCGATGGGCGTCTTTTTATCCGCCGACCAGCGGGAGAAAATCGCGCCCTTTCCGGGGAACACGCGCTCGTGGTTCTCCTTGCTCGCCCAGCCGTTGATATTCGTCTGGATACCGCCGTAAAACTGCAAGCCGTTGATCTTCGCAATGCCGCAGGGAGAAACGTAGAGGTTGTAGGTGGCGGGCACGTCGCGGTCCACGGTCACGTCCATTTCCAGCGAGGTGAAATGCTCGACGGGCTTCTCAAAGTCCCACCAGATATTGGCGACGTGCCACGGGCGCTTCGGCAGCGTAATCCCGAGCGCCGCCGCCATTTCCTCCGGAGACGGCTGCTGGCATAAATCGTCCGCTGCAAAGGTCGCAGCGGTGAGAGAAAGGAGGACTGTGGATGCGATGAACTGGATCATGCCGCGACGCTGAACAGAAATGCGCCGGCACGCAATCCGGCGGAAGTTCAGACTTCTGTCTTGCGCTCGCAGGCCATCCCCGCAATCCATGCGCCCGCTATGAAAACCATCGCTATCGTCCTCTCCGTCACCACCGTCGCCGCCTTCGCGCAGCAAATCTCTACACCACCGCCAGCACCGTCCGGCGAATGGTCCAAGCAAACACTCACCCCGCACTTCTGGGCCGAAGGGGCCTGCGTCGCCGACGTCAATAAGGACGGCAAAAACGACATCCTCAGTGGACCGTTCTGGTATGCCGGGCCCGAGTTCACAAAGCGCACGACTATCTATGACATGGGCGACAAGAGCTACGTGAAAAAGGGCGAAGAAGCTGCGGGCGTCAAGATTCCCGGCTGGAAGGGCTTCCTCAGCGGCGAGAACGAATACTCGAACAACTTCATCAGCTACACCGGCGACTTCAACGCCGACGGCTGGCAGGATTACCTCGTCATCGGCTTCCCGCACAAAGAAACCTTCTGGTGGGAAAACCCGCAGGGCAAAGACGTCCTCTGGCAGCGCCACAACGTCCTCGCGGTCACCGACAACGAATCACCCATGCTCGCCGACATTGATGGCGACAAAATCCCCGACCTCCTCTGTATGAGCAACGGCACCCTCGGCTACGCCAAAGCCGACCCGAAGAACCCCAACGCCGACTGGAAGTGGATGAACATCTCCGGCGAGCCCAATAAAGCATTCCAAATGTTCACCCACGGCATCGGCTACGGCGACATCAACAGCGACGGACGCACCGACATCCTCGAAGGCACCGGCTGGTGGGAGCAGCCTGCAAATTGGGACGGCGTGAAGCCTTGGGTAAAACACGAAGCGATGTTCGGCCTTGGCGCACAGCAATTCGGCTACGACGTGAACGGCGACGGAAAAACGGACGTCATCTCCGCCCTCGCCGCCCACCAGTGGGGCATCGCGTGGTATGAGCAGACGAACGACGGCGGTGCGATGGGCTGGACGAAACACCTCATCACCGGCACCGACAAAACCCCCGGCGAAACCGGCGTCACCTTCTCCCAGCCACACGCCATGGACCTCGTAGATATGAACGGCGACGGCATCAAAGATCTCGTCACCGGCAAACGCTGCTGGGCTCACGGCCCCGGCGGCGACCCAGAATCCAACGCCCCCCTCGTCGTGTGGTGGTTCGAGCTCAAACGCGCTGACGGCAAAGCCACCTACACTCCGCACCTCATTGATGCCGACAGCGGAGTAGGCACCCAAGTCATGGCCACCGACGTGAACGGGGACGGCAAAATGGACGTCGTCGTGGGCAACAAAAAGGGCGTCTTCGTCCACACGCGGAAGTAGTGGTCCAATCGTCCAAAAAACGCGCTGCATTTTAATCAACGCGGGTTTACCCAACAGTTTGCATTTGCGCCCTTCGCGATGCGGGCCGATACATTCTAGGCTATGACGATTGAACCTTCTATCACGATGCAAGAATTGGTGGCGCGCTTCCCGAGTGCGCAGCGGGCGCTCTTCCGGCGCTACCATGTGGGCGGGTGTTCGAGTTGTGGCTTCCGGCCCGATGAGACGCTCGCCGAAGTCTGCGCGCGCAACGAAAACCTGCCGGTGGACGAAGTCGTGAAGACCATCGTGGAAGCGCACGAAGCGGAGTCGGAGATGGAAGTCACTGTCCAGCAAGCAGCAGAGCTGGTGAAGGCGGGGAAGGCCCGCATGGTGGATGTGCGAGCCCGCGAGGAATGGGACGCGGTGCATATCGAGGGGAGCACTTTTCTCACGCAGGAAGTCATGCACGAACTCGGCGGCTGGCCCCGCGAGCAGCTCATCATTTTCGTCTGCCACCACGGCGTGCGCAGCCTCGATGCAGCGGCATATTTTGCCGGTCACGGCGTGGACAACGCGAAGAGCATGAAGGGCGGAATCGACGCATGGAGCTGCGAGATTGACCCTGCACTCCCCCGCTACGAAGTCGCCTAAAACGCTATGAACGACGAGCTTCACCAAAAAATCCAAGACACTATCGCCCAACCAAAGAACCTCGGCGAAATGGAAAACGCCGACGCCGTTGGGACGGTGGGCAGCGCGGATTGCGGCGACATGCTGCGGATGTGGATCAAGTTCCGCGAGGAGGACGGGCGCAAGGTGATCGATAAAGCGAGCTTCCAGACCTTCGGCTGCGAGACGGCCATCGCTGTGGCCAGCCTCGCCACGCAACTCATTCAGGGCAAAACACCGGAGGAAGCCCTCGCGATGGATGGTGCCGCCCTCAGCGCCCCGCTCGGCCCGCTCCCGCCGATGAAAATTCACTGCGCGCAACTTGTGGAGGGCGCGCTCCGGCAGGCCCTCGGCGGAGCGCCCGCGCCCGTCGCCGCGCCCAAGGCTGCACCGATGGCACCGACGCTCATGGATAGCTTCGGCACGCCAGCGGCGACGAAGAAGACGATCATTTTGAAGTAGGGCGCAGGCCCCGCAGGTTCGGCGTTTATTTGGTGGAAAAGGGGGCATTTGCGGACATTGTGTTCCCCACTCCACATGAAAAAACTCCTCTTCGCACTCCTCTCTTTATTCTCTGTCGCTTCGGCTGCGCCCGTCATTAACGAATTCGCCGCCGAGAATCAGCACGGGCTGACTGATGTGGATGGCGCTCACTCGGACTGGGTGGAGATTTACAATCCCGATCCGACGCCGGTGAATCTGAGCGGCTATTTCCTCACGGACGACTCGCTGGTGCCGACGAAATGGGCATTTCCGGCGGTGACGGTGAACTCCGGGCAGTTTCTTGTTGTGTTCGCCTCGGGGAAAAACCGTGCGGTCGCGGGCTCGGAGTTGCACACGAATTTCTCGCTCAACTCGGCGGGTGGTTACATCGCGCTGGTGCAGTCGCCCGGAGCGGGAGCGGTGTCGGCATTTACTTATACGAAGCAGCACGACGGCTACAGCTACGGCATCTCGCGCACGCAGGGAAATGCGAACCTCATCGGTGGTGTCACGCCGACTTACCTTGTGCCCGCCAACGCCGGCGCGCTGCCAGCGAATTGGAATGCGGTGACGACGACGGGCGGCACCTGGACGAACGGGACAACAACGGGCGGCATCGGTTACGACACTGCGCCGCCACCCGCAGGCAGCACCAACGCCGCACGGCTTTCCGGCTCAGTCGCGACGCAGTCGAGCGAGTATCCCGGCTACCCCGCGCCGAACGCAACAGACGGCGCGACGAACAATTTCACCCACACGAACGGCGCGGCGTCGGACCCGAATCCGTGGTGGAAAGTCACGTTTCCGAGCGACCAATCGCTTTCCAGCATCCTCATCTACAACCGCGGCGACGGGTGCTGCGGCGGCCGGATGCGCGACATCACGGTGCAAGTTCTCGATGCTGCGGAGACGCCGCTCTGGACCTCGGCGCTGCTCAATCCGAACAACACGCTGAACAACCCCGCGACGCTCTCGCTCGATCTGATCGGCCTCACGGGAGGAGCGGTCACCGGGCGGAAACTAAAGATCACCCGCACGGGAAATCCTGCGCTCGGCGGCGGGCATGACAGCTACACGCTTTCGCTCGGCGAAGTCGTGGCGACTGCAACCGTCGCCGGCGGACCGACTCCGGATTTTAACATCGCGCCGAACGGAATCGCATCGCAGAGCACGACGTCGTTCGCAGCCGGGAACGGAAACAATAACGATTTCAACGATTTCACCCACACCGTGGGTGGCGACGCGAACCCGACTTGGACGCTGAATCTGAACGGCCGGAAAAAGCTGAACAACGTCACGATTTACAATCGCTCGAGCTGTTGCGGCAGTCGAATGAGAGACATCCGTGTGACGGTGCGAGACTCGGATAATACGACGGTTCTTTACACGTCGCCGTTGTTGAATCCGGAGAACACCGGCTACGCGTATCCGAACGGCCCGGCGACGCTCTCGCTCGATCTGGCAACACTCTACGGCGGCGCGATTGTCGGGCAGTATATCGAAATCAAGCGCATCCCGGACCCGGATTTGAGCGGGAGCGCGGGGCAGGGGAATGCGGATGAAGCGAGCGTGCTCGCACTCGGCGAAGTCGTGGTGAGCGGCAACGATTTCACCAGCTACGTGCAGCTCATCGGCACCGACGTGAAGACGCCGATGTATAATGTGAACACGTCGGCGTTTGTCCGCTACCCGTTCACCGTCGCGGCAGGGACGGTGTTCGATACGCTGAAGCTGATTGCGCGCTACGACGATGGATTTGTCGCCTACATCGATGGTGTGAAAGTCGCGGAGGCCAATGCGCCCGCATCGCCGGTCTGGAACTCTGCGGCGACGGGCGGCGACCGTTCGGACATTCTCGGTACGCGCTTCGAAGTCATCGATTTGGCCTCGCGCATCTCGCTGCTCACAGCGGGGAATCACGTGCTCGCGATTCAGGGGATGACGTCGGCGGTGAACGATCCGGATTTCCTTTTCCATGCACGACTGGAGGCGACTTCGCAGACCATCAACACCTTTGCCAGCCACCTGAGTTTCCCGACGCCGGGCGGACACAATTACTCGCCGTGGTTTCTCGATTTTGTGGGCGACACTTCGTTCTCGGTGAAGCGAGGATTTTTCACCACGGCGCAGAGCGTGGCGATCACGTGCCTCACGCCGAGTTCGCAGATTTACTACACGACAAACGGCAACGAACCCACGCCGCTGAACGGCACGCTTTACACCGCGCCAATCAATATCGCGGCGACAACCGTGCTGCGTGCTCGGGCTTTCCGGACCGATTGGGTGCCGTCAAACACGGACACGCAGACGTATCTTTTCCTTTCCGATGTGCTCGGCCAGCAACCAACAGGAACGCCGCCCGCTGGATGGCCCGCGAGCCCTATTATCAACGGAGCAGGAACCAGCCAGACGATGGTGTACGGGATGGATCAAAACGTCCGCTCGCTGTACGGCGACACGGCGATGAATGCGGCGCTAACACAGATTCCGAGCATCTCGATCGTCACGAATCAGGCGAGCCTCACTGACCCGCAAACCGGCATCTACGCGAACGCCTACGCGCACGGCGAAGACTGGGAGCGCGCTGCGAGCATCGAGTGGCTCGACCCTTCAAAACCTGCGGGCTTTCAGGGCGAATTCCAGCACAACTGCGGCGTGCGAATCCGCGGCGGATATAGTCGCAACGCACAATACTCGAAGCACAGTTTTCGCGTCTATTTCCGCGACAGCTACAGCGTGGGCAAACTCGACTATCCGATATTCGGCGACGCCGGAACGAGCGAGCACGACGTGATCGACCTCGCGAGCAGCCAGAATTATTCGTGGGCGGTCGGAGATGGCAGCGACACCATGGTGCGCGATCCGTTTTCGCGTCAGACCCTTATCGACTGCGGCTCGCCGGGCTCGCGGACGAAATATTTTCACCTCTACCTCAACGGCATTTACTGGGGGCTCTATTGGTTCGATGAACGCCCGAGCGCGGGCTACGGCGAGGCTTACTTCGGCGGCAGCAAGGACGATTGGGACATCGTGAAAACAGGCAATCACGTCGCGGGATTTGTGACCGAAGCGACCGACGGATATTTTGACCAGATGCCGAATCCCGCAGGCGGAACGATGAACGCGCCGTGGCGGGATTTGTGGAACAAACACCGCGCATTCGCCACCTCGGCGGGCGTGACACAGAGCGGCAACGCGGACCTCGCAGCGTATTTCGCGATGCTCGGGCGCAACTCTGACGGCACGCGCAATCCCGCGCTACCCGTGCTGGTGAATGTGGACAGTCTCATCGACTACATGCTGACCATTTTCTACACCGGCGATGGCGACGCGCCGCTCTCATCGTTCCTCGGGAATAACAGCGCCAACAACTGGTTCGCGATTCGGAGCCGGACGAACGATCTCGGCTTCATGTTCCTGAATCACGACGCCGAACACACAATCGGCGCAGGGTCCTCTCAGAACGATCGCACCGGCCCGTTCAACGGCGGCAATCAGACCAATTTCATCTACTCAAATCCGCAGTGGATTTTTCAGGACTTGTGCTTCAGCCCCGAGTTCCGGATGCGCGTCGCGGACCGTGCGCACAAGCATCTCTTCAACGGTGGGGCAATGACGCCCGCCATTGCGCAAGCCCGCATGGATGCGCTTTCCGCGAAGATCAATCTCGCTGTGAAGGGTCACTCGATGCGCTGGGGCGATACGGCCCGGACGCCTGCGTTCAACGCGACCGACTGGCAGAACGCCGTCACCGCCGCGCGCGATTACTTGAACACCCGACACACGACCATCGTGGGTCAGCTTCGTGCCTACAATCTCACGACGGCATACGGCGACGGCACCGCGCCGCTATATCCGCTGACCACCGCAACGACATTTTCGCAGCACGGCGGAAACGTCGCCGGCGGATACAACCTGACGATAACAGCACCAGCGGGCACTATTTACTACACGACGAACGGCACGGACCCGCGCGCAATCGGCGGCGCTGTCGTCGGAACGACTTACAGCGGAGCGCTTGTGCTCACACAGCCAGCGACTACGGTGAAGACCCGCGTCCTGAATGGCGGTGAATGGTCCGCGCTCACCGAGGCGACGTTCTTCGCGGACGTCGTGCCCGCATCGAACTCAAACATCGTCTTTAGCGAGATCCACTATCACCCGCCCGCGCCCGCATCCCCCGACCTGACGGACAGCGACGAGTTTGAGTTTCTCGAGCTCATGAACATCGGCGCCAGCAGCGTGAATCTCACCGGCGCGTATTTTGCGACCGGCATCGACTACACATTCCCGACCACCGTTCTTGCCTCCGGTTCCCGCCTTGTGCTCGCCCGCAACAGCGCGAAATTCACCGAGCGATACGGTGGCGCGCCCTACGGCATCTACACAGGCAAGCTCAGCAATAGCAGCGAAAACCTCACACTTCGCGCTCCGGATCTGGTCACCGACATCCGGGCCTGCACCTACGCCGTCCTCGCGCCGTGGCCCACGGAGCCCGACGGCTTCGGCCCATCGCTCGTGTTGAAAAATCCCGCGACAAATCCAAATCACAACCTTGCCGCGAGCTGGCGGGCGAGCGCGACCGTGACGCCTGGAGGCACAGACTTCACAGGCTACACCGCATGGAAAACGGCGAACGGCATTTCTAACGATAGCGACGACAGCGACGGCGACGGCCTATCTGCGCTACTCGAATATGCGCTCAGTGGTTCACCTACCGGGGGATCAACCGCGCAACTCCCAACGACCATTCGCAATTCAGATGGGACCTTCACCTTCATCTTCCGTCGTGCTCTCGTCGCCGATGATGTCGTCCACACCATTCAGGAAACGGCGGCCCTTTCTGTGCCGTTCGCGCCTGCTGCAGCCACACTCGTCAGCCGCACGTCGGCTGGCGGGGTGGAGACGAACATCTACACGATCCCTGCGAGCGCGGCTCCGCAGAGGTACTTCCGCGTCCACTTACAGATGCAGTAGCTCAGAAGCTCTTCCGCATATTGCTCGGAAGGATATTCAGTTCGTTGCGATACTTCGCGACGGTGCGACGGGCGATTGGGATGCCTTTCTTCTCTAGGAGCTCGACGATTTCTTTGTCGCTCAGAGGATTTTTGGAATTTTCCTTGCCCACAAGTTCATCGATCACGCCCTTGACGCTCGTGTTGCTCATCGTTTCGCCGTCGGCAGTCTGGTAGCCGGGCGTGAAGAAGTATTTCATGTCGAAGACCCCGTGCGGGGTCGCCATGTATTTACCTGATATGGCGCGACTTACGGTTGTTTCGTGAACGCCGACCACTTCTGCGATTTGCACCATCGTTAGGGGCTTCAAGCCGCTCGGCCCAACCTCGAGGAACTCTTTCTGCCGGGCTACGATTTCGTGGGCGATGTTGGAGATCGTCTGCTGGCGCTGATGGATGCTTTTGATGAGGAATTTGCCGCTGCGAATCTTCTCGCGGATGTATTCGCGGACGTCGTCCTTGTTTGTGTCCTGCGCCATTAAATCCTTGTAGGTGTTGCTGATACGGAGATGGGGAATCTGGTCGCCGTTGAGTGAAATAATCCAGCGTCCGCCGATTTTCTCTACCGTAACGTCGGGCAGGACGTAATGGTTTGGGTCGGGGGCGAAAATTTGGCCTGGCTTCGGGTCCAGAGTAGCGATGAAGTTCGCGGCGCGCTGCACGCATTCAATATTCGTCCCACAGCGGCGGGCGATTTCCGGGTAGCGCTTCTTTGCGAGGTCTTCAAGGTGGTTCGAGATGATCTTCCACTCCAAAGCGCCCTCTTTTCCGAGTCGCTTGAGCTGAATGAGGAGGCATTCGCGGAGATTGCGGGCTCCGACTCCGACTGGGTGGAATGTTTGCACCAATTGCAGAAGACGGTTCAGATCCTCTACATCGAGTCCCGTATTCCCGGCGACTTCCTCTGGGGTCGTGGTGAGGAATCCGCTGTCGTCAATATTCCCGATGAGCAACTCGCCGAGTTGGATGTCGCTTTTTGGCAGGTCAGTGCCGCGAAGCTGCTCAAAAAGGTGCTGCTGGAGGGTTTGTTCCTCTGTCAGCGAGTCGAAGAAGAACTGCCGACGCTCATCCTCCTCCGTGCTGCGGCGGGCGTAGCTGGCGCTTTGTGCCATGTAATCGCGCCATTCGTCGTCGAGTTTGGTGAGGCGGTCGAACTCCTCGCGGAACTCTTCCTTTTCGCGCGATTTTTCTTCCAGCTTCGGCTCGATGTCTTCCACTTCGAGCGTGGGATTCGCTTCGATTTCCTGTTGAATGAGGGAGCGGAGTTCGAGCATCGGCACTTGCAGGATTTGCAGGCTTTGTTGCAACTGCGGGGCGAGAACTTGATGTTGAGAGAGGCTTTGAGTTTGGGATAATCCGGCCATGTTGTGTGTTGGTTTGTTGGTTGTTGTTGGACTTACTAACGTTCGCGGTAATGACTTTAGCAATGGTCGTGCCACGGTGTAAAAAAAACTTTCAAAAGACTTTTCAGGCTCACTTTCCGCTAGAGAGGAAGCCGCTATGAAGCAGCCCATCAAAATTCTTTTCGCCTGCGGAATCGCAGTCGCTCTCGGCAGCATATTTGCCTCCCCGAGCAATGGCCAACAGCCCGTGCAGCCCACGCAGGAGGCCGTCGAACTCGCCAAACTCATCGGCGAAATCGAGCAGCAACAGATCCAGTTCACCGCCAATCAAGACGACATGGAAAAGCGTATGACCGCGATCGCTGAAGAGATGAGGATGGCGAAAATCCACGCATCCCGCGGAGGAGGAGCCGGGAAATGAACCGGATTCTTGCCATTCTCACCGCCGTCGCTTTCGTCGCGATGGCTGAAACAGCCCCGCAGAAACCTCGCAATGCGGTGGACGTGCTCAAGGCCATCCGCGAGCAAAATGCGAAGCTCCTAGAGCGCCAAGCCGCATCCCTCAAGAAGCTCGAGGAGTTGGAATCTACGGCAAAAACCGTCAAAAACTTCGCCGCACGGTCATAGTTCGCGGTCTTGACCGTCGAATGCTCCGATGGCATCCGTCTCGCGTGCGTCTTCTTTCTTTAGCAATCGTCTGCCTCCTTTTCGGCTGTGCATCGGCAGAAGAAAAAGCGCGCCGTAAATACGACGAGCAGGAAATCGCCGCCAAAAAAGAGCAGGCCGAACGTCGCCGCAAGAACGCGATGAGCAGTGGGGATGCAGGGTCCGAGCGTGGAGCCGAGGTCATCGTCCCTGATTTTACGCGCTCGTTTAATCCCGCCACTGCGCGCTTTGGCCATACCAGTTGGCAATCTGGGAAGACCGCGCATGTGGGCGAGTTCCGCTTTGTGGACAGTGTGCGGACGAAGGAATATCGCGCTGGCGAGTTTCGGGCAAAAACAGCGTGGCTGGAAAAACTACGTTTCTCCACAAAGTCCGCGCCTACCGGCGATGCGCGCGAAGCGGGCAAGTCGGCCCGCACGAAGACCTACGAGACAGCGGAGGCTCGCGAGGCGGGTAAGGCGGCGGCTATCCCTGTGGTGCCCGATGGGGAGCGGACGTTCCTCGGCAAAGAAGCGGATCGTTTTAAGCGCGGCATCAGCCCGGAAAACCAAACGAAATACCAGAATGCGTGGAGCGGGAACTTGGATCCGCTTACGATTGAGGATGTGAAAAAGATGCTCAACAAGAACTAAGGGGACGGCATCAAATCGCCGACCGTCTTCGCCGCTGCGATGAGGGCGTTCAGCCGCTCCAGCTCTTCGTTGTGGGCTGGGTGCGGGAGTGGGATGGAGAAAGCGGCGGCGTTTTCTCCAAAGGTGATCTCGTCCCAGCGGAGCGAGGAAATCTGCGTGTCGAACTTCGCTATCGCCCGGCCTCGGAAGAATGCGCGCGTGGTTTCCGGCGGGTGAAAGAGCGCGTGGTGGATGGCGTCCTCGCTGACCACGCGGCGCATTTGCCCGGTGCGGACTAGCTCGTAGTAGAGACCCGATTCGCGGCAGACGTTGTGGTATTCGAGGTCGAGGGATTGCAGCCACGGGTCGCTCCACTCCAGCCCCTCCGCGTCGCGGAAAGTGTCGAGCAGGAACCGCTTCGAGGCCCAGTCGCAGCGGTCGCGCGTGCTCATCGGGTCGGCGCAGAGGTCGGCGAGGACTTGCTCCCATTCATCGAGAACCCACGCGGTGTCTTCACTGGCGGAGCAGTGCTGGCGGGCGGCGGCTAGCCATTCGTGCTGGATGTCCAGCGCGCTCATCGTCCCGCCGCCGCTGCGGGCGACTTTCCATTTCCACGTCTCGTCGCGGCTGATGTGCTTCACGGCGTGGATGGGATCGGCGAGGGCGATGCGCGGGGCTTTGTCTAATTCGATCAGCTCCAGTGCCAGCGCCGTCGTCCCCACTTTCATCGCCGTCGCCCACTCGCTCATATTCGCGTCGCCGATGATGATGTGGAAGCGCCGGTAAAGCCCCGCGTCGCTGTGCGGCTCGTCGCGCGTGTTCACCAGCGGGCGGCGATTCATCGTGTCTATGCTCGTCAGCACCTCGAAGAAATCACTCCGCTGTGCGAGCTGGAACGTCCCGCCGCGACTGCGCTCCTCCTCGCCTTCGATGCCCACTTTCCCTGCACCAGCAAAGAGTTGCCGCGTGATAAGAAAGGAGACGCTGTCCCGCACGATCCGCTCCCAGTCCACGCTGCGGCGCATCAGGAAATTATCGTGGCACCCGTAGCTGTGACCTTGGAAGTCCGTGTTGTTTTTATAAATGCGCCCGACTTGCGGCGCGACGAGGTGAGAGTTCCGGCGGCGCAAGCATTCCTCCAGCACGCGCTCGCCCGCTTTATCCTGCGCCACGAGTTCCGCCAGCGTGGAGCACTCGGGCGTGGAGTATTCCGGGTGTGCGTGGTCGTTGTAAAAGCGCGCGCCATTGCTCAACACGAGGTCGCTCTTGATCTCCGCGAACGTCAAATTGCGATGCTTATCCAGCTCGAAGAACGCTGCCTCGTCCGTATCCTGCCGCAGCTCATCGGCGCGGAAGCCGCGTGCATCCTGGTGCGGGTCTTCGTTCACGTAATCCCACTTCATGTGCGCCCCATGCTCCGTGTAGCTGCGGACGATGGCGATGCTCTCGCGGACCACATCCAGGTCCGGCATTTCTTCCACGGTGATTCCATATTCAGTTTCCAATCCGAAGACGCGTCGCATGGCCGCACCGTGTCCTACTTCCCCGTAAACTGCCAGCGCGGAAAGCACCCAGCAGTTGCGCCCTGCCCCGCCGCCCGCTACCTTCAGCGCATGACCCGTCGGACCATTGCACTCATACTCATCGCGCTCGCGTTTTGCTCCCACCTCGCCCACGCCGACGCGCTCGCAGCGGGCAACACCTTCCCCTCCCGCGACACGCTCAACTGCGCTGCCGACGCCGTCGCCGACGCCGCCGCTTGCGTCGAAGGGCTCCGCTGGAAACCCGCCGACTTCACCGTCCGCATCGAGGCCGCCACGGGCCAGGGCGACTGGCTCGTCCGCTTCCTCACGCCCATCCCGAGCGGCGACGAGGTGAACGACAACGTCTCCATGGAATGGCACCTCGCCCGCGACCCAGAAGGTAAGCCCAAACTCGCCCCCGCCATCGTCATCGTCCACGAATCCGGGCGCGGCCTGGTCGCCGGGCGGCTCTTCGCCCAAGGGCTCCGCCTCTACGGCTTCCACACCTTCCTCATCCACCTCCCCGGCTACGGCGCGCGCACCTCCGCCCTCACCGGCGACCCCATGAAAATGCTCCCCGCCCTCAAGCAAGCCATCGCCGACGTCCGCCGCGCCCGCGATGCCGTCGTCGCCCTCCCCTTTGTCGATAAAACGCTCGTCGGTCTCCAGGGCACCAGCCTCGGAGGGTTCGTCACCGCCACCGTCGCCGGGCTCGATAGGGGCTACGACCGCACCTTCATCCTCCTCGCCGGCGGCAACATCGCCGACGTCATCCTCACCGGCACGCGCGACGCCGCCGGGCTCCGCAAACGCCTCACCGAAGCCGGCATCACCGAAGCCCAAATCCGCCTCCACTCCCAAGCCATCGAGCCCATGCGCATCGCCCACCGCGTTGATCCCCTCAAAACGTGGCTCTTCACAGGCCTCAAAGACGAAGTCGTCCCCCCCGCCTGCTCCGTTGCCTTCGCCGCCGCTGGAAAACTCGACGCCGCCCACCACATCCAGCTCCCCGTAGGCCACTACACCGCCGCGATTTTGATGCCCCTCATCCTTCCCCGCATCAACGAACTCATGCGCGCTCCCAGCGAATAGCGACAACGGCTCCCCCACCGCAGAGCAAAAAAGGGGCACACTCGCTCAACCCACGGTTAGCGCGCAAAGCCCCACGCCCCGACTCTCCACACGCGCATCGCACCACACCCGGCAGCGGGCAGCGCGCACACACAACCGACAAACCACACGCACCATGACCAAGACCATCCTCACCACCGTCCTCGCACTCAGCATCCGCACCATCGCCGCCGAACCCGGCCCCGCAAAACCCATCCCTGCGTCCACAGCCCCGCTCAACGACAGCAGCCCGAGCAAAGGCGCATTCAGCACCGTCTATGAAGACATCACCTACACATTCGAGACCGAAGAGGCCAAAAACGCCTTCGTTCAGAAAGTAACCGCCAGCATCTACCACCAGATCGGCGGCAAAGCATCCATGGAAGCCGCCATCGAGATCTTCTACAAAAAGGTCCTCGCCGACGACCGCATCAACCACTTCTTCAAGGACACCAACATGGCCAAGCAGAAGCAAAAACAGAAAGCCTTCCTCTCCGCCGCATTCGGCTCCCCGGTAAAATGGACAGGCCTCGACATGCGCACCGCCCACGCAGACCTCCCCGGCCTCAACGACACCCACTTCAACGCCGTAGCCGGCCACCTCCAAGCCACCCTCGAAGAACTCAAAGTCAAAAAAGAACTCATCGACCAGATCATGGCTGCCGCCGGAAGCCTTCGCGACGACGTCCTCAACCGCAAGCCCGCTGCAAAATAGCGCGCCCCCGCCCTCGATAGCCCCATGGACAGGGGCGCCCTGGAATGATGGAAACGCACACAAACCTGACCAGTTTCCTCATTTACAGCCTGATAAAGAAGTCGCCAGCGGAAGGGTAAGTTCCCTGGTGCCATCCTTTTCACAACCCCTGAGACTCAGGCCCAGAGCTTTCGGTCGAGCGTGCGGTATTGGATCGCCTCGCTCACATGCTCGCCGCCGATGGCTTCGCTGCCGCTGAGGTCGGCGATGGTGCGGGCGACTTTGAGGATTCGGTCGTGGGCTCGGGCGCTAAAATTGAGCTGTTCCATCGCCATTCGCAGCATCCCTTCGCCCTCACTATCCAGCGTGCAATACTTGCGGAATTGCTGAGACGACATGCGCGCATTCACGCGGACTTTTCCGGGGCCAAACCGCTTTTGCTGCACCTTCCGGCAGGCAAAGACGCGCTCGCGGATTGCTGCGCTCGGCTCGCCCGTCTCATCGCTGCGGAGATCGTCGAAAGATACCGCCGGAGCTTCGACGTGGAGGTCAATGCGGTCCAGTAGCGGCCCTGAGATGCGCTCGCGGTAACGCTCCACTTGCTGCGGCGCGCAGCGGCACTTGCGCTTCGGGTCGCCGAAGAAGCCGCACGGGCAAGGGTTCATCGCCGCGACGAGCATGAACTCGGCGGGGAAGGTGACAGTTCCCGCAGCGCGAGTGACGGTCACGCGCCCGTCCTCCAGCGGTTGCCGGAGCACTTCCAGCGTTGTCCTTTTGAACTCCGGCAGCTCATCTAGGAAGAGCACGCCGTGGTGCGCGATGCTGATCTCTCCGGGTGACGGATTCATCCCGCCACCGAGCAGCCCGACATCGCTCACCGTATGATGCGGAGCGCGAAATGGGCGGGTGGCGACGAACGCCTTCTCCTGCAACAGCCCGCAAATACTGTGAATCTTCGTCGCCTCGATAGCCTCCTCCATCGTCATCGGCGGCAGCACCGTCGGCACGCGCTTGCTCAGCATACTTTTGCCGCTCCCCGGGGGGCCGATAATGAGCATCCCGTGCCCGCCAGCGGCGGCGATTTCGATGGCCCGTTTTACGTGCCCTTGTCCGCGCACATCGGAAAAATCCACATCGTAGTTTTGGTGACTCTGGAAGAACGCTGCGAGGTCTTCGCGCACGGGCTTCATCGTGCTCTTGCCTACAAGGATTGAGTAGGCTTCGCGCAGATTGTTTACGCCATAGACTTCGATACCCTCGACCATCGCCGCCTCACGGGCATTGGCTTCCGGGACGACGACCTTCAAGTGCCCTCGCCGCCGCGCCTCAATAGCTACCGGCAAAACTCCACGCACCGGGCGCACCGCACCGTCGAGCGCAAGTTCCCCGACAAAACAAAAGTCGCCCACATTTTCCAGCGTCTTTTCTTCCTGACAAATAATCATCCCCAGCGCGATGGGTAGGTCGAAACTTGGACCCTCTTTTTTCACATCCGCAGGTGCGAGATTCACCGTCGTGCGCCCGCTGGGCCAAAAGAAACCGCTGTTGGAAATAGAGGTCGTCACGCGGTCTTTCGCCTCTTTCACCGCGGTATCGGGCAAGCCGACGACGACGATCACGGTGTCGATTCCGCCACCGGAGTTCACCTCGATTTCCACCTCATTGGCATCCACGCCAAAGACGGCGGCGGAGTATATTTTGGCAAGCATGGGGGCGCAAAGTGGCAGGCCGAGCTCGCGGGGAAAAGGGATAAAAGTGGCGGGTTTCACGCTCGACGCCGGGATGACGCTCCTGCTACCAGCGCAACAACTCAGAAGCTCTATGATGCGTTCACTACCCAAACCACGAACTCAAAGGTTGACGATTATCGCACAGGACCCCAGCGCCAAGGACGGCGCGGGCAAGATCGTCCGCGCACGGGTGGACATCCCCGCCGAGTCGCTCCAGCCCGGCCCGTGGGGCTATCGCGTGCAGGTAGTGGATTTCGACGCGGCGACGGATACGCTCTGAAAGCCTCTCGAATACAAGGAAAGCAACGGCATCGTGGAAGACCCCTTCGCCACCGCGAGCGACGCGGAACTGCTCTCCGATCCGCGTTTTCACCAGCAAAACGTCTATGCGATTGTCATGCGCGTGCTTGGGCGCTTCGAGTTCGCGCTCGGGCGGAGGGTGAGCTGGAGCTTTGGCGGGCATCAGCTCAAGGTCGCGCCTCACGCGACTGCCGATGCCAACGCCTACTACTCGAAGGAGGATGAAGGGCTGTTTTTTGGCTACTTCGTGGACCCGGCGACGAATGGGCTCGTCTTCAGTTGCCTCTCTCACGATGTGGTTGCACACGAGACTACGCACGCGCTCGTGGACGGCCTGCGCAGCCGATACACCGACCCGTCTTCGCCGGACCAAGCCGCTTTCCACGAAGGTATCTCGGATGTCGTCGCGCTGCTCTCGATCTTCGCCCTGCGCGAGGTGATGGCGGGGCTGTTGAGCGACTGGAAGGGCACCGGAAAAGTCTCCGCCAAGAAGCTCTCGCCCGCGAGTCTGCGGCAGTCCGCGCTCTTTGCGCTGGCGGAGCAAATGGGCAGCGCGATGTCGCAGGCACGCGGCCAGGCGCTGCGCAACTCGGTCCGCATCGTGCAGAATCCCGCCCTCATTTCCTCCGCAGAATACCAAGAGCCGCATCGGCGCGGGGAGCTGCTCGTCGCGGCGATGTTGAACGCGCTCATCGAGATTTGGTCCGAGCGCGTCACGGGCTTGTTCCTCAGCGCGGGGGAGTTGGACCTTTCCCGCGTCGTGGAGGAAGGCCAACGCGCTGCCGACATTTTGCTGACGATGTCCATCCGCGCGCTGGATTATTGCCCGCCGGTTCACTTGGGCTTTGGCGACTATCTCAGCGCCCTCGTCACCGCCGACCGCGAGATTCGGCCCGACGATTCGACGTATCACTTCCGCGCCCGGCTGCTCGCCAGTTTTGCCGCCTACGGCATAAAGCCCTCGTCGCTCGGCGATACGGAGGAGCCCGGCATCTGGACGGCGGCAGATGGTACCTTTTCGCACGAGCGCTCGCATTTTGAGCCCATGCAGCGTGATGCGGATGAGGTCTTCCGCTTCATCTGGGAAAACCGCAAGGCGCTCGATCTCACGGAAGGCGTTTACACGGAAGTGCAGTCTGTCCGCCCTTGCATCCGCGCTGGCGGCGATGGGTTTTTCCTCCGCGAAACCGTCGTCGAATACGTGCAAATCCTCCGCCTCATGCCGCCGGAACTCGCCGATGCGGGCTACACCCGGCCCGACGCCGAACTGCTGCCCGACGACCGCGAAGTCTTCATCCACGGCGGCGGCACGCTCATTTTCGACGAGTGGGGCCAGCTCAAATACCACGTCCACAACCGGCTCAACTCCTACGCCTCGCAATCCGCCCGCATCGCCTACCTCGCCGAGTCCGGCTATTACCTCGCCCGGCGTCCGAAGTCGGAAGCTGTGCGCGTCACGAGGCAGGGCCTTTTTTCCCAAATGCACCTCAACCGTGGGCTGAACCGCTCCCGCAAAATCGCCGACCTATGGACCGGCGCAAAAGCCCCGCCGGACCCAGTGCCCGCGCACGTTTGCGGGGTCCACTCATTCATCTCAACCGAGGAGGAAAACGACGATGCCAACGCCTAAACCCACCAGCCTCTCCATCCGCAGCTACCAAGTCGGATTT
Source organism: Chthoniobacteraceae bacterium (assembly GCA_947471505.1). Taxonomy (GTDB): domain Bacteria; phylum Verrucomicrobiota; class Verrucomicrobiia; order Chthoniobacterales; family Chthoniobacteraceae; genus SXWH01. The sequence goes on along the minus strand of CANIWM010000010.1, from coordinate 77,786 downwards.
GGCGACAGCTTCCTGCTCACATTTCACTACCCGAAAGTCGGCGGGAAGCTCAAAGACGTCCACATCCTCGTGGACTGCGGCAGCACCGGGATGCCCGCCGCTGCCACGCATTCGCTCGACGACATCGCCCAGCAAATCGCCACCGATTGCGGCGGCAAACTCGACGCCGTCATCGCCACCCACCGCCACGCCGACCACATCAACGGATTCGCCACCAACGCCGCTGGCGACAACTCCGGCGATACTCTCGCCAAGCTAAAGCCCGAACTTGTCGCCCAGCCGTGGACTGAAGACCCAGCCCTCGCCCCCGACGCGATAAAGCCCACGAAAAAAGTGAACGCCCTCGCCTCCTTCACACGCGGGCTGCAAGCGATGCACGCCTGCGCCGCACTCGCCGCCGACGAAGCCGTACGGCTCGGCAGCGCCCTGCCTGAGCGCACCCGCAAGCAACTCGCCTTCCTCGGCGAGACTAACCTCGCCAACCTCTCCGCAGTCAAAAACCTCATGACGATGGGGAAGAAAAACGAATACCTCAGCTACGGATCAAAGACTGGCCTGACGAAACTCCTCCCCGGCGTAAAAATCCACGTCCTAGGCCCACCCACGCCTGCCGACTACTCCGAGATCGAGAAACAGCGCAGCAAAGACAAAGACGAGTTCTGGCACCTCCTCGGAGCCACCGCGCAGAAGCCCGCAAAAGCGCGCGCCCCTTTCGACAAGAAATTCGCCGCCAAGACCCGCCCCGCGCACGCCCGCTGGTTCGCCCAGCGCGTCACCGCCGCCCACATCCAGCAGCGGCTAGAGATCGTCCGCGCGCTCGACGACGCGCTGAATAACACGAGCCTGATTCTGCTCTTCGAGGTCGGCGGCAAAAAGTTTCTTTTCCCCGGCGACGCCCAAATCGAAAACTGGAACTACGCCCTCAAAGACGCCCCCGAAGCCGCAGCCAACTGCAAGCTCCTCGCCGCAACCGATTTCTACAAAGTCGGCCACCACGGCAGCCTCAACGCCACCCCGAAAACACTCTGGAAGCTCTTCGCAAAGAAAGGCGCTCCCACCAAGAAAACCACACTCACCACCGTCGTCTCCACCATGGCTGGCAAACACGGCAGCACCGCCGCGAACACCGAAGTCCCCCGATCCACGCTCGTCGCCGAGCTGGAGAAAAACTCCGTCTTTTTCACCACCCAGCGGATCAAAAAACCGCCGCTCTTCGAGAAGAGAGATTTCCCTCTTTAACCGCAAAACATGCCTCCGTCGCGAGACGAAGACGGGTGTGATAACAATGGAATAATGCCAGTGGCTTGGGCGTCTCGCCCATGAAGGAGCACACTCATGGGCGAGACGCCCAAGCCACTCCTAATCACACCCGAGGAAAGATTCCCAATGGCGATCCCGGCAGCCGCACGCTATTGCGACTGAGTCCTAAAAACACCTTGACGAGCGCGGCGGTATTGCGATTAGGTCGCAATCTCACATGAAAAACATCATTACCGCTATCGCAGCCGTTTCAATTCTTGCCACCACCGCTTTCGCGGGAGACCGCAAGTTCACTTACTCCTACGGGGCCACCACCTCTCCGAAGGGCACCCGTGAATACGAACAGTGGGTCACATGGAAAACCACTCGTTCGGGAGCAGACAAAGACACTTTCGATTTCCGCCACGAGCTTGAATTCGGGCTCACCGACCGGCTTCAACTCGGAGTTTACCTGAGCGATTGGTCCACGACACGCCAAGGCGGCAAGACCACATCCGTCTGGAAAGACGCTGCCGCAGAGTTGATCTACAACCTTTCAAACCCCACGACCGATCTGCTCGGTAGCGCCATCTACGGCGAAGTAAAACTCGGCGACGAACTTTTCGTCCTCGAAGCAAAACTGCTCCTCCAAAAAAACGTCGGCCCATGGACGTTTGTCTATAACGCGGTTGTGGAAGCGGAGTGGGAAGGTGCTGACTACGAGGAGGAAATCGGCGTCTTCGAGCAGACTCTCGGAATCAGCTACGATCTGTCGCCGTCGTTCAGCCTCGGCGTGGAAGCAAAGCACGAACTCGAATACGAAGGCTGGTCCGGCAGTGCTGATTCCGCTGTGTATGTAGGCCCAGTCGCCGCATGGCGCACCCAAGGGTTTTTCATCGCCGGGACGGTGCTATTTCAAGCAACCGACATCGACTCGGAAGCGGATGTGCAAACCCGCGTGATCTTCGGGTTCGATTTCTAAATCGCGGCGACCATAGCGTGCAGTTCGGCGAGTTCTTGCTCGAAGCCGCCGCTGAGAATCGGCCAGCGGCACCATGTTTTCGGGTCGAGGTTTTCGTCGTCGAGATGGAAGCTCGGGGCGTAGCGTTCGCGCTTCCACTGGTTGCGGCTCCATAGGCGGAAGAATCGCTCCACCCACGCGCCAAGCTGCTTTGGCTCTATCGCGGCGAACTGCACGCGCATGAGCTGGAAGACCTCTAGCGGGCTCTGCTTGTCGCGGATCGCGGCGCGCTCGATAGCGTCGAGCAGCGGGTAGGGCATGAGGTCGGCCTCGTCGGTTTGCGCGCGTTCGGCGGGGCGTAGTTCGGCGGTGGGCGCTTGCTTGTTCACGGCGCTGAGGGCGGCGAGCGCGAAGCCCTTTCCGCCGATGAGTGGGCCGTCGGCTTCCACCCAGCGGAGCCATTCGCGCAGCCACGCTTTATCAATGCCGGCGATGGGCGCGAGGCCGCCGCTTGTGTCGCCATCCATCGTGGCGTAGCCGACTGCGGCTTCGCTGCGATTGCTCGTGGAAAGGAGTAGCGCATTGCGGAGATTTGCCAGCATCCAGATGCCGGGCGAGCGCACCCGGGCTTGGATGTTTTGCAGGGAAATATCGTCCGTCGCCCACGAGAGCGAGCGGCCTAGCGCGCCTTCGATCATGGCCAAATAGCCGCGATGAATCGCCGAGACATCGAGCTCCAGATGCTTCGCGCCGAGCGCCGTGGCGACTGCGCGGGCGGCGCTCTTTGTCACGTCGCCGCTGTTCTCCGTGGCCTGATACGCCGTGGTGAGCAGTTGCTCTACGAGACCCGTCTTTCCGAGCTGCCAGCCAGTGCGCGCGATCTTCTCCAAAAAGCCCTCCACTCCCAACTCTGCCACCGCCAGCTCCGCCATCAGCGCGATGAGACATACTATCGCCGCCGAGTCCGCCCCGCCACTCAGCGACACCACGAAGCCCCGCGACCGGCTCTTGCGCATGTAGTCGAAAAGCCCGAGCGCCTCCGCCCTTGTGAACTCCTCTTCCTTCAGCCGACCGCTGCTTTCCCAGTTCGCAGGGTCGCGAAGCTCCGTCGCGCCGGGAGCCAGCGCGGGCCATGCAAATTCAGCGCGCACTTCGAGCGGATTGTCCCCCGCGAGGTCGGGCTGGAAACTCGCCGTCCGCGCTTGGCTCATTCGCGTCGCATCCACGTCCACCGTCGCCTTAGTCACCAAGCAATCGCGGAACGAAAACCGCATCCCTTCGCCGATTAGCTTCCCACCGCTGGCGATGAGCGCCTCGCCGTCGTAAATCGCCCGCCCCGCCTCGTTGCCGAGCAAGTTCGCATACACGTAGCTCACGCCAAAAGCGCGCGAGCCTTCGAGTACGAACCGCTTCCGTACTTCCATCTTCCCGAAGGCAAAATGACTCGCGCTCGGGTTCAGGATAATATCCACGCCGTGCCGCGCCAGCACGGCTCCGGGCCGCTGAGCCACCCACGCATCTTCGCAAATCTCAAAGCCAATCCGCACCCCGCCTACATCGAACATCAAGTCGCCCATCGGCACCGCCTCGCTTGTATCCGGCGCATGGAAAACGTCCCGCAACGCGACCGGCCACGCTTTGAACCAACGCGGCTCGTAATGAATCCCGTCGCCCGCGAGATGCCGCTTCGCCACCAGCCCGACGAGCTTCCCGTCCACCGCCAGCGCCGCACAGTTAAACAGCGCGTGCTGATGCAAAACGGGGAGCCCAAACGACACCACCATCCCCGCCGTCTCCGGAAGCAACTCCCGCAGCGCCGTCCAAGCCCGCGTGTTCGTATTCGCGCTGAGAAACGCATCCTCGCAGCCATAGCCCGTGAGGCACAGCTCCGGCAGACACAGCACCGAGACGCCCGCCGCCCGCGCATCGGCGATGGCCGCGCGCGCGTTGGCAGCGTTGTGCTTCCAGTCGAGAGGGGTCTGGTTCAGCACGGCAGCGGCAAGTCGGATGAGCTTCATATTTCGGTGCTAATGAAGCAGCCCGCCCGCAGCGAGGCAACCTTCCTACGACTGCTTGCGAGGGAGCGCGACCTTGCCGGTTCGGGTGAGGGCGGCGATGCCGAACGGCTCCATGAGCGAGATGAACTTGGTGATCTTGCTCTCGTCGCCCGTCACTTCGATGGCGAAGTTCTTCGATTGAACGTCCACGATTTTCGCCCGGAAAATGTCGCAGATTTGCATGATCTCGGCGCGCGTCTCGCGGGTGATGTTCACGCGCATCAGGATGAGTTCGCGGTCCACGTACTCGCCATCCATGAAGCCTTGCACTTCGATGACATCAATCAGTTTGCCGAGCAGCTTGGCGACTTGGTCCAGCACGCGGTCATCGCCCCGGACGACAATCGTCATGCGCGACGTAGATGGATCGAGCGTCGGGCCGACATTGAGCGAATCAATGTTGAAGCCGCGACCGCTGAACATGCCGGCGATGCGGGTGAGCACACCGAATTTGTTTTCGACAAGGACTGAAAGCGTATGGCGCATAATAAAAGGGGGCGGAAGGTGGAGAACGAGATGGATGGCGTCAAACTGAAATTCCGCCAAACGCCCCGCCCGTGCCGTCTTCGTTGGGCATTGATGTCACTCCGCTGCTTTCGCGAACGCTTCGAGGTCCGCGTATTTGTTCACCCACGTCGTGTACATCACGCCGAGGATGCCGGGGACTTTCTCGGCGGTGGCGAGCCACTCTTTGATCCGCTCGGGCTTGCTGTCGTAGTAGCCGGCGATGACTTGGCGGTGCCCGCGTTCGGCGAAAAAGCGGAGGCTCTCGGCGCGCTTCTCGATATACCACGGGAGGATGATGACCTCTTTTTCCAGCCCTTCCCAAGAGCCGGTGAGCGGGCCTCGGACGAGGTAGTAGCCTTTGGCCACGGCGTTGTGGTGCGGGTCAAACATGTCGCTCCAAACGTAGATGCGCCCACCGGGGTTCACTTCGCGGAGGAGGTCGGTGCAGAGCTTGACGTTGTCGGCGATGAGCTGGCCGGGCGTGAGGTTGCGGGCGCGGCAGGCGGCGCAGTGGTTGAGGACGCGGATTTCGTCGTGCGACATCATGTAGCCTTTTGCGCCCCAGAGTTTGTGCATGGCTTTGGCCTGCTCGCGGAGGAGCGCGACGGTCTTCGGCTCGCTGGGGCAAATCATGGCCTGCCCGTCGTGGACGGTGGCGCAGTGGTAGTAGCTGGCGAGGAGTTTGGTGCCGTCGGGGAGCTTGGTGCGGAGGACGGGCGGGGTGTGGAAAACGTCGTATTCGCCCGCGTAGGGCTTCATCCCCATGAGTGGGTCGCGGAGAGGCTCAAAGTCGCGGCCTTCCACGAGCGGCTTGCCGTCGGCGGTGGTGATGACGAGCGGGCAGCCGTCGCGTCGCGGCATGTTCAAAAAGGCGACTTCTTCGATCTTCGCATCGTCCCACCAGAGCGAGCCGCTCTGGCTGTCCCACATCCCGAAGTAGAGCGAGACGGCGGTGTTTTCCTGCGAGTTGAAGACGATGTGATGCGTCGTCCAATCCTGCGTGGGTTTTACTCCGAGGTGATCGTGGCAAAGCGACGGGCCGCCGTCGGGCAGCGCCTTGATCTCCGGCTGGCCGCGAAAATTGTCGGTCTTGATGCGGACGCTGATGTGGTATTGCCGCCACGGGGTGACGGTGATGCGGGCGCTGATCCGCGCCTTTTCGCCCTTCGTGTCGGTGACGCGGGCGGTGCCGTTTTCAAACACCACGTTGTCGTCTTTGAAGGCCCACTTTTTCGCATCGTCGAACGTGCCGCCCCGCAGGCTCGGCGCAGCCGCATCGGCCACGCTGGCGATGCCCCCGTGGACGACGAGCGGCACGTCTTTCACCGGGAGCGCCTCGACGAGGTTCACGTCTTGGGAGAGGATCGAGTTCGAGTAGCCGATGGGGAAGACGGCTGGGACAAGCTCGATCTGGTGCTTGGCGGCCAGCTCTTTCACGCGGGCCACGTTCTTGAAATAGCGGGCATCCAGCTCGCCGAGCCGCGAGAACTTCGAGTCCGTGAGCAGCATGTGCGTGTAGCCCGTCGCGTGTGCGCGCTCCAGCAGCGTGGCGAGTTCGTCCACGTTTTTATCCACGAGGAGATTGGTCGATTTATAGAGCCAAAGCTCCCGATTTTCTGCGCCGAGCGCGGTGACGGCGAGGATGATGAACAAGGCGAAAATGCGGTGCATGGCTCGGGTGTGGCGCGGCAAGTGGGGCGGCGCAAGGTTTGAGTATTCGCCGCCCGGGAAATCGGGTAAGGAATAGCGCATGGCTACATACGTTTACGAAACCATCCCGAAGAAGGCCGGCCAAAAGCCCCGCCAGTTTGAAATCGAACAGAAGATGAGCGAGCCCGCGCTCACCCACGACCCAAAGACCGGCGAGCCCGTGCGCCGCCTCATCGTCGGCGGCAGCCTCATCACGCGGGGGACCAGTATCCTCTCGATGAACAGGCCGAAGCGGCGCTAGAATATCTCTATTCTGTAAGCAGACGACTGGTTGCCAAATCGGAGCGCGCGGGCATATTGCCCGACCGCTATGCCCCGGTTTTTCCGCTTACTCCTTACCTCCTTACTCCTCGCCAGCTCCGTCCAAGCGGGGGTGGTGATCAACGAAATCCTGTACCGTCCTGGGGCCGCGTACCCGGAGAATCCGCTGCTGGAGTTCGTCGAGCTGCACAATACGGATGCTGCGCCGGTGGACATCTCGGGCTGGGCGTTCACTTCGGGGATTGCATACACGTTTCCCGCTGCGACGACGATTGCGGCGGGTGGCTTCGTCGTCGTGGCGGGGAGCCCGTCGCTGGCAAACTCGACTTATGGGCGGAGCGATTTCTTCGGTCCGTGGACGGGTGGGCTTTCCAATAATACGGAGCGCGTCCGAATCTCGAAGCCCGGCGTCACGCCCGGCACTTTCGATAAAGTGGACGAGGTGACGTATGCGAACGAGGGCGATTGGGCGACGCGGGTGCGGGTAGCGAGTGGGACGGGCGCGGGCGGCTGGGACTGGTCCACGGGGGCAACCTTGGGGAGATCGATGGAGCTGCGAAACCCAAACGTGAGCAATGACAACGGGCAAAACTGGGCTGCTTCCGCCGCGCTGAACGGCACGCCGGGAGCGGTAAACTCGGCGCGCGTCGCAGACATCGCGCCGATCATCAAAGCGGTGAAGCATTCGCCCGCTGTGCCGAAATCTACGGAGCCGGTAAAAATCTCGTGCGAGCTGAATGATGAGACGGCTGCTGTCGGGCTGACGGCTACCGTTTTCTGGCGCACGGGCGCAGGAGCCTTTCAGCAAGCCGCGATGGCGGGCGATGGCGCGGGCAATTTCTCTGCGACGCTTCCGGCGATGGCAGACTTGAGCATCGTCGAGTTTTACATCGCAGCGAGCGACGGGGCGCAGACGCGCACTTGGCCCGCGACGACGGCGGAGGGGCAGACGGCGAACTGCCAGTATCAAGTCACCAACGAAGTGCTCAATGCGAAGGACACGTATTATTTCATCGTGATGACGGCGGCGGAGAACGCAATTTTCGATGGCCTCGCGACGTCGAGCGACCGGCAGATGAACCAGACTTTCATCACGTATCGCGCTGGCGAAACGTCCATCCGCTACCGCTCGGCGATGCGCATCCGGGGCAAAAGCAGTCGCACTTACGTCAATAAACCGATGCGCGTGAGCATCCCCGGCGACGACTTGCTGGATGGCGAGTCCACGATGAACTTGAACCCGAAATATCCGTGGCTGCAATTCGCCGGGATGCGGCTGATGCAGGCGAGCGGGCTGCGCGCGGGGAATGCGCTGCCCATCGAACTGCGGCGCAACGGCGTGGAATATACGACGGGCTCTGGGAGCGCGCAGGACTATGGCAAATGGGTGCGCGTGGAGGACGAAGGGCGCGGGCTGGTGAGCAACCACTGGCCGAACGCAAGCTCCGGCAGTTTCTATAAGAACGCCGCCAGCAGCACTACGCTGGGCTGGCGCTCAGGGAACACGGCACCGAGCACGCCGGATGGGACGATTGACGGCTGGTCGAAGCAGAACAACGGCGACGCGAATGATTGGAGCGATTACCTGAATTTCGCGACGGTGTGGCAGACTCAGGCGGCGAACCATTTCACGGGCGGGACGGCTGGGCATGTGCAAAGTGGGACTTGGCTCGGCACCGCGTTTTCCAATGCGCAAGTGACGCAACTGGAGACGGTCGCGGACCTCGATCAATTTGCCCGCTGGTTCGCGGTGATGACGATCTTTGCCGACAACGAGACGAATATCTCGAATGGGCGCGAGGACGACTACGGTGCATATTTTTACCCCGAGACGGATGGGCGGCGGCGGATGCAGCTCGTGCCGCATGACTTCGACACGATCTTCGGCCAAGGCGATACCCCCCTCACTTTCAACGGGAGAGGGCTCTACGATATGACGGAGCAGGGCGACTCGTTTCACCCCTTGCAGCCGCTTTTTGGGGACAGCACGAACCTCGGCAATGCGGCGTTCCGCGCGAAGTATCACACGGCGATCCGGGAGCTTTTTGCCACTGTGCTGAACGCAGATACGACGGGTAACTCAAACCCGGCTTTTTACCAATTCCTCGACGCGAACCTCGGCGGCTGGGTGCCAGCGGGGACCATCACGGCGATGAAAACATGGATGACGAACCGTCAAGCCTACCTCCTCGGGCAGATCGGTGCCGCCATCCCTCCTCCCACTGCGACTTCCACGCCGACCCTCGCGGCGAGTGGTGCGGGGGTGGTCATCCACGAAGTCCTCGCGAAAAATTCGACTGCCTACACGAACGGGGCGACGCATCCCGATGTCATCGAACTGCGGAACCTCGGCGCAACGACCGTGGATATTTCCGGCATGACGCTGTCCGACGATCCGGCGGTGCCGACGAAGTTTGCGATCCCCGCAGGGACGACGCTCGCCGCCGGGCAGATTCTCGTAGTTCACGCGGATACCGCTATCGCCGAAGCTGGCTTGCACGCTGGCTTTCAGCTCGATCAAGACGGCGACGATGTCTTCCTCTACGCCAGCGTGGCCAATGGCGGGGCGCTGGTGGACTCGGTGGCGTTTGGCGTGCAGGCGAGTGACTTTTCCATCGGGCGCACAGGCGGCGCGCTGGATACTTGGGCGCTTTGCACGCCGACGATTGGCGCGGCGAACACGGCGGTCGCCACGCTGGCATCGCCAGCACTGCTGAAGATCAACGAGTGGGGGCCGAATCCCGATTACCTCCTCAGCGGTGACTTCGTGGAGATATACAATCCCTCTGCGCAGCCCGCGCCGATAGGCGGGATGCGTGTCACGGATGACGCGGTGAATTACCCATCCCGGCACGTTTTCCCGGCACTCAGCTTTATGCCCGCGAGCGGATTCCTCCGGCTGAATGCGCGCGGCAATTCCGCATCGGCGAGCAACTCGACGGAGCTTGCGTTTGGCTTCAGCTCGACCTTCGGCAGCATCGCGCTGCTGGGTGCAAACGGCACGACGGTGGACCAAGTTGCCGTCGTCGGGCAGCCGCGCGATACCTCTACGGGGCGCTCGCCAGACGGCGCGGTGACGCTCGTTCAGTTCGCACTTCCTACGACGCCGCCGAGCCCCGGTGCTTCGAATGTCGCGCCGCCTGCGAACGTGCTGAACCTCATCAACTTTCTGCGCATCACGGAGATTCTCTTTCGCCCGAACACGCTGGAGTTCATTGAGCTGACCAATATCGGCAACGTCTCTCTGGACCTCTCCGGCGTGCAGTTTACTGCGGGAGTCGGCTATACGTTCGAGCAAGGCACGACGTTAGCGCCAGGAGCGTTCATCGTTATCTGCAAGGATCGAGCGGCGTTCCTTGCGCAATATGGAGGGGCTGTTCCGCTCGCGGCGGGCGTGTTCACCGGAACGCTCGATAACGCGGGCGAAACGATCGCCCTGCAACCGCCGCCTCCTTGGAACATCAACATCCTCAATTTCAGCTATCAGTTGGATTGGTTTATCGATGCGACCGCGAACCACAGCTACACCACGGCAAATCCCGCAGGAACCGCTGCGCGGGATTGGAACGAGAAGGAAACGTGGTTACTCTCTGCGCAGCCGCTTGGCACGCCGGGCAACGATGGCCCGCCTATTCTCACGAGCGCACTCACCGCGAATGCGACTGCCGGGGCGAGCTTCACCTACCAAATCGCGGCGGCCAAGAACCCAGCTTCGTTCGGCGCGTCGGGTTTGCCGGCGGGCTTGTCCGTAAGTAACTTCACCGGCCTTATATCTGGAACGCCGACGGTGGTCGGCGTTTTTAACGTCATCATCTCTGCATCCAATTCTGCCGGTGCTGACTCCGACACGCTTGTGCTCACGGTGGAGACTCCGCCCGTTCCGGCAATCAACAGCAGCCTAGCCGTCAATGGTTCGAAAGACGTTCCTTTTACGTACCAGATCACCGCGACGAACGGACCGACGAGTTACGACGCCACCGGCCTGCCCGCTTGGCTAACGGTGAATGTGAACACCGGCTTGCTGTCCGGCACCCCACCGACGGTCGGAGTATTTCCGGTCACCATAGTCGCGACGAATTTCAATGGTTCGGACTCCGAGACGCTCACGATATCGGTGGCTGCGGTTGGGCCGTTTTCTCACTTCGCGTGGGATGTCGTGCCGACGCAGATCGCAAATACGCCGTTCTCCGTGACACTCCGCGCGCTGGACGCCAACGACCGCGCTGTGGACTACGATGGCCCGGTGAGCGTGGGAGCCTCGAGTACATCATCGTTGGGCGTGGTGCTCACGGAATTCGGGTGCAGCTCGCCGACGCCGGACTATTTCGAGATTCAAAATCTCGGTGCGGCCTCGGTGGATACGACGGGTTGGTTTGTCATCACAAGCCGCGCCAGCCAAGGCGTGAACTCCCCACTCGCGACTTCGTGGGCGCTGCCCGCGAGTCTCGCTTCGGGGCAAATCGTTGGCTCGACCGACGGCACGCCGAGCACGAACGAAACTTACTACGGCGTGGACATTGACTGGGCTGGAAACGGCCCGAGTGGATGGGTGATGCTCTCGGACGCTAGTGGAGTGATCCGGGATTTCTGCGCGTGGGGTTACACGGCCGCGGAGCTGGCGACGATCAATTTCACCTTTAAGGGATTCAATTACACGCTCGGTTCCCAATGGACGGGTGATGGCGCTCCTCGCCATTTGTCGGGCACCTCGCTCTTCCGCTCCGGCACGTCCGATAACAACGACGCAAGTGATTGGTCCGTTGCTGCCACGCCATCGCCGCGTGGCGCTCAAAACAGTGGGCTCGTCGTGAGCGGGCCTCTCACGATTTTGCCGGTAAACGCTGCGCTAGTGGATGGTGTGTGGACCGGCTCCGTGTCGGTGCTTGATGTGGGGTCTGCGCGACTGACCGCTTCCGCAGCGGGAGCACCAGTCGCGGAGTCTAACGCATTTCAACTCTCTGCGCCGACGCTGAATACGCCGCCGACATTTACCAAAGGCTCAAACGTATCCGTGCCGATGGATAGCGGCGTGCAGACCGTCGGAGCTTGGGCCACGGGGATCCGCGCAGGCGCCTCATCGGAAACAGCGCAGACGGTTTCTTTTAATGTCGTCGCGGGCAACACGGCGCTCTTTTCCACGCAGCCCGCTGTTTCCTCGAGTGGCACGCTGACGTTCACCGCAGCCGCCCATGCGACAGGATCGACAACTGTCAGCGTAACTCCGCAAGACGACGGAGGCACTGCGGGGGGCGGCATCAACACAGGGGCGGCGCAGACCTTCACGATCACTATCCAGCCCAATATGGCGCCCTCTTTTGTAAAAGGAGCGGGCATTTCGATAGGCGAGAATGCCGGTGGAGTCACTCGTGCGAACTGGGCGACCGCTATTTCTACGGGATCGGGAGAGACGGGTCAGACGTTCAGTTTCACGGTCACCAACTCCAACAACGCGCTCTTTTCCACTCAGCCCGCCGTTGCGCCGAACGGAACGCTCACCTTCATCCTCGCGGGAGAGATGCCCGGCGTCGCGACCGTCTCCGTGAACGCCGTGGATAACGGCGGCACGGCAAATGGCGGCGTGGATTCCAGTGCGGTCCAAACCTTCACCATCACCGTCGTCGAAGTGAATACGGCACCGTCTTTCACCGTTGGCGCGGATGTCTCCGTGCGCCACAACGCGGGGCTCCAGAGCATCGTCGGCTTCGCCACGAATATCAGCGCAGGCCCAGCAGCCGAGGCGTCGCAGACGTTGGCGTTCGAGGTATCGAACTCGGCCACGAATCTCTTTGTCAGCCAGCCCGCGATCTCGCCGAGCGGCACGCTCTCCTTTTCCCCGCACCCGACTCGCAGCGGCACCGCGACCATCACTGCCACGCTGCGCGATAGCGGCGGCACGCTCGATGGGGGCGTGAATTTCGTCACTCACACATTCACCATCACTACGCGTGCGGTAAACGATCCGCCGACTTTCACCGCACCGACCAAGCTCGTCGTAGGCGTGCGCCAAAGCTACGCGCAACAATTCGCCACCAGCGTGCTCGCAGGCCCGTCGGATGAGGCAGGGCAGACGGTCGCGTGGCAGATCTCCAACGACCATCCTGAGTTGTTCACATTGGCTCCGTCCATTTTGTCCGATGGAAAGCTCGTCTTCACGGCAGGCTCCGTCAGCGGCACCGCGACGCTTACAATTAAAGCGAAAGACAACGGCGGTGTGCTCGACGGCGGTGTGGACGAAAGCGCGCCGACGACCCTCACGCTCCGCATCTCCTCCGCGCTTGAAGCTATCGGCGATTACTACGCCCTTGTGGAGCCCAACACCGGCATCACCCGGACCAATGAGAACATCGGTTCCGTCAAACTCACTCTCGCAAAAGGCGGCTCGTTTTCCGGCGGGGTCGTCTTCGGCGGGCAGAAATTCGCGCTCAAAGGCAGGGTGAGCGACACCGGCATCGTCACCTTCTCCAGCAGTGCCAACGACTCCACCGTGCTCGTGCGAAAAGTCGGCTCCAACGTCATCCTCAAGATGCAAATCCAGATCGGCGAGGCTCCGTCGTTCACCGCGACCATCCAGCCTGCGGGCAACGTGCTTTTATCCCGCTTCACCGCCACGCGGCCTCTCTATGGCAAGACCGTGCCTGTCCCCAGCAACCTGCTCGACCCTCTCACCGACAAGGGCAAATACACCGCTGCACTCCTCGCCCTTATGGCTCCAAACAACGGGCGCACCGCGGCGGAGTACCCGCAGGGCGACGGCATCGGCGACCTCGCCATTTCTAAAACGGGCAGCGTGACCCTCAAAGGCAAGCTCGCCGACGGGACTGCGTTCACCGTGTCTTCCGCGCTCCTCGCAGGCGACACCATCCCGCTCTACGTGCCCCTTTACAGCGCGAAAGGCTCTCTCTCCGGCGTGGCCACCGCGCGCTCGCAGACGGACTCCGACGTGGACGGCGCGGGCTTCCACTGGTTCCGCCCGCTCATCGTGAAGCCCGCTCACCCCGGCTGGCCCTTAGGTATCTCCGTTGACCTCATCGCCGCCAAGCTCCTGCCAAAAGCCACGCCGCTTTTCCCCAGCCTGCCCGCCACCGATACCGACGGAAACGCCGCCGTGGACCTGACCGACGCCACGCTCGGCGTCAAAGCCGTGAACGTTGATACCAAGAACAAAGTCGCCGTCATCACCGTCGCCGCCGACAAACTCACCGCCACCGCCTCCGCGGCCACCGGGAAATTCGGCGGCTCATTCATCTCCCCGAACACCGGCAAAGCCGTGAAGTTCGCCGGCACACTCCTTCGCAAAGCAGGCTACGGCACCGGCTACTACCTCGACGGTATCCCCGGCGGAAGGGTGCGCCTTACTCCGACGCCGTAACGTTGTCGCGGGAGGTGAGCCGCATCGCCACGAAATAGAGGACGCATACGAGGGCGATGGCGACGATGATCCACAGGGCTTCGTGTTTTACGGCGTGGATAAGCTCCTTCAAATCCGCACCTTGCCCGGCTTTCAGCGCGGCGAGTTGGGCGGCGTCGAGTTTCTTGCCAACCTTCTCGCCGAGCACGGCCAGCACGGAGCACCAGATGGCTGAGCCGATGACGGTGAGCGCGCTAAACTTGAGGAAGCTCATCCGAATGATGCCTGCGGGGATGGAAATCAGGTGGCGGATGACGGGCAGCAGTCGGGCGAAGAAAATGCCGCCGCCTTCGTAGCGGTGCATGAAGCGTTCGGCGCGTTCGACTTTGTCCGGCGGCATCAGGAAATACCGGCCATATCGCATGACGACGGGCCGCCCCACCCAAAGCGAAATCCAGTAGGTGATCGCGGAGCCGAGCCACGAGCCGAAAGTGCCCGCGAGGATCACTCCGAGGATCGTCATGTCGCCGCCCTGCGATGCCAGGATGGCTGCGGGCGGGACGACGAGCTCGCTGGGCACCGGGAAGATGGAAGACTCCATCGCCATCAAAATTATGACGCCCCAATAGCCCCAGTCATGGACCCAGTGAAACCAAGTTTCTATCAACGATTGTAACATGGCCGCGCGGTCTATCAGCGATTTCCCAAGCGGCAAGGCTGCAAAGCGGTCCTACGTCTGAGAAATCGCCCGCCGCAGCTCGCGCGCCTCCCACTGGCCGGGGGCGTTGGGGGCGTCGAGGTAGCCGTAGTTTAAGCAAGAGCCTGCCTCGGCGAGGGCGATGCGCGAGGCTTTGCCAAAGCGGCCCATGCCCATGATGGAGTGGGCGTGTGAGCGGCGCTGGGAAAAATCGAGCAGCCTCGCGAGGTCGTGCGCGGTGGGCGTGGCGCAGGCGAATTTGAAAATGTCTGCGCCTGTTGCGAAGGCGCGTTTTTGGCGAGCGGTGATGGTGCCGATTGACGGGGTCTTATTAAAGTCGTGGCTGGAAATGACGACGGCGCATCCCATCTCTCGGGCCTCTTCCACGAGGTCGGAAAACTCGGGGAGCGAGCGCAGCTCAATGTCCACGAATGTGGCGTGCGGGAGGAAGCGGCGGTACAGTTCCTTGCGCTGGTCCGCGCTGAGGTCGCCCGCGCCGCCTTCGAATGAATGGCGGACGGTGAGGATCACCGGGAAGCGCGTGGCGCGCATCGCCTGCTCGGCGGCATCGACCTGCTCTAGGAGCGAATCTATGCGGAACTCCAGCACGTCCACATCGCCGGGGTTGAGCGTCGCGGCGAGGCTCAGGCTACCGGGGGAATGCACGGTGCCGACGACGAGCGGGCCGCCAGCGAGAAGTTGTTGCGTGGCTTCTTTCAAACTCAGAAGTCGAATCCGTCTATGTTCTCTTTGGTGAAGACGAACGGCTTGCCGAGCAGGATGTCAGTGCCTTGAATCTCCATGTCGCCGAGCTTCCCGGCCTTGAATGTTTTGTCGCCCGCTTTGAGCGTCCCTTTTGCAGCGGCGACGGCGGCTTGGATGGTGGCGTAGCCGAGGTCTTCGACTTTCCAGAGGATGACGGCCTGGGTGACGCCGTCTTTTACATACTGCTTGTTCTCGCTGGGCAGGCCGAGGCCGAGCACTTTGATCGCGCCGACTTTGCCCGCTTGCTTCACGGCTTCGGCGGCTCCGGGGACCGCGGGCGAGCAGATGGCCATGACGCATTTGAGGTTCGGGTATGCGCTGATGAGGTTCGTGGTTTCTTGCTGGGCTTTGTCCTTTTGGTCGTCGCACGGCTTCGTATCCACGAGCTTCATCTTCGGGTATTTGGCTGCGAGGCGCGCTTCGATGTGCTTGCGCCATTCGTTCATGTTCGCGGCGGAAGTGGTGGCCGTGATGATCGCAAATTCGCCTTCCTCGCTGCAGAGCTTCGCGGCGGTATCCATGAGGACTTCGCCGATGCCCTGCGCGGTTGCTTGGTTCACGAAAAAGTCGCGTGCGTCGGGCTGCACGTCGCTGTCGTAGGTGACGACTTTGATGCCCTTGGCCTGCGCCTTTTTCAGCACGGAGCTGAGGCCGTCGCGGTTCTCGGCGGCGGCGGCGATGACGTTCACTTCCTGCGTGATCCAGTTTTCTACGATCTCGTTTTGTTTGGTCGCGTCTGTATTCGTCGGGCCGTCGAAGAGCACTTGGACGCCCAACTCCGCAGCGGCGACGTTTGCGCCTTTCTCGACGGTGGCGAAGTACTGGTTCCCCTTGCTCTTCGGGAGTAGGCCGATGACGAGCTTGTCGGATTTCTTATCGCACGCGGCGAGTAGGGCGATGCTTGCGGCGAGGAGCGTAGAGACGAATGGTTTCATAATAGTGTGGTTTTGGAAAAGAGCGCTCAGCTTTCCCGCCCGCCTCGCAAGGTGCAAGTCTGGCGTTTTCGTTCCGGGATGAAATTCATCCTTCCGTCGCCATCCGTGTTCGCGGTAGAAAATAGGGATGCTCGAATTCATGCAAAAGGGCGGGCCGATCATGTGGCTGATTCTTGGTTGCAGCATCTTGGCCAGCGCCGTGTTTCTGGAACGTGTGCTCTACTTTCACCGCATCAGCGTGAGGGTGGGCGAGCTCATGCGCGGGCTGGCCGTGCTCATCCGTGGGCGCAACTTCGGCGAGGCGCAAATGGAAGCCGCTGCGACGAATGGCCCGGTGCAGCGGGTGGTCCACGCCGCCATCATCCACCACAGTGCGCCGCGCGAGGAGCTGAAGGAGATTGTCCAAGAGGCTGGGCAGCTCGAAGTGCCGAAGCTGGAGCGCCGTCTCGGAATGATTTCCACGCTGGCATTTGTCACGCCGATGCTTGGGCTGCTCGGGACGATTGCCGGGTTGATCGAGGCATTTTCTATGATGAGCGCGGCGAGTGGGCTGGCGAGCTCGGCGGAGATTTCAAACGGCATCTACCAAGCACTTCTCACGACAGCGGCGGGCATCGCGGTATCCATCCCGACTGCCATCTGCTACGCCTACGTGAGCTCCCGCGTGAACAGCACGATGCACGAAATGGAGCGCGCGGGGATCGAGGTGGTTTCGCTCATCATGGAGAGCCGCACGCCGGCGGACATCATCGAGTTTGACGAAGCGCGGAAAGCCGCCACCAAGCGCTAAAGCTCGCGCGTGAATCACCAGCGATGAAGCTTCGGCGCACCTTTAATTTCTCCCCCGCGCTCTTTGGCTTTCTGCCGCTGTTGAACGTGCTGTTTCTCGTGCTCGTCTTTTGGGTCACGGGCTCGAAGTTCATCCTCCAGCCGGGCGTGCAAGTGACGCTCCCGGCGACCTCGTTTGCACTCGGGCCGCAGCGCAACGCGGAGATTGTCACTGTCACTTCCGGGCTCGTTCCGGCGATTTATCATCGGGAGAGAAAAGTGACCTTCAACGAACTGGCTGCGCAGTTCGCGCTGAATCGGGAGCCGGACCGCACCGTTATCGTGAAGGCGGATAAGGACGCGCCTTCCGGTGTGCTGCACGACATCATGCACGAGGCCCAGCGGCGCGGCTTTTCCGTGATCTGGGCTGGGGCTTTTTCGCAGCCATGAACCACGACCAGACGACGTTCGACTGGTCCGGGAGCCATCGCAGCTCGTGGACGTTGGCGCTGCTGATCTTCCTCTCCGTCGTGCTGCACGGCGGGGCGTTCTTTTTTGTCCACATCAGCACCTCGGAGCGACAGCTCATCCCGCAGACGGCGCAGCCCGTTCAGCTCCTCACGCGGTTCGCGCCGGACGGCTCGATCTCGCCGGAAAACGAGGCCGTCTTGCGCTGGCTCGAAGCGGAAGATCCAGCCATCTTCGCCCGCATCGCCAATGTGGAGCCTGCGGGCATTCTCGATGTGGCGTATCGCCCCTCGTATGCGACTTCGCGGACGCAGCCGCGCAGCATCCCCTCCGAGCCAGCGATCATCCAGTATCCGCCCGCGCGGGACTCGCTGGAGTTCATCATGAGCGCGGATGAAAAGCCCGCCGCCGCCGCGCCAGAAGCTCCCACGCGGAAGACGGAGATCGCCTTTCACGCTGCGCTGAAATCGCGCGCGCCCGCCGAGACTGCTGTCACGCTGGAAGCACGCTCCGCGCTATCACTCAGCACCGCGATCCTGCTCGTCGGGGTGAATGCAGGAGGGGAAGTGCGTTTTGCTTTTGTCCAGACCAGCTCGGGAGCGCCGGAGATGGACGCCGAGGCGCTGAGGCTCGTCTCCAGCATCCGCCTCGCGCCAGCACCAGAGCCGATGACTTGGGCGACGGCTTCCATTCGTTGGGGGAACGACGCCGTCGCACCATGATCCGATTTAAGCTCCACGAACTCCTCTTTGCCTACGTCGCGGTGTTCATCATCGCGATCTTCGTCGCGTGGTGGCTCCACAGCATCATTCGCAGCAGCCGCGAGCGGCGGGCGCTCAAAAATGTCGTCCGCTGCGGATTTTGCGCCCACGAGTTTCGCGACGAGACAGACATCCCGCTTCCTCGCTGCCCATCGTGCCACGGGCTCGTCGAGCGCAAGCTCCTCTCGCGGCTCTGAAAATGATCGTTTCTTCCGGGACGATTCCCGATATTCCGCACCGTCCCGCGTTTTATGCAGGCTGAAGCTTTCTATCTCTACCATCTCGGCGAACAGCGCGGGCCCTACACGGTCCGGCAGGTGAACCACCTGCACAAATGTGAGTTCATAGACGACGACACACTCTACTGGCGCGAGGGAATGGAGCAGTGGGCTCCCGTCACCCAGATCGTCCTTCGCCGCCGCAAACGCCGCCGCCTTCTCGGCTGGACGCTGACCATCGCCGTCCTCACGGGCATCGCCGTCCTTGTCTCATTTTTCGGCCCCGTGACCGCCGACGCTTGGCGCGAGCTCACCAGCGGCGGCTTCACCGAGCACGACGCCTACTGGCGCTCGCGAGCGATGATCCGGCAGTCGCTTGGGAAGTCCGCCACTGTCACCTTCGAGCCCATCGAGCAGGCCAAAGTCCTCCTCCAGCCGCCCGCCGGAGCATCCGTCGTTTTGAAGGGAACCGTCCGCGATTCCAGCGGCACCCACGCCGCAGCGTGGCGCGTGCGGCTGCTCCACGTCGCCGAACAACAGCAATGGTATCCCGCGCCGCCCGCACGATGAAAAAACTCACCCTATTTGCAGCCGCAGTTCTCCTCGCCGCATGTGGCGAGAAAAAGCCCGCGCCCAAAGCCCCCGAACTCATCAGCGCCGCCGACCTCAAGCCGCCGGAGAACGTCCCGCCCCCCGTAGAGACGCAGCCTTTTGAAGACGGCTTCGCCACGGGCGCCACAGCGGGGGAAAAAGCCGGACACATCCGCGTCGCCCGCAAGCCGCCCAAGACCCCGACCGAGGCCGACCTCGAAGTGCTCGCGCTCGAAGCCGCAGGCGCGAACCCCGATCGCGGGGCCAAATGGCAACGCGGATTCATCACCGGCTACCGCGATGGATTCGAGCGCATCGCGAAGGGAATCCGGTAGGGCGAAAGATTTTGTTCGGAATGCCGCCGGGAAAACCCGATGGTGCCCGAGTGAACACACTGCTGACCAACGCCGAGAAGCGCGTACTCAAAGCCAAAGCCCAACATCTCGAGCCCGTGGTAAAACTCGGCCACGCCGGGGTGACCGACGCCTTTATCCAAAGCCTCAACGACGCCCTCACGCGCCACCAGCTCGTGAAAATGAAGTTCACCGACTTCAAAGAACAGAAGCACGAACTCGCCCCACAAATCGCCGAAAAGACCGCCAGCACCATCATCATGCAAGTCGGCAACGTCGCCGTCTTCTACCGCGCCAAGGTTGAGCCCGTGGAGGAATAGGCCTTGGTGTTCCTCGCGTAGCTTTATCCGTCAAAAAGCCGAAGCAATGAATCCAATCACCACCTCAGTCCCGCGCGTCGGTCGCTATCGCTGGGCCATCTGCGCGCTGCTGTTTTTCGCGACGACGATCAACTACATTGACCGCCAAGTGTTCGGCATCCTCGCGCCGGAGATGAAGAAGCTCTTTAGCTGGAGCGACACGGATTACACGGACATCGTATTTTGGTTTGAGGTGTCTTACGCAGTCGGGCTGCTCACGTTTGGGCGGGTGCTGGATGCGATCGGCACGCGCATCGGGCTGGCGGTAGCGATGGTCTTCTGGAGTCTCGCATCCATGCTACACGCGGGCATGGCGAGCATCCTCGGGTTTAGTGTTGCGCGGTTCCTTCTCGGGCTCGGGGAGTCGGGGAATTTCCCCGCTTCCATCAAGACGGTCGCGGAGTGGTTCCCCAAAAAAGAGCGCGCCCTGGCAACGGGGATTTTCAACGCCGGGTCAAATGTCGGAGCCATCGCTGCGCCGCTCGCCGTGCCGTGGATATTTATAAACTGGGGCTGGCAGTGGGCGTTCATCGCCACGGGCGTCATTGGGTTTATCTGGCTCATCTTTTGGCTCCGCATTTTCCGCTCGCCGGAGGAGCATCCGCGCCTCTCCCCCGCCGAGCTGGCCTACATCCGAAGCGACCCGGAGGAGACGGTGGAGAAGGTGCCGTGGCTCAGCCTGCTACCACATCGGCAGACGTGGGCGTTTGTAATCGCGAAGTTTCTCACCGACTCGATCTGGCGCTGGTATCTTTACTTGCTCCCGCTGTTTTTCAGCTCCCAGTTTAAGCTGGATATTAAGAGCTTCGGCCCGCCGTTCGTGCTCATCTATTGCCTCGCGGACGTGGGCAGCATCGGCGGCGGCTGGCTCTCTTCCCGCCTCATCGCGCGCGGCTGGTCCGTGAACGCCGGGCGCAAGACGGCGATGCTCCTTTGTGCGCTGTGCGTGGTGCCTGTGGTATTCGTCACTAAGGTGCAAAATATGTGGGTGGCCGTGTGGCTCGTGGGCCTCGCCGCGGCGGCGCATCAAGGCTGGTCCGCGAACCTTTTCACCACCGCCTCGGACATGTTTCCAAAGCGAGCCGTCGCCTCGATGGTCGGCCTCGGCGGCATGGCGGGGGCGTTCGGAGCGATGGGTATTTTGAAGCTCACTGGCTACATCCTCGCCCGCACCGGCGACTATACGATGCTCTTCCTTATCGCTGGCTCCGCTTACCTCATCGCGCTCGCCATACTGCATACGCTCGCGCCTCGCCTCGCGCCTGCGAAACTCTAGCCCATGAACAAACTTCGCAGCCTCGCCTTCCTTTTCACTTTTAGTCTTCCCCTGTTTGCCGACGAATCGACCAAGCAGTTCCTCATCACCGTGAACGGCGCGGTCGCCGAGGGGGAGAAGGTCCAGACGGCGGCGATTCAGAAAACTATCGAAGTCGCTGCCGCAGCGGGCGGTGGCACCGTCGTCATCCCACGCGGCACCTTTCGGAGCGGCGCGATTTTTTTGAAACCCGGCGTGCATCTTCAGCTCGATAAAGGCGCGGTGCTGAAGGGCTCGGACGACATCGCGGACTACCCGATTCAGCCCACGCGCATCGAAGGCCGCATCAACGATTGGGCCGTCGCGCTCGTGAACGCAACGGGCACGGATGGGCTGCGGATTTCCGGTGCAGGGACGATTGACGGCAGCGGGCTGAAGTTCTGGGAGGCATTCTGGCAGCGCCGGAAGGAGAACCCGAAATGCACGAACCTCGAAGTCGTCCGCCCGCGCCTGATGCACATCCGCGACTCGAAAGATGTGCGCGTCAGCGGCATCCAGATGCGCGACTCGGGCTTTTGGACGCTGCATCTTTTCCAATGCGACGGCGTGCTCGTGGAACGCATCCGCATCGTCAACCCACACGAACCCGTTCGCGCGCCGAGCACCGATGGCATTGATATTGATTCGTGCCGCAACGTCACCGTGCGCGGCTGCTACCTCGCCGTGGACGACGACTGCATCGCCATCAAGTGCGGGAAAGGCGCGAACGCGCACCTCGAAAATCGCCCCGTCGAAAACATCCTCGTGGAGAACTGCGAATTCGGCTACGGCCACGGCGTGCTCACGCTCGGCAGCGAGGCGACCACGGTGCGCAACGTAGTTTTTCGCAACTGCAAAGTCGCGGGCGACAACCGCCTCGTGCGCTTCAAACTCCGCCCCGACACGAAGCAGCTCTACGAAAACATCACCTACGAAAACATCGTCGTGCAGGGCGCAGGCGGCGAACTTTTCGACATCCGCCCGTGGAAACAATTCTACGACCCCAAAGCGCAGGAGACGCAAAACGCCATCGTCCGCAACATCACCCTCCGCAACATCACCGCCACCGGCCTCACCACGCCCGGCGCGATCTCCGGCAACCCCGGCGACACGCTGGAAAACTTCCGCATTGAAAACGTGAGCATCGAAGCCAAAGATGCCCGCTGGAACCGCGATGACCTCAAGGGACTCATCATCAAAAACTTCACTATCAACGGCAAAGAAATCACCCCCGCGACCCCGGCCAAGCAGACCGAGGAAAAACCCTACACCCCGCAAGGAGTGACGCCGGAAAAATGAACCATTCGCCTTTGAAAAACCGGCTCCTCCGTTGTGCGCTCGCCATCCTCGCCGCTCTCAGCCAGCTCCACGCTCAGAGCGGTGCGATGCGCTTCGAGGAAGTCGTCGTCGAAGCACCGTTCGCGATGCCGGCTATCAAGGTGCCGGTGTTTCCAAAGCGCGACTTTTCGATCGCCGACTTCGGCGCGGTGAAAGGCGCGGATTGCAGCGAGGCGATTCGCAAGGCTATCGCGGCTTGTCATGATGCGGGCGGCGGGCGCGTTGTCGTTCCGGCGGGTGATTGGAAAACGGGGAAGATTCATTTCAACAGCAACGTGAATCTCCACGTCGCGGGGGGCGCAAAACTTACGTTCAGCGGGAATCCCCCCGACTACTTGCCCGCCGTGCAATCGAGCTGGGAAGGCTTCGAGTGCGAAAACGTCGCGCTCACTGGCGAGGGCACGCTCGAAGCGGACATGAGCGTTTGGAAGATGTGGTTTTCCCGCCCGCCCGCACATTTGGAGGCGCTGAAAAAACTCTACACGATGACCTCGACCAACGTTCCGGTCGCGGAGCGGCAGATGGCCGAGGGCGAGAACCATCTGCGCCCGCAATTCATCCAGTTTAACCGCTGCAAGAACGTGCTCATCGAGGGCGTGAAAATCCGCAACAGCCCGTTCTGGACTGTCCACTTGCTGCTCTCGGAATCGGTCGTCGTGCGCGGTCTGGACGTCTTCGCACACGGCCACAATAACGACGGCATTGACCCCGAAAACACGCGCAATTTGCTCGTGGAAAATTGCCGCTTCGACCAAGGCGACGACGCCATCGCCATCAAGTCCGGCAGCAACCACGACGGCTGGCGGCTCGGTGTGCCGACGGAAAACGTCGTTATCCGCCACTGCACTGTCGTCGAAGGCCACCAGCTCGTCGCCATCGGCAGCGAACTCTCCGCGGGCATTCGCAACGTCTATATCCACGACTGCCGATTCGAGAACCCAAAGTATCGACTGCAGAATGTCCTCTTCATCAAAACGAACATCCGTCGCGGTGGGTTCGTCGAAAACATCCACATGGAAAATATCGAGGCTGGCCCCGTGCGGTTCAGCGTCCTCGGCATCGAGACGGACGTGATGTATCAGTGGAAAACGCTCGTCCCCACTTACGAGGAACGCCTCACGAAAATCAGCGGCGTCCATTTGAAAAACGTGAAGGTCGCCGAGACGGGCAGCGAGCCCTTCCGCATCCTCGGCGACAAGCGCGAGCCGGTAAAAGACGTGATGCTCGACACCATCACCATCGGCCAAGCGCCCACCGAAAAGGGACACTACGAAAACGCGGAAAACATCCGCGAAACGAATATCAAAGTCGCCGCATTGCTAAAGCTATGAATCTCCGCCTCATCCATCTGTTTGTTCTCTTCCTCGCACACACCGCGTTTGCCGAGCCCGTCGCCATTTGGCCCGAGGGAAAAATGCCCGACAAAGGCGCGAAAGAACCTGAGAGTGATTTGCCCCCGAAAGGCGATGGCGTGCAGCGCATCACGAACATTAGCCGCCCCACACTCACCATTTTCCCCGCGCCGAAAACGAACGCCCCAGCGCCCGCGATGATCGTCTGCCCCGGCGGCGGCTACAGCTACGTCGTCTATGATAAAGAGGGCACGGAAATCGCCGCTTGGCTGAACCAGCACGGCATCACCGCCCTCGTGCTGAAATACCGCACTCCCAACAATCGCACGGGTGCGCTTCAGGATTTGCAGCGGTCGCTCCGCCTCGCCCGCGCACACGCCGCCGAGTGGAATGTGGACCCGAAGCGGCTCGGAGCCATCGGCTTTTCCGCAGGCGGGAATCTTGCGGCGAAAGCGAGCAGCCTTTTCGAGCCGCCCGCGTATCCCGCGCTCGACGATGTGGACCAGCAGAGCTGTCGCCCGGATTTCGCCGTGCTCGTTTATCCCGCTTACCTCGACGACAAAGCCGGGCACGTCTCCCCCGACCTAAACCTTGCCGCAAACATCCCGCCCACGCTCATCATCCACAGCGAGGACGACAAAACCTACGTCCCCGGCAGCAAGCTCTACCACGCCGCGCTCGAAGCCGCGAAAGTCCCGCACGAGTTCAAACTCTACACGACCGGCGGCCACGGCTACGCCCTCCGCTGTGAGCGCGAAGCGAAAGCATGGCCCGACCACGCGCTGGAGTGGCTGAAGAAAAATGGGATGCGATAATTGAAAACGCCCTCCCCTGCGCCCATGACATCTCGCCTCTTCTTCAGCCCCCGATGATTTATCATTGAGGCCGCGAGCAGGCTCAACCTACGCACGCGGATTTTGCCGATTTCATAAAAGTGTCGGCTGCTCGGGCATGGCGGCCATTGCTTTGGCTGCGGCTTTTTTGCCTCGGGGTTTGCCGAATTTTGGGGCGGCAGGGGCTTCGGCTAATGTGGGCTGGCCGTCGGCGGTGAGTTCGTGGCGCTCCAAATTACTGAGGATGTCTTTGGCTCGGGCGATGACTTTTGCAGGCAGCCCGGCGAGGCGGGCGACTTGGATGCCGTAGCTTTTGTCCGCGCCGCCGGGGATGATTTTGCGCAGGAAGATGATTTGGTCGTTCCATTCGCGGACGGCGACGTGGAAGTTTTTAACGCCGCCTCGGGTGATGGCGAGTTCGGTCAGCTCGTGGTAGTGGGTGGCGAAGAGCGTGCGGCATTTGGGGTCGTCGTGGAGGTATTCGGCGACGCTCCAGGCGATGCTGAGGCCGTCGAATGTGGAGGTGCCACGGCCAATTTCGTCGAGGATGACGAGGCTGCGGGGGGTGGCGTTGTTGCAGATGTTGGCGGTTTCGTTCATTTCGACCATGAAGGTGCTTTGGCCGCGCGAAAGGTC
This sequence comes from Chthoniobacteraceae bacterium, assembly GCA_947471505.1. Lineage (GTDB taxonomy): Bacteria > Verrucomicrobiota > Verrucomicrobiia > Chthoniobacterales > Chthoniobacteraceae > SXWH01. The sequence goes on along the minus strand of CANIWM010000010.1, from coordinate 52,335 downwards.
GTCGCTGGCTCCGACGCGGGTGAAGATGCGGTCTGCGAGGCCGATCTCGGCTTCTTTGGCGGGCACCCAACTGCCGATTTGCGCCATGAGCACGAGCAGCGCGACTTGGCGGATGTAGGTGCTTTTTCCCGCCATGTTGGGGCCGGTGATGATGACGATACGGTTGGTGGTGTCATCGAGGGCGATGTCGTTGGGGACGAATTTTTCTTCGACGAGCGATTGGTCGAGGACGGGGTGGCGTCCGTCGGTGACGCGGATGCGGAGGTCGTCGGCGAGGGCGGGTTTGCAGTAGCCGAAAAGGCGGGCGGTTTCTGCGAGGCCGGCGAGGACATCGATTGTGGCGACGGCGGCGGCGGTTTCTTGGAGCGGGGAAAGTTCGCGCAGGACTTCGTCGCGGAGCTGGATGAAAAGCTCGTATTCGAGCGCTTGCGAACGCTCGTCTGCGCCGAGGATTTTGTTCTCCACTTCCTTCAGTTCGGGGGTGATGTAGCGCTCGCCGGTGGCGACGGTTTGCTTGCGATGCCACGTCGGCGGGACGAGATGGATGTTGGATTTTGTGACCTCGAAGAAGTAGCCGAAGACGCCGGTGTAGCGGACTTTGAGGTTCTTGATTCCGGTCTCGGCGATGGCCTTTTCTTGGAGCTGGGCGATCCACTCTTTGCCCGCCGTCGAAGCGTTGCGCAGCTCGTCGAGTGCGGTGTGGTAGCCTTCGCGGAAGATGCCGCCTTCTTTGGTGAAGGCGGGCGGTTCATCCACGAGTGCGCGGGTGAGCAGTTCAACGATGTGAGGGAGTGGGTGGAGCTGGGGCAGAAGCAACGCGGCCAATGACGAATGGCGAATGACGAATGACGAGTCGGGCGGCAGCAGCGGGTTGTTGCTGTCTTTGCGCAGCAAGGCTGTGAGGTCTTCGCGGAGCTGAGGGACTTGTTCTAGCGAGGTGCGGAGGACTTGGAGGTCGCGGGCGTTTCCGGCGATTTGGGTGAGGCGGCCCACGGTGCGTTCGAGGTCGCGGATGCCTTTCAGCGTCTCGCGGATGTTGCCGAGGAGGAACGGCTCGGCGAGGAAATCGCCGATGAGGTTTTGCCGTTCGCGGAGCGTGGCGAGGTCGCAGATGGGGTGAAGAATCCAGTCGCGCAATTTGCGTGCGCCCATCGGCGTGAGGGTGCGGTCGAGACAGCCGAGCAGCGAGGTGTCGCGCCCGCCGCCGCGTGCGGTGACGAGTTCGAGATTGGACTGAGTCGCGGCGTCGATGACCATGAACTGGCTGTTGCGATAGACCGATAGCCGGGAGACGTGAGCGAGCGAGCGGCGCAGCTCTTTGAGATACTGCAAGATGGCCCCGGCAGCGGCTATGGCGGAGGGCATTTCCGCACATCCGAACCCATCGAGGCTCTGCACTTTGAAATGCTCGCGGAGGATGAAGAACGCTTGCTCTGGCAGGAATGTGTAGCCGTCGCGAGGCACCTTGCGCGCGAGGTCACGGTAGCGCTCCACGCTTTCCTCAGCGACGAGAAGCTCGGCGGGTTGCACGCGGGCGAGTTCATCGTCGAGCGCTTGGTCGTCGGTGAGTTCGGTGAGGCGGAAATCCCCGGTCGTGAGGTCGAGAAAAGCGAAACCGTGCCCGCCTTTCGCGCCGGGGTGCAGGGCGGCGAGGAAGTTATTCCGCTTTGCATCGAGCATGTTTACATCGCCGACGGTGCCGGGGCTGACGATGTGCGTCACCTCACGCTGGACGATTTGGCCGGGGCGCGGCTCGCTGACTTGGTCGCAAATGGCGACGCGCTTCCCCGCCTTGATGAGCCGCCGGACATAGCCATCGAGCGCGTGGTGCGGCACTCCGGCCATCGGCGTGCCGTTGCGTTTAGTCAACGCGATATTGAGGATCCCAGCGGCGTCTTTCGCGTCATCGGCGAACATCTCGTAGAAGTCGCCCAGCCGAAAAAGCAGCAGCGTATCCGGCGGTAATGTGCGCCGGATGCCGTGGTATTGCTGCATCATCGGAGTGAGCGTTTCAGTCATCGTCGGCGGAGGCTAACGGCTCACGCACGCACGGCAAGCAGCGCGTGATCCCTACTTCCCTTTCGTGATTTTGATGTGATCCAATTCCTTTCCCGCTGTGTTGATCTGCCGGAGAGTGAAGGTCGTGGGGGAAAGTTCGATGCTGGTGAAGCTATGCTCGGCGACGTATTTGGCGGTGAGAGGCTGGTAGTTTCCGGGGTGCTCTTTTTCTAGGTAAGCGACGGTCTTCTCCAAATCGACAGAGTAGAGTCGCGCGCCGCCGCCGCCGCTGACGATGTGGATGACGCCTTCGGGCGTGGTATCGGTGATGCCGTCGAATGTTTTATCGAGCGTGAGCGTGCCGTTGACGCGCCCACGGTTGTCGCGGCCTCCGGGGCCGGGGACGAATTTGAGCGGCATACTGCGCTGGTAATTGTGGACGTGCCCGGCGAAGACGACATCCACTCCGGCGCGCTCGAAGAGTGGCGCGAGTATTCGCATTTTCTGCTCGGTGTAGTGCTCGCGGGAGGTGTGGAAGGCCGGCTGGTGGAAGCAGACGAACTTCCATTTTTGTTTGGACTCGGTGAGGTCTTTCTCGATCCACGGGAAGATCTTGTCGTTCTCTTTCATGGCGTAGCTGTTGGCGTCGAGGACGAGGAAGTGGCCTGCGCCGTAGTCGAAGGAATAGTTGCTCATCGCCGGGTATTCGGCTCCGGCGCTTGTTTTGAAGGCGGTGGCGAGTTTCTCGTCTTTGCCGAGGGGGACGTTCCACAGGCCGGGGCCGGGGCCATTTTTTGGAACGGAGAACCAGTAGAAGCAACTGTAGGCGTCGGGGTAGTCTGGGAACTTTTGCATGTCGGCGTCGTGGTTGCCGACGATGGGGTAAATGGGGACGGTGGCCATGAGCGGCGCGCCGGTCTTGGGGCTGGCGAGGGCGACGTCGTTGTAGCAGGGGAAGAAGTGATTCAGATACTGCAATGCGCGCCCGCCGGGATAGACGATGTCGCCGAGGGCGAGGATGAAGTCGGGCTTGGCGAGGCTCATCTGGTGCGCGACGGCGAACTCCTCGGGCTTGTTGCTGGCCATGTCGCCGACGGCGATAAAGCGGACGGTCTTGGTGGCCGTGGCGCGCGTCTTTACCGTCGCCGTGCGGACGACGGTGGTGCCGAGCCGGACGCGCCAATCCACTTCGCTATCCATCGGCAAATTGGGGAGGACGGCGCGGTAGCGGAGGTAGTGCTGCTCGTGCTCTTTGATGGGAGCGAAGGACTCGACGACGGCCTGTTTCACGTCATCGAGGGTCGTCGAGGGCTGGGGCGTGGGGAGGCGGAGTTTTGGTGCCGCGAGGGCAAAATCGAGCGGCGTCACCTCCGCTTGGACGGTCTTCATGGTCTGGCCTTTGACGGTGTATTCGACGGTGAATTGCCCGGGTTTCGCGTCGGTGAGCCACGTCAGCACCTTCACGTCGGGGCCATCGAGCTTTGGCCCGTCGCCGGGCTGCACGTACGGTTTTACCAGCACAGTCTGCGCGTGGAGGATGGTGGCGAATGCGACGCTGAGGACGAAAACAGATTTCATAAAGTGCCGCGGACAAGAGGCGACGAAGGCGCGCTTGGCAAGTGTGTGGCATATATTTTTGCCGCTCCCGCAACGTCCGGCTGGACATTTTGCCTTCGATAGGGCCATTTCCCACAAAACTCGAACCGTATGTCTCGCCGCCTTCCAGTGCTTTCTTTAGCCGCCAGCTTCCTGCTTACTTTTGTGCAGGCGGGTTTCGCGCAGGCTCCCGATCCGGGCCGCATATTTATGAAGGACGGCCGCATCCTGACTCCCACCTCCATGAACCGCTCCGGCGAAGACATCATGGCGACCTTCCCCCGCCAGCAGAAAAACGCGGACGGCACCGTGGTGAACATTCCCGGCGCAGAAATGACGGTGGGCATCAAGCTGGCGGAAATCGCGAAGCTCGATTTCGTGAAACCGCCCATCATCGACGCCGCGCCAAAGGCTCTCGCCGAGGGAAAAGCCGAGGCTCTTCTGAAAGCGATGCAGGCCGACGTGGACCGGTTTGCCGGCTTCCGGGATGCACCGGGGAGCTGGTGGGTGGACCTCGTGCCGATGCAGATCCAGGCGCTGCTTTCGCTGAAGAAAGACAAGGAAGCGCAGGATGTTGCGGATACTTTTTCCCGGCAGGCATCCAACCCTGAGAATCAGCAGCTGACGAAGGCTTTCGCCGGTGTAGCGAAGACGCGGAAGGGCGAGCATAAAGCGGCACTCTCTCTTTACGAGGAAGCGGTGAAGTCCGTCCGGCGGCACGACATTCTCGGGATGATCTCCGTGAATCGCGGCGACAGCTACCTCGCGATCGCCGAGGGGCTCAAAGCCGAGAACAAAGGCCCCGAGGCGATCGTTTTCTACGAGCAGGCGTTGCTGAATTACACGCGGATCGCCGCGCTCTATCCGAGCCAGCGGGGCTATTTGCCGCAGGCGACATTAGGCGCAGCGAAGGCGCACTTCGGGCTCGATGATTTTGAGCGCGCGAAGCTCGCCATCAAAGAGCTGAAGGCCGACTTCGCCAGCACGCCAGAAGCAGCGGCCACCGATGAACTACTAGTGAAAGTCGAGAAGCGGGAGAAAATCCTCGCCCCTGCCAACGAACCCGCAACCGCAGCAAAAAAGGAGTAAACCATGGCCGTCACCGCAAAACCAAAAGCAGTCAAACCAAGAGCCGTCCCGAGTGGGCCGCAAGGGCCGTCGTTCTTGCAAAAGCTGATGACGAGGAAGTTCCTCTTCATCTCCCTACTCCTGCACGTCGTATTTTTTGTCGCCGCAGGCTACTTCATTATCACAAAGCAGACTGTCGGGCGGAAGAAGTTCATGCCCCCGCCTGGCAGCGCAGAGCAAGCCCGCGCAGGCGCAGAGCACAAAGTTTCACTAGGCCGGAAGCAGAGCACCATGAGCGCGCCCGAGCAGGCCAAGCGCGTGACCACGAACTCCGCGCTCGCCAAAGTCGCGCTGCCAGAAATGCCCGAACTCCCCTCCGCGACGACGGAGGTCTTCGCAAACCGCGCTATCGGCATGGGCGGCGCAGGCAGTGCATTCGGCGCGACCGGCACGCCCGGCGGCGGCAGCGGTGGCGGCGGCAGTGGCATCAACTTTTTCGGCCTGCGCACCCGCGCCCGCAATATCGTCCTCGTCGTGGATGTCTCGGATTCGATGATTGATGGCGTGTCGCTCAATGGAAAAGTCAAAAAGAGCGACAAGACCTACGCGGGACTTGAGCGCGAAGTGACGCGACTCATCCAGAGCCTCGATAATACGATGCAGTTCAGCGTCGTGTGCTTTGCGGGCGACGTGAAGCCCTATAAGGCAACGCTCACCGCAGTGAACGACGCGGAGAAAAACCGGGCCATTCAATTTGTCCGCGAGCACAGCCCCGCCACCAAGCTCATCGCCGCAGCCCGCGCATCGGAGCGAGAAGCGGCAGGCTTCAAGCCGAGCGGCCCTGCTGCAAACCCCACGTTTAACCACGCCGGGACTCGCGCAGGCGCGGCGCTGGATTTGGCCTTCGCGATGTCCCCAGACGCCATCCTTTTTGTCAGCGACGGAGTACCGACTGACAAGGTGGACAAACTCCTGCTGAGCGAAGTCGCGGAAAAGCAAAAGCAGCTCCCAAAGCCTGCAATCATCAACGTTGTAGCCTACCTTCCTGACAACGGCTTGAAGTTTATGGAAGACCTCGCGAAGCAAAACCAAGGCAGCTTCCGCGAGATCGTCCCTGGCCAGTGGAGCTTTTGAGTTAAATCACCAGCGCCCCATCCGCGCAGTAGTCCTTGCTGCCGAAGCTCGGCAAATCGTGGCCGAACGATTGCGCCAGCCGCATCCACAGTCGGTTGTGTGGGACGTTCTCGTATTTTAATGCATGGCCCATTTGCAGACCGAGACCGCCCCCGACGCAGATGAAGGGGATGTTGTCGTGCGAGTGGCTGTTTCCTTTTCCTAGCTCGTTCGTCCAAATGATGGTCGTATTGTCCAGCATCGTGCCCGTGCCGCCGGGCTCCGGGATCGCGTCGAGCTTTGCCGCCAGCGAGGCGAGTTGCTCGCAAAACCAGACGTTGATTTTCACCAGCTTTTCCTGCGCGGCGGCGTTGCTATCGGGCTCGTGCGAGAGGCCGTGGTGATTGTCGTCGATACCCAGCCAACGCATCTTCGCCTGCCCCACGGAGTTCGTGAAATCGAACGTCGCCACGCGAGCGAGGTCGTTTGCGAATGCGTTCACCAGCAAGTCAATCTGCATGGCGCTGATCTTCGGCATCCCGTCGTTATCTGTGGATACGCCCTGCTCCAGCACCGGCGGTGGAAAACGCAAATCGCGCCCCTTGCCGCCTTGCAGTTCCTTTTCCATCTCGCGGATGAACGTCGTGTGCTTCTCCAGCCCGGCGCGCTCGTCGGCGGAGAGCTTCGCCGCGACGGTGCGCAGATCGTCGCGCACTTCATCCAGCACGCTGCCTAAGTTTTCACCGTCTTTCATCTGCCCATACAGCTTCTCGAAAAGCTCATACGGATCGCTCACCGGCGCGACCGGTTGATTCGGCCCCGCGTAGGCCCAGCGCGTCCACGGGTCTGCGCGGTGCGGCACATTCACACCGATCTCCAGCGAGCCAAATCGCGTCGCCGTCGCCGGATTCTTTTGCAGGAAATTGCGCAGCTCTTGATCAATCGAAATCCCCCGCGCCCAGCCCGCAGGCTTATCGCTCCCGCCCTGGATATTGCCGGGGAAAAGCTCGATGGCCGTCAACAAGCAGCTCATCCCGCGCATGTGCCCATCCCCATCCCCGCGAATTTTATTCGAGATACCCTTCAGCGTCAGCGTGCGACTTTTGAACGGCTCCAGCGGCGCAAGGATGCGCTTGAGTGTGAAGTTCTCCCCCACCTCATCCGGCCAAAAATCCGGCTGAACGACCCCGTTCGGCGTGAACATAAAGATGACCCGCTGCGCCTTCGCCCCCACCGCCCCGAGCGACGGCATAGAAGGCAAAAACGGCAACACCGCAGCGGAAGCACCGATGCTGCGGAGAAAGTGACGACGTGTAATAATCATAGATCGAATGTGCTGGGACTACCCGCGAACGTGCCTACGCTTGGAGAGGTTTGCAGCGTTTTGCGCATTGAAGCGCCTGCCTTCTCGGGTAACGTCTCACCCATGCTCTCTGTTTTAGACAATCCAGAAATCCGCAAGCACGCCCTCCCTGTGAGCGTTGCCGGGTATCATCTTCTATTTGAGAAGGGATTTGTTCCGAAACGTGCCGAGTTGATTCGTGGAGTCATTTTCGGAAAAGAACGCACGTCACCGCTACACGCCGCCGTAACGTCTATTCTCCACCGCGAGCTTTTTCGCTCCCTCGGTGCGGAGCCTTGGTATGTGAGACAAGGCGCTCCTTTGACCCTCGCCGATTCCGAGCCCGAGCCCGACATCGCGGTCGTGGCCGGCAGCCCAGAGGACTACTCACATGCCCACCCCACCACAGCCCACCTCGTCATCGAAGTCGCCGTCACCAGCGAAGACCTCGACCGGGAAAAGGCATCCATCTACGCCGAAGCGGGAGTCGGCGAATACTGGCTCATCCTCGCCAACGAGCGCATCGTCGAAGTCCACACCGGAGCCAAAGACGGACACTGGACGAACGTGCGCCGCGTCTCCGCAGACGAAGAATTGCAGCCCACAACGCTCCCCAGCGTGCAGTTCGCCTTACGAGATTTTTTTCCGGCGTAGTCAGCGCGGGATAGCAGCGAGGATGTTGGACTCGATATAGAGGTTGCGGATGTGGAAGGCGGTGGCGAATTGGGCGTCGAGCTTTTGCAGCGTGTCGGGGCCGAAAAGAGCGGGGGCTTGCTTCACGGTGTATTGGAAAAGGTGGCGCACGAATCCGCGCCGCGCGACGTCGTTGCTGGCGGTGTGAATGGCGAGATCGCGGGGTCCGTGCAGTTTTACCAAGTCGCCCTCGGAACTCACGTAGTCGGTCGCGGTATTCACCGGCTTGTTGTTCTCGGAAAGACGGAAGCGGCCTACGGCATCGAAGTTTTCGAGTGAGAAGCCGAGCGGATTGATCGTCGCGTGGCAGCCCATGCAGCTTGCTTTAGAGGTCAGCTCGGTGACTTTTTCGCGCATGGTGAGCGAGGGGTTGAAGTGCTCATCCTTGAACTCGACGGCCTGCGGCGGCGGCTTGAGCATCCGGCCCATGACGCTGCGGGTGAGGAAGACGCCGCGATGAATGGGCGACGTGGTTTTCGTGTAGGAATGCAGGCTGAGCAGGAAGGGATGGGTGAAGATTCCCGCTCGCAGTGCGGGGTCGAATTTCACAGGCAAGAACTCGCCGTCGGGTGGCGGTTGCGCGCCGTAGAACTTGGCGATGCGGGCGTTCATCAGCACGTAGTCGGCGAGCAGGAGTTCGCGGTAGTCGGACTTCTCGCTCCACACGACGCGCTCGACGAATCGCTCCAGCGATTCGCGCAAGTCGGCGATGAGCGGCGCGTCGAACTCGGGGAATGCTTTCGCGTCTTTCGCCAGTGACTCGGACTCGCCGACGCCCAGCCAGTGCTGGAAAAAGTCGGCGAGTTTCGCCTTGGCGCGTGGGTCGTCCATCATGCGGGCGGCTTGTGCTCGGACTTGCTCGGGCGTGTGGACTTCGCCTTTGCCGACCGCTTCCAGCAGCGCGAGGTCGGGGAGCGAATCCCACATGCCAAGCGCCAACCGGGCCGCGGTGGCGAAGTCGTCGCCCTCGGTCAGTTCGGGGTAAAGAAAACGAGGTGACTTCAGCACGGCGATCACGCTGCGTTTCACGGCGACTTCCGGCGCGAGGTCGGCAGCAAATGCACGGTCCACATACAGCGCTCGCAGCTCTGGTGTGAGCGGGCGACGGAAAGCGCGATGCGCAAAGGACTCCGCCCATTCCATCAGCTTTTGCGGCTCTGCACCAAGGCGCGGCAGCCGGGTGACGACTTCGTTTGCCGCTTCGACAGCCGCCCTCGTCGTCGCGTCGTGCCACTCTTTGGAAATACTCGTGCCGCGCTCAAATCCGAGGCTCCCGTCGTCTGCTGGAAAGACGGTGGAGATCACCGCCACGCGCTGCGATTGCACCGGCGACAGATGCGGCGCGGAGAGCACAGCCCACGCGCCTTGAGGCGGCTTCCAATCCAGCCGCACGGAGCCCCGCTTGTCCTTGTATTTGAAGTAATCGAATCGGAACGGATAGCTCCGCCCACCGAGCAGGAAAATCTTCGCCGCCTCCTCGCGCACCTCCTCGCCGCTGCTCACCCACGCATCAATCAGCGTCGCCTCACGCTTAGCCCCCGAGTCGTCGCGGGCGTTGCTGTCACCGTCTTTGAAGTCCGAGTTCACGTACAGTCGCGCGCCGTTGGGCGTGCGCACTTTGAACTCATAAAACCCCGTCTCCGGCGCGATCAGCGAGCCATTCCAAGCGATGGAAAATTGGTCCGCCTTCATTCCCTCCGCCGGGCTCCCTTCGGCGAAGTCGAAGTCCAGCACCTTGTCCTCGCGCTCCAGCACGCGCTTGGATTTTTTGTTCATCCCATCCGACTGAAAATACTCCGCCTTCAGCCCAGTCCCCGCGCCCACCTTCTGCGCCGGGCGGAAGCTCCCGATGAGATCCGCCACCGACTCGCGAAACTGCCGATTCGTCAGCCGCGCCAGCTCGTGCTTCGGCGGGTGATTCCGCGCCCGCGCCTCCGGCGAATAAAACGCACCGTGTATATACTGCGCTACAGCGAGTGACTCTTCCGCGTTGCTCTTCTCCGGTTCGCCGTCGGGCATCGCCTTATCAATATACTTCGCCAGCGACGCCACCGAGCGCTCGCCGAAAAGCGGCTCATCATACTTCTTCGCCACGCCCTCACCCTTTGCCCCGTGGCAATCCGCACACAGCCGCGTATAAATCGCAGCGCCATCCTCCGCGCGCAAAAGCAGCACGGCAGCGAGCAAGATGGATACAGTCAGTTTCATTCGGCGGGATAACCGACGGAACGCCTCCGAGCTTAGCCGTGACGATGCCCGAGAAATGTGGATTGGACGCCAGCCCGCAAATCGGGAACGTTCCTGCCCAGCCGATGAAACTTCTCGTCTTCGCACACATCCCGCCGCCACACCATGGCCAGAGCTACATGGTGAAGCTCATGCTGGACGGACTCGGCGGCGACTGCCGCAACAACGGAGGCCACAGCGGCCCCGTGCAATGCTACCACGTCAACGCGCAGGTCTCCGACAACATGGAAGACATCGGCACATTCCGCATCGGCAAGCTGCTCACGCTCCTGCGCTACTGCCTTGAAGCCATCTGGTGCCGCATCCGATTTGGCGTCCGCTCATTCTACTACGTCCCCGCGCCGGGCAAACGCGCCGCGCTCTACCGCGATTGGATCGTCATGCTGCTGTGCCGTCCCTTTTTCCGAAAGTTCATCCACCACTGGCACGCCGTCGGAGTCGGCGATTGGCTGCGGAAAGAGGGGCGCTGGTTCGAGCGAATCATCACCCGATTGCTCATGGGAAATCCCACCCTCGGCATCGCCCTCGCCATCCCCAGTATGCGCGACGCACTGTGGACGCTGAGCGACAAAGTGGAGATCGTCCCCAACGGAATCCCCGACCCATTTCCCGATTTTGAAACGAGCGTCCTGCCGCAACGACGCGCTCGCCTCGCCGCGAGACGCGCAGTGCTCGCAGGCCAGCCCGCCGACGCTGAAACAAAAGTTTTCCGCGTCCTCTACATCGCCCACTGCATCCGCGAAAAAGGCATCTTCGACACACTCGACGGCGTCGCTATAGCCAACGCCGCGCTGCGAGAGAAAGGCTCCCCCATTTCCATCCACCTCACCGTCGCCGGAGCATTCATCCACCCCGGCGAAGAGCGCGAATTTCAAACCCGCCTCACCCAACCCGACCTCGCCGGAGCCGTAGAATACGCAGGCTTTGTCGGCGGCGAAAAAAAGACCGCCCTACTCCGAGACTGCGACTGCCTCTGCTTCCCCACATATTACCACGCCGAGAGTTTCGGCCTCGTCGTCGTAGAAGCAATGGCCGCCGGAATGGCCGTAGTCACCACGCGCTGGCGAGCCATCCCTGAGCTTCTCCCGCCCGATTACCCCGGCTACGTCCCCGCAAAATCCCCCGCCGCAGTCGCCGAGGCGCTGCAAGCAGCGATCGTTCAGGATGTGGAAACGCTGCGCGACGCATTCCTCAGTCGCTTCACTATCGAGCGGCATGTCGAGATGCTCGGCAAGGCACTGAACGGAACCGACGCACTCAACACCTAAAAGAAGATCATCAATGCCTCACTGGTTGCTCAAGTCTGCTATCCACCGCGCTATTTCCTGGATGCCCGCCACGCATAAGTGGAACGAACTTTTTCAAACCTACGTCACTCGCTCGCTCCGAATGAACGACGACTATTTCGCGGGTTTGGTGCGGCACGCGGCTAGGCATCTCGACGTGCGCTTCCGGCTCGCGGGAAATGGGGAGTTTAACGCGCTCGAAATTGGGACGGGCTGGTTTCCTGCCGCCCCGGTTGCGGCGGTTTTGTGTGGGGCGAAGACGGTTTGGACGTTCGACATCAGCCCGCTGCTCGACCGGGAGCGGATCGCGACGATGCTCGGCTATTTTCGGGCGTTTGCTGCCGATGGGCGCTTGGCGAAACTCTTGCCCGCGCTGCTCCCGGAGAAGCTGGCGCTGCTCGATGGCCCGACGAACGGCGAGCCTGCGGAGACTCTGCGGCGGCTGGGCATCGAGTATCTCGTCCGCGATGCACGGAAGACTGAGCTGCCCGCCGACTCCGTGGACTTCGTATTCTCGCACTCCGTCTTCCAATACATCCCGAAAGAAATGCTCGCTGAGATGCTCCGCGAGTTTCAGCGCATCGCGCGGCGAGGAATTGTTCACAGCCATCACATCCATCCCGGTAGCGAGTTTGCATACTTCGACCGCACGCTCAGCCCGCTCCACTTTTACGCCTACGGCGAAAAGGCGTGGGGCTGGCTGGACAGCGCGATCAATCGCCAGACGCGACTTTGTATGCCGGACTATCGCGAGGTTTTCCGCGAGGGAGGGCTCGCGATTCGGCATGAGGAAAACAGCCTCCGAGATCTCACGGATTTGTCCGCGATGAAGCTCGCTCCGCGCTTTGCCAGCTACGATCCCGAAGAACTGCGCATCTTCAGCACTTGGATCGAGGCAACTGCCGATTGATTCCCCGCGCAATCGCGAGTAACTCTCCCGCCTTTCATGGAAACCAACGAACTCTACAGAACACTTGAGGCGCAGTATTTCGGTCCGCAGATGGACGAGCGCGACGAAATCGACCTCCTCCCCACGCTCCTGCGCGACTCCACTGTGTTCGTGGATGTAGGTGCCAGCCTCGGCCAATACGCGCACTTCGCCGGCAAGCTCATCAAGGGCGGGCGCATCGTCGCCATCGAAGCCGACCCGCTGCGGTACGCACGGCTCAAAGAACTCGCCGAAACATGGCAGCGCGACTCGGACGGCAACCGCTACGAAGTCATCCACGCTGCAGCGGCGGACAAGCCGGGGCGGATGGATTTTTTCGTTACCGACCAAGCGCTCAGCGGTGCGCTCTGGCAGCATCACGTTCCCGATGAAAAGCAGCGCAACAGCCTGAACTGGTCGAAGACGGAAGTGGATGTCGTCACGCTCGATCAGCTTTTCCCCAACGACGATCCCGGCGTGGTGAAAATTGATGTCGAAGGCGCGGAGTATCGCGTCATCCAAGGTGCGCTCGGGCTTTTGAAACGGGGCAAGACTCGCTTTCTCGTGGAAGTGCATCCGTGGGGCGATGAGGTGATCCACAAGATGCCTGCCGACTTGTTTAATCTCTTCGCGGAATACGGCTATGACTTCCAGCGGACCCACCGCCACTGGCACTTTGAGAAGCGCGGCTCGGGGCTGAAACGCTGGCTCAAAAACCGCGCCATCGTCTTCGTCTGGAAGAATACGTGGCTGAAGGATGCGCTGAAAAAGCTCATCCTAAAATTCGGCCCATCTTCGCGCCGCTAGCGCGCCGTAGCTGCGACGCCCTCGTCGCAGAAGGTGCCTGCGACGCCCCGTCGCATTCGCGGCGCAAGCGGCGAGGCGTCGCAGCTACGATCCACTTACACGGGCTAACGCGCTACCGCCTTGATGTGATCGCCGAGGCGGACAGCGAAGGCCGCAGTGGTGAGCACGGGATTGGCGAAGCTCGCGGTGCAGAAAATGGACGGCGCGGCGATGAAGAGATTGTCCACGGAATGCACGCGGGCGTTGCGGTCCACGACGCCCTGTTTCGGGTCGTCAGCCATGCGCGTGGAGCCGATATGGTGGCTGCCGACGCCGCTTTCATCGCGAATGATTCGGGCAGCTTCGGTGTGCGGGAGTTCGACTTTTCCAGCGCCGGTGCGGGCGAATTCTTCGGTCAGGACGCGGTGACATTCGCCGACGCTGTGGCTGTCGAGTTCGGAGGTTTTCCACAGCACGCGTACGCGGCGGAGGCCGAACTGGTCCAGTTGGTCGCCGAGCACGATTCGGCTGTCGGGGTTTGGCGCTTGTTCGGCGTCGAAGTGGAGCGTGTAGCGGTTTGCTTTACTGCGCAGCGAGACGGACGGGTATTTGCGCGTGGCGATGGTCCGTTTGAAAAACCAGTGCAGCCCAAAGCCTACGAGCCCCGGCGAGCCGAGCACGACGTTGCGGATGTGTTCGCGGACGTGGTGGTATTCGCGGCTCGCCATGTCTTTGGAAAACTCCGGCGGGATTTGGTGCGTGAGAAATCGCTTCACGAGATACGCGGCGGAGAGCACGGCGCTGCGGTGCGACGGGTCGCCGAAAGGTGGGTGCGTGAGCGTGCAGCGGTAGTTGAGCAGGCCGAGCCGCCGCTGCGTTTCTTCGGCGATGCGGAGGTGCCGTTTGCAATACACGCCGTCGCGCCCTTGCTCGTAAGTCCAGATGGCATCGCGAGCTTTGTCGGTGAGCGCGACTTCGCCGAGGTCGCCGGAGACGTGCGAGCCGTAGAAGCGCCCGAGAAGGCCGTGCTCGTTGCCGAGTCCGTCGGGGTTTGTGTCGTTGGAAAGCAGCAGCAGCCGTGTGACTTCGATGCCGCCTGCCGCGAGCGCGATGAAGCGTGCCTTCACGGAAAACTCCTTCCCTTCCAGCGTGGCGACGCGGAGCCGTTCGGCGTGTTTGCCGGTCGCGTCGGTCTTCACTTGGAGCGCGTTGGCGTGCATCAGCAGACGCACGTTGGCGGCTTTCTCCAAGCGAGCGCGGTTCGTTTTCCCGAAGTCTGTCGGCAGGCTGAAACGCCACATCCGGTCTTGCAGCACGACCTCGGAATCGAGGCCGGGGACGAGCGGCTTCGCTCCGTCGGGCAGCGACGAAGATTCGTAGGTGTAGTTGCCCGCGTGAGCGTAGGCGTGGGCGCGTTGGTAAAACGGGTCCAGTTCCGAGCGTGTGACCGGCCAGCCGCTATGCGGAACCCACGGACGTGCCTCAAAATCAATCGCGTCAAACGGCGCACACCGCCCGCCCCACACCGTCGTCGTGCCGCCAAACATCCGGCGGCGGTAGCGCGTGAGTTCGCCGTGCCGACCTTTGTCGTCCACCTCGCCGCGATAGAGTTCCTGTGCCTTCGGGTCGAAGGCAAATCCGCCGCCTTCAAGCACGATGACGCTCAGCCCGCTGTCGATGAGTTCGCACGCCAGCGTTGCACCAGCAGCACCCGATCCGACGACGACGACATCGCATTCGAGTTCAGTTCCAGCGGGGATGTGGCGGGCGTCTTCGATCATGGAAAAAGGATGTTTTCGAGCTGCTTCACGTCGCTCTCGGCGAGGGCGGGCGAGGCAAGCGTCTTCAAGTTTTTCGCGAGGTTTTCGAGGCGCGTCGTGGCGAAAAGCACGGCGGAAAAACCGGAGTGATGCAGCAGGTAGCGCAGCGCGAGTTCGGTCGGCTCGCCAAGTGCGGCGATGCGCTTCATCCGCTCCCGAGCACCAGCGAGCAACGTGGCGTCGCCGCCGAAATCATCCGCTGCCCATAGCTCCGGCGAGCGCGCGAGCAGGCCGGAACCGAAAGGCTGCCGAGCGAGCGTGGCGACTCCTTTCGCGGCGGCGGCGGGGACGATTCCCCGGATAGCCGCGGGCTTCAAAAAGTGTGCTTCGACCTGCAAAGCATCCGCGCCGAGACAATCGAACCCGTGCTCTTGCTGGAGGATGGAAACGCCAAAAGCGCGAATCTTTCCCGCCGCTCGAAACGACTCTAGCGTGGCGAATACCGCGCCGTCCGTGAGCACTTCGGCAGACGGGCTGTGGAGCTGATAAAGGTCCACGTAGTCGGTGCCGAGCCGCTTCAAACTGGCGTCGAGCGCCTTGGCCAAATGCTCGCGTGAAAAGTCCTGCCGTATCTGTGAGCCGCGCGCCTTTTTCGCCATCTTCGCGAGGCCGGGGCGGAGCTTCATGAGCTTGCGGATTAGCGGCTTGAGCTTCGAGAGAAAGGACGCTGCGGTGGAGAAAACGTAGCCGCCCTTCGTCGCGAGCACGACTTGGTCGCGCCGCCCGCGAAACGTCTCGCCGAGCAGCTTCTCGCTGTTTCCCTGCGCGTAGATGTCCGCTGTGTCGAAGAGGTTGATCCCGGCGTCGAAGGCGCGATTGAGCACAGCAATCGCCTCGCGCTTGTCGAAGCGTTCCACGGTGCCGCCGAGTCGTGCGCAGCCAAAAGCGGCGCGGGAAATTTCGATGCCAGAGCGGGCGAGTGTGGTGCGTTGCATGGCTAACGTGAGAAACCGACGGTGAATCCAAAGACGAAGATGATCACAGCAGTTAAAACGAGCGCGATTTCGGTGATTCGGCAAATCCACAAGAGCGACGCGCCTTTGTCGCTGCCCTCTTGGATGTTGGTTTGGAGCAACACATCCCCCGCACGCTGGTAGGCGTCGTAGGAGGGCATGACGGTGGCCTTGTAGATCGCCATTGCTTCCGCGCTTTTTCCAGCGCGAAGGAGGCTGAAGACGTCACCTCGTCGGGCGAGGTATTCTTTCCGGTGTGCGAGCAGGATTTGGAAAATCGGGTCGTCGGTTCCCGGCTCGCGCAGTCGCTCGTAGGCCTCGAGAGCTTCGGTGGTCTTTGGGCTCAAGATTTCTACTTTGGCGATGCAGCGCGCCTGTTCGGCGGCATCCGGCGAGTTCACCGCGATGACCGTGTTGGTGAACGATTCTGTGAGCATTGCATTGGCGTCGGCTATGCGGCTGAGGCGCGGTAGCGTGTGCGCCACGACGCTCTCGGTCCGCGATTGCAGGGTGCGTACGACGCCGAACTCCAAGACGGCGATGGCCATCGCAAAGACCAGTGCGAAGAAGACGCCACGAATGGAAAAGAGCGCCTCGAACGTGCGTTTTTGCAGCGTATCGAGCACTTTTTGCTCTTCCACCGCCGCATGGAAAACGTGGCTCAATCGCGCAGCCTGTGCTTTCCATGTGAACATATCTTTTACCCTCTGCTGGCCCGCGACGCCGAGTCGCCGCGAGAGAGCCGGATCGGCGGCTAGACGCAGCATGGCGGTCTTCATCCCCGCGATGGTTTCTTTGGAAGTGGTGACGGGCACGCGCAGCGCCGTCTCCTCGGTGGAAATCTCGACGGCTCCATGATGCGCGAAGGTGATTACCGGCATCCCGACGGCCATCGCTTCGAGCATCACGTTGCCCGAGGTGTCGCGTAGGCTGGTGAAAAGGAAGGCATCGTGTGCTGCCATCACGGATGTGACTTCTTCTTTCGGTATGCGCCCGCGCCAATCCACCGCGTGCTTGATGCCGAGGCGGGCAATGAGAGAGCGGAGCGGCTTCTCTTCCGGCCCAGCTCCGCCTATCGTCAGCCGAATGTCTGGATTTTCAGCGAGAGCCAAAGCGTATGCCCGAATGGCCAACTCGCAGCCTTTCAGTTTATCGAGTCGGCTGATCCAGAGAAAACGCGGGGGGCCTGAGTGGTTCTGTTCCGTACGCTCAACGATCTGGTCGGGTGTGACAGCGGTTTCGAGCATCTGTACGGACTTCGCGCGGAAGAACCACGGGATGCACTTGAGCGTGTCCGAATTGGCCACAAGTATTCGGCGAGCCGAGAGCATACTCGTGAGGATCTGCGGCAGCACATAGCCGCACAATACGGTGAGCGATCGGAAAACCTCGTAGAGCAACTGCTTGCGAAACCACGGCAAAAAATTCCACGGGCACACCTGCCCACCGCCAAGTGGGCCGATGACCACAGCCCTTTTAGTGAGCCACCAAAAGCCCGGCTGTCGGAACGAGTTGAACGTGCAGTGGTGGATGACGTCGAACGGCTCCAGCTTGCCGCGCATGTGCAGCCGTGCGCCGAGCTGCCACAGGAAATAGTAGATCGCCACGCTCATGCCGCGTTTTTTCAGCCAAATGAGCCAGCGCGGCAGATCGTAGTAGATGAAAGAGGGATATTTCCCTTCCAGCGTCGCGAGCCTGTTTTCGATGATGGGGCGGTTGTTCGCCCGCGTGAGCACGGTGACTTCGTGAATCTGCGCGAGGTGTGTAGCTGTCTGCCAGCCGACTTCCGGCTCGGAGCCACGGTCCGGCTCG
Organism: Chthoniobacteraceae bacterium; assembly: GCA_947471505.1. Classification (GTDB taxonomy): domain Bacteria; phylum Verrucomicrobiota; class Verrucomicrobiia; order Chthoniobacterales; family Chthoniobacteraceae; genus SXWH01. Next base: position 34,693 of record CANIWM010000010.1, on the reverse strand, counting down.
CAGGCGTATGCAGAGACGAGGACTTTCATACGCGGGCGGCGAGAAGTCCTTCGAGCGCGGTGCGCCCGTCTGCCTGACGAACGACATGGATACAGTGCATAAGGTATGCGGCAAAAAGCGCGGGGGCGGTCCCCGAGATGCCAGACCGTTCGGCGTAGCTGCGGAACGGCGGGCTGGCAAGCAGCGCGTCGGCCAGCGCGGTGAGTTCCGGCACGCTGCGGCGCTCCACGAGCACGGCGCGTTGGATGATAAAATGGAACCAATCCCAGCCCGGCGGGCCGCAGCGTTCGGCGCGTTCCCAGTCGAGCACTTGCCAGCGCCCGTCGCCTGCGATGCGGATGTTCCAGGAGGCAAAATCGCCGTGCCAGAGCGACTCGCGGAACGTTCCCGCGAACAGGTCGCGACTCGCGGGCACCGCCGCCATCACATCGGCAAGTGGTTTAATCGCGGATGCTTCCACGGAGTCGCTGCTCACCCACCGAGTGAGGATTTCCGAAAGCGCCGCATCGTCCGCTGGCTCCGGCGTTCGCCCAGCGGCAAAGGTGGTCGCAAACGCCGCCGCGTGCTCGCCGTCCCAAGAAGCGACGAGCCCAGCGGCATCGCGCGGAGCGGCAGCGAGAAACTCGCGCTCGCGGTGAATCAACTCGCACGCACGCGCACCTAGCCCAGCTTTGATCACGGCGACCGGCGCACCTGCCTTATTGAAAACGAGAACCGTATGCCGTCGCCCCGCCGCTCGCGGATTGCCGGGCAAAACAGCGAACCGTTCCGCGCTGCCGCCGCATCGCTCGATGAAGGCGAGAAATGGATCATCCATCGCGATGCGAAACATCGTCGCGCCCGGCCAGCCAACGCTCAACGCAAAGCCGAGCATGTCGCGGAGCACGCGGGCTTTGCGTGTCTGTGCGGGATAAAGCGCCAGCGCAGCGCGAGCCAGCGCAGTATCTCGCGGCAGCGCCAGCCACGGCTCGCCGCCGCGATAAACCGTCCGCATTTTCAGCTCCACCCCGCCGCCCGAGCGAAACAATGCCGCCCACGCGCCGATGCCCGAGCGCCGCCTTTCCCGCGTCGCGAGGAACGCTGCGATCCGCCCGCCGACCTCCCGTGCGACATCATCCGGCGCGGGCACGCTCGATACGATGTGCCAGTTTGCGTTCTCCGCAGCGAGCTGGCGGAAGACGCCGCGCTGCCTCTCGATCTCCGCGGGCTCCAGCTCTGGCGTCCGGGCTCGTGCGACTTCCGGCGGCGCGTCGAGCGCGATGGTGAGATGCGGCTTCGGCAGAAATCGGCGCAGCAATTTTGCAAAGCCAGCGCCGGCTGAGAGCCGGTATCGGCGCTGGTCCACGAGGATGTCGTCGAACCACCGATCAAAAACCACGAGCGAGCTGCGAGCAATCGCGGGAGCCACGCGCAGCCACCAGCCGGCGAACTGATCCGCCGCGTAGTAGGCGACTTTCGCGATGCTCGCCAGCGGGCTGCGCGGCTCTTGCCCGTGCGGATTCGTCACTGGTGCAGTCTGGCCGTTGCGACGCTCGAAGACCATCGGGCGGAAGTGAAAATACTTCACATTGCGAAAGCACTCGCGCACCCGCAGTCGCTCGATCTGCGTCGATTTCCCCGCGCCATCCACGCCAAGAATCGCGATGCACAAGCCCGTGTGATTCACCACGCGCCGCGCCATCCGCCCCACCTCGCGCAGCATCACCGCCGCGCTGTAGCGGTTGCGCGAACGCATCCGCGCATCGAGTTGAGCCCACTCGGAAGTCGGGCGAGCGAGCCACGATTCCGCGCTGCCCAAGTCGTCGCCCAGGAGCCTCGCAAACTGCGACTCCGCGCCCGACCGGTCCAGTTCCCAAAGCTCACGGAGACGCGCCACGAACGGCTGCGGGTCCTTATTTTTCCCAAAAACCTTCGCCAGCACATAGATGAACTCCGCCGCCGGAGCGGGCACAAAAAAGCCGCGCAGCGGACGCCGCCCTGCCAGCAGAATCTCGTCCGGCACGAGGAAGCAGCGGTCTTTCACATAGTGCGAACACACGTCGAGCTTCAGGAAATTTGCAGGGTCCGCCGCATCCACCAGCACCGTGTAACTGGCAAAAACCTGATGCCGCAATTCCTGCGCAACCAGCCACCCGTGCCGCTCCGCCAGCTCGTATTGCAGCGCCCGCATCTTCGCCCGGTCGCATTCGCGCACCGCGTAATCCACATCACTCGACATCACCTCTGGCAGCTCCTCGTAGCCGTGAAGGATCACCGCTGGGATGCCGCGCTTCTCGAGTTCCGAGAAGAAAAGCTGGAAAAATTCAGGCGGTGAAACGGGCATCAGGTCAATGACCGCGTAATAAAGAGAAAGCGCCCCGCAGTTGCAAGGGCCGGGCGGGTGAAGTTACACAAAGCCGATGTTCAGCCACTTTCTGCCGCAGATTTTCATGGGGTCCGCCCAACGCCGTGCCGCCCGGCGCGGCGTGCCCATCTACTGCTGGCACAGCCTCGGCCCGCCGCCCGCCGGAGCCCGCGACCCGTTCCTCTACGTCAGCGCCGCCGACTTTGATCGCCAGCTCGCTCTATTAAAAGAACACGGTTTCCAAAGCGCCACGCTCTCCGCCGAGCCAAAGCCCAACACCGCCGTCCTCACGTTCGACGACGGCTGCCGCAACGTCCTCCGCCACGGCCTCGAACCGCTCGCCCGCCACGGCATGAAGGCCATCCAGTTCATCGTCGCCGGGCTCATCGGCGGAAAAAACGACTGGGACGTGAAACACGGGGAAGCCCCCGAGCCGCTCATGGACGCCGCCGAACTCCGCGACTGGCTCGCCGCCGGACACGAAATCGGCTCCCACACGCTCACCCACCGAAACCTCGCGAACCGCACCGAACCCGAAGCCCGCGAACAAATCTTCGCCAGCAAGAAACTGCTCGAAGACACCTTCCAGATAAAAGTCCGCCACTTCTGCTACCCCCACGGACGCTGGACTCCCCGAGTCGCCGAACTCGTCGCCGAAGCCGGCTACGAAACCGCCTGCACGACCCAATTCGGAGTCTCCACGCCCTCCAGCCCGCGCCACCTACTCCCCCGCATCTTCCCGCTCTCCACCCGCGACTTGGCCGGCAAGATCGCGCATCGTGTGATGCGCTAAACTCGGGGCGGAGGGAGCACACGATTCAACGCCCGCGAGGGAAATGTAACGGCTTTCAGGACGTACGTGATGGCGAGGTAAACGAGACGATTGGTCGCGGCGTCGGGTGAAAATCTGGGGCAATAGTTGGCCTGGATGAGTTCCCGCTCGGCCATCCGTTTGCCGAATGTAGCGGGGTTGCTGGTTTTACTTACATCGTGCACGCAAAAGCATCCGAGGAAGCGCCGGAGCCTGCGGAAGCGGAAGTCGGCCTTCATCAGCCGGAGGAAAAAATCGTGGTCCATGTGAAAGTGCAGGCTTTCATCCAGAAGGATGTTCTCATCCACAAATCGCCGCCGTAAGAAGGTCGTGCAGGTGAGTAAAAAGCAGCCGTAGTACTTCAGAAGATACTCGCGGAAATCAAACGCGCACTTCCGCCGCCACGGCTTTCCGTCTGCGTGTAAAAGGACCGCATCTCCGTAAAGCACGTCGAGATCGGGCGATTGTGCGAAGGTGGACATCACTGTTTTGAAGGTATCGGGGAGGTAGTATTCATCGGCATTGAGCCACGCGATGACATCGCCTGTCGCCAGCCGAAAGCCCTTATTGATAGCGTCACTTTGGCCACGGTCAGGCTCCGAGATGAAGCGCACTTTGGGGTATTTTTTGACGATCTCGGCGGTGTTGTCCGTCGAGCAATTATCAATAACGATGTGCTCGTAGTCCTCCCATCCCTGGCTTGCCACACTTTCAAGGGCTTTACCGATGAATGACCCAAAGTTCCAGCAGGCAGTAACGACAGAGATTTTCGGCATCGGGCGGAGGGTAAATCGGCTTAGGACTACAACCAGAAAAAAGTTCCTGATAGACCATTCACATGTGCGTCAACGCATTGCCGCCGATGGTTCTGTAGATTGCTCCTACAAAAAAGAACTGCACCCATCGGCGACTGAGCGACGCCCTATTACGCATGCAGCACTTCTCTGATAGCGGAGGCGATTCGTTCGGGCGATATTTCCTCTACGCAGAGCGGACGAGAGTGGATGCACTGCCATTCGCAATTGTAACATGCCATGCGTTCATACACCCAGCGGAAGCGATGGGATTCCCCCCATGGCCCAAATTCCCCGAAGTGGCCCCCGCCCATGACGCACACGCATGGAACTCCGAGAGCACCGACGATATGAACGTGACTGGTTTCCATGCAAATGACCGCTCGCGCACCGGCGAGCAGCGCAATGTGCTGCCTCAGTGTGAGCTTATTGGTGGCATCCACGTAGGGTACGGCTCCAGAAAGTGAGGAGATGAGCCGCGCCACCGCAGGTTTGTCGCCAGCACTGCCAGCAATGACTACTCGAAAATCTCCGCCGATAAGCCCGGCCTTTAATGCAGCGGCCAGATGCGCCGCAGGGTATTCCCTGACCGCGCTCGATGCGCCAGGGCATACGACGACATAGGCTTCGTCAGGTGCGATCCCACATTGGGCTTCAAGGAGATTTTTTGTGGTAAGTGCGTCTTCCGGTGGGACGAAAATACTTGGCATTGCAGGCATACTGGATTCGCCGAGTAGCGCATTGCGAAGCGTGCGGTGATTCGTAAGGTCGCGCACTTCGCCAAGGAGCGGGGGACTGCTTGGGAGGAGGATGTCGTAGATTTGGTCCTCACGCGGAAACGTGACGGAGGTCAGCGCGACGGGGAAGGCGTTCACAATCGCGAGCTTACATGTGGCAGGAACCCAACTGGCGATGACCGCGTCACTGTAGTCGCGGTAGGCGCGAAGATCGACGAGGAGATCGGCTTTCTCTAGGGCGGAGACGAGGGCGCGGACTCCACGGTGGCAGAAGATATTTCGCGATGCCGTTTCTCGTCCGGGTAGTTCAATAATATCCCAGTTAGGGAACTGTTGCCTCGCGACGTCGCCGTTAGGTTTTCGCACGATGAGCGTGACGGAAATCGTGGTCTCTGCCAGTGGTCGCAGGAATGCAGTCGCTAGGATGAAGTCGCCGATTCGGTCCAATTTCAGGACCGTAACCCGTCGGAGTTGCCGCTGGGAGGGAAGCGCGGCTGCCCGACCGATGCGAAGACTCGCCACGCGGCGCGCAAGCCAGAGTGCGATGCGACGTTTCAGCGGCAACGCGCTCATAGAACCAGACTCGCGATGGCACGTCGGAAGCCGTTGCGGTAGGCATCAGGGGAAAAGCGTTCGCGGAATGCTGCGGCAACGAGTAGAGCGCGATTCGCGATCTCTGGAAGGGATAGAGCGGCGGCGGAACGGATTGCTGCAAGGATTGCGGAGCTGGTGGCCTCCTCCATGGGAACTTCAAGCGCACCCAAGTTCAGGTTTGCATCCCGAGTGACGACCGGAACCAGACCATGATACAGCGCGCCAAGCAGCGCCGTAGATTGCCCAGAGTTCATCCCTGCGTGCAGCACAAATGCGCATTTTTCTAAGATAGATCTCATTCCTCCGGGAAACCTTGATTGCCATTCATAGTAATGGATATTAGATAAACTTAATTGTGTCTTGTAATTGCTCAGTGCCTCAAACTCAATCGGGGAGTCGATATAAAGATGGACGACAGGCTCCGCCGCAAATGCCTCTATCAGTAAATCGAGGCCCTTTTGGATGTTTCCTCTCCCACCTTGGTAAAGGATCAGCTTGCCAGTCATGAAATCGAGAAAGATTGGGGCGTGGGGATACGTTTCCCGCTTATTCACCCTTCCAGTAAGCGAGCGGCGTCCCGTAAATTCTGCGGACGTCCCTGCCTTTAAGTCTCCATTCGGAAATACATTTTACTACGCCTGGGTGGCGGGAGTCACAGTCATGCCACAAAAAAACGCCCTTGCCCTTTGCTAATTCGAAACACTTATCAGAGTCATTCTTGCAATACTCGTAGGTGTGCGAACCATCGATGAAGAAAAATGCCGGAATGCCGATTCCTTGAAAATCCCATGAAGCTGTGTCTGCAAAATGTTGGGTGATTCGCGCACTACAAGGGCGGTCTTTATACTCTCTCCCAACAACCCGTTTTTCGATGAGGTGAAAATCATCTTTGGGAATCGCTCCGGGAGGTTGCGCGGTGCTTGAGAAATTCGGGGGAAGATCGACTGTGTGAATTTCTGAGTGCTCAAGATTCTCAGCCATCTGCCGAGTTGTGTGGCCCATAAAAGTTCCGATCTCGAGCACTGATAATGGCTGTTCGGCAACTAGAATCGCCAGCAGCGCCATCGCTTGATCAGAGGGAAGCATTCCGTCCTCATAGCGCATGACGGTCAGTTTAATGCACGGTTTTCTGTCACCCAAAATCTCACTGAGGCCAATCTCGGGAATTTCCTGCACCCCGATTGCAGCCTCAAAACTCCGCACACTGGCTCGTGCGAACTGCATAGGCTTTAGTCTGAGCAGGTGGAAAAGCGATGCGGCGTTCAATCCAAAGGCAACTTTAAGCGGGCGATTCATTGTGTTATACGGCGAGGAGCGAAATTTGACCTGTCGTGGCTTCAGCGCCGGTAACAGGCATCCCACAGGTTTTGGAATCCTGCAATCCGGAAATTTTTGATGCTATTGCGGTGATAGCGAATCAATAGCAGTGCGGAACTCTCCGCGGAAATTGGCTGGTGAAAACCTCGCACAAAATGCCGCTGCGACGAGCGGAGCGCGACGGGCAATTTCCTCGGTAGGAAGTGCGGAGGCGCCTCGGATAGCGGCGCGAATATCTGTTATACAGGCTGTTTCAATCGGCACTTCGAGTTCTCCAAGGCCGAGGCTGGATTCACGAGTCATGACCGGTACAAGTCCGTAGGCGAGACTAGCGACGACGGCGGTGGACTGGCCGGAGTTTAGTCCCGCGTAAATTGTAAACGCGCAGCGGCGCGCGATCCGGTTTGATCCGCCCAGGATTTTTCGCTTCCACTCGACATAGTGGATGTTGGGTGCGCGAAGCTCGCGGCGGCAGGCAGCTAAGACTTCTGGCTCCAGCGGTGCGTCAATGTGCAGGTGCAGATCTGGCTCGGAAGCGAAGGCTTCGATGACGAGGTCAAGTCCCTTTTGCACGTTGCCAGTGCCGCCAGTGTAGAGAAACGACCGGCGACGTAATTCCGAGACCGGAGGTGGCGGCGCTGCGGAAACTACGGCTGAATTGTTCACGGATACAACGCACTTTGCGAATGGCTCAAAGGTGCGCGCGGTCGGGGCACCGAGGCAGACGATGAGGTCTGAGCGGGCAGCGGCGTAGTCCTCATGCTCAACGACGAGCGGTCGCATTGGCGGGGGCAAATCGCCTAGCGCGTGGCGGTGCGCGAAGTTGGCATAGCGCGTCTCCGTCTGCCGGTTGAATTCCCGCCAATGACAGCCGGTACTGTAGTCGAGGACTTTGCAGTCTGGTCGGACGAGTTCTCCAAAGTGGCAGTAAGCGGGGCCTGCATGGGCGACGAGGATATCGTAGTCGTGGGCAAGGTGAAACTCGACATCCCGAATCCCGATGGCATCCACAATGAAGCCGCTCTCATTCAATGCTTTGCATATCTCCACCATCGCGCCGTCGGGGTTGAAAAAGTGGTAGTTTCCGTGCTCCCGGAAGCGTTGCAGCGACTCGGGGGAGTAGATGACTAGGGCTCGCCCTTTTGGCGGCCCTATAAGTGCGTCTGCAAAATCGAGCACTCGCACGGGACCGGCTTTTTGCGCGACTGAGGTGTGCCGCCGAAATTTCGCGCGTTGTAGGATATTTCGCAGTCGAGCGAGCAGGATCATTGCGTTGCCGATTTCTGCCGATCCTGAATGTATGTTTTGAACTCCGCGAGTGAGTCAAAGCGGCGAACGATTCGCGCCGGGTTGCCGATGGCGATGGCGAGGTCGGGGATGTCTTTGGTGACGACTGCGCCTGCGCCGATGACGGCGTGCTCGCCGATGGTGATGCCGCCGAGGATGGTCGCGTGGGTGCCGAGGCTGGCGAATTTTTTGACGCGGGTTTTTGGGTGGACGACTTGGCGGTCGGTTCGGGGGTAGCTGTCGTTGGTGAACATGACGCCATGGCCGATGAATACGTCGTCTTCGATGATGACGCCGGTGCAGAGGAAGGAGTGGCTTTCGATTTTGCAGCGGGCTCCGATTTCAACGCCGCGTGTGATTTCTACGAAGGGACCGATGAAGGAGTCGTCGCCGATGGTGCAGCCGAAGATGTTCACTTGCTCGGGGTTGTAGATTTTCACCCGGGCTCCGAGCTTTACGTCGGGGTCGATCATGCGCGGAAGGCGTGAATGGCGCGCATCACTTCGTCGTGCGTGGCGTCGGTCATCTCGGGGTAAAATGGGAGGGCGATGGCTTCTTGGCAGAGTTGCTCGACGATGGGGAGGTCGCCGGGTTTGTAGCCGAGGCGGGCGTGGGCGCGTTGCAGGTGGAGCGGGGTGACGTAGTAGATGTTGGTCTGGACTTTGAGGGCGTCCATGTGGGCGGTGAAGGCGGCTCGGTCGCCGTGGTACCGGGCGACGAAGACGTGCCAGTTGGTGACGACGCTTTCGGGGATGTGTTGGAGCGTGAAGGCGGGCGGCAGCTCGGCGGCGTAGCGGGCGGCGATGCGGCGGCGGGCGGCGTTCATGGCGTCGAGGTGGGGGAGTTTGGCTCGGAGGATGGCGGCTTGGATTTCGTCGAGGCGGCTGTTGATGCCGTCGGTGATGATGGTGTCTTTATCGAGCATCCCATACATGCGGAGGAGGCGGAGGCGCTTGTCGGCTTCGGGGTCGTTGGTGACGACTGCGCCGCCGTCGCCGATGGCTCCAAGGTTTTTCGTGGGGTAAAAGCTAAACACTCCGGCGTCGGCCATGGTGCCGCTTTGCACTCCGCGCAGGGTGCTGCCGTGGCTTTGGGCGGAGTCTTCGATGATGCGGATGTGCGCGGGGAGCGCGGCGCGGAGCTTGGGAATATCCACGACGTTGCCGAAGATGTGGACGGGCATAACGGCCTTGGTTTTGGGCGTCACGGCGGCGAGGATGCGCTCGATGCTGATGAGGAAAGTATCCGCTTCGATGTCCACGAAAACGGGCGTCGCGCCCGCATCCACGATGGCGGAGCCGGTGGGGATGGCGGTGTAGGGCGAGGTGATGACTTCGTCGCCTTCGCCGATGCCAAAAGCGCGGAGGGCGAGCGTGAGGCCGTCGGTCGCATTGGCGACGCCGACGCAGTGATTGCAGCCGAGATACGCGGCGAACTCTTTTTCAAAAGCGGCGCATTCGTTCGCGAGGATGTAGCGCCCGGTGGGGAGCACCCGTTCGATGGCTTGGAGGATTTCTGCCTTGTAGGCTTCGGTTTGTGGGACGAGGTCGCAGCGCCAGATCATTGTCGGAAAGTTTGAATCGCAGAGTTGAGCGTGGCCTGCAAGGTGCGTCTGGGCAAGGGGCCCAATAATGCGGTGAGGCGTGCCTCGCTGACGGGCAGCCCGCCGATGTCTATGGCGGCGATTTCGGGTGGTGCGGGCAGGACGGCGACGGAGCCGGAACCGATCTCCGCGACGAGGCTGCGGAGGGCGTCGGCGAGGCTGACGTTATGGCCCGCGAGGTTGAACGCGGTGAAGCCGGTCCACGCTGCGCTGGAAAGGCGGACGATGGTTTCGGCGACATCATCCACATGGATGACGGCGCGGCGGCGATCCTCGCCATACAGCTCGACGGTGCGCCCGGCCCCGAGGTCGCGAATGAAGCTGCCGAAGAGCCCGATGTCGTCGCCCGTGGTGGGTTGATTTGGCCCCACGACGGCAGGCATCCGCAGGCTGGCGACGGGGATTTTTTTGAGCCGGGAAAAAAGGCGAAAATGCGACTCGGCGGCTGTTTTATGGATTCCCTGAATATCTTCGGGGGCTTGCGGCGTGTCCTCGGTAATCTCGGCGACTTGCGGGCTGCCATACTGCCCACGCGAGCCGAGGAAGATGACCCGCCCCGGCCACGCGGCGGGGATTCTGGCAATCAAAGTAAGGTGCGAGAGGAGGTTGAGCGAGAGGTCGTAAATCGGGTCTGCCAGCGCACTGCGATGGCAGGTCCACGCCATTGCATCCACGATCAGGTCCACGCTGGCGATGAGCGCCGGGAGGTCGTCGAAGTCCTCAATGCTCTGCTCGATGAAGCGTGCGACTGGCAGAGCGTCGGCGTGCTCTTTTCGTGCGCCGGTCTTTGAAAAAAGGCCGTCCAAAATCGTGACTTCCGCGCCCGTTTCGAGGAACGCTTTCGCCACGCGACTGCCGATGAACCCTGCTCCGCCGAGAACGAGAACTTTCACGATTTCAGCCCTGCGAAGTGATCCTTGTACGCCTCTTGCGCGGCCTGGTAGTGGTGGGCTTGGCCAATATCGAGCCAGTATTCCGTCATGAGGTATTTGCCCACGCGCCGTCCGCTCGCCAGCATACTTTTGATGAGGCCATCCACGCCCATCGCTTCGTTGTGAGGGATGAGGTCAAAAATCGGCGGCTTTAAGATGTAAATACCGGCGAGGATTTCGATGCGGAAGTTCGGCTTCTCCTCGATGCCGACGATGTAGCCGTCTTCGGTCGTCACTTTCCCAAACTCAAACGGCGTGACGATCTCCTTCGTGCAGACCACGAAATCTGAGTCGAGACCGACGGCGTGGTCGTATGCTTTGCGGAAGTCGAGCGTGGTAAGCACGTCGCCATTCATCAAAAAGAACGGCTCGCTCAGATGCTCGCGTAGCAGGCTGACGGGGCCGCAAGTGCCGAGCGGTTTGTCCTCTTTGCTAAACGTCACTTTCAGCCCGAACTTCGAGCCGTCGCCGATGTAGGCGGTGACGAAATCGGAGAGGTAATTTGTGGCGATGAACACCTCCTCAACGCCCGCTTTTTTGAGCGAGAGCAGTTGGATTTCCAACACGCTGCTCTCGCCAACAGGCAGGAGCGGTTTCGGGATGACTTGGGTGAAGGGCTTGAGCCGGGTGCCGAGGCCCCCGGCGAGGATGACTGCTTTCATACGTTGTAAAGGTCGGCTTTGTAGGCGTGGTGGTGTTTTTCGAGCCAAGCGATAGTTTCGCGCAAGCCGCGCTCGAGATCGTAATCGGGAGCCCAGCCGGTTGCGTTGCGGAGTTTGGAGGCATCGGCGAGCAGTCGTTCGACTTCGCTGGCAGCCACGCGCTGGCGTTCGGCGGCGGATGCGGTTGAGACTTCCACGCCCATGAGCGAGGCGATTTTTTGGACGAGATCGCCGATGGAGATTTCCCAGCCCATGCCGATATTCACCGGGTCGCCGTGCAGTCCGTCGTACCTCGCGATAGCGAGGAATCCGGCGGCGGTGTCGCGGGCAAAAGTGAGATCGCGAGTCGGGGCGAGATTGCCGAGCGAGAGTTCGCGTTTGCCTGCGAGGATTTGTGTGATGACCGTCGGGATGATTGCCCGTGCGCTTTGGCGGGGGCCGTAGGTATTAAAAGGACGCACGATTTTCACCGGCAGCCCGAACGAGCGGTGGTAGCTGATCGCGAGTTGGTCGGCGGCGATCTTCGTCGCAGAATACGGCGACTGGCCGACGGCGGGGTGCTTTTCATCAATCGGGACGTATTGCGCCGAGCCGTAAGTTTCGCTCGTGGAAGTGACGAGGACGTTCGGCGTCTGGAGCGTCCGGCACGCTTGGAGGACGTTGTAAGTCCCGTCCACATTTGTGCGGATATACGCCTGCGGCGAGACGTACGAATACGGGATGCCGATGAGCGCCGCGAGGTGGAAAACCGTCTCGCAACCCTCGGAGGCTGCCAGCACCGAATCGTAGTCGCGAATATCGCCTGCGACGACTTCCAGCTCTTTGTAAACCGGCGAGCTTTCCAGCCAGCCGTGAAAATTCCGCGAGTTGTAGTGGACGAATGCACGTACCTTGAAGCCAGCCTCCACGCATCGCTCGACGAGGTGCGAACCGATGAAGCCGCCGGCTCCGGTGATGAGGACTTTGGTGTTTTGATTCATGGTGACGGGTGAGTTTTCAATAGAATGCTTTAGGAACAAGGACCAATTTACGCGGGCCCCCGAAATAGCGCGATTTTTCCACGAATCGCGACCCGCTCCGCGCCGTCCAGTCCAGCAAACCAAACCAGCCCGACAGCCGCACCAGCCCAGCCGAGCGTGAGGATGCACCGATTTAAAAGCGCAATGGATTCAGGATGCGGCACCAGCCCCGCGACGAAGAAAAGCAGCGCAAACCCCGGCAGAAGCGTGCGAGCAATCGCCCCCGGCACCACTCCCGGTGGAAACTGCCCCAACCGCCGCACCAACCGCAGCCCCGGAATCAGTGACCCGCCCAACAGGCTGAAAACACTCGCCGCCAGCAGCCCGCCGACGCCAAAAGCCCGCCCGAGCGGAAACGCCAGCGCCGTGTAAAGCACCAGCTCCCAAGCCAGCGCAACGCGGAGCTGATTCGCCGCTTTGAACAGCGTGCAAGCGAGCACGCACACCGTATGCACGATGTAGCGCAGTGGCAAAAGGCAGACCATCAGCAGCGGCCAATGGCTCATTTGGTCCGCAGGTGAAGTCCAGTGCCCCACCGCAAAACCCGCCCAAAGATACAAGATTCCCGTCCCCAAAATCGTGCAACCCAGCGCACCTTTCGCAGCAAGAAGCCAATTCGGGCGAAAGCGCACAAAATCCTGTACCGTCACCATCTGAGCCAACACCGGCTCCGCCGTCCCTGGAATCCGCTGCGCGACTTGCAGCCCAAACTGCACAAACTTCAGGTTCACCGTGAGAATCGCGAGTTCCGCCACCGATAGAAGGAATCCTCCGTATAGCAGCAGCGTATGCCCCAAAATAAGGTTGTAGAGCGCCACCCAAAACAGATCGAACCCGAGCACAAAAATACGCCGAATTTCCACCTTAGAAACATCGCGAATCCCCGCCGTTGGAGCAATTTTGAGACGCTTCGTAAGGAGCGGAAAAACCACGCACGCGGCGAAAAGTCCCGGCACCACCGAGAACACGTAAGAGTAAAGGCCATAGCCGTTTCGGATGCCAAGCACGAACGCCCCGAACCCCGCCACACCAGCAAGGATGGACACAAAATTGGGCACCACGAAGTGCTGAGTTGCCAGCAGAGAAACCGAGTGATGCCCAAACGCATACCCCAACGCCGAAATCCCCCCGAGCAGCAAAAAAACAGCCCGTGCAGTAGCCAACTGAGTGTCCGCCACATGAAACCAGTCGCCAAGAAACGGCGTGCAAGCCAGCGCGAGCAGCCCAATCGCAAGACCCTGCACCCGAAACACCATCGCCGCCGAAGCCCAAAACCGGCGATAAGCCTCCCCACCCTCATTGCGAGCATCCAGCAACAGCCGCGAGAACGACGCCCGCACCCCAACCTCCGCGATCAAAAACGCCGCAATCAAATTCGACAACACCCCAAACAGCGCAAACTCCGCCTCACTCAACTCCCTACGAGCAATCCGAACCTGATAAATCTGAGTGACCGCAATAATGACAATCGACGCCCAACTACTGGAAACGCCCCGCATAAAGCGGACACTCGCGCTCATACCAGCACTCTCGTAACGGGTTCCTGATAGTCAGCAACAGGGGCTGTTACCGGTTTCGGGTGCTCTAACGAGAGCAGCGAATTCTCAAGAACTTTCATCATCCCAAGACTGAATGCTACAAAAGGAAACCACATCGAATAGGCTCCAAACACGAATGAAAACCACATTGGCTCGAAGACTACGGGCATCAAAAAAAACAATGTCGGCTCAAAAAGCGGCGTCCCTTTCGCACGACGGATGAGCTTTATGGAGTGTAGAGCCATCGCGATCATCATCATGTAGGCGAAACATAATCCCACATAACCGACGACGCGAATGGTTGAAATTGGCCCGCTGTGGAAGTCGCCGGAGATCGCCATGTGTTCTTGGGAGTCTTCATTCGAGATTGCTCCGTGAGTAGCTGCTCGCTGATAGGCTGCAATTTGCGCTCGGTTCATCCCGAATCCGTCACCCATCACTTTGTCCGAGATATAGCGGTTGGTTGTGAGCGCCTGAATCCACATCTCTACTCGCCAATCCGTGGAGGATTCGCCAGCAAGAACAGCGGTTTCTTCAAACTCTGTCGGTCTTAGTGCGCTGGGAATCACTGCCAAAGCCCGCTGCGCAGCAAATGGGAGCTGATACAAGGTCCCATGTCCGAGCATAATAAGCAATACTACCAACGCGCCACCGCCCGATGACCGAAGGACCGAGATCCAACCCTTCCGAAAATAGGTCCCGATAACGAAAATTGCAGCCGCGTAGACAATGAAACCCCTAAATCCGGACAACAATAGGCCGACCATCGCGAGCGTAAAAAACAACCAGCGCTTCCAGTTCAATGGATTCAACATGCTGGGAGGGAAGAAGTAAGCACAGAGAAAGATCACCATATACCGGCCAATATCGCGAAAAACCTCAATTCGGACAGTTCCGGCATCAATCGCTGATTCACTTGCGCTTGGTCCCGAAATCGTGGAGGAAACTCCATCGACAAAGTATAAATCTAAGCCCGAGTAGAATGCCGCCGCGTAAGGTGCTATCGCCGGGGCGAGGATCATGAGCACGTTTACGAGAAAGACTAGCGCAACTCCGCCCAATACGTACATCGGCAATCTTCTCATAGTCTCAACGGGTGTCGTCAGGCGACACAGCGACCAGTAAGCAAGCAAAGCGAATACTGCTGAGACGTACGGACGCCCCCCAACTCGCTCACTATCTGCCTCGAAGAATCCGACAGGATTACGAATAAACGCTACTAGCAACCAGAGGGCATTCAAATAGAGAAAAGCATCAAGATAGGTGAATTTGGGCCGCATCCGCACTATTTTAAGAGCAATACAAACAATGATTGAGGCGAAACCAACCATGACCCCGATGTCTTTTAAGGCAAACGGAAGCGGGAGAATCAAAACGGCCCCATAAAAGGGCCAAAGAACTGGAATGATCACCCATACTCTCTCTCGAAAGTGAAGTAAACTCGCTATTCCCGCAGCCCCAAGGACAATCATCGAAATGATCCCGACTTGTCCTTGCGCCGTCATCTTCCCAAGATAGATCGCGCTCAGAATGCCGACGACGACCGTGACGATTACGGCGATACGTTCTTGGAATCTTGAGTCTAGTTGCATGTTTTGTGAAAAGGGGCGGAACAAAAGCGCAAGGAAGCCTCAGACGCAACCTTGGATATATCCGTTCAATCTCCGCTCAAAATCGGCAGTTTATCCGCCTCAGTCAGCGCGGAGGCGACGACTTGGTCCATATTGTAGTACCGATACGTCGCCAGTCGCCCTACGAACGTGACGCCGCGTTCTACGGCGGCGCGCTCGGCGTAGCGGCTGTATTGGGCGCGGGCGTCGGGGGCGGGGATGGGGTAGTAGGGCTCTAGGCCGGGGGCGTAGTCTTGCGGGTATTCGCGGATGATGGTGGTGTGGGGGAGTTTTTGGCCGGTGGCGTGTTTGAGTTCTACGACTCGGGTGTAGGCGTGGTCGTTGGGGTAGTTCACTTGCATGGCGGGTTGGTGGTATTCGACGGGGAGCGTCTCGGGCTCGAATCGCAGGGAGCGGTAGGGGAGTGCGCCGTAGCAGCGGTCGAAGTATTCGTCGATGGGGCCGGTGTAGATGAGGTGCTTAAATGCGAGGTGTTGCCGGGCTTCGCGGTAGTCGGTTTTTAGGCGGACTTCGATGTTCGGATGCGCGAGCATTTTCGCAAACATGGCCGCGTAGCCGTCGCGGGGGAGGGCTTGGAATTTCTCGTCGCAAAAGCGGTCGTCGCGGTTGGTGCGGATTGGGATTCTGCCGCAGACGCTGGGGTCGAGTTCGCTGGGGTCGCGCCGCCATTGTTTGCGGGTATAGTTTTTGAAGAAGAGTTCGTAAAGCGGACGGCCGACCTGGCTGATGATGACCTCTTCGCTGTTGCGCGGCGATTCGATGGGGACGCGCGATTTTGCTAGGGTTGCGGCCATTGCTTCGGGCGTGCTGGGGTGGCCGATGAATTGCTCGAAGGTGTTGAGGTTGATGGGGAATTGCCAGTGCTGCCCGTTCGTCCAGGAAAGGACGCGGTAGTCCACGCGGTGCCATTCGGTGAACTGCGAGAGGTAGGCGATGACGCGGTCGCTGTTGGTGCGGAAGTAGTGGGGGCCGTAGGGATGAATGAGGACTCCGGCGGTATCGAGTTTATCGTAGGCGTTGCCGCCGATGTGGTCGCGGCGATCGAGGACGAGGCAGCGCGCGCCTCGCTGGCTGGCGAGGCGCTCGGCGAGCACGCTGCCGGCAAATCCGGCTCCGACGATGAGGTAGTCCCAAGTCATTCTTGTCGCGCGGCGGTGTAGGCGGGCGGGCGGCGGGTGGCGAGGAAAGAGAACGTTGTTTTTCCCAAAGAACCGCTGCTGCCCCGAGAAGCTCAGCGGACGACGCCTTACCAAAGTCGAGGGGGCGGAAGATTCAGAGATGGGGCGCGTCAATTTTTCGCACGCAGACAACCATTCCCTCGCTTCGTTTTATTCGACGCCGTATTTTTATCGCAAACGCTCTGTTTATTGGCCCTCATGTCGCAAGACCAAATTCCTAAGTTTTCCAACCCGCTACATCCTCAATCCAACCATCAATATGAAATTACGCCGTCCCATTTTCTCCGCGCTTCTCGCAATTTTTTGTGTGAGTGGGTGTAAAGATAAACCCGCCCCACAGGCCGCGGTGCCAAAGCCTGAAGGCGTCTTGATTGAGGTGCAGATTTTCAGCATGTCGCGTGAACTGGCTGCGCAGACTTTGTTGAACCAACCTATCGGCACGAGTGGGGACGCGATTCTCAAGAATGTGCAGGCACTGGTCGCAAGCAAACAGGCAAAACTCGTTGCAAGCCCCACTGTTTCTGCTGTCAGCGGTAATCAGGCAGTCATCGAATCCATCTTTGAATACCGCTATCCGACTGAATTTGAGGCACCGCAGATTCCGCAAACTGTTGGCAGTATGGTAACAAAAACTACCAAGACCACGACGGTTACGCAGGAGACAACTTCCTTCCCTCGAACACCCAGCACACCGACAACATTTGAGGTTAAAAACACGGGAACTACTCTGCAAATCGAGCCAACTATCGATACGCAAAATTCCCTAATCACCCTCTCGATTGCTGTGCAAAATACGGCGCTCAGCGGCACAAAAGTATTCAAAACCGAGAATAACGGTGAAATCGAACAGCCGGAATTCTACACGAAAAAAGTTACGACAAATGCCGTCGTGAAAAGCGGCGGAGTAATATTGCTGGGCACCACGGAGCCCGATCGTCGTCTATCCAAAGACATAGACCTCACAGAAGTGGTTTTCATGCGCGCTACGCTGCAAAAACTTTAGGAACTGGGAGTCGCGGCGCGACTGCGAAGGGCTGGCGGTCGGCGAGATGGTCCATCACCACATCGGAATCGAGGAAGACTTTACACGGGAGAGCGAATCGGAACGGGGGAATTGGCGAGGAAAGAGAACGTTGTTTTTTGCGATGGTTCCCTGTTACCAACCTCCTTCTTATGTCAAAACGCCGCCACGCCATTCTCCTTTTTTTCACCGTCTTGGCGGCTGGGCTTGCGGTGTTTGGGCGGCACAATGCGTTCTCATTTTACTACCACCCAGATGAGCCGGGAAGGTGGCGCAAATCATCCGGCACAAGCGGAACTTTCATCATCCGATGATGATGCTCTCAACGGTGGACATCGCGCGCTATGTCGTCCTGCGGGGAGACGCGCAAAAGGATCCGCAAAAGGTCGTGATGGTCGGCAGATGGGCTACAGCGGCCGTGTCTGCGCTGGCGGCGGCGGCACTGGCCGTGTTGGCTTTTCGCACGTTTGGCGCGGCGGCGGGCTGGGCGTTTGGGCTGCTCGCAGTCACGAATCCGCTGCTTTTTGAGCTGGCTCATTATTTTAAGGAAGACCCGTGGATGATGGCGGGGATCGCTTGTGTCTGCCTTGCGCTGAACGCCTTTAGCGAGACTCCCACGCGGCGCTGGCTGCATCTTCTAGCGGCAGCGTGTGCGATGGCGGCTGCGGGGAAATATATCGGTTTTCTCCTACTGCCGGTCGGCCTGTGGCTTGTGTGGAAAAGGTCCGCTCCCGGCGAGAGGAAGGGGCGACTGCTGCCATTTCTCGGGACGTTTGCGGCGGTGTGGCTGCTGTTCAATCTGCCGTTCTTGCGTTCCCCGAGCCTTCTTTTCGCGAGTCTGCACGAAGAGAGCACCAAGCTCGCAGGGCTGACGGATGGCGTGTCTCGGAACGTGCCTCACGGGTTCTACCTGATCGTGCAGCGAATGTACGGAGGGTGGACGCTGCCGGTGATTTCGCTCCTGTGGCTGGGGGCGGCGATTCGCACGCCGAAAAAGATCACAGCGGCAGAGTGGCTTCTCGCCGGCACTGCGGTTTCGCAATTTGTGCTCTACAGCTTCGTCCCGAAGACGGCTTCGCGCTATCATTTGCCGATCTCGTTGGCGTTTGGATTCCTCGCGGTTGCCGGGCTCGCACGTGTGCTGGCGGGCGTTCGTGAGCGAGTGTGGCTCTGGCGCGGTGGGCTCGCAGCGGGCGCGGCGCTTGTGGCCGCGGGTGTCCTTTTCCAAGTGCGTTCGCTTCAGGCTATCGATGAGGGGCTGACTTTGGATGATCGCGCACGCCTCATTGAGTGGGTCCGTGCGAATCTCCCTGCGGATGCTGTGCTGGCGCAGGATCAGGCCGTGTATCTCCCCGATGTTACACGGATCGAGCGGTCGAATTCACCTCTGCTCCCGCAACGAATCATTGCGGGGAAAAAAGAGTCTGCCGACCTTGGGAGCATCGCGGATTTGCGCGCACAAGGCGTGACGCATGTGGCAATTTGCGGTCGCACTTACTTGCGCTACCTCGACGAGAACAAAACAGACAAAAACGGCTCGAATCAAACGCCAGAGCGGGTTTTCTACGATACGCTGCTGAAAAAAGGTCGCGTCGTTTGGTCCTCAGAGCTTGGGCAAGTGACCTACCTTCAACCGGGGCTTAAGCTCGTGGACATCACTGGCCTGTAGTTCGAAAAGCGGGGAAGAGATTATAGAAATTATAAAACCCCGATCGCCGTGGCACGGTTACGGCTTTTATGGTTTTCCATGATAACCCTAACGCGAATAAACGAATTGGAAAACGACCACGACACGGCCCTCGCAAGCGCAGTGGTCGCTAATCCGAAGTGTTTCGCAGTCGCCATCTTCACTCAGCAATATCGCGAAGTCCGCGATTTCTACGTCGATATTCTGAACGCACGGATCACCAACGAAAAGCCGGACCGCATCTGCGAGCTGGATCTCGGCGGAGTGCCGCTCTGTTTGCGGGCCTGTGAGCACGGTGAACTCGTGAGCTACTTTCACATGCACCTCGCGCTGAAGCATCAGGACTCCGTGCTCGGCGAGCTTCGCCGCCGCGGAATCATCGTCACTTCCGTAGGCCAATATAACAATTTCCGCGACCCAGAAGGGCGCGTCATCAAACTCACCGAGGAGCGCGTGAACGTGAGTTGAACACAATTTCGCGGAGCGGGTGGGTTTTGGTTGGGCTGCTGATGCCCGCCTACTCCGTGAATACTTTTGGGCGTGCATTCGCACCCCTCCCGCAGGGCGGGGCACCGGTTGGTTGGGCTTAATTAACGGTGTTCTTCCCTGCGGATTCTTTTTGTGGGGGATGCTCGGTTTAAAAGAGCCCGAGCACCGTCGCGCGGGCCGCGAGAAATTGCCGGGCACGCATCAAGCGGATGGCGACGTTGGCCTGCGTGAGCCCGGTGCGCACGGCGACTTCACGTGCTGTGAGGCCGTCGAAATAATGAAGCTCCACCACTTGCCGGAAGTCCGGCTGGAGCGATTCGACCAGCTCGCGCGCGGCATAGATGCGCTCATTGGCTCCCTCTTCGGGAGCATCGAGCAGCGCTCGCACGTAAGTGTCCACTTCCTCTACTAAGACGGTGCTGTTGCGGTAAAGGCGGCGCAATTTATCCACGCAGACATTCGCAGCGATGGACGTAAGCCATGAGGAGAAACACCGACTCGTATCGAACCGATGGAGCGACTGAAATGCGCGGGACATCGTATCTTGCGCGCAGTCCTCGACCATCCAAGGGCGTGGCAGTCGGCGGGAGCAGATGTGGCGGACGAGCGGTAGGTATTTTTCAAAGAGCCAACTGGCGGCAGCTTCGTCGCCGTGCTCCAGCCAGCCTTGGATCGCGCTGACATCGGTATAGCCGAAGGTCGCCTGAGAAACGGAATCAAATGTGAGAACGGAAATCATAAATGGCGGAATTTAACGTGGGCGACCGTTGGGTTGTTTTGGGAAACGCAGCTTCCACGCTTCCGCACTGTCTGGGGAGACGCGGATGGAACCACGCCCACCGAGACCACTGGCCATGTCGAGGCCCGACGCAGGTTGGAGTTTCGCGGGCTGGAGCGAGGATTCCACTGGCTCGGCGGTGGCGGCGGTGGCGCTGGCGATGATGATGGACAGGATGTTTTTCATAGGCACTGAGTTCTTGAGCCGGAGCATCGCACCCAGTTGTAAAGGTTTCATCGGGACGGGTAGGGAAAATTGTAAAGCGGAGGTAAGTTTTTGCCCGCGCTCGCTTGGCAATCGCGAGGTGAGCCGATAGGGTGGCGCAGTCATGATCAAAACTGCAGCTTTTCTCGCGCTCACTGCTTCGCTCGTCGCCCAGCAGAATCTCCCCGAGCCAAAGATGGTCGAGAGCAAGCCAGAGCCGGTGCTCAAGGCCACGCCGCCCGTCCCTTTGCCTCCGCCAAAGCCCGCGGGTCCAGCCGTGCTTCCCGCTCGCGAGGCGGCAGATGCACTCGGCGACGGGGAGCTAAAGAGCATCATCGAAACCCTCCGCGCGACCTACGTGAGGCCGGGCGAACTCGAAGAACCCGCCCTCGATCGAGCGCGCCTCCAAGGGCTGCTGGAGCGACTCGGCAACGGCGTCCGCGTGCTCGCTGGTGCATCCTCGGGAGCGACCGAGCACCAGCCGTATCGGGCGGAGATTTTGCCCCAAAATATCGGCTACGTCCGGCTGGGCACCTTGAGCGCGGAATCCATCGCAGCACTCGATGCCACGCTCGCAGCCTACAAGACGCCGCCGCCTGCAATGATCCTCGATTTGCGCGCCACGCCGCCGCACGCGGAGTTCGAGCAAGCTGCGGAGGTGTGCCGCCGATTCTGCCCGAAAGGACGCATCCTTTTCACCATCAAACGGACACGCGCAAACGACGAAGAAATCCTGACCTCCCGCATGAACCCGAGTTGGCGCGGTGCACTCATCGCACTCGTGGATAGCGACACAGCAGGCTCTGCCGAAGTCATCGCTGCCGTCCTCCGCACGCACGCCGGAGCGTATGTGATCGGGCAGCAGACGAAGGGCGAGGCTGCGCAATTTGAGGAGGTGACCTTGGAAAAAGGGCGCGTGCTCAAAGTCGCGGTTGGCGAAGTGACGTTGCCCGATGCGACGCCCGTTTTCCCCGGCGGGCTGCACCCCGATTTGCTCGTGGACGTCCCGCAAGCGACTACGGACGAGATTCTGTTTGCTGCGCAGTCGGAAAAGGAAATCATCGCTTTCGCGACTGATATAGAGCGCCCGCGCTTGAACGAAGCAGCACTTGTTGCCGGGACGAACCCTGAGATGGACGCCGCGCAGGAGCGCCAAAAACTCAAAGACGCCGGGCAGGCTCCGAAAACCACCCCGCGCGACATCGTCCTCCAGCGGGCGATTGATTTCGTCACCGCCATCCAAGTCCATGAGTCTGGAATACCCAAAAGATAGGCGCGCAGTTTTTCCCGGTATTTTAAAGGTGGTCCCTTCCGGGAGAAGGCCCGGAATGTATGGGCTGGATTCTAGGGTAAATGATTTGGCCTCGTTCCTTCCGCATCAGTCGGTTTTTTATCCCGAATGCCGCTATCAGGGTACAAATCGCGGTGTTCGTCTCGCGTCATTGCCTCTAAAGGCATAGCCCTTGCTGAATCATCACAGTCCATGCTCATCCATCCGTCTATTTCCGGGAGCCGCGTTACAGCGGGGCGCAATTGGCGCGCTTTCCTCGTATGGACGATGATGTATTTTTGTCTAGCGGGGTTCGTCTTCGGGCAAGATAGCGGGAACGAATATCAGAAAAAGGCCGTCCATATCGGCAAACTCGCTCGCTATGTCGAATGGCCAAAAGATAAGATGGGGACAGGGATTCCACTCGTCATCGGCGTCTTCGGGACGGACTTTGCGTCGGATCAAATCCGGGAAGTCGTGGGAAGAAAACCCATTAACGGACGTGAGGTAGTCGTGAAGACGTGTTCGACCATTCAGGAGGCGGCTGGTTGCCACATTTTGTTTATATCCCGCTCAGAAGAGGGGCGACTTTCCGCCATTCTCCGCAAAGTGCGGGGCGAGCCCGTTTTCACGGTGGGAGAGTGTGATTCGTTTTTGAAAGAGGGGGGCATCATCAATCTTCGCACGCTCGGCAGCGAAGTGAACATGGAGATCAACGAGAAAAATGCGCGACGCTCCGACCTCAAGATCAGCCCTCGGCTCGTGAACTTCGGAGAAGGAGGCGTCGGCGGATGAGTGGTTTTTTTCGCCATGCGCCGATTCGGAGCAAGCTTCGCTTCATCATCCTCTCGACCTGCATCGTCTCGCTATTGGTCGCCTGCGCCACACTATTTGCGGTGCAGTTTTATTTTTTCCGGAAGACTTTCATCCAAGACATGAAATCCACGGCGGAAATGATCGCCGCGCAGAGCATTGGCGCGGTCGATTTTGAAAGCCGGACCGTGGGCGCGGAGATTATCGGCACCCTATCGGCTAAGGTGGGGATTACCGGTGCCGCGTTGTTTTTGAAGACTGGAGGGGAGCTTGCGACGTTTGGGCGCATGGATGCGCGGCTCACTGGACGGAGCCGGAGCGCCGCCCCCCAGCAGTGGTGGGAAGGTGGCGACCTTTACTTCGAGCACCCAGTTATCCGCGATCAAGAGCACATCGGGACGCTCTACATCAAGGCGGACTATCGGGAGCAATCGGGGCGCCTGGTGAGTCTCTACATCGGCATTTTCTGCATGGTGCTCGGCATCTCCGTCCTGGTCGCATGGGTCATCTCCATCCGCATGGGCCGACTGATTAGCACCCCGATCCAGAAGCTCGCGGAGACCGCCCGCGCTATCGCGGCGAAGGACGACTACCACCTCCGCGCCGAGCAACTCGCTGATGATGAAGTCGGCGAGTTCACGAAGACGTTCAACTTCATGCTCGATCAGGTTGAGTTTCGCGACGCGGCCTTGCGGCATGAAATTGATGAGCGCCATCGCGCGGAGCGCGAGCTCCAAGAAGCGCAGGCGCAGCTTGTGCAAGCCTCACATCAAGCAGGCATGGCAGAAGTCGCCACGGGCGTCTTGCACAACGTGGGTAACGTGCTCAACAGCGTGAATGTCTCGGCCGCGTTGATCTCCGAAAAACTCAACGGCGACCGTCTTGAGAAGCTTCAGAAAACGGCCTCCATGATGATCGATCGGAACGGTAACCTCGCCGACTTCATCGCGAATGATCCGAAGGGAAAGCTCATCCCGTCCTATCTTGTGAACCTCGGTAAGCACTTGATTTCCGAACGCAACGAAGCGTTGACCGAGCTGGAGTCGCTCGCGCGAAACATTGAGCACATCAAAGAAATCGTCTCCATGCAGCAGAGCCACGCGCGCGTCTTTGGGCTCGTCGAACGCATCAAGCCCGAGTTGCTCGTGGACGACGCCATCCGCATGGTGATGGTCAGCCTCCGCCGTCATCAAATCGAGCTCGTCCGCGTGGTGGAAAGTTCGCGGCCCGTGGATGTGGATCGCCACAAAGTCCTGCAGATTCTAGTCAACCTCCTGCGCAACGCAAAGCACGCCATGGAGAACCTCGCCTCCGACATCCGTCGCATTACGGTTCACGTGGCTGGCGACGAATTGGGAGGTGTCGCGATCACCGTCATAGACACCGGCTGTGGCATCCCTGCCGCGAACCTCACAAAGATTTTCTCCCACGGATTTACTACACGGAAAGACGGACATGGCTTTGGCCTGCACAGCTCTGCGCTGGCAGCTCAACAGATGGGTGGCAGTCTTTCCGCAACTAGCGATGGTCCTGGGCACGGGGCCAGCTTTATCCTTCGACTTCCGCCTGTAAATCAGGAGGTCACCACAGCGTAACTATGCAGCCCAATCACAGAATCCTACTCGTGGATGATAATCCAAGTATCCACGACGACTTTCGCAAAATCCTACTCGGTAGTCAGGCGCGCAACGACGCCCTTGATGCCGCTGAGGCGATCCTTTTCGATGAGTCCGCGCACGACAAAACTGCGGCCCACGAATTCATCGTCGAGTCCGCTTTTCAAGGCCAGGAAGCCTTGGAGCGCGTGAAGCAGGCGATTGCTGAAGGCGAGCCATACGCGATGGCGTTTGTGGATGTCCGTATGCCCCCCGGCTGGGACGGCATCGAGACGATCTCCCATCTGTGGAAAGTGGACCCCGGCCTTCAAATCGTCGTTTGCACCGCGTACTCCGACTATTCGTGGGATAAAATGACCGCCAAAATTGGCGTCAGCGATAACGTCGTCATCCTCAAAAAACCCTTCGACAATATCGAAGTCCTCCAACTCGCCCACGCTCTTACGAAGAAGTGGCTCGTCACCCGCCAGGCCCAGCTCAAAGTGGAGGAACTCGCCGACATGGTGAAGGCCCGGACGAGAGAGCTGGAGCACACGAACGGCGAACTCCGCCAAAGCGAGGCGCGCTTCTCCCAAGCCTTCCAGACCTCCCCCATCCCGCAGGCCATCCAGACTTTGCACGCCCAGCGTTTCGTGGATGTGAACGCTGCATTTCTCAAAATGACCGGCTTCACCCGCGAGGAAGTCGTAGGGCGCACCCCGCTCGATCTCCGCCTCTGCCTGGACTACGAGAGCCGCTTCCTCGCCGCCGCACGCGATGGCAAGATCGTCCGCGACACAGAAGCGCAGATCAGCACTCGCAGCGGTGAACTGCGGAGCGCACTGCTCTCCATTGAGCCCTTCGACCTCGCTGGAGAGAAGCACGTCCTGATCATGGCGCAAGATTTGACCGAGCGGCATCAGCTCGAAAACCAGCTCCGCCAAGCGCAGAAGATGGAAGCCGTCGGCCAACTCGCAGCAGGCATCGCGCACGATTTTAATAACCTTCTCACCATCATCCAAGGCCACGCCAGTATGCACCTCGACGACCCCGCGCTCGAAGCCTCGGTGAACGCCTCGCTCCACCAGATCAACGGTGCCGGAGAACGCGCTGCTGACCTCACGAAGAAGCTCCTCACTTTCTCCCGGCGTGGAATGGTGCGGCCCAAGGTGCTCGATCTCAACGATGACATCCACAACATCGGGCGGATGCTCCGCCGACTTCTCGGCGAAAAACTACAGCTCAATTTCAATTTGAAGCCGATGCTCCCTCGGATCTACGCCGACGGCACCAGCATGGAGCAAGTGCTCATGAATCTTACTCTCAACGCACGCGACGCGATGGCGGAGGGCGGAACGATCACCATCTCCACGACTGCCGTTACCTTCACCGACGACGGTCCATTTAAAAACCCCGACGCCCGCCCCGGCGAATACGTCTGCATGACGGTCGCCGATACCGGCACCGGAATGAGCGAAGAGACGTGCAGCCGTATCTTCGAGCCATTCTTCACCACCAAGAGTCTCAACAAAGGCACCGGTATGGGCTTGGCCACCGTTTATGGCATCGTGAAGCAACACGAGGGATGGATCGACGTGGATACCGCCATCGGCGAAGGCACGGTGTTCCGCGTCTATATCCCCGTGACGGATAAGCCGCTGGTCATCGAAGAAGCGCCATCCTTCGCCCCAGCCTCCGACGACGGCAACCACACGATCTTTGTCGTGGAAGACGACGCCGCCGTCCGCTCGCTCGTCGTCGAAGTTTTGCAGAGCTTTAATTACAACGTCATCGAAGCCGAAAACGGCGATAGCGCCATCGCCATGTGGTCTGGCCTGCGCGATGAGGTGGACCTCTTGCTCACCGACATGGTCATGCCCGGCATCGCCAATGGCCTCGACGTCGCCCGCCACTGTCTCGGCAACAAACCCGACCTAAAAGTCATCTACACCAGCGGCTACAGCAGCGAGCTTTTCGGCAGCAATGTGAAGCTTCTCGAAGGCGTGAACTACCTCCCCAAACCGTATCTCTCGAACAAGCTTACCACGATCATCCGCAACGCGCTCGAGCCAGAAGTCGTCGCAGCAGTGCCTGCCTGACTCCTCGCCTATCCGCAGTGAACTCCATGGAGAGAAAACCAGCCGCGCGACTCGTGTAATGATGGGCAATTCCGTCCGCCGCCAGAGCCATTGCTTTGCGTTTGGGGCGAAGTGCAGCCGCACTGCGGCACAGGCGAGCCTTGCGCCCGCCTGGTCAATAGGGCCATAAACGCTCGTATGAAAACACCCATGAACATCCTGCCCGTGATCTTCGCGCTTGGTTGCGCGTCACTTTTTGCCGAGACGGTGAAGGACCGCGAAGGAGCGGTGCGCAAGGACAAGGCGACGATGGAGAATGATGCGCGGTGGATTTACAACGACGTGGAGCGCGGTTTCGCGGAGGCGGCAAAGTCTGGCAAGCCGCTGCTCGTCGTGCTGCGCTGCGTGCCTTGTCTCGCTTGCGTGGGGCTGGATGCGAGCGTGCTCACCGACTCTTCACTCACACCGGTGCTCGACCGGTTTGTGTGCGTCCGTTTGATCAATGCGAACGCTCTCGATTTGCAGAAATTCCAGTTCGACTACGACCTTTCGTTTTCTGCGATGATGTTTCATAGCGATGGCACGGTGCTCGGGCGCTTTGGTTCGTGGAAGCACCAGAAGGATACGCAGGATACGACGACCGCCGGGCTGCGCAGCACGCTGGAGGCTGCGGTCGCGCTGCATCGTGGGTTCCCCGGCAACAAGGCCGGGCTGGCGGGGAAGCAAGGCGGGCCCACGCCCTTTAAGACCCCCGTGGAATTTCCCGCGCTGTCGGGGAAGTATCGCAGCGGGCTGGATTGGGAAGGCAAGGTCGTGCAGAGCTGCGTGCATTGCCATCAAGTCGGCGACGCCTTCCGCACTTACTACCGCGATGCTGGAAAGGCGATTCCGCAAGAGCTGATCTACCCGATGCCTGCGCCGGAGACGGTCGGCTTCACGCTCTCGCCAGATCACGCCGCGCGAGTCACGGGCATCACCGCCGATTCTCCTGCGGCGAAAGCCGGGCTGCGGGTGGGCGATGACCTTCTCGCGCTAGGCGGGCAGGCGCTCGTCTCCACCGCCGATGCGAGCTGGGCGCTGCACCGTGCGCCGGAATCCGGGCCGCTCGAAGCGGGCATCCGGCGGGAGGGCAAAGTCATTTCCGCAACTCTCGCGCTGCCCGCAGGCTGGCGGCAAAAGAGCGACATCTCGCGCCGCGTCGGCACATGGCCGTTGCGCGCGATGGCTGCGGGTGGGTTGACGCTTGAGGACCTTCCCGACGCCGCGCGCACGCCGCGAAATCTCGACGTGAAGAAGATCGCCTTGCTCGTAAAAGGCGTCGGCAATTTCGGGAAACACGCAGCAGCAAAAAACGCCGGATTTCAGAAAGACGACGTCGTCGTCTCCATCGACGGCGACGAGACGCGCAGGACGGAAGGCGAGCTTCTCGGCTGGCTGCTGGAGCGCCATCGCGCAGGAGAAAAAGTGAAGGTGATCGTGTTGCGCGGCACGGCACCGGTGGAGCTGATTCTGCCGATGCAGTAGGATTTTGTGATGCAATGCCGCGTGGGGCTGCTTGGATGAAGGGATGCATCGTCTCACCTTTCTCTTCGCTCTCGTTTTCACGTGCGTGGCTCACGCGGAGGAAAAGCTGCATCGCTTTCTTTACGCGGCGACGCCTGATGGAGCGCAGGTGGAGAGTGCTTCGGGGATGGGAATTTTGGTTTTCGATATCGATGATGGGTTTAAGTTTGTCCGGCGTATCGAAGGGCCGATGCTGAAGGGCGGGACGCGCGGGATGACGGGGACGACGGAGGCCAAAGCGCTTTTCTACGGAACAACGGACCGTCGGATGGGGCGGCTTGATTTGGAGACAGACAAGGTCGTTTGGGAAAAGGCGTTCACGGGCGGCTGTGATCGTTCTTCGGCGATGTCGGATGGGAGTAAAGTGTTCGCGCCGACGGGCTGGTGGGGGCCGAGCGATGGAGGCGGGTTTGTAGTGATTGATGGCGTGACGGGCGCGGAGTTGCGCAAGATCAGCGTGGGGCCGGGCGCGCATAATAGCATCATGTCGCCGGATGGTTCGCGGCTGTTTGTGGGCTCGACGACGACGCTGACGGTCTTCGAGCCGAAGAGTGAACGCGTGCTGATGTCGATCCCGGACGTGGGCGAGTCGGGCGTGTTTCCATTTACGGTGAACAGCAAACTTTCGCTGGCGTTTGTGTGTCTTGGGAAGCATGTGGGCTTTGACGTGGTGGACCTCGTGGCGGGCAAGCCGATTCATCGCGTGATGGCTGGCGATGCGCCCATCGCGCACCGCACGCATGGGGTCGCCCTGACGCCAGACGAGAGCGAGCTGTGGATCAGCGATCAGGTGGGGAAGAAACTGTTCATTTTCGACGCGGCGAAGATGCCGCCAGTGCCAAAGGGCTCGGTGGAGCTGAGTATGGGCGGGCACGGTTGGGTGAACTTCAGCCTCGATGGCGCGTTCGCTTGGTGCCACACGCCAGACGTTTTCGATGCGAAGACGAAGAAGCAGATTGCGACGTTGCGGGATGAAACCGGGAAGCCGTTCGGGAGCTCCAAGCTCATCGAGGTGCAGTTTCGCGCTGGGAAAGTGGTGCGTGTGGGGAGCGAGTTCGGGATCGGGCGTCGGGATTGACTACGCGCGCTCGAAGACGGCGAGCCAGTTATTGAAAGGAGTGCGGCCCCACATGGGACGGATGGTGCCGCGCAGGCCGCAGGCTTCGAGCGTAGCGGTAAGTGTTTCGGGGCGCGGGTAGGAGATGGGTTTGCTTTTCATCCAGAAGCAGAGGACGGCGAACCAGTCCGTGAGCTTGGTGAGCGCGAAGCGCCAGCCGGGGTCTTCGATGCCGGTGCGGATGACGAGTTTGCCGCCGGGAGCGATGCGAGCGGCGGCTTCGCGCAGGAGAGCCTTCTGGGCGGCGGGGTCGAGGTATTGGAGGATGTCGAGGATGGTGACGCTGCCGGAATGTGCGGGAAGGCCGGTGCGGGCGTCGCTCGTTTCGAAGACGAGATCAGGCGCGTGGGTGGCGGCGGCTTTTTGGGCGATGGCGATTTTTTCCGCATCGAAATCTAGACCGCGCATGGGGAATTTGCAGCCGCGTTCCCGGAGGTAAAATGAGCACAGCCCCATGCCGCAGCCGATGTCGAGGAGCGGCGCGGTGGTATCCGCGAGGGCGGTGAAAACGGCGGCGTAGAGCGGGTCGGTGGCAAATTTGCACCATGCGTAATAGCGGGCGTGGTTGCCGGGAAAGCGGGCGGCGAGGCGGCGAATGTCGAGTGGTGTGTCGCTCACGGCGTAGGTGTTTTTTTCTGGCTGCGGAGCGGGAGGCTGGCGACGCCGATGACGGCCCAGAGCGCGAGGATCGAGAGGCCCGTGAGGGAGGCTTTCACTGCGAGAGATGGAGCAACGCCGTACCATTTGTGAAGAAGGAACTCGATGGATTTTTCGCGGACGCCGAGTCCGGCGACGCTGATGGGGAGGGCGGCGACGCTGTCCGCGACGACGAATGCGCCGAAGATGCCAAAGGGATTTGCGGCGATGGGGAGGGCGGACGCCGCACACCAAAAGATTCCGTGGTGGAGCACGAGAAGCGGTACGGAAATGAGCATCGCTGTGGCTGTGCCGGGGGCGAAAAGGCACTTTTTCACGTATCCGAGGAGGTGGTCGTGGAGGTCGCGCCGGAAGTAGCGAATCGAAAGTCCGATGCTCATGAAGATTGCGAAGGAAACGCCGATCGTGGTGGCCGTGGCGTGGGTCATCTTGGCGGAGAGGCCGATGGTGCCGATGATGAGTGAGACGAGGAGGATCATGACGGGCGCGGCGCTCATGTGGTCGAGTGCGATGGAGGCGAGAAAAGCGCCTTTGCGCTCGGGGAGTTGGCGCGTGCCGAGTGCGACGCGGACGGCATCTTCTCCGAGCGCGCCGACGGAGAGGAGCCCGGCGGCGTTCCCCGCGAGGGAGATGCGGAGGACGGTGGTAAAAGGCAACGCGCAATCGCAGACGCGGAGGCAGGCGTGCCAGCGCCACGCGCTGAGGAGCGCAGCGCCGCCACCGCACAGGAATGCACCGAGGAGCCACCAAGGGCGGTGAAACTCTGCCGTGCGTAGGCCATCGCGCACATCGGGGCGAGAGAGGACCCACGCGAGAAGGAGCGCGGTGATGGCGAGACGGGCGAGTGTGGCGGCGAGCGGGTGCCGGGGCATCAGTGGAGCTTTTTTACGAGCGTGTCGAATATCTCGGTAATCTGGGTGCGGACGTTTTTTTCGTCGGCGAGTGCGCGCTGGTAATAGTCGTAGCGAATGCGCCTGCCAGCATCGGCGATGTCTTGCTGGCTGGCGCTGCGCATAAATCGCAGGAATGTGGTGACGGCTGCGGCATGGTCGCTGGCGCTGATTCGGGCAGAGGACGCGACTTTTTCGGCAAAGGCTTTTACGTGAGGGGCGATGGCGGGGTTCGTGTGTTGAGCAAAGTTGATGGAGCCGTCTCGGAGGTCTTTGAGGAGAAAGGTGAGATCGGCGGTGAGCTTCTGCACTTTTTCGACTTCGGCGCGGTCTTTCGCGAAGGTAGGCCAGTCCACGGGTTGCCAATTTTTTACGCTATCGAGGCGGTATCCGAAGCGGCGCACTTTCGGCGCTTTGGAATCGCCGGAGAGCCACTGCTGGTCGCGCACGGTGAGGTAGGTGGCGATGCCGAGGACCAATCCGGTTTTGGCGTGAATGATCGGGCTGCCGCTATTGCCGGGGACGAACTCAGCGGTGACTTCGATGAGGTCGGGGCCAAGACCCGCGATGGTCCCGGACAGTGGGGCGATGACACGCGCGCCTTCGCTGTTGCCGAGGACGAAAACTTCGTCGCCGATTGCCGCCACGTTTTCGATATTGGTGGCTGCGACGAGCGTGGGCATGGGCGCATCGGGTGGGAGCGCGTAGTGCAAGATGTCGTGCCCGACAGCGAGAGACGGCGCACCGACGGTCTGGACGGCGGTTTTATCGAGCCGGGTAAAGCGGGGTGTTTGCATCCCGGCGGCGACGTGGATGTTGGTGAACAGTGCGGGCTTTCCGCGAAACTCACACACGAAGCCGCTGCCTGCGCCGCCGCTACCCGCATCGGAGACAAACACGAGGTTGGCAGTGTGCTTCCCTACGAGCGAAGCGGCGTTTTGCGCGGACGCGGCGGGAATGGAAATGAGGGCGAACGCTGAAAGAAGCAAAAGGCGTGGGTTCACGCGGGTGAGTCTGTGTTTTGTGGTAGGGAAATCAATGCGCATTCTCCCGCAGTACAAAAAACCGCCGCTTTCCGTTTCTGGAAAGCGGCGGTTTTTGAAGTTGGGATGCGTGGCTGTTTAAGCGAGTGCGTCGAGCTTGCTCAGAATCTCCGATTTTGGCTGGCGACCGACGAGCTGGCCGACGGGCTGGCCTCCTTTGAAGAAGAGCAGCGCGGGAATTCCGGTGATTCGAAATTGGGCCGCGAGTGCCTGTGCCTCATCGACGTTCACTTTGCCGACTTTTGCTTTGCCGGCGCGCTCGTTCGCAATCTCGTCTATGACGGGCGAAAGCTGGATGCACGGGCCACACCAAGGTGCCCAGAAGTCTACCAGCACGGGGACGGGTGAATTGAGCACTTCGGCTTGGAAGTTAGAATCAGTGAGCGTTACAACGTTTGGACTTGCCATATAGATGGAGAGTTCCGGGAGGGGGTTTTATTCCTAAAAAGTTCTTGGCAATGCTTCGGTATAGACCACGTATGAGAAGTACAGGGCCGCAACTGTCGCGAGGAATCCTAGGATGCTGAGCACCGTGGAAGCCGTGTCGGATTTGGCTGGTGAGCTGTCCACGCTCATCGTGCTCATGGCTTGGCTGATGGCCGGCGCAGGAGATTTGGTGAGCGGCTGAGTCTGCTGCATCTTGACGGTCGCTTTTGGGAGCGCGGGCGCGCCTTTCGGCATATCGCTTGGCAGGGTGATGCGCGCCGTCTCTTTCTTCGGCGAAGCAGGCCTCACACCCGGTGCTGTGATGCCGGATTGGCCGGGAGCCGGGGGAGCTGGTGGGCGTACGCCCGATGGTGGTGGTGGCGGCATCGCGCCAGAGCCAGCAGGCGGAGCGGGCCTTAAGGGAATCGTCGGTTTGCCGGTGAGCGGCGGTGGCTTGGGTGGCGTAACGCTGCTGAGAGGTTTCGTGACCGGTGCGGAACCGAGTTTCGGCGGGGCCGGAGGTCCGCTGAGCGGCTTTGTGGTTACTCCGCTGGGAGCAACTGGAGCCGAGATCGGAGGAGCGGCGGGCGCCGGGGCTGGTGAGATTGAGGACATCGGGATCTTCGAGGTTTCTTTTTTCGGGACCTGGCCGACTGGTGGCGGTGCAGAAGTTCCGGGCACATTGATGCGCACGGTTTCGCGTTTTACGGATGGTTGGTCCGCCTTTGGTGGCAGGGTAATCCGGATGGTTTCCTTTTTTGTGGAATCGTCGTCTTGCGTATTTGGTGAATCGGCCATAAAATAGAGTTCGTGGTGGAGTTTGGTGTATCTCAGCGTATGAAGAGGGTGTCAACGGGGTTTTCCGTGAAAATCCCGTTCTCTTTGGCAATGCATCTGGCTTGGCCTGCTTTTGCCGTGATGAGATTTTTCAGGAATATTGCTCGTCGGCTTTTCTTTGAAAGGAGTCGGCTCGGATATTGCGGTTGCGAATTTGTCGATTTCGATTACGATTCTTGTTTCCATTTGGAAAGAAAGCAATATAACTGCCATAATTCCCATTGCAACAATAACAACATTTCGCATTTATGAAACAACTGCTGTTTACTCTAGCACTCTCTTCTTTGGCTTGGACCGCATTTTCGGCTGATCGAGTCGAGCTTGTGAAAAATCTTGCGCGCCGGGGAGAGAACCCAGGAGGAAAGCTGGTCCTCGCAACGGATGGCAAATATTACGGCACGACGAAAAATGGTGGAACGAATGGGTTCGGTTGCGTTTACCGTTTTGATGCGACGACGGGCTCGATCGCTACGGTGGCGAGCTTTGGCTCTACGGTCGGGCGATTTCCCGAAGGGGAGCTTTTGGACGGTGCGGATGGCTTCCTTTATGGAACAGCGAAACAGGGCGGGGCGATTTTGCCTACGGATGACCCGAACACGGCTGCGGATGAAAGAGAAGGGCTTGGTACGATTTTCCGTGTAAAAATTAGCGATGGAACGTTGACGAAGTTAGCGCAGTTTGACGGAGCGAACTCCGGCAAGTTCCCTCTCGGAGGGTTAGTAAAAGTCGGCAGCCGATTTTATGGAGTTGCGAGTGAAGGAGGCGAATCCAATTGCGGCACGGTATTCAAGGTGACACCCGTTGCCGGCTCGACGAACTGGGACTTGGGTGCGTTTGCACCATTTACAGGCACGGCGAACGGCAAGACGCCGTGGGGCACGCTGGTGGATGTGGGCAACGGCTCGCTGCTTGGCACGACGGAATTCGGAGGAAGCGCGGCGGACAAGGGCTGCGTCTTTAAAGTGGGGACGAGCGGCGCGAGTGAAGGCGTGATTCAATTGATGCGGATATTTGCTGGCGGTGCGACGGATGGGGCGAACCCTCGGGCGGGACTCTGGAAATCAAAAGCAGATGGCTTTTTCTACGGGACGACGTATGCGGGCGGGACGGAGGATGCGGGCACGGTCTTCCGTATCAACTCGGCTGGGGCCGGTTTTGCCATCGTCGCGAGCATGGAGAGTGCAAAAGGCTCGCGCCCTCAGGCGAGTGTCGTGGAGCCCCCGGTACCGGATGATTTCCTCTACGGTACTTGCTCGGCAGGCGGTACCAATGGTGCTGGCACAGTATTCAAAGTGATTCGCAACGGCAACGGCGCAACGATCAATCCGGGTAACGTGGCGAGCTGCAACGATGCGGACGGAAAGACGCCGCTGAGCGGCTTGATCTTCGGGAATGATGGTTTGGCGTACGGCACGGCGGAGCAAGGTGGAACGGGAGGGACGGGCGGCATTTTCCGCATCACCACCAGCGTTGCCTTACGAGGTGCGGCGAGCTTTCTTTCCACGGAAGGTTCCAACCCGCGTGCTTCGCTGGCGGCGGGGCCAGATGGCACCCTCTACGGCACGACGTTTGATGGCGGAGCGACCGGTTTTGGATCGGTGTTCCGAGTAACGACCGATGGAACGTTTGATACCATATTTCTAAATTAACGTGACACATTGATTCTGAGCGAAGCGTTTAGTTGAACCTGTAACCACGAGCGACCGATGAGGCGCAAAACGCTCGCGGGGCCATCCCAAAACCTTCGCAAGGGTGCCTTCATTGCTGCGCGGAGTTTA